>DATDFV010000207.1:0-8618 GCA_036522415.1 Pyrinomonadaceae bacterium | reverse complement strand
GTAGAAACTCTAAAATCTCGATGTGTCGCTTTGCCTGCTGAAGATCAACGCCCCATGAATACAGTCCGTGACGTTGGAGAAGGAATCCGTGTGCATTTGGGTTCCGCGATAAGGTTTCGCCGATTGTGTTTGCGAGCGAAGACATATCCTGGGAGTTATCAATGATTGGTAACCACTCACGATGTTCATGCGTCCGAACACCATCAAGGCCTTTGAGCATTTCATATCCTTCGATGCTAATGCCGCGCTGCGTTGCGTACAGATCAGACAGGATCGTATTCCACACTGAATGCGTATGAAGAACTGCGCCTGCCCGACGATCTTTAACGATCTGCAAATGCAACAACGTTTCATCTGAAGGTTTGCCGCCGTGTTCACTCAAGACCTGCGCGTGTTCGTCGATTAATAGAATCTGCCCGGCGGTTAGTTCACCTTTATCAACACCACTGGGACTCATCGCCAGGGCCAAAGGCTCGTGACTGATAACAGCACTCAAGTTTCCACTGGTACCAAGCAACCACCCGCGCGCATGGAAACCTTTGGCAACTGCAGACAGAGAACCGGCTGTTTGCGAAAAATTGGAAGGCATGCGGGATTGAGTGCTGGACATCAGGTAGCCATTCAAAATCAATTCACAGGATCAGTCAAATAGCCATGAACCAGAGGAGTCGGTTTATGGGAAGGCAGAGCCATGCCGCACAACAGCTGGCAAAGCCATCCAGAATTGCAAATAATAAAAACTCGTTGGAACCGTTCAAAGGAGGGCACAAACCTTTTCGTTGAAGTTCTCGCCCTTTCCGTGCTATTAACAATCATCCGATTGAGTCCCCGACAATCCGTTTCCCCCTTTAAATTCAAACGATATTCCCGAGTCGTGTCTCCCGTGTCTTTTGGTCCGGTCTAAAAAGAGCTTCGACAGTTTAAGTCGAACAGCTATGGAGGCCTTCCAGCAATGAATTCAAATACATTTTCTTTTAGGCGATGCCTGCTCGCAGGGTTGATTCTTTTAACTGCAGCAGGCTCAGGCTTTGCACAGTTAAGAGCGAGTATCCAGGGGACAGTGTCAGACTCAAACGGTGGCTTAGTTCCCGGAGTCAAGATCACACTTACCGATGCCGAAACTGGGAAGAGTCAGGACACCCTAAGTAGTGACGAAGGCTTCTACCGGATTGCCGGATTGGCGCCGGGCAAGTATTCCCTTGTTGCCGAGAAGCAAGGATACAAAAAAGCTAATCTTGAGAATGTTTCCGTCGAAGCCGAAAAAGTCCAGGCAGTCAACGTCGTTCTCGAGACTGGCGACGTTACCGCAACTGTCACTGTTACTGACGAAGCAACCGCAAAGTTAGAAACAGAAAACGCGAACGTTAATAAGAGCATAACTGAACTAGAGGTTAAGCGACTTCCGCAGGTGGGGCGTGATCCGTATGAGCTCGCCCGCTTGACCCCTGGAATCTTCGGTGATGCTTCGCGCAGCGCAAATGGAAATGCCGCCGGTCTTCCCAACTCACCTGGTCCTGGCGGTTCAGGTAACTCTATCTTTCAAACTGAGAATCAGGTGCAGATCACTGCCAATGGTCAGCGCATCTCAGCAAACAATTATCAAATCGATGGAGTTAGCGTAAATAGTCTGACGCACGGTGGCGCGGCTGTTATTACGCCGAATCAAGAGTCTGTTAAAGAAATTCAGATTTCATCGTCGACCTATTCTGCGGAGGACGGTAGAAATTCCGGCGCCCAGGTGAAAGTGGTTTCACAGAATGGAACTAACGATTTCCACGGCAGCGCCTTTCTCAAATACGACAGTCCAAAGCTCAACGCGTTCAACAAGTATCCGAATGACTTTGGCCGTGGACAAACGGAAAGAGTAGAAAGATTCTTCCGCCAGTTTGGTGGCAGTATTGGTGGCCCACTCTATCTCCCACACTTTGGTGAAGGTGGCCCTGTGACTTTTGGCGGTAAAGACAAGTCGTTTTTCTTCTTTTCATATGAAGGTCTGCGCGAGAATTCAACTAACCCGAAGGTCGAGTATGTTGAAACTCCGCAGTTTCGTCAAACTATAATTAGTGCCCGTCCGGGTGGAGTCAGCGCACGAATCCTGGCGGATTCAGGCATACAACCACGAATCAGTTCAGTAATTCAATCGGCATGTGGAGACGTCAATTCTAATTACCTCTGTCAGCCAATAGGCACGGCTCTCGATATCGGTTCTCCGACTGGAGCATTAGGGCAGTATGTTCCTCTCGGTAGCCCTTCTGGTGGTCCACTCGATGGTATTCCCGACATTCAGAAGGTTGTAATTGGCGCACCCACAATCAATAAGCCGAATCAGTACAATGCGCGCTTCGACTTCACGCCAAACTCAAAGAATCAATTCGCCTTCAGCAGTTATCTGACTCGTAGCTTCTTCGTCGGTAGCGACGCAGGCGCCGGCGCGCGTCCACAAGCAGACATCACCAGCACACCTCATCAATCAGCGGTGACCTTTCTCTTCAACAGAACAATCTCTGCGACGCTGTTAAACGAAGCTCGAGTCAACTTCACCAAATTCGCTTTCAACGAAACGCAATCATCGCGACAGACGAATTTCGGCATTCCCCGAGTTGAGATTGAAAGTCTGTTGCGAAACGGAGATCGTATTCGCTTTGGCGCCAACCAGTCGGAAACAACTCCTGGAATATTCTCAGAGAAGACATTTGAAGTGCGCGACATCGTCACCAAAGTGCATGGGAACCATGCCCTTAAATTTGGCGGCGAGTGGCGCCGGGAATTAAATGACGATAATCTGAATGGCGCCTCGAGACCGCTCTACACCTTTGGTGGTCCTTTCAATTTCGCGAACGACACGCCATTGTTCTACCAGATCAACGCCGACCCTCGGACAGGTGGTGTGGCTGACGCGCAACGCCATTTCAAATCCGGCGGCTATGGTCTCTTTGCGCAGGATGATTGGAAGCCTCGTCCGAATCTGACTCTGAACATCGGGCTGCGTTATGAGTACTTCCAGGTCATTAAGGAGAAGAATGATCAAATATCGAACTTCATCTTTGGACCAGGAGGAGGATTGACGGGCTCGAAAGTTGTACCTGCTAGCCAACTCTACAATCCTGATCGAAACAACTTCGCACCACGACTGGGATTCGCATACAGCCCGAAGGAATTTGGTCTGCAGGACAAGTTTGTTCTGCGTGGCGGCGCGGGCATTGCCTATAACAGGATTCCCGAGGTTGTCTTTTCTAACACTCGAGGCAATCCACCTTTCTTCGCCAGGTATTCGATCTGCTGTGGCACCGCAGGACAACTTATAGATGGTTTCGGCAGTCCCTTCGTTGACGGACAGATATTGTATGAACTGGGAGCAAGTTCGTCGCCGTTTAGTTTTGCACCCAATCCCGCCTTAGCTGTCGGAATCGATCCCGCAACGGGCACTCCGCCAAATCGAACCGTTGAGATTTATGGCGCATTGCCCGACACACCTACGGCTTACGTCTACACCTATTCTTTGGAGGGACAGTATGAACTTCCCTTCAAGTTGGTCGGCACGCTTGGTTACCAGGGTAGCTCTAGTCACAAACTGATTCGGCTTGTAAATCAACTCTTCGTGCAACCCGTCATCCCACCAAACTTCTTTGCATTTGCGGTTTACATTCCGACACCTGATGTGAATGCAAACTACAATGCGATGAATGCCCGGCTGACTCGCAGATTCACAAACGGTTTTCAGTTTGATCTGCTGTACCGTTGGGCCAAGAGCATTGACACACTCTCTAATGAAGGGCCCGGCGCCGTCACAAACCAAACGTTTCCTCAAGATCTAAGCCAGGAACGCGGCCCGTCTGATTTCGACGTGCGGCATAGTTTTGTCGGCTCCGGTTTATGGGACTTGCCATTCTTCCGAAAGCGTCACGACGCGGCAGGAAAGGTTCTAGGTGGTTGGCAGATTAATGCAATCGTAACTGCCCATACGGGTTTTCCGTGGACACCACATACAGGCGCATGCGTTCGCAGCGCCAATTCGAACAATTTCGTTTGCCCGGCACGACCTACGCACTATTTCGGTGGTGCACTTGAAGATACGGACAATGAAGCGTTCATCAGGCCAAATGGAAATTTCCCTGGAGGGGGATTGAAGTTTTTTAGTAACGACAACCCACAGGGACTATTGCCTCCGGGAATCGGACGAAATAGTTTTCGTGGACCGAGGTACTTCGCCACCGATATGAGTCTAAGTAAGAAAACCGGCTTGCCCGGTTTCTTAAAGCTCGGTGAAGGGGCGTCTTTCGAGATCAAGGCAAACTTCTTCAACGTCTTCAACAATTTGAACCTGCAGCCACTTGGATTCTTTTCACCACAGGTTGACAGTCCAGACTTCGGTCGAGCTCAGGGTGCACTGGCAGGGCGAGTTGTTGAGTTCCAGGGCCGGTTTAACTTCTAACATGCCTTCTCTGTACGTCTCTGTGTCTGAGCGGCTCTGTGGTAAACCCTATTACCACAGAGCCACGAGGGCCCAGAGAAGCTCAGAGAGCCTTCAAACGATGAAAACAACTTCGGCGCGTCTCTCTCTATTCATCTTTGCACTCTCAATTCTCTTACTCGTAACAACTCCTTCTTCCCACTCCAAACAAGCAACGAACGTTGAAGCCCGGGTCAATGCGTTACTGGCTAAGATGACGTTGGCTGAGAAGCTGGGCCAGCTGCAGCAGCTCGATGGCGAAGGTGATGGAAACTTCCGGCCCGAGCACATCGAACTCCTCAAAAAAGGATTACTCGGTTCAACACTAAATGTCCGCGGTGCAAAACGAACCAATGAATTGCAACGAGTCGCTGTAGAACAATCGCGTCTTAAAATTCCGAACTTATTCGGATACGACGTCATTCACGGTTACCGCACCATCTTTCCGATTCCACTCGGTGAGGCCAGCAGTTGGGATCCTTCTCTTGCCGAGCGTACCTCAAGCATCGCTGCCTCCGAGGCGTACGCCACTGGTCTGCGTTGGACGTTTGCTCCAATGGTTGACATCGCTCGCGATCCTCGTTGGGGTCGGATTACTGAGGGCGCAGGCGAAGATACTTTTCTTGGATCTGCATTCGCCCGAGCGCGGGTAATGGGATTTCAGGGAAAGGATTACAGTGCGCCGGGGAAAGTTCTGGCTTGCGCTAAACATTACGTTGGCTATGGCGCAGCCGAAGGCGGACGCGACTACAACACGACTGACATGTCAGAACAGAGATTGCGCGAAGTGTACCTTCCACCGTTTCATGCCGCCGTCGATGCGGGAGTTGGCACATTGATGAGCGCGTTCAATGATCTGAATGGCGTTCCAACGTCTGCCAATCCATTCACGTTAACGAAGGTCCTTCGCGGTGAATGGAAGTTTGATGGATTCGTGGTGAGTGACTACAACGCAGTTCTGGAACTCATTAGTCATGGTCTGGCAGCCAATCCCCACGACGCGGCCGACGCTGCACTTAACGCCGGCGTCGATATGGAGATGGTCAGCCGTTCGTACAATGAGAACGGACCTGCGCTGCTGCAAGAACACAAGCTCTCGCAGGCAACAATAGACGAAGCCGTCAAACGCATTCTGCGAATCAAGTTTCGACTTGGCCTGTTTGAGCATCCTTATGTTGATGAAGCGGCTGAGAGCGGCGCGATACTGACTGCAGCGAATAGAGCGGTCGCACGCGAAGCTGCGGGCAGGTCGATGGTGCTTTTGAAGAACGAACGTCAAACACTTCCGCTCAACAAGAATGTCTCTTCGATCGCGGTGATCGGTCCACTTGCAGACGATTCACGAGCGCCAATGGGCTTTTGGAGTGCCGACGGAAAAGAGACGGACACAGTTACAGCTCTCGCCGGTATCCGATCCAAGGTTTCCCCACAGACGAAAGTTAATTACGCGAAAGGTTGCGAGATCGTGGGTGACTCAACGGCTGGATTTGCAGAGGCTGTTGAAGCAGCGCGCCAGTCGGATGTTGCTTTAGTGTTTGTAGGCGAAGCAAAAGAGATGGTTGGTGAGGCGGCGTCGCGTAGTTCCCTGGATTTGCCCGGTAAACAAATGGATCTGGTAAAGGCAATTCATGCGACCGGCAAGCCCACGATTGTCGTACTGATAAATGGAAGACCTCCTACGATTGGTTGGGCGGTGGACAACGTGCCGGCGATACTCGAGGCGTGGATGGGAGGAACTGAAGCCGGAAATGCAATCGCTGACATTCTGTTTGGGGATGTGAATCCCGGCGGCAAGTTGCCGGTCACTTTTCCTCGGACGGTCGGACAAGTTCCAATCTACTACAATCACATGAACACAGGTCGTCCGCCTGTTGCTGACGTTCGGTGGAACTCAAAATACATTGATGGGCCATGGACACCGCAGTTTCCGTTTGGGTTTGGCCTTAGTTACACGCAGTTCAAGATTAGCGATCCACAAATGAGCGCCACCACAATCGGAACGGATGGTCGACTAACCGTTACTGCTAGTGTACAGAACACAGGACAACGGACTGGCGACGAAGTAGTGCAACTTTACATTCGTGATGTGGCAGCAAGTATGACGCGTCCTGTCAAAGAGTTGAAAGGGTTCAAACGTATCACACTAAAACCTGGTGAAACACAACGCGTCGAGTTTACTTTGGGACCTGAACATCTTGGCTTCTACAATCGTGAGATGAAATACGTCGTGGAGCCCGGAGAATTCAAAGTATTCGTGGGCTCGAGCTCTGAGGACGTAATTGAGAAGAGTTTTGTAGTGCGGTGAGCATGGTCCGACGAACTTTAGTTTGTCGTGCGTCGGACTGAAGCAGGTGAGCTTTTTCGAGTTGGTTAGGAGACACACACGACAAACTAAAGTTCGTCGGACATTTTTCTCCTTCGTGATCGGCAGACTCAGATCCACAATCGTTTCTATCGTCCTACTGATTGCGTTTGGGCTTGCCTCCGCCCAAACCAGATTCTCGCCTCAGGACCAAAACTTCCTCGATGATCTGGAGCATCGTTCGTTTCAATACTTCTGGGAGGAGGCCGATCCATCAACTGGTCTCGTTCCGGATCGTGCGCGCATGGACGGATCCCAGCTCGACGCGGACCATCAAAATGTCGCAAGCACCGCCGCAACCGGTTTTGGGTTAACAGCGCTGTGCGTTGGTTCTCAGCGAGGCTGGATCGACAGAAGTGACGCTCGGCAGAGGGCGCGTAATACGTTGGAGTTCTTTGCGTCGAAAGCATTTCATCAACGTGGGTGGTTCTACCACTGGATTGACGCAAAGACAGGCGAGCGAAGATGGAACAGCGAGGTTTCTTCGATCGACACTGCTTTGCTTTTGGGGGGTATCCTGACTGTGCGCCAGTGTTTCGCCGACGATCGAGAAATCAAAACGCTTGCGACTCGAATCTACCAACGCGTCGATTTTCGTTGGATGCTAAACGGCGATCCTTTACTACTCGCACACGGTTGGAAACCGGAAACAGGCTTTCTAAAAACGCACTGGGATACTTACAGCGAAGATACGATTCTTTATCTACTGGCCATCGCTTCCCCAACTCATCCGATTACTCCCCGTTCATGGTATGCGCTCTGGCGTGATCGTTATCGTTATGATGGTTATTCATACTTCACTACGATCGGTGTGCCTCTATTTATGCACCAGTACTCACATGCCTGGATTGATTATAGAAATCGCCGTGAATCGAGAGGCGATAGAATCGACTACTTCCAGAACTCCGTAAACGCAACGCTTGCTCATCGAAAGTTTTGCATGGATCTGGCCTACGCGTTTCCGGCGTATGGGCCAAACCTGTGGGGCATTACTGCGTCAGATAGCTCTAAAGGTTATGTAGTCTGGGGCGGACCACCTCGGGATCCGGCGATCGACGGAACTATCGTTCCTTCAGCCGCGGGTGGATCATTCATGTTCACCCCAGAGCTATCTCTAACGGCACTGAAAACAATGAGAGAAAAATTTGGAGATCGGATCTACGGGAGATATGGATTCGTCGATGCTTTTAATCCTCAATCAGGCTGGATCGATACAGAGGTTATTGGCATCAACGTGGGAATTATCCTTCTGAGTGCTGAGAATGGACGAACCGGAGATGTCTGGCGATGGTTTATGCGAAATCAGGAGATACCGAGAGCAATGGATAGGATTGGTTTCGTCGTTGTTAAAGCAACTGAAATCAACCGCCCGTTAGAACTTGATGCGGTAGCTGTGCCTCAAAAGCTTTTTATCTCATTCTCCCCAACCTTTAGGTTGGAGTTCAGCGGCATTTGGAATCTCGAACCATATCAATGGTTTTTCTAGCACGCTTGGGTGGCCAGTTGAAAAGGCATCTAAATCCCGCGAAGGCTATTGAATAGGGTCCACGAAAAAACCATTAAAATGGTTCCGAATCCTGGCTGAGGCTTAACCCCAACCTAAAGGTTGGGGAGAATGAGATGAAAAGCATTTGAGGCAAGGCCTAATGCGGGATTATCTAAGCCGCGCGACCTGCGAGATGGGCGATCATGGCGACCAGTTGACCTGAACTAATTGGTTTGGCGATGTGAATTTGATAACCAGCGTCGAGTGCGCGCTGTCGATCCTCTTCACGAGCATAGGCGGTGAAAGCAGCAGCAGGAACC
>DATDFV010000206.1:0-2119 GCA_036522415.1 Pyrinomonadaceae bacterium | reverse complement strand
CAAAAGAGCAAATTCCCTACATGGCAGAAGCTGTGAAAATAATCAGAGACCTCGGTCCTGGGAGCGCAGGCGTCCCCGCCTGCCCGCGTCGAACATAACCAAGTGGATTCTTCAACGACCTTGCTTAGCAAAAAGTTGCATACTGATCAGGTTATGATTGCAAGAACATGGCATGGCGTTACGCCAAGTTCAAAGGCCGACCGATACCTCGACTATCTGAACGAGACGGGCGTTGTCGATTATCAATCCGCGGAAGGTAATCAAGGCGTCTACGTTTTGCGGAGAATTGAAGAGGATCGCGCCCACTTTCTTTTCATCTCCCTGTGGGAATCGATCGATGCGATTAAGAAAATCGTGGGTCCGGACTTTGAGAAGGCCAGGTACTACGCTGAAGATAAAGATTTCCTGCTCGAGCTTGAGCCCAATGCTGACCACTATGAGGTCATGGTCAAACCATAGCAGAGAGTTCAGCTGAGCGTTTTTCACCCCTCCGTCCTCGCTCGCCCAATCTCACCACAGGTTAATCAAAGTTTGAGTTCGATGCAGTCAGCTTTTGGAGTGCGACGGCTTGCTGTCGCTTTGTTATCGACCCGAGAGACCTGTCGCGAAAAAGCGACGGCAGGCCGTCGCACTCCAAAGGGCGTTAGAGGTTTCCCACACGTCTTGCGCATTACTAAGTAGAGCAAAAATTAACAGGACACAAGGAGTTCGTTCATAGCGCGCCCTCGTAAAGGAGAATATCTATGAAAGGCAAGTCGTTTGCTGACTCAATTATCGCGGCCATCGCGATTATCTTCTGCTTCGCGTTGACCTCCAATGCCCAGTTAACGCATCAACAGAAACTCAGTGACTTTCGCTCGCTGGTTGGACTTTATAACAAGCAGTACGGTCCTTATGAGTGGAAAGTGCAGGCGTTTGATTTCGACCTTTTGCAACTACAACCCTGGCTTGAACAAGTGAACGCCTCTCGCGACGACCTGGAGTTTTATGACATATGCGTGCGCTATGTAGCCAGCCTGCAGGATTCGCACGATGAATTCATTCTTCCTTCCGGCTACGAAGTATATCTTCCGTTTACGGCGGACATTTACGATGGACGTGTTTTGATCGATTTCATCGATCGGACCGCGCTTGATCCACAAACCTACCCATTTCAGGTTGGCGATGAATTGCTGTCGGTGGACGGCAAAGCTGTGGGCGACTGGATCGCTGATCTGAGACCCTACGCGGCAAATGGCCAGGGAAATCCCGTCAGTCGAGATCGACTCGCGGTTGCGACCATACTCGATCGATATCAGGCTTTCTACACCTACGCGAGCATGGTGCACCCCGGAGACAATGCGACCATTGTGGTTAGAAGTCAGAACGGGCAAATTGCCGCCTATACGATAATGTGGCAAGCCTTTGGTGCATACCTTCCTCTGGACCATCAGGGGCCAGTGCCGAACCCGGGAGGCAAGCCGTTCACCGGAAAAAACGCTTCTGCACTTCGTCCTATCAAGCGTCCAATGCGACAGCTCGGCCAGGGGGAGAGTAATCCATGGGGCATTTGGACGGGAGAATTACCACCACGGGAAGAAGCACCCATCCCTGGCGGTTTGGAAAAGTTGCAGCTGTTACAAAATGCGTCCGCCTGGGAACCCGATCATGTCCTGGCCGGCACGGGCTTTCCATTCAACTCTCACTTTCCAGAGTTCAATCCCCCACCAGGTTTCAAATTACGGATTGGCGCAAAGTCTACTGATGAATTCGTGAGCGGTACATTTCCGGTGGGCAACACCGTGGTCGGTTTCATTCGTATCCCAAGTTTTGCGCCTCTGAGCCAGAGCAATGCCTTAAAACAGTTTCAAGCTGAAACGTCATTCTTCCAACAGAACACCAGCGGATTGGTAATAGACCTTATGGGTAACGGCGGGGGAAACATTTGTTACGCTAACACGCTGGTTGGATATCTTGATCCGCAGCCGTACTCGGCGCTTTCGGCCAAATTGCGAGCGACCAGGTTTTGGTTGTGGAATTTAGAAAACCTGCTTAGCTTTGAAGAATCCTCCGGACGACCTCAATCCGATATCGATTTGGTCAAAGGAATGATCGACGAAGTACAACGTGCGCTTGATGA
>DATDFV010000205.1:0-12455 GCA_036522415.1 Pyrinomonadaceae bacterium | reverse complement strand
GCGTAAGCCAGAACGAGTTCTAATGGAGCTTCGCGCTTGTTCGTCTCAAAGTTAGAAAGATTGTTTCGATACTCTTTGTCAAAGCCCACTTTAGCGAGCATCAAACCTTGCGAAAGTCCAAACGAGTCACGGATCTCACGTAGCTTTCGGCCCAAATGCTGAGGCCGCTTTCGAGCCTTCTTGCCCATCAGGAGTTACCTCCCAACGAGCGCGCGTGATTTTTTCTACTTGACTTAGCTACAAATGTAGCTAATGAGTAGTTGCCTTTGATTAGCGCCAGGAGTCTAAGGAACAAATACTCCCGCGCGACTTTCATCAGTCGCTATATGAAGCAGCTTTGTACATACGCCATCTTCGTATTTGCCTACAAAGAGCAAAACCGGCAGTCGGGCTCAACCTGCGGACTTCCTAATCTAGCATACGAAACCATAACCGAGCTTCGCCACAGTATCCGCTCGAAAGGCCCGGCCGTTCAAATTTTTCGAACCCACAGACCGGACAGAAACTTCGAGTCTGACAAAATGGCTTCTCACAACCACATAGAAAACAAGAACGATGTTCTCGTCACTCGGGTGCAGGGCAACTTACGAGAACAGTAACCAGGCCTCGCGCTCTTTGCCCTGGAAGCTGCGCAAATAAAACTTAGAAACGGAGAGCTTTCGAATGCCCAGTTTGTCAGAGAGCAAGCTACGCCTCTGCGGTTTTGCGACCACAGTCTATTTTCCCACTAACTCGCCAATAGTGAAGGATGAGGACCAAGGACAGCGACATTCACATAACTATTCAATAATGTTTCTGTTTAGAGCCTTTGTTAACTGCTGCGCCGTAGCCAGCTTGATCATGGTCTTGCTTCTTACTACCGCAACTTTCCTAACGGCCCAAACTCCGACCGCAACTCTCAGCGGCACTATTACAGATCAAAATGGTTCGGTTCTGCCGGGGGTAAAGATATCAGTCATCAATCTCGCACAAGGATTCCAACGAGAGACTGTAGCTGATGAGCAAGGGTCTTTTGTTGTCCCCCTTCTTCCTCCCGGAAAATATACGGTTAAGGCAGAGCACACTGGTTTCGCACCAGCTGAAATCAGGGAGGTCATACTTAACGTTAATGATCGAGCCAGACTCGACATACAACTACAAGTGGGAACAATTGATCAAAGAGTCGACGTCAAAGCAGAGGTTCTCATGGATGAGTCCCCACATGTCGGGACGCTCATCGATCGACAATTTCTAGAGAACTTGCCCAATAATGGTCGTAGCTTTCAATCAATAATTGGCATGGTACCAGGAGTCGTTTTCACGAAAGCCAAAACAACTGAACAAGGGCAGTTCAGCGTTAATGGTCAGAGGCCAAATGCAAACTACTTTATCATCGATGGCGTGAGTGCCAATATAGGTGTAAACCCAAACGACACGGCAGGCCAAGCCACAGGTGGGACGCTCCCCGGTGTGAGCGCATCAGGAGGAACGAACAATCTTGTCTCGATCGATGCGTTAGAGGAATTCAAAGTCCTAACTTCGACTTTTGCACCAGAATTTGGACGGACTCCAGGTGCACAAGTTTCAATTGTAACTCGCGGGGGAAGTAATGAGTTTCATGGAACTCTTTTCAATTACTTTCGCAACGACGCGCTCGATGCAAACGATTGGTTTGCAAATTCTCGTGGACTACACAAACCAGCTCTTCGTCAAAACGACTTCGGAGGCGTAGTCGGGGGCCCTCTCTATCTTCCGCGATTTGGCGAAGGCAAGAAATTCTACAACGGACATAATCACACGTTCTTCTTCTTTTCCTATGAAGGATTGCGATTACGTTTACCGCAAACAGGACTAACAACAGTTCCTTCGTTAAATGCTCGACAAATTGCTCCTATCACAATGCAGCCGTTCTTGAACGCGTTTCCTCATCCGAATGGCCGCGACCTGACAAATAACTTCTCTGAGTTCAATTCAACTCTCTCAGATCCATCAACACTAAATGCCACCAGTATTCGCCTCGATCAAATTTTCAATGAGAAGGTATCCCTGTTCGTCAGATATAACGATTCACCATCAGAGACCTCCCAACGCGGGGCTAGCGGACTGAGCTTAAACACCTTAAACCGAACTCAGCTCCACACAAGAACTTTAACGGCAGGGAGCACCCTAGTAGTCAATGCATTGGTGAATAACGACTTTCGAGTTAACTACAGTCACAACAAAGCCACCATCTCCTTCACAATCGATCCTTTCGGAGGAGCGATGGTCCCGGACGATGCACTGCTATTCCCAAATGGCGCGTCCGCCGAAAACAGTTTGTTTGACTTTAATCTGAATGGCACAAACACTCGACTCTCCAGAGGCAGACGCGAACTAAACGTACAACGGCAATTCAATGTACTGGATACCCTGTCAGTAGTTACTGGGTCACATCAATTGAAGTTTGGCGTTGACTATCGACGCCTCTTTCCTATTTTTGACTTCACGCACTATTCACAACAGACCGCCTTCGCTGGGGTCGACGGGGCGCTAACTTCAAAAGCAACGTTCGTCTTAATCACAGCTTTCGATGGTCCCACATACCCCGTGTTCAAGAATCTTTCCTTATTTGGTCAGGACACGTGGCGAGTGACCCGTCGATTGATGCTCACTTACGGTCTGCGTTGGGACGTGAATCCACCACCTTCAGATTCAACCGGTGCTCAACCGTTTGTGATCGCTGGTTTAGACAATCCCACTACAATCACCCAGGCTCCGCCAGGCACTCCTCTATATAAGACGATTTATGACAACTTCGCTCCCCGTTTCGGATTCGCTTACAACCTCTCGGACCGCAAAGGCGCTGAAACAATTCTTCGGGGCGGCGTCGGTATCTTTTACGATATCGGTTCAGGTCCAGTTGCTGGCGCCTTCGGAATTTCTTATCCCTTCTCCAGAAACAAACTTGCGCCTGGTTCTCTTACACCGAACGGGGTGCCGTTTCCCCTTAATGCGGACGCTGCACTTCCTCCAGCGTTCAATCCGAATCCTCCATTTGGAACTATTTGGGGCGCTGTCGATCCAAACTTCAAATTGCCTTATACATGGCAGTGGAACTTCGCAGTGGAGCGCTCGATTGGTCCAAGTCAGACGGTGTCTGTGTCATACGTTGCTGCCGTTGGTAGACGCCTACTGCGACAGGAGGTGATCCAAAATCCAAACCCAAACTTCACGACGATCTTTGCGGCCCGAAATTCCTCTACGTCCGACTATCACGCAATGCAACTCCAGTTTCAGCGACGACTCTCAAGGCGAATTCAGGCCTTGGCCTCTTATACCTGGTCGCATTCGATTGACAATGTCTCGAGTGACTCCACTTTTGAGGTATCAACGTTCAAGCTCAATCCTCAACAGGAGCGTGGAGACTCTGACTTCGACGTCCGTCATGCTTCGAACGCGACAGTCACTTACGACCTGCCATCTGCTTATCGCCATCCCGTACTCAATTTGTTACTGCGCAACTTTTCAGTCGATACGATTCTGGTCACCAGGTCTGCTACGCCAGTCAACATAAGAACCGGAGCAAACGCTGCCGGTGGGTTTAGCGTCTCGCGGCCAGATCTGATCCTGGGAGTTCCACTCTACATCGATGATGCAAATGTCGGCGGCGGTCGAAGAATCAACCGTCAGGCATTCAGTACGCCTAACGGACGTCAGGGAACGTTGGGACGCAATGCTCTTCGAGGGTTTGGCATGTGGCAGTTAGATTTTGCGGTCCATCGTCAGTTCTCTCTTGGAGATAAATTAAAGCTGCAACTGAGAACTGAGTTCTTCAATATTTTCAACCACCCAAATTTCGGCGATCCGGGCGCTAATTCGACAACCAACGCCTTAACAAATCCCCAATTCGGACAATCCGTCAACATGTTGGGAAGAAGTTTAGGCAGTGGCGGCGTAAACGGTGGATTGAATCCGCTGTATCAAACCGGCGGACCACGTTCTATTCAACTCGCTTTGAAACTTAAGTTCTAGGGTTGTTGCTCTGAGGTGTTTGCTCTGCCTCGTCGTATGTGAAGGGGCCTTTCATTTACTGATACGCCCATCCTATTAATGGAAGGTAGGGCGCTCATGATGCGAGCGGCGCGACGTGGCAGAGTCATCGCCTCGGACTAGAAATCCGACGAACGGTTCGCCTTTTCATAAAATGAGCCCGGATATGACTTCATTTCCTCGAATAATTCTCTGCCTCATCGTTTCCTCAGTATTCTTACCTTCGGCGGTTCATACCCAATCGCTAACGCAAAAACGCAAATTACAGGTCGATGACGTTCTAAACCTCTATCAGATTGGCCGCGGTTTTGGTGGACCCATCGCCTTTTCGCCGGACGGTAAACAACTCGCCTTCGTTATTCAGCGGCCACAATTATCAGCCGCTCTTTCGGCAGGGTCACTATTAGGAAATGATCGAGCCGACGTTTGGGTACTCCCATCTCCTGTCGGACAACCAATCAACATTACAAACGGATTACACGATCAAGCTGGTTACTTTGCTCCTGCCTGGTCACCCGATGGCACCCGATTAGCGATGCTCTCGACCAAAGGTGGGAACATTCACATTTGTGTTTGGGAGGCCATGACTCAAAAACTTAGACAAGTTTCAACCCTTCCCATTGACGTTTACTCAGTGGTCGATCGTCCGTTTGTTTGGGTGAACTCGCATATGCTGCTCGCAAACGTGCTGGATGCAAATATGATCAGTCCTCGACTACTCGGCGATCTCCGCGTAACTGAGACTGCGGTTCACGCCTGGGCCAAAACACGCGAAGGAAGAACACCTTCTGTAAGTGTCCTGTCGTCTGGTCGCCAAGCTTCTGTGTCTCCTTCTTCAGATGGTCAGCTCGTAGCAATCAATGTGGACGATGGCACTGTACAAACCATTTGGAAGAAACCGGCACGCAAGGTTCTCGTGTCGCCTGATCGAAATAAGTTTGCCTTTGTAACCAAGGTCCAGAACTACCAATTTGATCCCAGCAGACCACTTCCGTATGAGGATTGGGAAGGCAGATGTCAACTCGACGTTATTTCCGTTAAGGGTCAGGAGCTTCTGACGCACGATCTTGCTACGTTAGATGTTATTCCAACTTCGTTGACATGGTCACCGGACGGAGAAGAATTAGCCTTCCTCACCTATACCAGTCCGACGTCACCAAATCCGGTATTGACTGTTTTTGATGTTGCCAATCAAAACACCATCCTGAGCCCTGATAATCTGAAGTTACGAATCGATGGCCGCGAACCTCCACAACTTTTATGGACTCGTGATGGTTGGCTGGCAATGGCATCGAGTAACCCACAAACGAACCGCAATGACTGGTGGTTGTTCCAAGAACACCAGCCCCCGCGTTGCACTACGTGCGAGATGAAAACACCACCATTCCATCTGCTGTCTGAGACACGCAATCAATCATTCGTAGGCATCGCAGATGAAGACTTGTGGAGGATTAGCCCGAACAAAGCACCACAAAATCTCACCCAACAGCGGCCATACAGAATTACTTCGATTACTTGGCCCCAAGCTGAATGGCGGCCTGACAAGACGCAGAGGTCTCCGGCGAACACCGAGTACAATGAATTAATCGTCGCGACGAAACCTGGATTGTTCCGAGTTGATTTGATCAGAAATCAATTTATGCCCATAGCATTACCGGCGATGAATGCCACGGTCATAGGTCGATCAACCGCGACTGAAACAACCGTCTATTCTTCAAATGGGGACGAGGGTTTGTGCGTCTGGCTATCAGCAAACAATACCCAACCTCGGCAGATTTTCGCCGGCAATGGCTTTCTGAAAACAATCAAGCCTGCCACTCAACGACTGATTGAATATCGGAGTACAAATGGTGAACCACTAAAAGGATGGATAATGCTGCCACCTGACTACAAACCGGGTGCGAAATATCCTCTACTTGTATACGTGTATCCAATCAGCTACCTGCGTCCGTTCGATCGGATTAGCGATCCTATTTATCTCAACCTACAGATAGCATCAGCACAGGGTTATGCGGTCTTATGTCCAACCATTCCGTTCACGGTTGAAGGTCCGGTCGATGATCCATTGCTTAAGTTAACATCCGGTGTATTGCCGGCTGTAGAGAAGGCGATCGAATTGGGTATCGCAGATCCAGATCGACTATTCGTAATGGGTCATAGCCTGGGAGGCTTCGCAGCATTCGGATTAGTCACTCAAACTGATCGGTTTAAAGCAGCAATTGCCCTGGGTGGGTTAACCAATCTAATTAGTGGTTGGGGACAATTCGATACCGCCAGTCGTTATGATGAAAGTCCCAATGAAAGGGCCTCTAACCAGGCATTCGTAATCGAATCGGCGCTCTCATTGCGGTCGCCCCCCTGGCAAGACCTCGACAGATATTTGCGAAATAGTCCTATCCGCTACGTCGATAAGGTTCAAACCCCGTTAATGATCATTCAAGGAGACCTGGATACAATTCCAATCGAGCAAGGTGAGGAATTCTTTATGGCGTTGCAAAAACAGGGAAAGCGAGCGGAGTTTGTCAGGTACTGGGGCGAAGGCCACGTATTCCAGTCTCCAGCAAATATTCGCGACATGTGGCAGCGCATATTCGCCTGGTTCGAAGAGTTCTCTCCGAAGTTACCAAATGGATCTTCGACAAAACCGCTTATGATCAATGAGGTGGTGTATTCGCAAGTGAAGTGAGCGCGCAAACACGCAAATGCTTGTACACCACCTTATCGAGCTGGTTACACGAATTCACCCAAACAGGTAAGTGTCAAGGGTTATTCGTCAAAAATTCCAGCTAACTGACCTTGGGTACCGTCGTCCGTTGTAAAGACGTCCTTGCCTCCGAGAATTACTTCTTCGGCTTTACCGACTTCAACGACGTCGGAAACTAGATAGTCTTTTTCCATGGTACTGTCTCCTTTCTCAGAAATTTGAACGTCCACCGATGCCTCCGTGGATCTGAGTTAAGTTGGATTTGCGTGTGCACATGCGTTTGCGGATCGCATCGCAACTACTGGAGTCAATGACCCACTAGCAGCGATGTTTTTCGGCGACGCTCTTCGATATTCCAGAGAACGTAGCCAAAACTCGAGAGAGATTGTTTGGATGAGAGCAAAGGAATAAATCTCGCAACCATGCCTCGCCCGTTCGAGCGCGTGTAATAGCGCCTGACGATTTATGTATCCACGTTCATAGATACGCGCGTCATCAAAAAGTCTTTTAATTCCCGACCATTGGCTTGCGATTCCTCTCATAAGCGCTTCTTCAGGTCCCCGCTTACTTTTGCGGTTCAGAATTCGTGCGGGCAGAACCCCAGCAAAGCAGCGACGCAATAACGATTTCGATGGTCCAGGCCGGACCCTCTGCTCGAAGGGAATGGCTTGCAAAAATTCTATAAGTCGCCGGTCAAGATAGGCGTGACTTACTTCAATTAAACCTCGATCTCGATAAGACGCCTTCGCAACGAATTTGATGATCGAAAGCAAGCCAGCAACCTGATCGCGCGCACTGGGAAGATCAAATCCGAATGGATCGTCCGGACTACAATAACGAGCACGTAGATTGAGTCGCCGTACAAAATTCTCTTCGAGCCAAGTCGGCAACTTGAACTTTGCCGTCCGACCAAAAATGAACTGAAGTCGTCGAGGGAGAAGCGGCACAATCGCATCCTGCCAGAACAGCGCCCCATACGATTTTTTCAGAAATGTACTCCAGTTTCGTAATGACTTATGTAGTTGTAAGAAACGAGCTTGTGTCACCAGATCCGCAAAACCAGGCGCCGGCGAACCGCTACCGCCAAGCATCTCATCACCACCATGTCCTGTCAGTAATACGCGAGCACCTACTCTGCTCATTACTTCACACATCGCCCTGTGGCGATCAGCAAAACAATCAAGAAAGTCTGGAAAAGCGGTCTCGTTAGAAGCTAATGAAGACAGCGCCGGGTAATCCAGGTCAGATAAATGGTGTCCAGCCCGCCCCAGCCATTCCTCAACAGCGTTAATAAAGACTCGTTCATCAGAGTCAGTTGACTTGTCATACACGAATGAGATCGTTTGCAGGTCAGTCGCTTCGGCCTGACCCTTTTTCAAAATTTCATCTGCAACACATACAATTGACGAGGAATCCAAGCCACCACTCAATTGCGCACAAATCGTTCCGGTAACACGTAAGCGGGAACGGACAGCCTGCCGGAACAAATAGAAAAAATGTTCTTCATAATCGCTATCCACGGGATAACGAATTTCTGTTTTTGGATCGAGGGACCAGAATCTTTGCACCTGGCATTGGTGTTCTCTAAATCTCACTGAATGGCCTGGTGGCACAGCCATGATGCCTTTATACGGTGTAAGGTGGGGTTCAACTCCGCGTGTCAGATGGCCGGCAACGTATTCGTCATTAACGGTCAATCCGATATCGGATAAATCAATCAATGCCGAGAGGTCTGAAGACCAAACTACTCTGCCTTGATTTGAATGGTAATAGAGTGGCCGGGGTCCAATCGCATCGCGCGCTAAGATCAACGTTCGCTCTCGCGACTCCCACAAAGCCAAAGCGAAATCTCCTATCAACTTGTTGACCCATTCGGGGCCGAACCTAATAACCGACTCAGATACGATTTCCACATCGGTGCGTTCACGTTCGGCCCATCCAAGCTCACTGCAAAGCTCTTCACGATTGTCCAATCGGCCATCCCAACATAAGACCCTCTCATCGTCAGACACGAACGGCTGATGCTCGTTTCTAGCTTGACTATTTGTGTGAAGGGCGCGGAATGTCATGCCTATCCCATCAGAAACAAATTCTTCACCACCGTCCGGACCGTAAGGGGCGAGGGCATTGCCGAGTGACTTGAGTAAGGCCACATCAACCAGAGCTTCGTTAAATGAATATATTCCAGCAAAGGCAGACATCAGCCACTCCCATACTCAGCTTGCAGCCAATGTTCGAGTGGGATCAGAAACGCTAATGAAAGAGCACTCACATCCTTTCCTTCTCTCGCAAGCGCGAGTCGTTTATTCAAGCCATCTCGATCAACGTATCCGAGAGTGCACACAAGAGGATCAGCAAAGATCGCGTTTAATCTGGGCCACTCACGCCTTAGCCCATGAAGCGCCGCTTCCGTATTAAGTCCCTTGTCCCTTCTCTCCGTGATCTCTACTGGCAGCAAGTTTCGCAAGGCGCGCCGAAGTAACGACCGAGTTTCACTTACGCGTACTCTCTGTTCGAAAGGTGTGGCGTGCATAAACTCCACCAGAGGCAGATGGGTGAATGGATAGGTGATTTCGACGTTTCCGAATTCTCTCCAATATCCGGCCGAGAGCTCTCGTACTATCCGCAGAAACCACTTAGCCTGATCGTTACCGCTCGGCAGAGGGTGGCCGTAACAATCTTTCGGACCCAACCGGCGCTCGTAAAGATTCATTCTCTTCGCAAATGTCGGGTTATAAAGGTTGAAGAAGTTTGCCTCATGCACCTTTCGTGAGAAAGCACGAATACGGTCTGGCATTACCGGCAGAACTGCACGGTTCCACAAGACTGACACATATGATTTCTCGAGTGCCCGCCTCCAAATGTTGATGCGGCGATGTAGCTCAATCAATTTATGTTGAGCAAAAAGATCCGCTAGTTCCGGAGTAGGATCTAAAGCCGTAAAGAGAATCTCGTCACCGCCCTTGCCAGACAGAAGGACGCGCGCCCCGCTGCCAGCCATCAGCTCGTTCACTCGGGCGTAGTAATCGGCAAAATTGGTGATCGGATTTGGGATGTTTCTCCCGTAGCCGTTCTTTAGCGGCGCGAAAATTCTGAAATCATCCTCCCGCAGATAATGTCCCCTTCTACCGACCTTTGTTTCGACATGACTGATGTAGCGGCGCTCATCGCAAGTTGATGCTTCATCGAAAACGTTAGAGATCGTCTGTAGTCCACTTGCCTCGGCCTCCCCGGATCGAACAATCTCATCTGCCATGCACACAATGGCTGAAGAATCTAATCCGCCGCTCAGTTCTGCCCATGCTGTACCCTCGACACGCAATCGACAACGCACCGCCTCTCGAAACAGATGTCGGAAATGTTCTTCGTACTCTCCGTCGCTCCGGTAACGGATCACATTGTCCGGATTTAATCCCCAAAATCGCCTCACTTTGACTTGACATTCGTGCA
This sequence comes from Pyrinomonadaceae bacterium, assembly GCA_036522415.1. GTDB lineage: Bacteria > Acidobacteriota > Blastocatellia > Pyrinomonadales > Pyrinomonadaceae > PSRF01. The sequence goes on along the minus strand of DATDFV010000205.1, from coordinate 2,293 downwards.
CCAGCACCGCGTGACCAGGTGGCACCGCACATATTTCCTTATAAGGGGTGTCTGCAGGATCAGGCAGACGCATTAAGTAATCAGCAATATACTCATCGTTGATTGCCCGATCCGCCTGCGAAATATCAAGCAATGGTCTCAGTTCAGTTGACCAAATAATTCTTCGAGCGTTTAAGTGGTAGTACAGTGTTCGTGGCCCAATTGGATCGCGAGCGAGCAACAATGTCCCGTTATATGGCTCCCACAGTGACAAGGTGAAGTCGCCGATCAGATAGCTCAAAAAGTGATCTTCCCATTTTCGATACGCTGCCATTACCAACGCAACATCGGTATGATCATTAGAGATATCCTTCAGTTTCGAAGTGAGCTCGTCGCGATTATCCAGGCGACCATCCCAAACTAGGACCTGCTTATTAGGTGACAGGAATGGTTGCTTGTCGTTACGCGATTCCTTATTAGTATGAAACGCACGATGAACCATCCCTAGCGAACGAAATGTTATTGTCTCGCCCCCGTCGGGCCCGCGTGCATCCAGACAGTTACCAAGAGCCACCAGTTGTTGTTCATTAACCGGTGCGCCATTGAATGCGTAGATCCCGCCGATTGCACTCATTGAAACTGGCCTCAACAACGCTCGAGAATACTGTTGCAAACAATCTGCACCCGCGAATTGTCGTTTACTACTTCGCCATTTACTTCAACCCACGCATGTCCCTTGAAAGGCATTTTTCTGCAACCAATCACCATCTGTGCCTCAACTCCACAGCTACGCAATAAACACGTCAACGAAGCGGATCGTTGCAGACAAAGTGAGTCTTTCGGGTAATATCTGACAGCTCGTGCAATCGCTTTGGTCATTGCCTGGATCAGCGCGACACTGTGTTCATTCGATATCCCACAGGGCCATCCCTTGACCGTTTTGTGCAGCAAACTGAATCCACCATGCCGCAGCGTCAAATCCACAACGAGCAATTGGAAGAGAGCGGCAACGAAATTCAAATGGGCCATTAAAAGCGATTGAACACAAAGCCTGATGACTACATTTGATGATGTCCTAATCCAACCAACGCTTCGACTCTGGTTGCGCGTAGTGGTAGTGATCAATTCTTTCTGCCTAAGTTGATTCAGAATATTCAGCACGTCCATTTGTATCTGCGCTAGGGGAACGTGCGGAAAGTCTTCGATAAGGGAACTTATTATTTCTTCTTCGCTACGGCCATCGGCGCAATCGCTCAACTCGGCCCATATGCGCGCTGCCACTGCGATCAAGCTATAAACAATCCCTCTTTCAACTTTTAGAATCGTGCACCCATCATCGTCGGTGGCAGAGCACACATCCGAGGCAATAAAGAAACGTGTGGACATTTGTTGCTTTCCGTAAGCGAGGCGGATTTTGCTTTTCGGGGGATGAGGATTCTAAGACTCTCGATCGTATGGGTGAGAAAAAGATCCGTTTGTGCTCTGTATACTAAGCAAACTCATTCTTTACACAGGTAATTGAACTTTTTGGTTATCGTGATTGGGCATGGCGATGCTTAGCATCCTGAGCAACCCTCAAAATTGACGCCTTACTGAATCCGAATCAACACAACCAGTGTCAAAGCTCACCACGCGGCCGACAACTTCGGCTTCCCTGGGATACGAGAAGTGGCGAGAAGCGGCACGTGATAATTGGTGAGGAATTATTACCAGCTCTTTCTCCTTCTCCTGCAATTCACACCAGCCACATGCATACCCACCTCGTAACTCAATGAAATAGATCGGTCGGTCATATTCATTAAAAAAACCCTGCGATTCTACGCGCTTTTGGCGAACATCAATTCTCACAAATGCTCCCGGACGAATTAGTGGATACATGGTGAAGTCTTTTAAGCCAATGTATCCGTAAGTTATGAAATCAGGCACGCGTGATCTCACCGAGGAGGACAATATGATTCCTATGGAGGAACTACTACCAACTAGCTGGGTCTGTTCTCCACGGCTCGAACTCACTGTTAAACCGTCGCTAATGATTTCAGGAGAAAGCAATTGGGTGGAATCTGAGTGGACGATTGGCAAAAACTTTTCGCTCTCGTTGATGTCTACGTCATAGAGCTTTAATAAAGCGAGGAAGCTTACGTTATACACAATGCTTAAACTGAACAGCTTGTGGATACTTGGGCCCGAAACGCCTCTCTCTAATCGAGTGAGCCATCCATTTGAAACGATAAAACGCTTGTCATCCTTGAACTTGGCAAGCCTTAAGGTAGCTTGTTCGACATCACGAACGGTGAGATGGCGAGCACGTCTTAGC
>DATDFV010000204.1:0-20157 GCA_036522415.1 Pyrinomonadaceae bacterium | reverse complement strand
TATCACATCGCAACCTTCGACCCCTCTGTCGCACATAAACCTGCTCGCGAAAGGTTGGGGCATTCCGAACGCATACATCAAAAATGCCAAGGAGTTGTTGAAGCAATACGATGGTTGGTGGGTCGACTTCCAAACGAATCGGGACAACTACACGATCAAGCGAGCTGATCTTAACCAGCTCCGAGAATACCAGCGACGGTTACAGGAACGTCTTGATGTAGTTAGACCAGTCTCTGATCTTTCGGAAACGCGTTTGCTGAGTCTGGCGCAACAACGAAAAACTTCGAGCATCGCGTTTGGAGGAAAATCAGCGAACCTGGGAGAAGTGATGCATTCAAAGTTACCCGGGATTATCGTCCCGAGTGGCTTCACGATTCCTTTCTATTATTACGACGAGTTCATCAAGCGCAATAAGATCGACGACGAGATCTACACACTCCTTAATGATCAAAAGTTTGTCCATGATCCTGCCTACCGCCGTCAGCAATTAACGGCATTGCGAGAACGAATACAAAAGGCAGAATTTGATCCGGCACTGCAAAAGGACGTTCTTGACCGGGTAGCACGCGAGTATGGAGGCAAGGGTTTGTTTGTACGTAGTTCGTCGAACTCGGAAGACCTGCCGAAGTTCAGTGGTGCTGGTTTGTATACGACTGTCCCAAATGTTCGCGGTGAAAAAGAAATCATTGAGGCAATCAAAACTGTTTGGGCTTCGCTCTGGAATTTCGAAGCGTATGAATTTCGTGAGCGAGCAAACGTCGACCACTCGAAGATTTTTATGGCTGTTTTGTTACAGGAGGGAATCAATTCCGAGAGTTCCGGGGTGATGATTTCAACTGATCCATTTGACAAAGACAACGTTGGAGCCATTTACATCAGTGCCAAGCGCGGTCTCGGTATTAAGGTTGTTGAAGGGCAGCGAATTGCGGAGCAGATTATTTATCGACCTCGCACAAACGCTGTACAGGTGTTGACTCGTTCAGCCGAAGATAGCCTGTTGACCTTTGATGAGAACGGTGGCGTCAAGGAAGTACCGATTACGGGTGATCGAGTCGTGTTGACTGACGACGTGATTCGGCGTTTGGTGCGCGCCGCAACGGAAATCAAACGAGTTTTTGATAGTCGGGACCAGGATATCGAGTGGGCTTACATGAAAGGACAGATTTATATTGTGCAGTCGCGTCCGTTTATTCGGGCCGATTGAAAACCGGGATGGATCAACCTCTCTCAAAACCATAACACCCTTTGTCGCATTGCTCCTGATGTCTTGCTTTACAGCTTGTTCCCATTCGACCTCTGGCAACACAAACCATCAAACGCAACAACCCACCACTTCCGATCAGAATAAGCAAGGGTCCGAAAAGTCTTCACTTTCAGGTTTGATCAAAAACGTGTCGTTGTATCCGGTCCCTGACCATCGTGGGGACCTGGCAATTTCACTGGTCGTATCAGTTCGCAATTCGGGTGCGGCTGATCGTGCCGAAGGTTGGACGCTGGAAGTGAATTCGCCGAGTTCTGGAGTTCCAACAGGATTGGAGCCGGTCCACGTCAATGGAGTGGTTGAATTACCTGGCAGCAATAAGAGCGTTGATCTCGCGAAGGAAGATCTTACGGTGAAAGGCACTGACTTGATTGGCCGTAACTCACAAGTTGAAGGAGTTCTGACTTTCGTACTCCCCAGCACAGAGGAGCATGCTTTGAATCACAATAGCTCGAGTCTGGTTTTGCATTTCAAGGACTCTCAGGGTAATAGCTACCAAACACCGAGGACTTACATCGGTCAAAAGGTTGCCGAGTAAGTTATCAGCCAGGTGTATGCGTCACGGCGGCTTTGCCTCAAAAGTTCAATCTCATTCTCACCGGGCTTAAGCCCGGTGTTAACGTCATCATCGTTGCGTAACCGTTTCAACGGTTTTCCCATTGCGACGGCCTCGAACGCTACGTCGTCAAAATGTTCCGATGGAAGCACCAAATAAACCGTTGAAACGGTTAGCCATTTTGTCTTGCTCCGCTAACACCGGTCTGAAGCCCGGTGAGAATGAGATGAGAACTTTTGCGGCAAAGCGCCTCACAGCCTCTTACGATAACGGTCTACGGCACTTAACATATACATGCCAATGATTATTGCGAGGACGACTACTGGGTGCTCCCATCTGGCTGGGTTACGGGTGAAGTACCGTACAGGCACCTCGGTTCTTGTATTACGCGCCAAATCACCACAGAGCACCTGTGCGTGTTCAAAATGCAAGCAGATAAGAAAGATGAAACTCAACATAGAACAAGTCGGGAAGGGTGGTTTACCCCCGCTCGTCTCCAACTTATTGATCGGCGAACAGCCGGGGGTAAACCACCCTTCCCGACTTGTTCTTTGCACGTTTTTCTTTTCTCCCTCCCACCTGAGTCCGTAAGCAGTTTCTTCTAAGAAGACGCAGAGGACACAAATCAATTTGCAAGTAAATTTGACAACGCGGTGCTTCGTCCGGTATAAGCCCATCACAATGTTTCGGAACAACGTTCATGGCCACGCTTGGAACTGGCATCACCACCACATCGGTGGCGGGCCGTTGAACCTGTTTCCTGCGCTGACAAGCTGAACTCGAACCAGCGCAAAACGATTTCGACCAACCCGCTACCGAAACCGGTAGCGGGTTTTGTTTTTGGATTGGCCTTCGGTCTTTGATCTTCGGCCTTTATTCCGGGATTTTAGTTCAGCGGCCAAAGGCCAAAGGCCAAAGATCAAAGACCAAAAGACCATATCAACGCTATGACACGCCTTTCAAAATTGCCTCCTGGCATGCGCTATTACCTCGGCGCAGAAGCGCGCTTGCGTCGCTCAGTCGAGGACACAGCGATGTCTGTATTTGAAGGTTGGAGTTATGAAGAAGTATTGACACCCTCGGTCGATTATTACGCTCTCTTCGAACATGGTATGGGTCAAACCGAAGCGCAAACTGCCTTTCGATTCTCCGACAGTGACGGTCAAATGCTCAGCCTGCGTCCCGACATTACGTCGTCTGTTGCACGCGTCGCCGCCACTTTGTTAGCTGAACGAAACAGGCCGCTTCGACTTTGTTATGCGGCGCCCGTCTTCCGTCGCCAACAACAGTCCCATGCAGAATGGCGTCGTGAAAATACTCAACTCGGTTGTGAACTGATCGGCGTTTCGGGTGAAGCAGCTGATCTTGAGGTTTTGCTCGTTGCTGCGGAAATTCTGAAAGACATCGGACTTGCGGATTCCTTCTGTATCACCATCAACGACGTTGGAATCTTCAACGGATTGTTGAAGCTGTTGAATGCACAATCGCAATCGCATGAAACTTTGAGACGTCTCATTGACACCAGGGACCGCGGCGAGCTCAGGAATTTCCTTGATCATAACTGTGATAACAAAACAGTTCGTGAAGCACTCTACAAACTTACTGAGTTGACCGGCAAACAAGAAATTCTCGGCGAAGCTCGACGGGTGATATCGAACACGGACTCGGTTGCTGCGCTCGACAGACTCGGGAGGCTTTGGGAAGTTATCGAGTCTCTTGGCCTCGATGGTTCATTTGAAATCGATCTCGCGGACGTCTCAAGTCTCGATTATTACACCGGGATTAGTTTTAAGGTGTTCATTAAAGGAGTCGGCTATCGCGTAGGACGCGGCGGACGCTACGACGGCTTAACGGCAAACTTTGGAAGCAGTGAGCCAGCCGTCGGCTTTGTCTTGAGTCTCGATTCACTGGTTGAAGTTCTTAGTCAAAGTACTTATGTAAACGGCAAAGACGAACCGACCCGATCCATTGGCGCCGGCGAATTGCGTGAGACATTCTTAAGTGCGGTAACTGAGCGTTCGAAAAAGCAGCGAATCCGGATCAACCCGAATTTATGATCACGATAGCCATCTCAAAAGGGCGCATGCAGGACGACGCGCTTGCTTTGCTTTCGAAAGCCGGAGTGCTACTTAGTTCCAGTTCACGTGCATCGCGCAAACTCGCATTACCCGATGAGACCGGAGAGTATCAATTCATCTTCGTGAAGCCCGCTGACGTGCCTGTCTACGTAGAACATGGCATCGCTGATTGCGGAATCGTCGGTCGCGATGTTCTGCTCGAGTCTGAAGCTGATGTGCTGTTGCCGCTTGATCTTGGCATTGCACGCTGTCGCATTGTCGTAGCTGCTCTTGATCCAAAAGTAATCACTCGTTCGTTTGGTATGTTGCGCATCGCGACGAAATATGTACGTATCGCGAGCGAACACTTCGGCGCACGTGGGATCCCTGTCGAAATCATTCCACTGTCGGGTTCAGTCGAACTCGCACCTGCACTTGGTTTGTCAGATGCAATTGTCGACCTGGTGGAAACCGGGCAGACATTGAGGGAAAACGGCCTTTGCATTGTCGAAGTCATACGCGAATCGTCTGGCCTCCTGGTACTTAACCGCGCGAGTTATCAATTGAAGGCTCGGGAAGTCACGCAGCTCACGAGTTCACTCAGTTGCGCAATCGAAGGAGTCACGGCGGCATGATCCGAGTTATCTCCAGCGACGATGTTTTAACTCGAGATCAGTTTCTTTCTCGGCTGTCCGCAAGAAGTGTTGGTCTCAATCCGGAAGTTATGAGCATGGTCGCAAGAATTGTGGAGCAGGTTCGAACACGTGGTGATGAAGCGTTGATTGAATTCGCGCAAACGTTCGATAACGTCAAATTGAACGTCTCTGAGTTACGTGTTTCTGAGGATGCTTTGAGACAAGCGGCACAGGGAGTCAAGCCTGAGTTTCTTCAAGCTTTACCTAAGGCCATTGCAAACGTCAGGGAGTTTCACGCAAGGCAAAAGGAAGAGTCATCGAACTTCACGACCGGGGACGGCATAAACCTTGGTCAACGGATCCTGCCCATTGACTCAGTTGGTTTATATGTTCCCGGCGGTACCGCTGCTTATCCGTCTTCAGTGGTAATGAATGTTGTACCGGCGCAAGTCGCAGGCGTTCGACGAATCGTTGTTGCCACACCCCCCAACGCACTTCGACAAAATCCAACGGTTGCTGCGGCTTTGTTGGAGTCGGGTATTGAGGAGGTCTATGCGGTTGGAGGCGCGCAGGCAATCGCAGCTTTGGCGTTTGGAACTAAGACGGTTGGGAGAGTCGACAAGATTACAGGTCCTGGCAATAAGTTTGTGGCAGCAGCCAAGAAACTAGTCTTCGGAGTCGTTGGAATAGACGCGATTGCGGGTCCAAGCGAGATCGTGATCATCGCAGATGATTCTGTTCGACCTGACTTTGTTGCGGCTGATCTGTTAGCCCAGGCGGAACATGATGAGGAGGCTTCCGCGATCTTGATCACGACCACTGCGAAGTTAGCCGATGCGGTCGCTGAAGAAGTGAAACAACAACTAACTTCGTTGCCTCGACGCGCGATCGCGGAAAAGTCATTGGCAAACTACGGCGCGATCCTTTTGGTAGAGAATTTGTCAGAGGCTTGCCGGATTGTGAACGAGTTAGCGCCTGAGCATTTGGAACTATTGACCAACGATAACGACGCCGTGGCAGAGAGTGTCAGGCATGCAGGCGCAATCTTTTTTGGACCGTATTCGCCTGAAGCATTGGGGGATTATCTCGCTGGTCCAAATCACGTCTTACCTACTGGACGCACGGCAAGATTCTCATCGGCGTTAAGTGTGCACGATTTTGTGAAACGAACCAGCGTGATTAGGTATTCGCGCGAGGCGTTTCAAAACGTAGCCGGCAGTATTTCGGTTTTGGCAGAAGCGGAAGGTTTAGCTGGTCACGCGAGGTCGGCGATGATTCGGATTATAGATTGAATTCGTGTTATTTCGTGGATCGATCTTTTCGTCGGCGCAGACGATCCACGAAATCACACGAAATAACACGAACAAAAACTGGTATGTCGGAACAAATACTTCAGACCATCAAGCCAGCGGTTCAGAAGCTCCGCGCATATTCACTTTCACCGCATCGCGCATCGGTGAAGATCAATCAAAACGAGAACCCGTGGGATGTGACTGAAAACGTTAAAACAGAAACACTGCGTCGATTGGGCGCACGCCGTTGGTCTCGCTATCCCGAGTTTGTGGCGACTTCACTACAAGAGTCGTTGGCCGAGTTTGCCTCATGGACAGCCGATGGCGTAATTGCCGGCAATGGTTCGAACGAACTCATTCAGTCGCTACTGATGGTAATCGTGAATGAGGCGAAGTGCGTTTTGATTTCAGAGCCAACCTTTGCACTTTATCGACAGGTCACGACGGTCCTCGGTGGGGAGGTTGTCAGTGTTCCTTTAAAAGCGACTTTTGAGTTTGATGTGACGGCATTGACTGAAGCTATTCAAGACTCAGAGCCTGAAGTAGTGATTCTTTGTTCGCCGAACAATCCAACAGGCTTACTGATTGAAGATGCTGACGTTATTCAATTATTAAAAACCGCGCCGGGATTAGTTGTTATTGACGAGGCATATCATGAATTCGCTGGACACTCGGTTGTTCCACTGCTGAAGGACTTTCCGAACCTGGTGGTCTTACGTACGTTCTCCAAGGCGATGGGGCTTGCAGGAATGCGAATTGGTTATTTGCTCGCTGCTCCGGAGCTGGTTACGGAAATTCGCAAAGCTGTTTTGCCGTATAACCTGAATGTGTTTTCGCAAACGGTAGCGGAGGTTGCAATCGAAATGTACGCGGCAGAACTTCAGCCTCTTGTGAAACGGATCGTTGCGGAGCGTGAACGACTGTTTGCCGAATTGAGTGTGATTGAAGGCTTGCAGCCTGTTGCTTCACGAGCAAACTTCATGATCGTGCGGACAGCGATAGAGCCTCGTCAGTTATTTAATGAACTCCTCGCGCGTGACATTTTGGTTCGTGATGTCAGTGGTTATCCGATGTTGAAAGATTACTTCCGATTTAATGTGGGAACGTCAGAAGAGAATGATCGATTGATTCAGGCGCTGAAGGAAATTATGAGGTGTGAAAGATGAACTCTGCGTCTCTGCGTTCTCTGCGTCTCTGCGGTTAAAGGGGTCTGTCGAACGATAGAACCGCAGAGACGCAGAGAACGCAGAGATAGCGCAGAGAAGAATAGCTAATTGAATGAAAGCAAGAACGAATAATCGAACTGCCAGCATCCGGCGCAAGACTAAGGAGACGGATATTCGTGTCTCTTTTACGTTAGACGGTACCGGAAGGTCGAAGATAGATACTGGATTGCCGTTTCTCGATCACATGCTGGAATTGTTTTCGAAGCACGGGCTGTTTGATCTCGACATTACTTGCAAGGGTGATCTCCAGATTGACGATCACCATTCGGTCGAAGACATCGCCATCACGCTCGGTCAAACACTTTCGCAAGCGCTCGGCGAAAAGAAGGGAATCAATCGTTACGGTGAAGCTATCGTGCCAATGGACGAGGCGTTGTGCCGGTCAGTAATTGATCTATCTGGCCGCTTCTATCTGGTCTACGAAGTGCCAACAAAGCGGCAAAGAATTGGAAACTTTTCAGTCGAGTTGGCAGAACATTTCTGGAGATCGTTTGCCGAAACAGCAAAATTCAATTTGCACATTGATTGTTTGCGCGGTCGTAATACGCACCACATCCTCGAAGGCACCTTCAAAGCGACAGCGCGTGCGCTGAGGCAGGCAGTCGATCTGAACCGGCGAGTGGTTGGGGTACTGAGTACGAAGGGATCGCTGTGATTGATGCTGACGTTGCAATCGTCGATTACGGGGTTGGCAACCTACGTTCGGTTGAAAAAGCGTTCGCGGCGAATGGTCATAAAGCGATCGTTAGCAGCGATCCGAGTGAGCTGCTTAAGGCAAAGCGACTGGTCCTGCCGGGCGTCGGTGCTTTCGCGGCTTGCATGAACGGCCTCCGTGTTTATGGTTTGGCTGAATTAGTAGTCGACCGCGCGCATGAAGGGACACCTTTGTTGGGAGTCTGCGTCGGAATGCAGATGCTCTTCGATGAGTCTGATGAGTTTGGCAAAACAAATGGTCTCGGGTTAATTCGAGGACGTGTGCGCCGTTTCAGTCAGGAGTTGGTCGTGCCACACGTGGGCTGGAATCGGATTCATCAACGTGTGGCTCATCCGCTTTTTGCTCATGTGGATGATGGTTCGTTTTGCTACTTCGTTCACTCGTATTTCTGCGAACCGGAGAATGAAGATGTTGTGATCGGTTCGACTGAGTATGGCGTTAGCTACGCTTCGGTGATTGCGAAAGACAACGTTTGTGGAGTCCAGTTTCATCCGGAGAAGAGCCAGGAAGTCGGGTTGCGGATGTTGTCAAACTTTGCTGTGTCCGACGAACTTTAGTTTGTCGTGAGGTGCCAAATATGAACGAATATTGGAGGCGAACCCTGGAAATTCACGCTCGTATTTGGCACCACACGACAAACTAAAAGTTTATCGGACATGCTGGCGAAACGAATCATTCCTTGTCTTGACGTTGACAATGGCCGCGTTGTCAAAGGAGTTCAGTTTGTTTCTCTTGTTGACGCCGGTGATCCGGTCGAACAAGCGAAGCGTTACGATATCGAAGGCGCAGATGAACTTACGTTTCTCGACATCACGGCCTCTTCCGACCGTCGTGGAATCGTAGGTAGCCTTGTTCGCAGCGTGGCTGATCAAGTGTTCATTCCTTTTACGGTTGGTGGTGGCCTCAGAAATGTCGAAGATGTTCGTTCAATTCTGCGTTCGGGTGCAGACAAAGTGACTTTGAACACGGCAGCAGTTGAGAATCCTGATTTAATTCGCGCTTGTGCTGAAACTTTTGGCAGCCAGTGCCTGGTTGTTGCTATTGATGCGCGACGCCGAAGGTCGCCCTCAGAAGGCTGGGATGTTTATACGCACGGCGGTCGAACGAACGTCTTTTTAGACGTTATTGATTGGGCACAGCGAGCTCAGGAGCTAGGTGCCGGTGAAATTCTTCTTACAAGTATGGATCGAGATGGCACGCGCGATGGTTATGACGTCGACCTGTGTCGTGCTGTATCCAGCCTCGTCAAGATTCCCGTGATTGCTTCGGGCGGCGCCGGAAGGTTAGAACATTTTTACGATGCGTTAACTACTGGCGGAACAAGCGCAGTTCTCGCAGCATCGCTTTTTCACTATGGGGAATTGTCGATCGAGCAGGTCAAGAGTTATTTACGTAGCAGAGGTGTCGAAGTAAGGTGACCGTAGAGATCAGTCAACTGAAGTTTGATGAACGCGGCTTGATACCGGCCATCGTGCAGGACGCACGCACTCGCGAAGTATTGACGCTTGCTTACATGAATGCTGAAAGTTTTGCTCGTACGGTAGAAACAAAGGAGACATGGTTCTGGTCAAGATCCAGGAACAAGCTCTGGCATAAAGGTGAAACATCCGGAAACACACAAAAAGTAGTTGAGTTGTTACCTGACTGCGACGGTGACGCAATTGTCGTCTTAGTAGACCCCGCGGGGCCTGCGTGTCATACAGGTGCACAATCTTGTTTCGGTAGTGCCGCCACAGCGCCACTGATTACGACGGATCAACTTCTGGATCGACTTTATGATCTCGTTAAAGAGCGCGAAAAAACCAGACCAGTCGATTCCTACACGAGCTATTTGTTCAATCAAGGACTCGACAAAATTCTGAAGAAACTTGGCGAGGAATCGACTGAGACTATTGTCGCAGCAAAGAATAACGAAGATGAGCGTCTCATCTCTGAAGTAGCAGATCTGGTTTATCACCTGATCGTTTTGCTTGTGGCGCGTGGAATCAGTCTCGAGCAGATTCGAGCGGAGCTTGGGCGGAGACGTACTGCTGGAGGTTCTGAGTGAAGACAGGCGCGAATGAGTTGAAGGATTTGCTTGAGTTCTCGGTTGAAATCGCACGTATTGCGGGCGATATCACGCTGAAATATTTTCGCCGGCAACCTGAGACTCATAAGAAGACGGACGGTAGTTTTGTCACGATTGCAGATCGCGAAGCTGAGGCGTATTTGCGGCAGGCGATCTTGAAACGATTCCCTGATGACGGTGTCGTAGGCGAAGAAGAGGAAGAGCGATCTGGAAGTTCAGGACGACGGTGGATCATCGACCCTATCGATGGGACTTTTGCTTATGTTCATGGTGTGCCTCTGTTCGGCGTGCTAATAGGATTGGAAGTTGACGGAGACTATTCGCTCGGTGTCATTAACATTCCCGTGTTGGAAGAAATGGTGTACGCGGCCAAAGGCCTTGGTTGTTTTTCGAATGGAACTCCTGCACGTGTGTCCGCAACGGCGAATCTCGAAGATGCACTGTTGTTGTGTACTGATTTTTCTGCGTGCGAGCGTTATGGTTTTGGGGGCGCTGCGAATGCGTTTCAACAAAGGGCGAAAACAAGTCGCACGTGGGGTGATTGCTATGGATACGTTTTGGTTGCAACGGGTCGAGCTGACGTAATGTTGGATCCGATAATGAATCTTTGGGACTGTGCGGCGCTGTTGCCAATCATGGAAGAGGCGGGAGGCACATTCACAGATTGGCGTGGCGAACGTACAGCGGCTGCCGGAAATGCAGTCGCAACAAATGGAGTGCTCTTCGAGAAAGTCATGAGCGTGATCGGTGATAGTCTTCACGCTCAATGCAAGTAACGCGATGTTGGTTGTTCCAGCGATAGACTTGCGCGGCGGGCGATGCGTTCGCCTGGCGCAGGGACGATCCTCAGAGATGCGGGTTTATGACTCGGAGCCACTCGATGTCGCCAAGCGGTTTGTGGACTCGGGAGCTGAATTAATTCATGTTGTGGATTTGGATGGAGCATTCGCGGGCCATGGTTCAGCGAATCGATCGATGGTTTCTGAGTTGGTGAGAGAAGCCGGAATACCCATCCAGTTTGGCGGCGGTATTCGCAGCATCGCTGATATTGAGGCGTTGATCGAACAGGGGGTTTCTCGCGTTATTCTTGGTACTTTGGCAACCGAATCGCTCGAGAAGCTGAGATTGATAGTCGAACGTCTTGACGAGGCTGTCGCAGTTGCAATCGATGCTCGGGACGGACGAGTGATGTCTCGTGGGTGGGAGAATCAGACAGAGGTTACTGCGGTTGAGCTCTCGTTGAACGTGGCGGCCGTCGGTGTAAAGCGGATCATCTACACTGACATTTCGCGCGACGGGATGTTTAGCGGGGTGAATATCGAGCAGACGAACGCCGTCGCAAGAGGCTCTTCGGTTTCAGTCACGGCTTCTGGTGGGATTGGTAGTCTCGACGATCTTCGGACATTGAGGGAGAACGCAGACACGCTTGTCGACAGCGTCATTATTGGAAAGGCGCTTTACGAGGGACGATTTACTCTGGCGGATGCGATCGATGCCGCGAGATAGGAATTGAAGTTTGCGAGATGAATCAAAAGTGTGAATGGTTCACCCCGGCAGGGGTGTCATGTTTATAGACCGCGAAAGGAGAAACTCCACACTCCGTCAGGAGTGCGATGTGGATTGCATAACAATGAAAGCTCGCTATGTCGGATCGCTAGACATGGCACTCCTGACGGAGTGCGGAGCTTCTATTCTTTTGCGGCACTATAGACATTCCACTCCTTCGGAGTGAGTGATGAATGAATTTTTATGACAAAAGAAACTAAAGTCTTTCAAGACGGTATCCTCGACGGTAAGGTCGCCTTTGTTACCGGTGGTGGAACCGGCATCACCGGCGGGGTTGCGCGCGCGCTAAGCGAAGCAGGCGCACGTGTCGTGCTGGTGAGTCGCAATGCTGAACATCTTGAACCAGCAGCAGCTGCGATTAACGCAAACGGCGGCAAAGCAATCGCTGTTGTAGCGGATGTGCGCAAGCCGGACGAGGTAGAACAGGCCATCGCAAAGGCAGTCGAAGAGTTTGGCAAGATCGATATCCTGGTGAACGGAGCCGCTGGGAACTTTTTGTGTAGTGCTGACCAGTTATCACCCAACGGCTTTGGTGCGGTTGTCGATATTGATCTGAAGGGAACGTTTCATGTTTGCCGTGCGGCCTTTTTCCAACTGAAGGAACATGGCGGTCAAATTCTGAACATCAGCGCAACGCTTCACTATCTTGGGACGCCTATGCAGCTTCATGTTTCAGCGGCGAAGGCGGGGGTCGATGCACTGACGAGGAACCTCGCGGTTGAATGGGGACGCCACGGTATCAGAGTGAATGCAATTGCCCCTGGTCCAATTGAAGACACCGAAGGAATGAAGCGGTTGGTCCCCGAACCTATCAAAGAGAAGTTGAAGAAGAATATCCCGCTCGGTCGTTTCGGAAGAATTGCCGATATTGAACATGCAGCAGTGTTTCTGTGTTCAGAGGCGGCGAGTTTTATTAATGGAGCTGTGATTGTTGTTGATGGCGGACAATGGTTGGCTGGAAATCGATTGGTGTAGTTTGATTTTCTCTGCGTTCTCTGCGTCTCTGCGGTTTTCAGAGTCAGCACCCGCAAAAAGCGACCGCAGAGAACGCAGAGGAGGCGCAGAGAAGAACTAGAATGCTTGATCTTCAACCCGCGACATTTGAAGACTTCGCTGAACAAGCCGGATACGGAAACGTAGTTCCGGTCGTCCGTTCAGTTCTTGCCGATCTGCATACTCCGGTTGGTGCGTTTATGCGCATTGCAGGGAACTCGCCATACGCGTTCCTGCTGGAGTCAGTTGAAGGTGGCGAACGGATCGCGCGCTACTCTTTTCTCGGCGCCGATCCGGAAATGATTGTGCGGGGTCGCGGAATGCAAACGGTCGTCGAACGCGACGGCAAGACGGAAATCCATCCAGGCGCCGCTACTGAATGGGTGCGCGATTATTTTCGCGGTCGATCTCTCTCTCGCCGGCCCGGGCTCGCACCCTTCGCCGGCGGTGCTGTCGGTTACGTCGGATACGATGCGGCTCAGTGGTTTGAACCGGCCCTTCGCTCAGATCTCACACAGCCACTCGATGCACCCGTGGACGCAGTCTGGATGTTTTTTCGAACTGTGATTGCTTTCGATCGCGTGAAACAGCGAATGGAGATTGTTTCAATTGTGCTCACCGAAGAGGCAGGCGGAAGCCGTGAGCGACTCCGGCAGCTGTACGATTTCGCGGTCGCTCGCACGCTTGAGGTCGAACGAAAAATATTTGAACCCGGTGTGTTAATTAGTCCGCCCGCTGGTAATTCAGAAAGGCCAAAGAACGATTCGCTGCAATCAAACTGGACCCGCCGTGATTTTGAAGACGGCGTTCGGCGCATTCAGGATTACATTCGGGCTGGCGATTGTTATCAGGTCGTTCTATCTCAGCGTTTCTCGGCTAAATACAAAGGAGAGGCGCTTGCTATTTATCGAGCACTGCGCGCTATCAATCCATCCCCATACATGTTCTTCCTGCGAATGGGGAAAGAAACTGTGATTGGTGCCTCACCTGAGATGTTGGTGCGTTGTCATGGTCAAAGATTGGATTATCGTCCTATCGCGGGGACGCGAAAACGTGGAGCGACGGAAACCGAAGATTGGATGCTGAGCGAAGATCTGAAGACCGACGAAAAGGAAGTTGCGGAGCACATGATGCTCGTTGACCTGGGGCGAAATGATCTTGGCAGAGTCTCCGATTATGGATCTGTAAAAGTGGATCAGCTGATGACTATCGAACGCTATTCACACGTCCAACATATGGTGACGTCGCTGCGTTCACGTTTGAAAGATGGGTTAGATCGTTTTGATGCGCTCGCCTCGTGTTTTCCAGCTGGCACAGTAACGGGCGCGCCGAAGATCCGAGCCATGGAGATTATCCGTGAATTGGAACCAACTCCACGCGGTATTTACGCCGGTGGAGTCCTCTACATGGATTACGCAGACAATCTCGATTCCTGTATAGCAATTAGAACGATGGTCCTGCGGGGCGAAGACGCAATGGTTCAGGCCGGCGCGGGAATCGTGGCTGATTCAGTGCCCGAACATGAATATGCCGAGACGGTGAACAAGGCTCGTGCGATGTTCAGAGCGATTGAGATGGCAGAGAAGGGACTGTGAAGACATTTAAGATTTCAGATTTAAGACTTCAGATTGTGACTCGTGGATTCTGGGCTCGCGTTGTATTGGTCATAACGTTGATCGCAGGTAGCGCTTTGATTGTTACCGCGCAGGCCACACCGAACGGTCCTGTCGAGAGTCCGAAGAAGGCGAATGTTAGAACTCCTGAGCCTGCTGCACCGGCGCCTGAGCCCTTTGATGGTGCGCCCGTTGAGAAGATGGCTGGACAGTGTGTGACGCTCGAGACTGAATTAGGTTCGATTGAAATCGCGATGATGCCCGAAGTTGCTCCGGAGTCAGTCCGCAATTTTCTGAATCTTTCCGCGACTGGAGCGCTCGATACAACTACGTTCAGTCGGACCGTGAAAGACTTTGTTATTCAGGGCGGGAACCTGTCAACCAGTGAAAGATGGAATGCTGAGTTGTCGCGGCGGATGGCGCGAAAGATTCCTGATGAACCTGGAATCATCAAGCATGTTCGCGGGATCGTTTCAATGGCTCGCACTGATGAGGCAAACAGTGCGACGACGCACTTCTTTATCCTGGTTGGCAACGGATCGCATCTCGATGGAAAGTTTTCCGCATTTGGAACGGTTACGAAAGGCATTGAGGTCGCCGATCAAATCAATCAGGCGCCTGCGGATGGAGAGAAGCCACACAAGCCCGTCAGAATTAATCGAGCAGTTGTTGCTGTCTGTAAGAAATGAAACGTTGCGCTTTCAGTACATCTGGAATTTCTCTTTTTTGCATTGTCTCTCTAATCATGTTGGGCGCATGTGTTGGACAGAATGCGAAACAAGGGACGGAAGCTTCACCTGAAGCTGCCAAACAGTTTTTGAAACTTAAGGGGTACGAGTTTGATCCGAAAGGCTTCTTCACCGCCGTAGCGCTGAACGATTTGAACGCGGTCAACGCCTTCATCGCTGCAAAGTTTGACCTTAACGTGAAAGATTCCGTTACGGGTCGCACAGCGCTGATTATGGCGGCGGCATCTGGTGACTTAACTGTCGTAAAGTCCCTCGTGGAAGCAGGTGCGGATTTGAATGCCGAAGATAAAGGAAATAAGCCAGCGCTGTTTCATGCAATCGAAGCTCGCTACGATGACGTCTCGGATTTTCTGGTAGTTCAACCAGGATTGAATCTGAACGCTCGTGGAAAAAATGGCGTGACACCGCTCATCAGTTATGTATGGCGAGATCAAGTTAATGTTGTGAAGGGCTTGCTGGATCGAGGCGCAAGCGTGAACCTGCAGGATGGAGACGGCGATACGGCGCTTCACGGTGCAGCTCAATCCGGCAATGTTGACATTACGAACTTGCTTTTAGCGAAGGGCGCTGACCCAAATATTCAAAACAAAGTTGGCGGAACTCCATTGATGTGGGCCGCCGCTTATGGAAACGACAAAGTTGTCGAAATTCTTCTACAGCACCAAGCAAATGCGACTCTAAAAGATGGTGATGGAAAGACGGCAAAAGATTGGGCGCAACAAAACAAAAGAGACAGCGTCGTTCAAATCCTGCAGAGGTAGCGACAGAGATAGGCGGCTCCGCACAAAAAGGTCGGTGCCATCCATCTCATTCACACCGTGGCTGTAGCCCGGTGATATGCGCCCAAAGAAACTTCAGAAACCGTTTAAAACGGTTTCCTTAGCTAAGCGCGATTTCAATCACCGGCTAAAGACGCGGTGAGAATGAGAGTAAGAACCGACACACTAGCAACTAATTGTGCAAAGCGGAGAACCGATGTTACTCGTGATCGACAACTACGACTCGTTTACTTACAACCTGGTTCAATACCTGGGTGAACTGGGACAGACCGTCGAAGTGCGTCGCAACGATGAAGTCTCAGTTGATGAGATCGAAATTAGATTGCGGCCGGAAAAGATTGTCATATCCCCCGGACCGGGTACGCCTGACGATGCAGGAATTTCGTTGAAAGTTATTGAACGCTTTGCCGGAAAGGTTCCGCTGCTTGGAGTGTGTCTTGGTCACCAGTCGATTGGCCAAATTTTTGGCGGCAAAGTAATTCGAGCACCCGTCTTGATGCATGGCAAGGCATCAGAGATTTGTCATGATGGTAAAACGATTTTCGACGGAGTCCCCGATCATTTTCTGGCCGGACGATACCACTCATTGATTGTTGAAAGAGAAACGTTGCCGGACTGTCTTGAGGTGTCTGCATTTACCAATGACAACATCATCATGGGTCTTCGTCATCGTGAGCTGAAAGTCGAAGGCGTGCAGTTTCATCCTGAGTCAATACTTACGCCGGAAGGGAAGAAGTTGCTGGAGAACTTTCTGAAGCTTTAATGCTTGAATTCAGAATGAAGATTTCAGTTTGAATTTGAGATAGGTCCTATAGGTCAAATAGGTCCTATGGATCACCTCCTAATCGACATGCCTCAAAATCAATTACAGCACTTCTTGTTGCGCCTGGTTCGACGTGAAGACCTCAGTCGTGATGAGGCTTGCGAGTTTCTCAATGCATTGCTCGACGAAGAAGCCACAGATGTACAGATTGCCGCTGCTCTAACCTCATTAGCAACGAAGGGTGAAACAGTCGAAGAACTCGCGGGGTTGGCGAGTGGCTTACGCTCAAAGGCGGTGCAACTGCAATGTCGCCATCAGTGTTTCATCGATACTGCCGGAACCGGATCAAGTCGCGCGAAAACATTCAACGTATCAACCGCGGCAGCTTTCGTTATCGCAGCTGCTGGTTTACCGGTAGCCAAGCACGGAAACAGGGCGGCAAGCAGCACCTCGGGCAGCGCTGATGTCTTAAGCGCGTTAGGAGTCAATGTCTCCGCACTGCCGTCCGTGTCAGAAACGGCGCTGAATGAGATCGGTATTTGTTTCATGTTCGCTCCGCTTTACCACGGAGCGACGGCCCGGGTTGCTGGTATCAGGAAAGAACTCGGTGTGCGAACAACTTTCAACCTGCTCGGGCCTTTGAGTAATCCGGCGGGAGCGCCCCGACAGATTATCGGCGTTTGGGAAAGAGCGTTGGTGCCGCGCATGGCCCAAGCGCTGGCGATGTTGGGGACCGAACGTGCATGGGTCTTTCACGGCGAAGATGGATTGGACGAGATCACAGTTTCTGGAAAAACATTCGTCGCTGAAGCTTCCAATGGGCTGGTGAAAACGTTTGACGTGGAACCAGCTAATTTTGATCTCTCTGCGGCGCCCATCGATCATCTGCGTGGCGGTGATCCCGGTGCGAATGCGTTGATAATACGTGAAGTTTTTGAAGGTCGTCGCAAGGATGCAGCACGGTCGTTAATTGTTATGAATGCCGCCGCTGCACTCGTTGTGGGTGAGGTTACCGACGACTTGCGCACTGCCGCTCATCTAGCTGCGAAAGCAATCGACAGTGGTGCTGCATGGGAAAAGTTAGAGTTGTTGAAGATGGCCACGAAGGCGTGAATCAATGAGTGTGCTTCAAGAGATAGTTGCCCGAAAGCGGGACCGATTGGCGACTGCAAAATTGAGTGTTCCGCCGGAGCGCATTCTTGAGGGCGCTTACGTCAAACGTTCACGGGCGACCCGACACCGACTTCAGGAAGCCTTGAAACCAGATGGAGTCAACATCATCGCAGAATTCAAACGAAAGTCTCCATCAAAGGGAGTGATTCGAGCCGGTGTTGACGCGGCTTCATTAGCACGGAGTTATGAAGCCGGAGGTGCGGTCGCAATTTCTGTCCTGACCGAAGAAGACT
Organism: Pyrinomonadaceae bacterium; assembly: GCA_036522415.1. GTDB lineage: Bacteria > Acidobacteriota > Blastocatellia > Pyrinomonadales > Pyrinomonadaceae > PSRF01. The sequence goes on along the minus strand of DATDFV010000204.1, from coordinate 2,478 downwards.
ATTTCAGTGGTTCGTTGGAAGATCTTGAAGAGGTGAAATCTGTAGTTCAACTGCCAGTGCTAAGAAAGGACTTTCTCTTTGAGGAATACCAGATCTATGAGTCCGCTGCCGCCGGTGCCGATGCAATCCTCTTGATTGTTGCGTCACTCGAAGATACACAGCTTTGGGATTTACGTTGCCTCGCAGAAGATGAACTAGGGATGGATGCTCTGGTCGAAGTTCATGACGAACACGAGATGGACCGAGCTCTCGCGATTGGGGCGGACCTAATCGGTGTCAACAACAGGAATCTACACACGTTTGAAGTGTCGCTAGAAACATCGTTACGGTTAGCACAGAGTGTTGGTTCGCACTCTACTCTTATTAGTGAGAGTGGACTACAGCAGTCAAAAGATCTGGCAATGCTACAGGCAGTTGGTTATCGCGGGTTCTTGATTGGCGAGTTGCTGATGCGTGCAGAAGATCCCGAAGAGGCGTTACGCAATCTCACCGGTCTTTGCTCCGGAGGATCAGCATGTTTATAGGTTTGCGCTATATCACGTCACGCTGTTGGTTGTTCCAGGCTATAAACATCATGCTCCTCCGGAGCAAAGATCGCCGGTTCAACTATGCTGGCCCGTTTTCGACGATTGAGTTAAGCGTCAAAGGAGTTTCATGACTCTCGTCAAGATTTGCGGAATTACTAATCTTGAAGACGCATTATGTGCCGTTGATGCAGGTGCGGGCGCTTTGGGTTTTAACTTCTACTTGCCTAGCCCGCGCTACATCGATCCTGTAAATGCGAGAAGAATCATCGAGAAGCTGCCAAAGAACGTCTTGACCGTAGGTGTGTTCGTAAATGAAGAGCCAGAACGATTGAAATCCATCGCAACTGAGGCGGGCGTGAGTGCATTACAACTACATGGTGATGAGTCGGCGGGGTATTGTGCCGAGTTGAAAGATTGGTACGTGATTAAGGCGTTCTCAGTCGGAGACGACTTTAATGCAAGTGTAGTAGTTGATTATCAGGTTAAAGCGGTAATGATCGATGCGCGACACACGACCCTGCGAGGGGGAACGGGTTTGTTGTCTGATTGGTCCGTGGCGAGGTGTATTCGAGAGTTAGGAAAACCTTTGTTTTTGGCAGGAGGGCTTTTACCCGACAACGTTCGTGAGGCGATAACTGTCGTCAAACCGTATGCGGTTGATGCATGTAGCGGGTTGGAAGATAGTCCCGGAAAAAAGAACCAGAGGCGAGTCGCAGAGTTTGTTAGAGCAGTTAATGAGAGTTGATGAGTGCGGTGTTTTCGTGTGATTCGTGTAATTCGTGGATCGTACTTTCATAATCTAAACGAACGATCACGAAACATACGAATCACACGAAGAAACCGCAGAGACGCAGAGAGCGCTGAGTATGCGCAGAGAAGAAATTTAATGTTTAACCTTGACGCTTCGCTACACCGACAGAGTATTCTAATGACGCCCCAGGAAAAAATATCTGAACATCCTCCCCATGCAAATTACTCAGCCTCGTTGGTCTTGCCAGGTCTAAATATGTCTGCGCACGGAAAGAAGCGAAGTTTTGAGCGGAGTGCCCGATCGAACGGACGAGTCCTTCTAATTACTGATGACGAACAAGCGACGCTAATCGAGTTGTTGGCTGCAAAGGGAATCGATGTCGTCGGCGTGTCCACTGCGGCTGCTGCAATGGTTTCCTTGCAGCGATCCAGGCCTCAGCTGGTGGTTGCGAATCCCTCAGCCACTGGCTTACGCGTTAACGAATTGTCGAAGATGCTCGAGCAAACCGACGACGGAATTCCACTGATCTTAGCGGGTTCTTTGCCGGCAACCGTTGAGAGACGCATGCAAGCAGTTTCAAGTGGTGCTTTCGATTATTTCGAACTGCTGGCTGAGTTGGAGTTACTGGTCAAACGTAGCGAACAACTCATCCAGCTGCGCCAGAAAATTGATCGATTACGCGCCGATGCGGATCTTGACTCTTTGACTGGGCTTGCAAATCGTCGCCGGTTCCGCGTGGCTCTTAACCGTGAAGTCGAGAGGTGGAAACGTTACGGCGCTCCCTGTGCCCTTCTGCTTATCGATATCGATTATCTGAAAGCCATCAACGATAAATTCGGACACCCGGCAGGTGATCTTGTGATCCGGCAGGTAGCGCAAACGCTTTCAGAAATTTCTCGAGATAACGATACCGCAGCACGGTTAGGCGGTGAAGAGTTTGCACTTTTGCTGGCGAGTACGGATGTTGGAAAGGCGAGCGCGGCAGCTGAGCGCCTGCGTGAAGTGCTTAGCAGGAAAATTGTTGAAGGCGTCGGATCCGTGACAGTCAGTATTGGCGTCGCTGGTTGTCCGACCAGTGGAACCGCTGATCGAACGTTATATTCAGCAAGCGACAAGGCACTGTATGTAGCTAAAAACGGTGGTAGGAACCGCGTTGCAATAGCTCCGCCTTTGCAGGACAAGTTGCCAGGAGTATGACAG
>DATDFV010000203.1:0-37286 GCA_036522415.1 Pyrinomonadaceae bacterium | reverse complement strand
CTCGAACTCTGATCGACGTAAACGGAGTCTTGTTAGCATCGATTTCGACAGTTGTATTTGGATTCGCTCCGACTCTCGATTCAAGCCATTCAGCATACTGGGCCTCAATCTCCTCCTGACAATAGAGCAAAGACTTAACTGATCTTTTGCGCTTCTTCGCACCGTGAGAATGAAATGCCCGCTCAATTCCACGCAGGACAATGTGGAGAGGTATGCCGGTCTGTTTCCAGGTTTCCATCAATGCCCAATCGATCGGACTCAGAAAGAGATGCTTCCCTCGTCGTCGAACAAACGCGTCTTCAATTTCGGTGAAGTAGTTGAAGTAATTCACAATAATAGGAAGGAATAGGTCGAATAGGTCATATAGGTCCTATAGTTGGGATCGAGTCCGCTCATAAATCAACCGCAACCCTTCAAGAGTCAGCGTGTCGTCGACCTTGTCAATGTACTTTGAGCCTGTTGCTATCAGAGGGGCGAGACCGCCAGTGGCAATAATCCTTGGTTTGACATCCATCTCTTCAATTACTTTCTCCAAAACGCCGTCAACCAAACCCGCATAACCGTAATAAAGACCCGACTGTATGGCTGTCACCGTTGATGAACCGATTACTTTCTCGGGTCGCTTAATATCGACGCGCGGCAATTTTGCGGTTCGTGAGAACAACGCTTCGGAGGAGATCATAATCCCTGGAGTTATCAAACCACCCACATACTCACCCGCTGCATTTATGACGTTGAATGTTGTTGCGGTTCCAAAATCAACTACTACGCACGGTTTGCCATGTCGATGAATTGCGGCCACAGCATCCACAATCCGGTCGGCTCCGACATCCGCTGATGGCTCGTAGAGAATCTTCAAACCAGCATCGGTAGTGTGATCTACGAACAGAGGCGTCAGGTTGAAATAGACTTCAGACATTCTTCGCAAAGTGTAATTAAGCGGCGGTACGACTGAAGCTATAGCAATAGCCTCGATGTCTTTGAAATCGAGCTGAGCAAGTTCAAACAGGTTTCGGGCATGAACACCATACTCATCTTTCGTTCGCGACGGCGTCGTCGTTAGTCTCCAATGCGCCAGCAACTCGTCATCGCGATATACACCCAGTGAGGTGTTGGTATTGCCGACGTCAATCACCAGAAGCATAAGCAGGCTCCTCTGTTGTCGTTGCTTTTCTCAACAACTGTTGCTCAATTAAATCTGCTGCGGTTGACGGGCCATTCTCTTGTTTGAGACGTTCACTTATAGCGCGTGCTCGCTGAGAATACTCCGGCCGCCTAATCAACTGCTCGAGTTCCCGCACAACTCGTTCTGCTGTGTACTGATTTCGATAGAGTGTTCGACTGGTTCCTAGTCGCAAAGCGTGATCGGCGTTGTCGAACTGGTCAAATGCAAAAGGAACGATGAGTGTAGGTGCGCCTGCGAGTAACGCTTGAGCAGTCGAACCAACTCCGCCTGAATGCACAATCGCGGAGGCACGCGGAAGCAGCGACTGATACGGTGCGTAGTCTGCGGCGATGATTCCGTCTGGCAACTCGGCTGGCCGATTTCGTTCGTCGCCTATGAGCAGAATGGCTCTCTGACCGAGTTGTTGAGCAGCTTTGATGCTCTCCGCATAAAAGTCACGAGCAACCCAGACGGCAGTTGACCCAAGGGTAAAGATAATCGGAGCCGGCCCAGTATTCAGAAACTTAATCAGCGTTTCCGACATCGAGTGTTCGTGATGTCCGTCGTAAAAACAAAAGCCAGTCGTCTTTGTTTGCGTTGGCCAATCAGGTTGAGGCGGACCAAAGACGGGGGAAAACATAGCGAGGATCAGTGTTGGAGAGTGCTGGCCTTCGAAGGTCGGATTTCCGTAATACGGAATACCCAGCTCTTCGCGAAATTTATTGAAAGCCACAGCCCGATACTGACTCATTGTGGTATCGAGAAAGAACCTCATCGCACGCGGTCCAAGCACGCGAAGCTTCTTGGTCCAATGCCAAAACGGCGGCGCTGGAGGATCGTGTGCGGAAAAGAAAGATATCGGGGCAAGCACACTCGATACCCATGGCATGCCGGTCTTGTATCCAACTAACGGACCAGCGGGAGCAGCTGGATGCGTCACGAGTAAGTCTGCTCCCTCAACAATGCGTAGCAGGTCAGCGTAGCTGTCCCTTATTGAGCCAAAAATGATCTCTTCAGTTAGAAATTTAATTCCCTTCCGGGGATCGAGAAGGCGGTTGATCAACTCGGGATCCTGATCTTTTGGCTGAGGGAAATCGGGCCTGACTGGTGCGAAGCTTAGTCCGGCATTTTGGACCTTCTCGCGATAGTAGTTCATCGTGGCGATCACCGGTTCGTGCCCGCGTGATTGAAGTTCAAGAGCGAGAGCCATGTAAGGATGCAGGTCTCCGAAGGAGCCGAACGTGCTTAGAATGATGCGCTTCCTGGATAGCATTAGTCTCTGGTAATTCAACAATAGGTCCAATAGGTCATACAGGTCCTATTTTCTTTCCGCTCTCACTTGAACCACATCTCCCGCTCTGATTGTCTTTATCTCGCCGCCGTGCATTTCCAAACGTAGCGCTCCATCGTTCTCCAATCCCCGGGTGACGCCGGTTAGTATCTCATCGCCGTTAGTCACTCTCACCAGCTTACCTTCGCCATAAGATGACCGTCCCATCCATTCTTCAATAATCAGACTCGTACCGCCAGGTTCCTGCAGCTGGACGTATCTTCGAGTCAAAGCTCGCGACAACGCTTCAAGGACCTGCTCTCGCTCAACAGGTTGGAGCGTCAACTCAGCAACCGAAACTGCCCGGCCACCCAACTCCTTTGGATAAGCCTCGCTCGTTAAATTGATACCTATCCCCAGAACGACCGCTCGCCCGCGCTCGGTTTCCACGACCTCGGCAAGGATGCCGCAAATTTTTCTTTCACCTGCAAGAAGATCGTTGGGCCACTTAATCTCCGTCTCCAATTCGCAAGCTTCCTGCAATGCATCGCTCACGGCCAAAGCAGCCATAAAAGTGATCAAGGGCCAGCGATCCTGGCCGATTTTTGGCCGAAGCAGAATGCTGAAATAGAGTCCGGCGCCTTTTCCCGACGCCCATGTCCGCTGCATGCGACCACGGCCCGCAGTTTGCTCATCTGCGACAACAGCCGTTCCTTCTTCTGCTCCGCGCGAAGCTAACTGTGCTACTTCGTTGTTAGTGGAGGAAACAGATTCGTAGCGAACGATCTTTGGCACGAAAGAATTCATAAGGCGCGGCTGATTGTAAGCTTCAATCGGAACCTTTAACCAGCGCGTCTAACGCTGGAAAGCTATATGGGTTTATTGCGCAAATTCGAAACGTCGTTGGCATTGCTCGCATTGTTCGCCGGTGTGGTTTTCCTGCTGATGATGTGTCACTTGTCATTCGCATTCAACACGGTCTTTGGAATCGTGTTCCTGACGCTCTTCTATCTTTACGTTCGCGGAAGACACAAGATCAATCTTCCTCCATCGCTGCTGGTTTTGGTGTTTGCTGCTTTACAGATCGACGCCCTCGGCAATTTGTTCGGAATGTACGGACAGCAGATCGGTCCGCTTCAGTACGATGAGTTTTCCCACATGTTTGTCCAGGTGCTCGTGACACCAATCATTGTCTGGCTGGTCCAGCATTCATTGCAGAAGTACGGTCACCGCTTGCCTCTAACACTGACGGCCTTGTTCTCAGCGACCATTGTGTTTAGTCTTTCGGCATTCTACGAAATCATCGAACTGTGGGATGAATTGTATTTTCATCCGCACCGCATCTGGGGACCGCTGGATACAGCTACCGATCTTCAGTTTGATTTGTGTGGGATTGTGGTCGGGACGCTGTTGGCGTGTCTGTTGCTACGGGTGAAGCAGGTTTCGGTGTTGAGTGCTTCGAGCGCGTAGTTCTGCTGTGAGCTTCTGCATGACTGTGGTTTGACGGGACGTTGACTTGAAAAGAACACGTTAGGAAGGGCGGTTTACCCCCACTGCTTCCAAATCACAAAGACATTGATTGGACCAGCGGGGGTAAACCGCCCTTCCTAAATTGTTCTATTCGAATGTCTGTTTTTCTTTCGAGGGGCTTGGAGTTGAGAGTCAGTGGTTGTTTCCACCGAGTACGGCTCTGCGATAACATGCGCGCCACTTGAATCTCTTAATGATCAACTGGTTCCCTATTCGGCTCTCGTTTGCAGTCGCTACGGCTGCTACTTTGATCGCTTTGATTGCCGGCTCTGGTTTAGCCTGGCTGCTGGCAAAGAAGCGATTCCCCGGAAGAAACCTTATAGACGCACTGGTCACTCTGCCGCTCGTGTTGCCTCCGACGGTTCTCGGTTATTACTTGCTCGTCCTTCTAGGTACACGGTCCACGCTAGGCGGCTTTTTGTATTCGACGTTTGGCATTCGACTGACCTTTACCGTTACAGCTGCAATCATTGCTGCAACTATTCATGCCCTGCCGCTCGTGACTAAGAGCCTGCGCGCTGCATTCGAAGGTGTCAGCACTGATTTGGAGTCAGCGGCGCGGACACTCGGATTGAACAATCGTCGCATTTTTTTCCGTGTGACACTGCCACTTGCTTCAAAGGGCGTGTTGGCAGCAACGGCACTCGCCTTTGCTCGTGCGCTCGGTGACTTTGGTGTGACGATAATGATCGCAGGAAATATTCCGGGCAAGACGCAGACTGCTTCAGTCGCGATTTACGATGCAGTACAAGCAGGACGTAACAACGAGGCGTTCGCGTTATCAGTCACTGTGTCAGTGATAGCTGGGTTTATGTTGTATTTGATTAATCGATTCGGAAGAGTCAGGTGGTAATTAAAACCGATGATTAACCAGAGACTTAGCAAGAAAGCAACGTGGTGCGCCATCGCTGTGGCGCTTCCATTCACTTTACTGGGATCGGCTATGTGGATAATGGCAACCTTCTCGTCCGATCCAGTTAGGCGCGTCGAACTCTATGGATGCGCGGATCCCATGTATCACTACTTAGGCGGACCGCTAACTCACATTGTCTATGTATTCACTCCTGCGGGCACTTTGGAAACCAGCGACAACTGGTGGGCACTTCCCTTGATTAATGCACTCTTCGTGGCCCAATGGATAATTTGGGCGCAATTAATTGTGCTTGTTGCTCGGCTTCTTAAAAGGATCCGAATTTGAACCGCGAGCGAAGCAGCCGATTGTTCGTGTTGATTCGTGTAGAAATTAGAAACCTCGGTCCTGGGAGCGCAGGCGTCCCCGCCTGCCCGCGTCGAACGTAACCAAGTGGATTCCTCAACGACTTTGCTTAGCGAACACTTCGCACCTCATCAGGGTAGCGCGCGATGCGGGCAGGCGGGGACGCCTGCGCTCCAGGACCGAGATTCAGCTTCTACAGAGCCGACGACTATGACAAAAATCCTCTGAACTTTGATTGACTAATGGAATATCCCGGAAACACGTCTTTGAGGTTCGAGTTCCCCAGATGACGGCTCGCTATTTCACCAAATACGTCGCGGAAGTCTGTCGTCAACGCGAGGTCGCGACCTTCATAAAGCTGATCGCTTCTCAATCCTGGCCATTGTCCATACACCCTACCGCCACGTACACCATTCCCGACTACAAACATCGCGTTCGCGTGTCCGTGATCGGTGCCGCGATTACCATTTTCTCGCACCGTCCTGCCAAATTCTGACATCGTCAACAACACGACATCGTCCATTCGCTGGCCCAGATCCTGGTAGAATGCAGCGATGGATGAACTGAAGTTGAGCAACAGATTGCCTAACTGACCGCGCGAGTTCCCTTCATTCACGTGAGTATCCCAACCACCAATGTCGGTGAATGCGACTTCCAATCCAACGCCTGCCTTGATCAGCTGTGCAATCTGCATCAGCGAATTGCCGAAGGGATTCCGAGGATATTCTGCACCGTTTGCTGGTTTGTACTGAGCGGGATTAACCTGCTTCAAGTAATTTACCGCTTCGAATGTTTCTCTTCCCATCCCGGCCAATGAGTCGTTCACATTCCGCGCATAGATCTCTTCGAAGCCGCCCTGAACACTTGCCGAGGAACTCCCCGCTCGAATTGTGAAGTCAGACAGATTGGAGATAGCAATTGCGGGTGCTCTTCCCTGCAGCACGCGCGGCATCGTTTGTGTGAAAGACACTGCGCGGAAGAGAGACTTCTGTGGATCCGATTTCGTCTGGAGATAGCGATTCAACCAGCCATCGCTTGTTGACTTCAAACCAGGCGTCGCTGATTCCATGTAGTCCTGGGCATCGAAATGTGAGCGGGTATTGTCAGGTGAACCGACGGCGTGAACGATCGCAAGTCGTTTCGAATCCCACAGAGGCTTGAATGCCTTGAACGAAGGATGCAGCCCGAAGAAGCCATCAAGGTTAATGGCCGCATCAGCATTCCCCTCTGAAGGTTTGGGAATTGCGATTGATGGTCGCACGTCGTAGTAACTACTCTCACCAAACGGAACGACCATGTTCAACCCATCAACGGCGCCTCGTTGGAAGATCGCAACAAGCGTCTTGCGCTTTCCACCCGTTAGCCGATTACGCTCCTGGCCCATCAGTGCTCTTTGCAGGAATGATGGCGTCGAGAGCGAAACACCAATGCTCGCCAGCGCGATTCCACCTGATTGAATAAAAAATCTGCGATTCATGTCGTACCTCTTGGGTCTTTCTCTGCGTCTCTGCGCTCTCTCCGTCTCACCGGTTTCAAGGTTTCTGGCCATCCAATTACCGCAGAGACGCGAGAACGCAAAGACGGAGAGTCATTGCCTTTGAAACTCCGGTGTGCCCAATATCAAACCAACGACCTTTGTCACGGGATCGTTGATTGTTGCCTCCACTCGCGGACGCTGTTGCTGCTGTCGGCCTCCACCGCCAAGCGGCAGGCCTTCCATTTCCCCTGAGGAAGGTGCGGGCACATCACGATCCGTTTGCGATCGAGGAGCAGGCAACGAGACAACCGCGTCTTTGTCCATTTGCTTTACCAGCGCTTCCTTTGTCGTCGGTGATACATCGCCTCCCAAAATCACGCGCAACGATTCGTTCATCACCTTTGCCGGATCGTTTCCAGCGATGCTGGACAACGAAACTCGAGTTCCCTGCACTTTGTTGCTCGCCAACGCCAGACCAAAATTCATTCGCTCGAGCAATCCACCGGTGTTCACCCAACTCTCAGCCAGATCTGAGTAACCATTTGGAGTTTGGAATCCATAAAGCGGTTCACCCATCCTGGCGATCCATTGATGAGTCCCGGGCCCACCATTCGTTTCAGCTCCCAATGCCCTGATGGCGCTAACAACCAATTCAAACGGTCGTTTGATTTTGGCTCGATACGCCGTGGTTGAATTGAATTCGGGTGAGAAGAAGATCGTTTTCAAAGTCTCGCGAATGTCTCCATCGGTCTTTGTAAACGTTGCTGCAACACGTTCGACGAGTGCTGGCGACGGATCATCAGTGACGAAGTGGCGAACCAGTTTAGTCGCAACAAACTTTGCTGTTGCTGGGTGATGCGCAAGAATGTCCAGCACCGTCAGGGCATCTTTCATTCCGCCCCCCGCAGGAATCTTGTGACCCAGAACTGTCTTCTCGCCATCGTCATGAGCTCTCGCGTTGAAGAAAAATGTTCCCGCACTTCTGCGAGCAGCTTCACCACCAAGCAGCGCGTTCGCTGCTGCTGCTCCACCACGAGGTTGGAAGATCGTCCAGCCAGTGAAACATCTTGCAACTTCCTGCACGTCCTTCTGTGTGTAGCCACCATCTACACCAAGCGTGTGCAGCTCCATTAACTCGCGCGCGTAGTTCTCGTTGATTCCTCGACGTTGTTGCCGGGCCGGAGGTTGACGCATCACTGGATCCTGCATCGGGTTGTTACCTTCTCGTCGTCTTTGCAGGTTGACCAACTCTGAGAGCAGACGTGCACGACGCGGCGGCTGATTCCTGTTTGCGTCCGGCGACACGCTCTGAAAGTTATCGAGATAGAAGAGCATTGCCGGACTCTTGGCAGTCGCCTCAAGCAAGTCTGAGAACTTGCCCATCGCGTAAGGACGAATCGTGTCTCGATCGAAGGACGGCAACAACCACCTGTCAGCGCCTTTTCCGGCAAACACGTTGAAGTGATTGGTCCAGAAATCGACCATCACTTCCTGGAGTTGCTTTTCACTGTAAACGGCTCTGAGAATTCGTGAAGCCTGGAGCTCAGCAATGATTCGTTGCGGCTGCTGTAATCCATTTTCACGGTAGTACTGCTGGATAACAGCGCGATACTTTTCATTGTCCAACGGATTTCCCGCAGGCTGAGCCGGCTGATTTCCTTTGGCTTGATTCGCGGGCATCTCACCTGGTGCTGCATTTGCGCCACCCTTGACTCGATTTTCCCGAGCCTCAGCTACGTCAGATGGTAATGCGCCGCGAGCTTGAAGTTGTCGGACAAGTTGCCCTGGTTGCGGAAACTTCTCGTAAAGTTCCGCTGTTGACATATTCAGGACCTGGAGATCCTTGATCTTGTTCTCCGCGACTGTGTCCGAAATCTTCTCGGGATTGAGTTGCTGATTGATGTAATTCTCGACACCCATCGCCTTGACGCGCTCGACATCACCGGGACGTGCTCCGAATCCAAGTCGGTTCAGGACGTGCACAATGCGCTGTTCCTCCGTGAGCTTCTTTGCTTTCGAGTCTTTGGTATTGTCGGCAAACGAAACGATCGATTGGCTCGTTAGTAATGCGATTGCGAGCCATGCAACCAGTGAACGGAGCACTTTGATTCGGATTCTCATTATCAACACCGTGTTATGCGCGTGGATTCTGTGGAGACTCAGTCGGGGGTCCCAGCTTATGTTTTCAACACCTGGTTAGACGCTCACTCAAGCACTTTGGTTGAAAAAACCAGCGAGAAACATCCGCAGATTACAGATTACGCAGATTTCTTGAATGATTGCTGCCTCACATGACGTTCTAAATGAAATCTGTGTAATCTGCAGATTGTTACGGCGTCGAGGAGGATGGGGCTGCTGGCTGGTTTCGACCCAGCGGCTTTGGATACGCGACTGGACTGCGATTGCCATCTTTATCCACGGCACGAACTCCGAAGAAATAATTATCCTTCGACATCCCCTTCATCGTAAAACTTGTCACATTGCCAACCGCCTTCGAGTTTGTCCAAACGGGCGAGGTTGTGTCCCGCCACACAATCTCATATCCGGCGATGTCCGGTTCTTTGTTCGCATCCCACTTCAAATCTGTATCGTTTGAAAGGCGAGCAGTCAGGATATTCACGTTCTGAGGCCGCGACGGTGCGAGTGCAAGCATCGCCAGAGATGCCGCATTGACTCGCGCCACATTCGCAATGTAGGCGAAGTCCACGAACTCAGGAAGATCTCCATACTGGACGCCATTTTCGACACGCACGTTTTGATGTTGGTGTTTGTACTCTTCGTTAACCTCTGTGAACCTGACCGCAGGAAAGCCTCGCTCGAGAAAAGGATTGTGATCGCCGCCACGTCCATATCGATCTCTTCGATAGACGAGCATCACTTTCATCTGAGGGACATAACTCTCGCCAGTCTCTTTGATGAATCTCGCCAGTTGTCGCGACGCCGAATCGTTTTCTCCGCCAACACTGCGACGAACAGTTGCTTCGGCTGCAGTCTCGTTTGACGGCACACCTTCTGAAAATACTCGGACGGTGCCTCTGTCGCGCACACCGTTTCCGCCAAGTGTGTTACCGATGATGTCATTGGTAAACATGGCGTCGATATTGATGGCTTTCTGCTTAGCCTCTTCAGCATAGTGAGTGGCGCCGAGTAATCCTTGCTCTTCTCCGGGTACGGTCATGAATACAATCGTTGCATCAAACTCATACTTCGCCATTACCCGCGCCATTTCCAAAACCGCTGCAGTCCCTGAAGCGTCGTCGTTTGCCCCCGGTGCATCGCATTTCGCATCTGTGGGACTGCTACACATAGAGTCGTAATGTCCACTCACAACGTAGATGCGACTAGCTGACTCTGGTTGAGTTCCCTTTAATGTCGCAACGATGTTGGTGAGCACGGTGGGCTGCGGGACACGTGCTGCTTTCGGCTGTTCGAATGATTGCTTCTCAACAGTCATTCGACCACCTGATGCTTCCGCAGCTTTCAGGAACTCCGCATAGAGCCAATCACGAGCCGCGCCGATGCCGCGCTTCGGATCGTTCTGTTCGGATAGAGTGTTGCGCGTGCCGAACGAAACGAGTTGTCGGATCGTGCGCTCGATGTTTTTCGCATCAATCTCACGAACAATGTTAGTGATGGTGCGATTACGACTCTGCGCGGATCTTCGCGAGGCGGTTTGTGCGTTTGAGTTGTTTAAGACTAAGGAGATGAATAACAGAGCAAGCAGGCAGAATCGTCTCATGATTATTGTCAATACTCTCTGGTCCCTCGATCGGCGGCTTCTTTATACGCGGGACTAAAGGTTCGCGTTGTATTTTCTGTGACACTCGGAACCGGTTCGTATCTAGGGGGCAATTGTTGCATCTGGGGGCGGGAGGTCAGGGAAGGTTGGGGCGGTGGTTGCGTCGCTATGACCTCTCGTTGCAGCGTCACGAGCTTCGTAAGAAAGCGAATCAGCAACCCGGTACATCCAAACAGCATCGCCACAGCCAAAAGGACCATCCACACGAGCGCGACAGGAGGTACCCCAACAATCGCGAGTTGCGATGAGCCGCCGAAGATAATGCCAAGACCGATCACGATCGTGAGACCGACGACAATACTCGGTATGGCCAATCTCACAGGTGCAACCGTAACTACTTGCGGTGAGGTCGGCAGCGACAGATTAGCGCCACAACGGTTGCAATACTTAAGCTCGACCGAAATCTCGTTCCCGCAGGACGGACAGTACATGGCTAGCCTCCACTATGGGTCGTAATTTAGCACTTTGCACCACAGTGGGAAAACGTGAGGTTCGCCCGTGGAGTTCCGTTTATCACCGGATTCGATAAACATGACCCTTCCAGACAACAATGACCTCGCCCTTCAGTTGTTCCGCGATTGTGCGAATTCCCGGCTCGTCGGCAATCAATGCACGATACTGCTCTGATCCTCTCGTAACATTGGTCGTGCCTTGCGATGAGTTGTACGCAACGTCAATCCAGACGGATCCGTTCTTGCGAAAACGACGGCCCCCTACGGAAATCGTTTCTGTTTGATCTTTGTCAGCTGGAGTTCGTTCTCTTTTTTCTTCTGCGTCATCAGTTCTAGTTTCATTTGCAGCAATGCTGTCGCGTTTTCCTTTCTTCAATGCAGGAGCTGCGTTCAATTTATCAAAAGCAACTGCGGGCTCCTTTGCAGCACGCCTGGTCGATGGCTCGTCATTCGCATTCGCACTCTGAACAGCCCCAGTCGAAGTGGCTTGCGCTTGCACTTTGTTCGGCGCGGCTTCGCTCGTTGTTTGTTTTTGATCTGCGACGGCGCTTGGTTTTGCCGCCGCGACCGTTACCGTTTCTGTCGGACTACCGACAGGCGCTGCAGCTGCCACCTGATCTGTAGTCGTCACCGCCTTCTCGCGCGGCTGCTCATTCTCTTGCCTTCGAGCTTCGTCGGCTGTCTTTTCTTTTTCAGCACTCTTTGCCCCCGCAGTCCTGTCTAGCTCAGGAGCAGTGACATTCTTTGGCTCTGACTTAGTTGCCACGTTAACGGATGGAGCAGTCGACGCACCCGCGCCGTTGTCAGCTGGCGCTTGTGCCGCTGGAATCTGAGAATTCACTTCTCGCCTCTGAGCGAGTTCGATGTTTCCTCTCGAACGCAACGCAAAGAACCCGATCGAAGCCACTACCAACAATCCCAACGCCGGCACTGCATACCGAAGAACAATCGGAGAAAAAAGGCTGGCCAGAAAAGCTTTTAATACCGAGCCAGGGATTGCCTTGGGTGCTTCATCGACGACGACACCCGCTGCCTGACTTAACTGAGAAACTATCTGGCGACACCTCGCGCAGTCCGCTAAATGCTCCGTGTAACGAGAACGCGTCGTTGGTGGCAAGGCGTTTTCCGCATAAGCACTGAGTTCATCGGCATCCAGATGTGCGTCACCTGATTCAGCACCGCCGTTGCCCGTGTACTGCTGCAAACGACTGCCACTCCTGCCTAACTTGCGGAGCATCAAATCAATTGCGTTGTTGCTTTCCTGTTTCATTACACCCTGGTTATCGCCAAATTAAGAACGTCAATAAACCTTGAACCTTGCACCGTAACTTACGAAACCCCCTCTTTTGTTACCAACGCTTCAAGATCCGCGTCCAGATGTTGCCCAATTTCCGAAAACGAACGTTCTGTTTCTGACTCTGTCCAACTGAACTCCTCGATAAGTATCTGGCGAACACGTTTCTTCAAATCTCCATGAATGCGCATTAATCTTCGACTCGCTGTTGCTTCATGTACACCAAGGACGACGCCTGCTTCACGCAATCTGAGACCATCGAAGTAATAGAGTTTCACCAATAATCGGTCTTCTGCATCGAGCTCTGTTACCGCGCGGTTCAGAGCATCCTGCATGTCTGAACCGGCAAGACGATTTGCAATCGCCTGTTCCGGATTGAGCAAGCTTGAAGCAGTTGCAGCATGACCGTCTGAAATCACTGGCATCTCGCGGGCCAGCCGATCAAGGTCAGTGTCTTCCTCAGTCTGCACGAGTCGCGATTGCTTTCGATAACTGTCAACAGCTAGTTGTGCTACGACGGCGCGCAACCAACCTGCAAGTGATCCGCGACCCGAGTAATACGCGAGCTTACTGGCACGTTGGCCGCCCTTGCCTTCGCGCAGTCCATACAATTCCGCCCAGATGGATTGGGCCAGGTCTTCCGCCGCATCTTCATTAGAACTGGTCGAGCGTGCTGCTGACCGAACAATGGGAGTGAACCTTTCAACTAGCTCAGACCATGCGCCCTCGTCGTTCTGTTCGCACGCGATAATCAAACATAAATCATCCGCTTGCATCGCATCGATGAAAGCAGAGATGTCCGCGTTGTTAACGTTCGGATCGTCACGGAGAAGGTATTTCTCAACAGCTGACGCGATGCGAGGCGTCAATACTTCGGGCTTAAGCGCACGAGACTCCGACGCGCGAGCCAACAGTCTCATGGTGCCTTGCGCCAGTAGTTGCTCTAATTGATTGCTTCTCGATTCCAAGTTTGGTGTCTTGACGCGGCCAATCGTATCAGGTTCGTTGTCTATGCTAATAACAAACCGACCCTACTTGGATGAGGAGGAGCTGGGATAGTTGCCGCTTCGGTGCTGGGAGAGGGTTTCAACGCGACCGGTTAAAGAAGCGGTGAAAATATTCAAAGACCTCGGTGCTGGGACTGCAGGCGTCCCCGCCTGCCCGCCCCGAGCGTAACCAGGTGGATTATCTCAACGACCTTGCTCAGCGAGCAGTTCGCTATTCGATCAGGGTAGCGCGCGACGCGGGCAGGCGGGGACGCCTGCGGTCCCAGCACCGAGGTCTCTGATTATTTTTACAGCCTCTTTAGCTGGTGGTGTCTCCTTGACCTTTTCAGGCCCGAACGCTATCTAGTTTCCAACGCATGATGCTTCGGGTTACCGAAATCTTCCGCTCCATTCAAGGTGAGTCAACTCACGCGGGTCGACCCTGTACCTTCGTCCGTTTGACTGGATGTCCGATGCGCTGCGTTTGGTGCGACAGTGAATACACTTTCACAGGCGGCGACCACATCTCGCTTGAGGAAGTAATGACTCGTGTGCGTCAATTCGGCTGCAACCTGGTGGAAGTGACAGGTGGAGAACCTCTCGCGCAGAAGTCTGCATTTGACCTGATCAAGAGGCTTTGTGATGAGAATTTCGAGGTGCTGATCGAAACTGGTGGCTACGTTTCGACGGCGGAAGTTGATCCGCGCGCAAAGATCATCCTTGATGTGAAATGCCCGGCGTCAGGTGAAGAAGCAAGGAACGAATGGTCAAACTTGAACCGATTGCGGCCTGACAAAGATGAAGTGAAATTTGTAATTGCAGAGAAAGGCGATTGGGATTACGCCACCAGGATCATTTCGGAATACCAGCTCGAGCAACGTGCAAAAGCAATTCTGATCTCACCCGCCTGGGAGCAGGTAGACTTAAAGGACCTGGCGAATCTGATCGTAGGCAGCGGATTGAACGTTCGTATGCAACTGCAACTTCATAAATACATCTGGGGTCCGGATGTGCATGGTGTGTGATGGGCGGCTCTGAAGAACTAGTCGAGACTGAAATCGTTAAGAACGAAATCGGAGAGACGACTCTGGCAGTTTGCCTCGTTTCAGGCGGCATGGATTCCTGCGTAACGGCCGCAATAGCGAACGACGAAAATGATGAACTTGCTTTCCTTCACGTGTCCTACGGTCAACGTACTGAAAGTCGCGAGCGTGAGAGTTTTGAACGGATCGCTGATCATTATCGAGTTAAGGCGCGACTCGTCGTATCTCTCGAGCAGCTTGCGAAAATCGGCGGTTCTTCGTTGACCGATATCAATATTGCAGTCGCTACTCCGAACCTCGCCACGCAAGGAATTCCGTCGAGCTACGTTCCATTTAGGAATGCGCACTTGTTGTCGTCCGCGGTCAGCTGGTCTGAAGTTATTGGTGCGAACCGGATCTATATAGGAGCAGTTGAAGAAGACTCGTCAGGTTATCCCGATTGCAGGCCGGTCTTTTATGACGCGTTTCAAAGAGTCATAGAGCTTGGCACCAGACCCGAAACACATATTCAAATCCATACTCCCGTGATCAATTTGAAAAAATCACAAATCGTGCGACGAGGCATCGCGTTGAATGCCCCACTGGAGCTTACCTGGTCGTGTTATCAGGAATCTGAACGCGCTTGCGGAAACTGTGATTCTTGTGCACTGCGACTGCGTGCATTTCGTGAGGCTGGCGTGCCGGATCCCATACCCTATCTGCTTGACAGTAGTCGTTCGGCTTATTAAGTTTAGGGTGCTTCTCAGTTGAATAATTTACAACCACACCAGCAGAAGCGCGCATCGTAGGGTGGCTCTTCGGAGTACTCGTGCGCGAGATGAATTGGAGGCATTGTTCGATGATTTCTAAATACTTTCTTGCAGCTTTCGCCGTCACTGTTCTGGTTGCAGCAGCCGCCGTCACAACTTCCGCGCAAGTAGCTGAGCTGCGGGGCCACGTTTTCATGCAACAGGCAGATGGTCAAAAAGTGCCTCTTGCCGACGCCGTCATTGACGTCTTTCGCACAGATCTAAACGCCAAGTACAACACCAAAACGAATAAAAAGGGCGAGTTCGTATTTGCGGGTCTCCCTTTTACCGGAACATACACAGTGGCCGCGAGCCATCCAACTGCCGCGCCAAACTTTATTCCTGGATATAAAGTCGGTCGCGACCAGCCCTGCGAGATAACGTTGACGCCGGGCAATGGCAAGCGACTCACTCTTGAAGAGCTCAAAAGCGCCACTCCCACAAACGCAGGGGGATCTTCAGCAGGAGGCTCATCGAGCGGCGAGAGCGCAGCCGACAAAGCCAAGCGCGAGGAGATCATGCGCAAGAACGCGGAGATCGAAGCTGGCAACAAGAAAATTACCGAAGCGAACGAAATCATTGCTCGCACATTCAAAGCGGGCAACGAAGCATTGCAGGCCGGAACTACAGCAAGTCACGCGAACAACTCGGATGAGGCGATTAAGCAATACACCGTTGCTGTTGGTCAGTATGACGAAGGCTTGGCCGCCGATGCAGAGCAGCCAGCAATCCTCACGAACAAAGCCGTTGCCCTGAAAGGCCGTGGCGTCGAACGGTTTAACGCGGCGATCAGATCAAAGACACTAGATGATGCCGGCCGCGCCGCAGCATTACAAGTTGCAAAGGATGATTTCAAAGCAGCGGCGGAGGCTTCCTCAAAAGCCGTTGCCATGCTCAAAGCCCAAACTGCACCTACGGATCCTGCAGACGTCCAGAGGTACACCGCCAACAAGTACGCCGCGATGGTTACAAACGCCGAAGCAATGCGACTATTTGTGAGCAAAGCCGACCCAACTCAATCCGAGGCCGGATTGGCGGCCTTCAAGGATTACATCGCAATTGAAACCGATCCAGCAAAGAAGGCCAAAGCCCAACTGGACATGGCCCAGATGCTGCTCGACTCAGGCGCCGGTGATAAGGCATTAGTAGAATTTCAGGCAATCCTGGCTACTACTCCGGATAGTCCAGAAGCGAACCTGGGTGCCGGCCTTGCGGTTTATGCAACCGGTGACAAAACAAAATTCCAGGAAGCCGCCAATTACCTTCAACACTTCGTTGACGTGGCTCCAGACTCAAATCCAATGAAGGCCGACGCTAAGGCGATTCTTGACGAGTTGAAGAACACTGAGAAGGTGACGCCTGAGAAAACGACCACACCTCGGCGGAAAAAACCATAACGGCACCGCAAGTCCGAGCCACAGAATTGCGCCTCCGAAACGGCTAAAATCTGTGGCTCACTTTGTTAGATTCTCTACGAAATCCTCTGGAAATCCTGCCTTGACACTCTAAGTGTTCAAACTGTACTATGACTGCACAACGATGTTAATCGCATCGTTGTGTGAGCAGGAACGGTCATGCCTCGCGCCCAATCGGCGCCTCCAATTCACCCAGAGAGTCGGGGATCCACTCCCTCCCGGAGCTTTAGAGCACAAATGTCAGCCAAACTCGGCGAAATTCTCGTACGCGAAAATCTCATCAGCCCTCAGAACTTAAGAGAGGCACTCGATTACCAACGCGAACACGGTGGTCGTCTCGGGTTCAATCTCGTTAAGCTGGGACTCGTCAGTGACGACATGATTACAGCCGTGCTCTCTCGCCAGTACGGCATTCCCTCCGTCAATCTCGAACTCTTTCAGATCGACGATTCGGTGCTGCGCCTCATCCCACAGGAAGTCGCACAAAAACACTCGGTTCTCCCTCTCTCTCGCGTTGGTGCAACTCTCACACTGGCGATGGTCGATCCAACTAATGTCTTTGCAATGGACGACGTCAAGTTCATGACTGGCCTCAACGTCGAACCGGTTGTCGTCGCCGAAGCAAGCATTCAACAGGCAATCGCCAAGTATTACGGCACGTCGCGAGAGATTGAGCTCGCCAACGTCGTCGCCAGTGATTCGCCGATTTATGAGGCAGCGGGTAGCGGCGCCAACGGAAACGGAAGCATTACTCACGCTGATCTCGTCTCCCTTGACAGCATCGATTTCGAAACTGGACATGCTGACGAAGAAGTCGAAGTCCTGGACGATAATGAGGAGATCGATCTTGCGGCTCTCTCACGGCTAAGCGAGGACGCTCCGGTTGTACGTTTGGTTAACGTGCTTCTGGTTGATGCCTTGCGACGTGGCGCATCTGACATTCACGTCGAACCGTACGAAAAAGAGTTGCGCATTCGGTTCCGTATCGATGGCGTTCTTTACGACGTGATGCATCCACCGCTCAAACTTCGCGACGCACTCATCTCGCGCGTGAAGATCATGTCGAAGTTAGACATCTCGGAAAAACGTCTACCTCAGGACGGTCGCATCAAAATCAAAGTGAAGGTTGATTCGCGTTCACGCGAACTCGACTTTCGTGTCTCGACTCTTCCGACTCTTTTCGGTGAGAAAGTGGTGCTTCGTCTGTTGGACAAACAGAACCTGATGCTTGACATGACCAAGCTGGGTTTCGAGCCAGAGTCACTAACCAAGTTTCAGCGCAACATTTCCAAGCCTTACGGAATGGTGCTCGTAACTGGACCAACCGGAAGCGGCAAAACGAACACTCTCTATTCAGCTTTGCAGTCATTGAACACGGTAGAGACGAACATCATGACTGCAGAAGACCCGGTTGAGTTCAACCTCATGGGTATCAACCAGGTACAAATGAAAGAGCAGATCGGCCTGAACTTCGCGGCCGCTCTTCGCTCTTTCCTTCGTCAGGATCCCAACATCATTCTCGTCGGCGAAATCCGCGACTTCGAAACGGCTGAAATTGCGATTAAGGCCGCGCTCACAGGTCACCTTGTTCTTTCCACCCTCCACACAAACGATGCTCCCTCGACCATATCCCGCCTAATGAATATGGGTATCGAGCCATTCCTCGTTGCCACCAGTGTCAACCTCATTCAGGCTCAACGACTGATTCGTCGCGTCTGTAAAGACTGCAAGGCAGAACATCCAACACCTTCCGAAGCTCTGATCGAAGTCGGTTTCACGCCGCAAGAGGCAAAGACGCTGAAGACCTACAAAGGGAAGGGCTGTTCGACGTGCAACAACACAGGCTACAAAGGGCGAATTGGTCTTTATGAAGTGATGGAAGTTACCGATGACATTCGCGAATTGATTTTGATCGGAGCCTCCGCACTTGAACTGAGAAAGAAGGCGATCGACGACGGCATGATCACTCTGCGTGAATCCGGCCTACACAAGATTCGTGGCGGAGTGACAACGATCGAGGAAGTCGTCCGCGAAACGGTCGCCTAATCGAGGAGAACTGAAATGTTAAGAACAATTGCCATTGCTTTGATATTGCTGATTTCAGTCGGAGTGATGTTGCCTTTTGCCAACTCCGCACATGGGATCCGGCAGAGTGCTCAAGCCTCCGTACGTCACCATCGATATCATTCAAGAGCCTGGTGGCGAAGGTACCGCGCCCGTCTACGAAAGAAGCGCGCGGCAGCAGCTCTGGCCCATCGCAACATGAGCCTGGGACAGCCACAAAATATTCCCGTCGGCAACCTGACGAATCTCGATCTACGAGCTTTGTCTCTTCCCGCTGTTTCAAACGTGGAATCAACCGCAACACTGCCTACGGCTCCAATAATGGAGACAAACGTCGTCACGATGCCCTCGGCTCCGAAACAACAAATGAATGTTGCGCTTCCTAAAGCCACAAACAAGCTAACGTTTCAACGCGATGCAGGCCGCATCGAACTTCCGGCTCAATCTTTCAATACCGTGGTCGAGAGTGCGCCGTCACCGATGACTCTGCGAAAAGCACCAGCCACCTTCACCCGTTCGACGTTGCCAGTCAATCCGGCTAAACCGGCCGCGGTTAAAGCAGCTGTGAGAGCCACGCCGGCGGCGACGATTCTGCCGGGTTCAATGAATTTGTCAGTAGTCGCGCTAAGCCGTCCGAATCCAGTCTTCCTAACGCCACGTGAAGAAAAGCAGATGTTAGGCGGAACGTCCGTTTCGGATCTGCGCCGAATCGTAATTGACAAGATGATCGATTCCGGTGGTTGGGTCACGAATGACTTTGTTCGTGAGGTTAACGGAGCTCGGGTGTTCGTCGTAACGGCCCGAACACCGAAGGATAAGAACAATCCTGAAAAAGCCTGGACGTTCTATTTCACTGAGGCTGATGGTCGGATTTACGGATTGACCACCGATGCGCCACTTGATTCCGCTGACCGCATGTCAACTGAAGCTGAGCGGTTCATCAACAAGCTACATCCAAACTCGCAACCTAACGAACGATAATCTCGAGGAGCCTAAATGCGACTGACCGAAAACGTTCCGCAGATCTCATTGTCCGAACTGCTGAGGAAACTCTCCGAACTCGGCGGTTCGGACCTTCACATTACAACTGGTTCTCCGCCGCAAGTCAGGGTTGACGGACATCTTCGTCCGCTTGAATCGTATCGAGTATTAACATCCGCAGATACGAAACAACTCGCTTACTCTGTTCTGACTGACGCTCAAAAGCATCGATTCGAAGAAAACCTCGAACTCGACTTCTCTTTCGGCGTCAAAGGCCTGTCTCGCTTTCGCGCCAATCTTTTCAATCAACGCGGTGCTGTGGGCGCTGTATTTCGCGCCATCCCTTATGAGATTAAGGCCTTTGAAGACCTGGGATTGCCCACGGTCATCAAACAACTTTGCGATAAGCCGCGCGGTTTGATTCTGGTAACAGGACCAACCGGTTCCGGCAAATCAACAACGCTGGCTGCGATGATCGATAAGATCAATCGCGATCGTCACGAACACATTCTCACGATCGAAGATCCGATCGAGTTTCTTCACAATCACAAGGGATGTTTGATTAACCAGCGCGAAGTTAATGCTGATACTCATGGCTTTGGTCAGGCGTTAAGGACAGCATTACGTCAGGATCCAGATGTAGTACTGGTCGGCGAAATGCGCGACCTGGAAACGATCGAATCTGCTTTGCGTATTGCTGAAACAGGCCACCTGACACTCGCAACACTCCACACCAACTCTGCGGCTTCCACCATCAACCGTATCATCGACGTCTTTCCATCAGATCAACAGGGACAAGTCCGTGCTCAATTGTCGCTCGTGCTTGAAGGCATTCTGTGTCAGGCGCTGTTGCCGCGTGCGGAGGGAGCCGGTCGTGCGATGGCGCTGGAGATCCTCGTGCCAAACAGCGCCATACGTAATCTGATTCGTGAAGACAAAGTCCACCAGATCTATTCAATGATGCAAACTGGTCAGGACAAATACGGAATGCAGACATTCAATCAGGCACTGGCAACGCTTTATCACAAACGCCAGATCACCCTGGACACCGCACTGCAGCGTTCTTCCAATGTCGATGAGTTACGCGAACTGATCGATCGCGGAGCTGGTCTTAACACAGGTTCGCAGGGCAATAAACAACACCCAAGTCCGTATGCTCAGCCCCGTCCCGTGGGCGCCCGTCCATCGGTGCAAAGATAGATCTAGTCTCTGGAGCTCACCTTTATGCCTACCTACGTTTTCAAAGGCCGCAACCGATTGAACGAAATCGTTGTCGGCGAGCGGGTCGCAGATAATCGCGAAGCCCTTCGCCAGATTCTGCGCAAAGAGCAAGTCACACTCACATCCGTCAAAGAGAAAGGTCGCGAGATCGGCATTCCAAAAATTGGCGGCAGAAAAAAAGTCAAAGCAAAAGATCTTTCGGTATTCACTCGACAGTTTTCAGTAATGATTGATGCCGGTTTGCCTCTGGTGCAGTGTCTCGAGATCCTGGCTCAGCAACAAGAGAACAAGTACTTCCAACAAACTTTGCTGCAGGTACGGCAAGACGTCGAAGAGGGATCAACTTTGGCGGGAGCAATGTCACGGCATCCGAAGGTCTTTGATCAACTTTACTCAAACATGGTCGATGCTGGTGAGACAGGGGGTATTCTCGATCTGATTCTGCAACGTCTTTCCACCTTCATCGAGAAGATCGTAAAACTGAAGCGGGACATTATCTCGGCAATGATTTACCCGTCGGCAGTGGTCTTACTCGCGATCGTTGCGGTAGCGGTAATCATGATTGTTGTGATTCCGCAGTTTCAAAACATTTTCATGGGACTTCTTGGGCCCGGTGAACAATTGCCGTTACCAACGCGCATTGTCGTTGGGATTAGTAATTTCCTTGCCAGCTGGGGTGGCCTGGCAATTCTGCTCGTCGCCATCGGCACCGCAGTTGCGATTCGCTTCTACTACAAGACACCCAATGGTCGTAAGAACATTGACCGTCTCCTGCTGAAGATCCCGATTCTCGGCGAGATCTTCCGAAAGATAGCTGTCGCACGATTCTCGAGAACTCTGTCCACCTTGTTGTCATCAGGCGTACCAATTCTCCAGTCGTTGGAAATCACGGCACGAACTGCAGGCAACGTGATCATTGAAGAAGCGATTGTGAAAGTGCGGGCTGGAGTTGAGCGGGGCGAGAGCTTTGTCGAGCCGCTGAAGGCAACTGAAGTCTTCCCACACATGGTTGCACAGATGATTGGGATCGGTGAACAGACCGGTGCGCTTGACGCAATGCTTGGAAAGATCGCTGATTTCTACGAGCAGGAAGTAGACGCGGCAATCGCTAACCTGTTGACACTGATTGAACCGTTATTGATTGGTTTCTTAGGCGTTACGATCGGTTCGATTGTTATAGCGATGTACATGCCATTGTTCACATTGATTGGCAAGCTGTCGAACGGGCATTAATCAAAACTCATAACCTCGCATCTTGAAGCCTGGCGAAAGCCAGGCTTCTTTTTTGTTAGTGATCAGTCTCCATACGACCTATAGAACCTATTCGACCCATACGTCTGACCACTGACACTCAACCTCACCAGCCTCAACTTGTGATAGGCTTCAATTCGATGAAGTCCCCTGTAGTAGCCAACGAGACCACTAAGCGCGCAGAAAACAAACTTGGCTGGTTGATCGTAGGCAGGCTATTTACCGCACTCCTTCTATTCATCGTCAGCCTCGTCTGGAATCGTGCTGGAGATCCACAACAAATACTGTCGAGAAGTATCAATCTGTTGCTGATCGTCGCGGCATTGACGATCGTCTACGCTGTCATCTTTCGTCTTTCTCAGAACACCCTGCTGCAGGCAAGGCTGCAACTCACGATCGATATTCTCATTGTTACGTGGCTAGTCTGGCATTCTGGTGTAATTCAATCGCCTTATATCGCGCTGTATATCGTAATCATTGCGATCTCCAGTCTGTTCTTTATTGCTCGAGATGCGGTGGTAACTTCGGTCGTCTGCGCATTAGCTTTCACAGCCGCCGCTGTCTTGTTGATGAACCAGACGCCAGCTACTGCTAATGAGTCTCTACAACAAACGGTTCAGGCCATCGGAATGTTTGACATTGCGTTCCTGGTTGTTGGACTGCTCTCGGCAAGACTAGCTGAACGACAATCACGGTCCGACGTTCGGCTCCTGGCCGCAACACAATCGCTCGCAGACCTACGAGCATTGCACGAAAGAATCGTGGAATCGATCCGTTCGGGTGTAGTCACCACGGATCTCGAGGGACGTATCTTCACTTTTAATCAAGCCGCGGTCGAAATCACCGGGTATGAAGAGAAAACGGTAAGGGGTAAAGATGCCTCAATCCTATTCGGCGACTTGAAGGAGCAAATAGCCAATTCATTGAGAACGATTAATTCAAATGAAGCCAGCGGCCGCTTCGAAACTGATTGCCTCACTCATGAGGGCCTTCGACTGCGCCTCGGCTATAGCATCTCGCCGTTATTCTCGGAAGCCAACGAAACGACCGGAATGGTGATTACGTTCCAGGATCTAACTCAGGTTCGCACATTGGAAGAGACTTCTCGGCGCCAGGACCGACTGGCGGCGATTGGCCGAATGGCCGCCTCGATCGCTCATGAGATTCGCAATCCGCTTGCTGCCATGCGTGGTTCCATTCAGATGCTGCGTTCAGAGATGGATACCGACTCGCATCAGACGGAACTGATGGAGATAATTCTGCGCGAATCAGACCGACTCAATAGAATTATCACAGATTTTCTGAGCTACGCACGACCTCGTTCACTAGTGCAGTCAAAGGTCGATGTCGGCGTTCTTCTTCATCAAACGTTCGCGCTGCTGCGTCACAGCCCTGAAATTTTGGAAACACAATCCATCGTCGAAGAGGTGCCTGACGAGCCTCTGATTGTTGACGCAGATGAAGGTCAACTCAAGCAGGTCTTTTGGAACCTGGCGAGAAATGCGCTACAGGCAATGCCGCAGGGCGGTACCTTAAAAACACAGCTGGAAAAGAATTCGTTCAATCGCCTGCGAATTTCGTTCAGCGACACCGGTCGAGGCATGACACCGGACCAAGTTGAACATCTCTTTGAGCCGTTTTCATCTACGACCGGCGGGACCGGATTGGGACTGTCAATTGTTTATCAGATCATTCGTGATCATGGTGGTACAATCAACGTGCGCAGTCGGGAAGGACAAGGCACCACCATCACTATTGAACTCCCGGCAGCAACTTCAAACGAAGTCCCCGACGCCGCGCAAACATCACAAGCAGTAACAAAGTAATTTTTTACCATGGCAAACCTGCTAGTCGTCGATGATGAATTAGGCATGCGCCAGTTTCTGACGCACTTGCTCCAACGCGAAGGACATATGGTTCGGGTTGCAGGTAACGGAAATGAAGCGATGGCGTTATTGCGTGAGGAGCGCGCCGACGTTTTGTTGTCAGACGTCAGAATGCCCGACATGGGCGGGATTGATTTACTAAAAGCTGCGCGCGAGTTATTGCCCGATATTGAAGTGGTTATGATGACGGCATTCGCGAACGTTGATACTGCGCGCGATGCTTTCCTGCTTGGCGCGTTCGATTTTGTTCAGAAGCCTTTCGATAACGACCTGCTGAAAGAGACGGTAGCACGGGCGCTGGCGAAGATTTCGCTGGTCCGTGAAAGAGAAGCGTTACTGGAAGAGAACAAGGCGCTCATTCAAGGACAGCGGACGCGCGGAAAACTCGGCAACATCATTGGACGGAGCGCGCGGATGTTGTCGCTTTATCAGATGATTGAAACCGTCGCTCAAGTGCAATCGACAGTCCTGGTCACCGGGGAGTCAGGCACAGGAAAAGAACTGGTTGCGCGCGCGATCCACGACACGAGCCCGCGCGCAGAGAAACCGTTCGTTTCGGTTAACTGCGGAGCTTTCACTGAGACACTCCTGGAATCAGAACTCTTCGGTTACGTAAAGGGATCGTTTACTGGAGCGAATGCAAACCGCAAAGGGCTTTTCGAGGCAGCGAACAGCGGCACAATCTTCCTCGATGAGATTGGCGAGATGTCATCAGCGATGCAGGTGAAACTCCTGCGCGTTTTGCAGGAGCGAAAAGTTCGGCCCGTTGGCGCGACGGAAGAAACGAATGTCGATACGCGAGTGATCGCGGCAACCAATCGAGATCTGGCGGGCATGGTTTCCGCCGGAACGTTTCGAGAGGATCTTTATTATCGAATCTCAGTGATTCCCATCGAACTTCCGCCATTGCGCGAACGCTCGGAAGATATTTCAGAACTAGCTAATCACTTTGTTGAAAAATTCTGCGCGCCGACAGGCCGAAAACTCGGAGTCAGCGAAAACGCGATGCGTCTGCTCGAGCGATATTCGTGGCCTGGTAACGTTCGCGAATTAGAGCATACGATTGAACGTGCGGTGGCTTTGGAACATACGTCAATGATTGAGCCTGAACGCCTGCCGGAAAAGATTACTAATTACAATCCTTATCGCGTTGCAGAGGCTATGGAATTTCCGGAGGAAGGCATCAACATCACGGCGCACCTCGATCAGTTAGAGAAGTCTTATCTGGTTGAAGCGCTCAGGCGAACAAGTGGAAATCAGACTAATGCCGCCGAGCTCCTCAAACTCTCAGTCCGTTCTTTGCGACACTTACTGGACAAGCACGGTATTCGTGGTTTGACGGCGCAAATGCGTGACGAGCGTCGTGGAACAGATTCGACTCCGAGACGACGAGCCACTGACCCAACTCCCCGCCGCAGAGCAGATGATGAGGAGTTTGCGGCAGGCGCCGGGGAAAGTTCTTAAGCACCAGCCTGAACACCACCAGGCTTCAGCCGGTGGTCTTTCAACTTTCCAGCTATGAGGCTACGACAAAGATCTGGTCTAGTTGACTGTGTGCTTGGAGGCTCTTCGTAGCTCAAAAGTTGAAGTACCACGCGCTTGAAGCCGGTGGTGTCTTGTGAAATCGTGTAATCCTGTCTGGCAAGGAAATTGAAGCTCCACGCGGCTGAAGTCCGTGGCGTCAGCCCGCTGATTTCGATCGAGACGATGGTCCAACCACGGACCCACGACCACCAAACTGTCGCCTGCCACAAACCGTCATTCCCGACCTGCCGTAAATTGTCAGGAACCTTTCTAACCCATTTCCATTTTTCAAAACCTACATAAAAGCGGCCATTTTCGGCCTTTTTGCGGGCAATTCTTCTTGGCACGGTGGTTGTTGTAGAGAGCCACGACACTTCGCGCTCTGCGCGGCATCACCAAGTGAAGAAAGCCGTTGGCGCGAGAACGTAGCAACCCCTATTTCTCTTAAGGAGCACGAAATTAGAATGAATACCAAACGCCAAGAAGGCTTTTCGTTAATCGAACTTTTGATCGTCGTTGCGATCATCGGCATCATCGCCGCCATCGCTATCCCCAATCTGCTGGCTTCAAAGCGCGCTGCTAACGAAGGTTCAGCGCAAGCAACTATGCGCACCTTGACGGGCGCTGAAGCTACCTATCAGGCAACAGCCGGTGCCGGCAACTTCACCAATCTTGGCGGGTTGATGGGCCAAGGCTTGATCGACAGTGTGCTAGGCGGTGGTAGTAAGAGTGGCTACACCTTTGTCGTGACCGCGACCAACATCAGTGGTACCACTCCAGCCAGTTATCTCTCAACAGCATCGACACAGGTCGCGACCGGTATCACTGCCACTGGAACGCGCAATTTCGTGTCGGATGAAGCCGGCGTAATTGCTTGGGGTCCAGCGAGCACCACCGCTTTGACAGCAGTCAGCGGCAACACGCCAATTGGACAGTAATAAACACCACCAATCTTTCCTTCAGGCACAGCGTGGCACTTCTTGTGAGAGCCCGCTGTGCCTAAAATTTTTTGGCGGTAATTCAGAGAAGCAAGAAACGAACAGCGCACTTCTGCGGGCTGTAACTCTAAAGTCACCTGGGAAGCATTTTGGTTCGTGTTATTTCGGGTGGCTTCGTGGATCAACTTTATTTTTATCGATGAAAGCAACGATCCACGCGCGTCACACGAAAGAACACGAACTTGTCACTACTAAAATCGACTTTTAGGTTAAAGCCCTCTCCCGCATAACTTGTCATCGCACTCAGGCGATAACCTGCAGTACCGCGTCTTCGGTACTGACCGCACAACCCGAGTGATGCTCTCCAAACTCCAAAATCTCTATCGGCAACCACTCAACCTGCTTTTGCTCTTTTGGCCGCTAGTACTAGTCACGCCGCACCTCCCCGGCGTTCCACGACCAGCGGTCGACGGCTTACCATGGCGACAAGAGCTGTTCGTATCACTTCTACTCACCGCTAGTTTGATTCTCGTTTGGTTGCGTCGCAATTCGCTTAGCCATGAAGCGCTAAGAAAGAATTCGCGCGCCATCACATTTCTTGCGTTGTTTGTTTGCTGGATCTTACTTTCCTCGATTTGGGCCAATGATCGCTATCAGGCACTGCATTTAGCGATGCAATGGACTTGCTATTTATTTTTCTTCGTTCTTCTTCTTTGCGCTTCAACAAAGGCAATTCGCAAATCGATCCCGATTCTCGTCGTGGTTGTTTGGATCTTGATCATTTCCTCTGTCTTGGAGACGTGGTTTGGCGCTCCGGTTACAGACGGCAGTCTTCGCGTTGCCGTAAAGCCGATCCTCAGAGCGTCCGGTACCTTCGGCGAGCTGATGGGAGTCTGCGGCCTATTGTTCGCGGGTTTTTCTCTTTGCGTCAGTCGAAATCGGCGGGCCGTACTCCTGGGCGCAACTGCGGTCGGATGTTGGCTTGCTACTCTACAATCTCTGGAACGAGCTCCGTTCATTGCAACAGCTGCCGGTTTACTGCTTCTAGTTGTAACGGCCTTGATTGTTTGCCAGCGAAATCAGTACTTGCGCATCGCACTGCTTTCGACGGCACTCGTTGCAATATTCGTCAGCCAATCATTGCCGGTGGCAAAAGAACCTGACGCATCTATTGTGGGACGACTCAACCAGAATTTGCAGGACGACTCTAGTACTCACGCGCGACTGCTGTTATGGGCAATTGGTTTTGAGATGTTGAAAGCATACCCACTAACCGGAGTAGGCGGAGGCAACTATCAAGTTAGTTATGATGACGCACGCGCCACATTCGCCTCAAACCATCCAAACAGCTCTCTTGTCGGATTAAACGATCACCTGTTGCCAATGTTTGCCCACAATGAATATGTGCAGATGCTCGCCGAACTAGGGCTGGTTGGGTTCGCCTTATTCGTAGGTTTTATCGTGACCATTCTTTGGGAAGCTTTTCGAGGATTGAGATCTGGCCACAATCGGATGATGATTCTGACATCAGGCTCAGCGATTGTCGCATTCATGTTGAGCTCGGGAGCAAGTGCCGCATCGTTCAGATCCATCGGCGGCGGTCTGCTTCTCTTTTTCGCGGCTGCAATTGTTCTTCGTAGTAAAAGAAGCCAGGTTACTCATCGGCCTCTCGAAGCAAAAATATTTCTTCGTGTGGCAACTGCAACGGCCGCGGTAGCATTCACGTTCTTCTCCATTCAAGCAACGGGTACAACTTTGTTGGCTCTGGCCGAGCGCAGTAACCCCACCGAAGCTGAACGCTATTACAAAACATCCTTGCGGATGTACCCATCGAGTGCCGCTGCCAATTTCAGCTACGGAATGTGGCTGTACAGTAAGAACCGGTTTGCAGAAAGTATTCCCGTGCTCGAGAAGGCCTTGGCCGGCGGGCTAAACAGTTCGATATGTTACGAGTATCTCGCAGCAGCTAAAGAGGCCTCAGGGGATAATCAAGCTGCGGAGCGGACTCTCGAAACAGCGGTCAAGGTCTATCCTCGCTCAGTGTTCTTGTTGACGCGGCATGCAGTTGCCTTGCAGCGTTTGGGACGCCAAACAGAAGCGCGCATAGAAATGGACCGGGCCATTGCAATCGACTCTCGCGCGTGTCGCGGATGGGAGCAATTAATTGTTAACGATATCGACGCTGCGTACACGGCAGCGACTCGCGAATCGGACATTGCATTGCCAGGCGAACTGCTTCCGCGAGCGGCCGTCTTTGCGGTTCTGCGTGAGAATGAAATTCGCAATCCGGAGTTGAGTCAGCAGGGTTGGCGGCAGCGACTGAGATCAGTTGATTACGGAAATAGAACAGCAGGAACGAAGAAACAAGAAAACTGATCGGACTCGACGCTTCGCGTTTGCTCCCGAGCAGCCTCTTTACAACTTGCATTTCGCGTGTTTTTTCACCCCTCGTCCAATTAGCCTCAACCGCCTCCTTGGCAAAGCTCACCGACATCATCAGTGACAAAAAACGGCAGTCTGGAAGTGTCAGCCCCTGTCAGAAAAAAGTTCCAGAATTCAACCGCCACCAAACCGCGCGTTTTTCTAAGGTTTTTCAGCATTTTTGTCTTGAATCAAGGTCGTCTCGTTGGCATGGAGCTTGTAATTAGGAGTTGTCCCATCGCCATTTCTAGACCATGGGAAAGGCATGGACAAGTTTTAGAGGCAAGGTGAACGATAGCTGTGCTCATCACTTCCAGAAACCCGATACACACGCCCGTAGAAAGCGCGGGATTCTCGTTAATTGAACTTCTAATCACGGTAGCAATAATCGGAATTATTGCTGCGATCGCCGTCCCCAACCTGCTCGCCTCAAAACGCGCCGCAAATGAGGGCTCAGCACAGTACTCCCTGCGTACTATTCACAGCTGCGAAATCACTTACTTCGCCACGATTGGTAATTCCACTTACGGCGACATTCCGGCGCTTCGTGTGCAGTTGCTAACAGACCAGGTATTGGGTACCGGAACAAAGAGCGGCTACAGCTTTGTCGCTAATCCAACCGCTCCGAGTGTGCAGCCAGCGCAGTACTACGCGACAGCAGTTCCCATTAGCATCACGGGAGTAGGAAAAACTGGCACGCGTCGATTCGGAGTAACAGAAGATGGAGCCATTCACGGCGACACGGTTTCACTCGCTCCCTACGCAGACGAAACTGAAGTAAGAGCAGCACCGAGTACCGGCAACTAGACTACACGCACAACTGAAAATCCTACTGACAGCGAGATCCCTCACGTGTATATTCGGCAGGCATGTTCAATCTCGTATTAGCAATTGCGCGAAACACGTTTCGCGAAGCAGTACGTGATCGGGTCTTATATAATCTTGTCCTATTCGTAATGCTGCTGACCGGGGCAGCAATTTTTATTGGTGAACTATCTGGTGGCCAGGAACGGAAGATAATAGTCGACCTGGGCCTCAGTGCGATGTTGCTCTTTGGTGTATTTATCGCAATCTTCGTAGGCGTTGGCTTGGTCTATAAAGAAATCGAACGACGCACCATTTACGCGATCTTCTCCAAACCGGTTGGACGAGGTGAGTTTCTAGTTGGGAAATATCTCGGTCTCTGCCTGACATTGTTGGTTAACGTGTTGGTGATGGGCCTCGGCGTCTGTCTCGCGCTGTTTTACATCAATCGTGGGTGGGATCCTTTGATAATCAGTATATGGCCCAGCATTCTGCTGATCTATTTCGAGTTGATGATTGTGACAGCGGTGGCGCTGCTTTTTTCTTCATTCTCGTCACCGGCACTGTCAGCTCTCCTGACCTTTCTTATCTTTATCATCGGCCACTTCACTGCGGATTTGAAAAAGCTTTCAACGATGGCACCAAGTGCAGCAACGAGGTGGTTACTCGCTGCGCTGTATTACATTCTTCCAAATCTGGCGAACTACAGCTTTATTGCCGGAGCCGCGCATGGTCATTCACCTGATCCTACGAGCCTTCTTGCTGCAACTGTTTTCGCAGCGGTTTTCGTAACCGTACTCCTTGCTTCTGCCACTCTCGTTTTCAGCCGTCGCAATTTTAAATGACGGGAGTGCACCGCATATCGACTGATGGCTGACGTACCCAAAAGGAAAACCATATCACTGCTATTGGTCGTCATCGCCGGACTAATAATAGCGGCGTCGTTAACGCATTGGCTCGACACACACACGTCCGCGCCTGATCCAACACTGCAGGAGGAAGAGTTGTATTTGAGCACAGGTGCTGCTCGCCGGATGAGCTTGGGATTTAATGCACTCGTAGCTGATTGGTACTGGATGCGATCGCTGCAATACGTTGGCAGAACGATTCTCAATGCTCGCGAACATGTCGAATTGGATGATTTGAGCAAGCTCAATCTGAAACTGCTTGCTCCCATGCTGGATACTGCCACGGCACTCGATCCAGAGTTTATCGAGGCTTACGAATACGCCGCGATCGTCCTTCCACCGATAGATGTAAACGAAGCGATCAGAATCACGCGTAAGGGTATCGATGCGAACCCCAACGCGTGGCGTTTATATCACCAGCTCGGCTATATCTACTGGCAGCAACGCGACTACGCCACAGCAGCCAGAATCTATGAACAGGGCGCAGCGATATCCGGTGCTCCAGAATGGATGAAAGCCATGAAAGCCCGTATGGCTGTGGAAGGCGGTAGCCCGGCGACCGCCCGCGAGATTTATACCCGGCTGTTTGAGCAATCGGGCGATCCGAAAATACGCGACATGGCTCGGCGTCGTTTGCTACAACTCGATTCGGCTAAGGAAGTCGAGAATATCAACAAAGTCCTTAACGCTTTTCGCAGTCGAACTGGACGGTGCATTAACTCGTGGGCAGAAGTCGCACCAGCGTTTCGCGCCGCTGGTCTGGGCATGGACGCAACCGGGGCTCCTTTGGATCCTACGAATATGCCCTATCGGCTATTGGGCGAAGGGTGTTCTGTCGAACTCGCTTCACAATCGGAAATTCCTAAGCACTAGCCTGGTCTATATGTCCGCTGTAGTTATAGAGAATCTCACCAAAGATTACGAAGTGGGCTTCTGGCGCAAACGAAAAGTGCGTGCGC
This sequence comes from Pyrinomonadaceae bacterium, assembly GCA_036522415.1. Lineage (GTDB taxonomy): Bacteria > Acidobacteriota > Blastocatellia > Pyrinomonadales > Pyrinomonadaceae > PSRF01. Next base: position 5,894 of record DATDFV010000203.1, on the reverse strand, counting down.
TCGATGGTCTATCGTTGACGATTGACCGAGGAGAGATTTTTGGTTTCCTGGGAGCAAACGGTGCGGGCAAGACCACGACCTTGAAGCTGCTGATGCGGTTGATCTTTCCCACTGCAGGCTCGGCGCGGATCCTGGACCACGATATATCTGACATCCGCATGCACCAACGAATCGGATACTTACCAGAGAACCCGTATTTCTATGACTACCTGACCGCGCGCGAATTTCTGGAGTACTGCGGCGAGATGTTTGGACTTGGTCAGGAGGAACGCAAAAAGCGCAGTCGGAATCTACTCTCTCGGGTATACCTCGACGAGAAACGCTGGAACACGCAGTTGAGGAAATTCTCGAAAGGTATGCTGCAGCGCGTAGGTTTGGCTCAAGCGTTGATCAACGATCCTGAGGTTATTTTCCTTGATGAGCCTATGAGCGGGCTCGATCCAGTGGGACGGCGAGAGGTCCGCGATCTTATAGCTTCCCTACGACAAACGGGTAAGACTGTTTTCATGTGTTCGCACATACTGTCGGACATCGAGGTGCTTTGCGATCGCGTAGCCATCTTGAAGAAAGGAAAACTTGCACATATCGGTAGACTGAACGAGCTGCGAGGTCAGGAAGGGAAAGCGAACCTGGAAATCATTGTCACCGGCACTGACGTTGAATCACTTTCAAAACAACTTTCCGTTGAAAACGATTTTGTGATTACAGAGACTGCTGATGGTGTACGAATTGAGGTGCCTGAGGAGACTGATGTTGACCATGTGATTGCCGCTTTGCGCAGAGCGAACGGTAAGTTGGTTTCTGTGCAGGCTGTGAAGCAGTCGCTTGAAGAACTGTTTGTGGATTGAAGGAAGAATACGACCCATATGACCTATAGGACCTATTCTCACTCCTTAATCTTAAATCCGGTCACCTCCATCTTTATATTTGCCCGATCATCCGTGTCGCTCATTCCTTCGAGCATCACCTGCACCCTCATTGTCTTGTTCGGCTCGAGTTCGGACTGTCGAGTAGGAACAACAACTACAGTACGTTCCTTCACCGACTTTCCCTGATGATCAACGACCGCTGCCCTGACTTCCAAGCCATTTAGAGTCTTACCTGTCAGATTGCGGACAGTCGTATGCAAACTCATAACAATATCGCCTAATGCGCGTTTCGCTTGATCAGCTTCAGGTTCATCCAGTTTGATGTTTTGAATGTATTGGTCCCATTGCGGTGAGCCAGTTCTGTTTGCCCCCTGCAAAGTAGGCTCAACCCCCGGTCTCTCACTGGCCGACCTCAACAGCAGCAGCACAAACAAGCCCACAACGATCGCTGCACCGATTGCCACAATGATGATTATCGTATTCCGCGACTCCTCTGGAGCATCGCGTCGCTTTTCATTTGCTGCCATTGTGTCGGGAATTGTAGGGACGGGAAAATCCTTTTGCAATGCGAGTCACCTCCAAAGTGGGCCTGGAGTTAATTAGACGCCTCGAAGAAGCAGGAGTTCCTCAATACTTCACAGCTCCAGAAGTCTCTGGATCAGCTCTTCCAATTCACCAAAGTCAATCGGTTTTGTAATATAGCTATTGCAACCTGCCGCGAGTGCCTCTGCCTTAAAGTCGGCGGTGTCATGCGCTGACACGGCAATGATCGGTGTCTGCTCGAATTCGCGAATCTGACGTAACAATCTGGTCGCCGCAAGACCGTCGATCACCGGCAGACTGAGGTCCATGAGGATGAGCTGCGGCTTCTCAGCCCGCGCGACCGTCACCGCTTCCTGTCCATTCCGCGCTTCCACAACGGCATAACCATCCATCTCCAGAAGACGCCGCATCATGCACCGATTGTCTTCGGTGTCTTCGACAAGCAGGATCTTCTGTTGGTTTGGTTGACTCTCCATCTCTTTCATTGATTCAAATTCATTGGACGCGGCTTGAGTAGCCGCAAGTAGTTGATTTTACTGTATCAGTAGAATACGTTTGATTTTTTTGTTAACATCCCGCACTGAAATACAACACATCGGGACGAAGGCTTAGATTCTTATTCGTACACCTTCACCCGGTTACCCTGCGGGATCCCAACCCGTAGTTGTCCCCCACGATAAGCGAGAGTGATGTTTCATGAAGCCTTTATCGAGGATAGATGATGGAAGTACGCTCCAAGAACTTGGAAAAGCCTCGATCCAGATCGTCCACGATCTCAAAAACCAACTAAACGGTCTCAAACTTTATGCCACGTTTCTGAGACGACGAATTGAGAAAAGTGAGCGACCTGAAGATGAGCAACAGACCATCGTCAAGCTAATTACAGGATTGGATCGAGCGGCGAGCGATCTTTCATTGATCGTCCAGTATGGACGACCGATTGAATTGAAGAAAAAAGCTGGTTTTGATATTCAAAAGACGCTGCGCTCGATTTGTTCACGACTCAACGAAAATGCGTTACCGATTGTTTGTGATTCTGATGTTGAGTCGATGCTGGGGAATTTGGACCCGACCAAGCTAACGGACGCGCTCACTTGGATTTCAACCGGAGCCGTTAAGTTTCGGCCGGATGGCGAACCGGATACTCCGGTAAAAGTATCCGTAACCCGTGACGTTAACGAGCAGGCCAGAATTGAATGGTCGGGCTTTGCGACAGTCGATCACGATCCATTCAAATCGTTTGCCGGTAGCGATGAGATCAGAATGTCCCTGGCAGCAAAGATAATTGAAGCTCATGGCGGTTCGGTACAGCATGATCAGAATCGCTTTTTTGCGACTTTACCGCTTTCGGAGTGATTCGGCGCGGAATTGCTTAGTTGGAGGAATGTGGAGCGATGGGCCCTCAAAGTGCGGCGATAACCAGGGAGGACAAGAAGGTGGAGAACAAAGAAGTCAGGATTCTGGTAGTAGACGATGAGCCAATGATGGCGGACTCTCTACGGCAGAATTTCATGGAAGAGGGCTATTCGGTTGACACGGCTGCTACGGGTGCGGCTGCCATCGAACTCTTCGACCAGGGCGGTCATCATCTGGCAATCTGTGATCTACAGTTGCCTGATATGGACGGCCTCGAAGTGATGCGGCATATGAAGGATGCGCGGCCGACGACTGAAGTTATTGTCGTCACCGGTTATGGAACAGTCCAGAAAGCAGTGGAAGCGACGAAGGCCGGGGCATTTTATTTTGTTGAGAAGCCATTTGATTTTGAAGAGCTGCAACCGTTGGTTGAAAAAGCACTCGAGCGTCGCGAGCTTGTTGCCGAAACCGCCAACATGCGGCGTCAACTCTCAACTCGAGCTGAATACTTCAACATTATCGGCGCTTCAAAGGCCATGCAAACGATCTATGAAACGATCGAGTCAGTTGCAAAATCTGATGCGAACGTTCTGATCGTGGGTGAGTCAGGAACCGGCAAGGAACTAATCGCGAACGCGATTCATTACAATTCTCTTCGTTCTAAGAAACCGTTTATCAAAGTCAATTGTGCAGCCCTGCCAAAGGAACTGATTGAATCGGAACTCTTCGGCCACACGAAAGGCGCTTTTACCGGAGCTCACGCGGACAAAGAAGGTTTGGTCCAACACGCAGCGGGCGGATCGTTAATGTTGGACGAGATCGCCGAAATGCCAATTGAGCTTCAGCCAAAACTCCTGCGAGTTCTCCAGGAGCGGAGTTACCGGAAGATCGGATCTGAAAAGACATATGCTGTTGATTTTCGTTTGATCTGTTCTACCAATCGACCGCCGGCCGATGCCATACGCGACGGTCTCCTGCGAGATGACCTGTTCTACCGAATATCAACAATCACCATTCACGTTCCACCTTTGCGGGAGCGGAACGAAGACATTCAACTCCTGACGGAACACTTCCTTCAGATGTACGCGCACAAATATGAGCGCAGTATTTCGGGAGTTTCGCAAGCGGCTTACCAACGGCTGTTTGGACACAGTTGGCCCGGGAATGTTCGCGAATTGCAGAACGTCATTGAGCGTGCGGTATTGCTTGCCAAAGACACAAAGATCGAACCGATTGACTTGCCATTCGATAACGGGACCGTTCCCGAGGGCACGTCTCCGGCGGCGGATTGGGACGTACCACCCAACATGACCCTCGAGGACATCGAACGACTCGTCATCGAGCGCACCCTCCAGCGAACGGGCGGTAACAAACAGGCGGCCGCTAATCTGCTCGGAATATATCGCCCGCGCCTCTATAGCAAGATCCGGAAATACAATATCGACGTTTCGTCACGAGCTTCTGCGCAGTGATAATGAGTCCGATATGCCTTAGCTTGTCGTGACGCAACCTACCGAGCCCCAAGACTCAAAGGTTCTTAGAAACTCTGGGCTCGGTAGGTTGCGTCACGACAAGCTAAAGCATATCGGACATCTCATACCCCATGACATCTCTCCAAACTACGCGACTACGCAGCGTTGACGCCCTGCGAGGAATTGCAGCAATGGGCGTTGTTCTTTATCACGCAATTGATAAAAGCGACAAAGTGCTGCCGGCGAATTCTCTTCGTTACCCAATGAAGTTTATCCAGCTTGTCAGCTCGTTTGGTTACATTGGCGTATTTCTCTTTTTTGTTATTTCAGGCTTCTGCATTCACCTGCAGTGGTGCCGTTCACGAAGTATCAACGAGCAAGGGTCAGTTGCGTTCGGCAAGTTTTGGAAACGCAGAATTAGAAGACTATATCCGCCGTACTTTATTGTGCTTGTGATATTCGTCTCATTGACAGCGCTTAGCATTGGCTTCGGTGTTTCGCGCTTCTCTATTTACGACCTCGCGATGCATCTGCTGATGCTCCACAATCTTGATCCCAGGACTTGTTACAGCATCAACGGCGTGTTTTGGACTCTCGCCATAGAGGAACAACTGTATCTCGCTTACTTCTTGTTGCTCTTTTTGCGAAAACGTTGGGGCTGGGCCGTGACATTGACGGTTTGTCTGCTGGCACGAGGCGCGTGGATGACATTTAGTCATGTTGTTTGGCTAAAGAGCGGCATTGGCGTACCGGTACCCGAAGCGGCTGCATCGCACTGGTTCACATGGGCTCTCGGTGCGATTGCCGTCGAGGCATGGTTTGGCTTGGTCGAACTTCCCCGCTGGACACGTGATCTCAGGATCGCTACGTTCCTGATCGTCTCTGCGTCGGCGATGGCCTACTTTGGATCTTCCATTCCCAAGGACACTTTCTGGCACATCAGCAGTTGGTTTCTTCTGCACCCGCTTTGGGGCATTGGGTTCTTCATCGTATTAAACCGCGCGGTACTTGCTGAAGATGGTTGGATTCGAGAACTCAAGCTACCGTCGTTGATATCGGTTTTCGCTACATTAGGTGTGTTCTCATATTCGATCTACCTGACGCACGAGTTGACGATCATGCAGTCGTGGCGCTTCGTGAATCCGGCAGCATGGCAGATGCACAATGTATTTCTCATCACGATTCCCGCGACGATTGTGGTTGCCTGGGTGTTCTTCTGGTTTTGTGAGCGACCTTTCATGATTAAGAAGACAAAAGTCCGACTCAATACCGAAGACAGTGTTGGAATACTGATTGACGAGAACGTGGAGCGCGCGACAGCGTAATCGTGCGCAACGGGCTTTTGCGCGAAGCAAACAATTAACCACCGAGGCATTTACGTATTTGTGTCTTCGTGTTTTTGTTGCCCTGGTGGTTGGTAGGTTCAGTCTAGCTGGTAAGTCGCCACACTTGTAGGTGTTTCGAAACAACGAACCTTATATATCTGGACGCGGTCGTCATTAATCTGTTTGGCGACTCTCTCTAAAACATACCTGGCAAGATTTTCAGCGGAGGGTTGGAGCTCATCAAAGGGAGGCAGCTCGTTGATGTTGCGGTGATCCAGATAAAGCACAACCTCATCAGCAGCGGCTTTCAATTCCACAAAATCGACCAG
>DATDFV010000202.1:0-4093 GCA_036522415.1 Pyrinomonadaceae bacterium | reverse complement strand
GCCATTTGATACCAACGCGCTTGCTCGTCTGCGGATACCATTGCGTCCCAAATCGCCTTTGACACCCTTGCCAGATAAGTCGGTTCCCAACTCGGTGGTTCCATTTCATTAAACGGATCTGCGGCATAGAGCTGGTCCGTTCCGTACATCGTGGCTTGCTCGTGCAGAAACTTCTTTTGGATCTCTGCGAAGAGCGGATCAGTAGGATCGAGATACCAGGTTGAATATTCTGCTGATAGGCCGCCCCACCCAGGCTTTATGCGCGTGATCTTAGCTTTAGGTCGTAGGCTCTTTAACTCCTGAGGCACATGACCAGCGAAAGCTGAGAGAATAGGCTTCATTCCCAGCTCGCGCGCACGTGAGAGAATCTTCCGTTGCAGCTTCTGCTGTCCTTCTATATATGACAGAGGAAGAGGGCTGCCCCACCGATCCAGATTTGCCATCCGATGCCAGGGCAGATGCGCAGGTCCAGAGAAATATGCACGCACCTGTTCCGCGGACATTCCATAACTCTGCCAGACACGCAGCCACACTGCTTCCTGGCCCGACTGTAATAACGGTCGGTTAATACCGTTTAGCGCCATCCAATCAAGTAGTCGTTCCCACTGTTCCCAACTCCAGTATGGGCATGTGTAACCGTAGGTGCAGTAGTTCAAGAAGAAGCGTTCTTTGGCCAAACAAATTCCACTGGCCTTCCGAGGCATTGGCAGTTGACCAGAAAAGTTCAGCGGCCTTACCGATTGCCAGTCATAGCTGATGTGCGCTCCTCGTCTCAGAAATTGATTAAACGCTACAGCCAGTGATCCTCCGTTATTGCCGCGAAGAATAATCTTCGGTGGCCGCGCTTCATATTCAAAGACATCCCTACTGCTGTCAGAAGGAACAAGCGCGCAGATGAACTGGTTTGCGTGTTCCGGAAGCACACGGTGGATCAGGGCCTTAGCATGACTAGGAACACTTGAAGCTTCGGATGCAACAAGCGGCATCACTTGCTCAGCGTGATTGACTTTAGGAAAATTTAGACTCAGAGCCGTGAGTGAGGTAGCCTTCAGAAACATGCGACGGGAAACCATGCGAAGGTTAAACCTTTAGAAATATCTTTCGCTGATAAAGAAAGCGTGCAAGCAGAATCACCAATGCCAGGCGAACGGCCATCATCATAACGTCACCAAATCCAACGGCGACTGTTCTGTCAAAGAAGCTGCTGACGCTTCCACCGACGACTCTCTGACTAAGGCCACGGAAACTTACAAAGTTGACGAGAAGATAGAGTGTGATGGCATTCATGCCGATCCACACAAACGGTTGTGACCACCCCTGCCACTGTCGAACGTCGATGAGGTAATAAAATCCTGCGAGCAGCAGCAAGCTCCAACCGCCAGTGACCAGCACATACGATGAAGTCCATAACAACTTGATGATCGGAAACTGCAAGCTCCATAGATAGCCAAGTCCGAGAGCAATCACGCCGGCGATGCACAAGCCAACAACTCGCCTACCTTCGCCCATGTCACTCCGTCGCAACCAAAGCCCCGCTAAAACTCCGAGCAATGCCGTAGCAATGGCCGGCACTGTGCTCAAGACACCCTCCGCATCGTAATAGTCGAAGTGAAGTCGGCCCGGAAGATACTCAAAGTCGAAATGGTTGACGACGTTTAATCCGGCATCATATCCGCCGATCCGACGTCGTGTCTCGCCGTAGTAACTCGCGACAATTTGCTGGCGAGCAATCTCTTTATTTGACGAGCTGAGTGCGCGGTTGACGTCTCCTGTCTCTAAGTAGCCAGCGATCGAAGGCGCTTCGATCGGTTTTCTATCAAGCTTAACGTCACGAATGGGTACAAAGGTCAGAAGCGCCCAATACCCGAGCAACAGAGCTACAAATGCGACCACCAACATCCGTGGCTTCAGAAAACAAAACAGCAGACCAGCAGCGGCGTAACTAAGACCGATTCGCTGCAACACTCCTGATAGTCGGACGTTGGGCCATTCCTGACTGAGGCCGCCGTTATAGATGATGCCCAACAGAATCAGCAGCGCGGAACGAACCAGGATGCGTCTGATTGCGCCGCGCTTACCATGCTGTTTAATGATTTTCGTAAGCGAAAAAGCCAGCGAGACGCCAACAATGAAAATGAAGAGCGGAAAGATCAGGTCGTAGAAATGCAGTCCGACCCAATCGACATGTTCCATTTGTACGGCAAAAAACTGTAAGAGTCTATGTCGAGATGGCACGGCCTGCATTTTGCCGAGCGCTTGAATAAGCGCATCAGCACCAAGAATCCAGAACAAGTCGAAACCACGCAACACATCCAGAGAAACAAGTCGAGTATTATCCATAAGTGAACGGGCATATCCTTCGCATCCGGTGACAGAATCAGCTCTAAATACTTCTTCAAGAGGTTGCCTTGCACAACTTTACCTTTAAGGTACGTCATCGAAGACGTCCCTTTCACGCCTATTTGACATCCGAGATCGCGAAAGGGCTAGTCGAAGATAGATCTTCCCTTTAGAAATATTGGCCATTAAATCATTCCAAAACCTCATATCTTGTGGGGTGTGCTGACTTTTGTAAGCGTATTCAGCCTTGGCTGCTGCTGACAGCCCGTCCTTCGCTTGGATTATTGTAGTGACATAGAACTCATTAACGCTCTTGAACCCTTTGAGCTGTGCTGAAAACTTGCTTTGCGGAAATACTGCGTAGTAGAGCTTTTTAGGACTAAAACTGTTAGCTGACGTCTGCCAGTTCTGAAAAAGTTCCGTCACTAAATTGCTCACGGCTCGATGATCCGGATGACCGGTAATGCCATCGGGTCCCCAAGTGATAATGACCGCTGGACGAACCTGCAGAACAATCTCGCGAAGTCGTTGAACAATTTGGTTGGATCGTTGCATTGAGGAAAGGGTGCCGTCCTGCTCACGCAGGAGAAATGGCTCCGGTATACCGTAAGCCTTACAGGCGGCCCTCGATTCCGACTCTCGTACCGCACCCAGTTGGTCACCGGCTGGAATCTTAGCGAAGGAATTCACTCCTTGTTGGCCCGAGGTTACTAATGCTAAATATACTCGCACGCCGCTCTTGGCATAATGTGCTAGCAGTGGTCCTACAATTACATCGTCATCAGGATGAGCAAAGATCGCCAGAATCGTCAGATCCGAATATTGCCTACCAGACTTGGAAGCAATGCCGCGTGTCCTGCCTCGTGCGTCTATTGATACAGAGGCAGTGATGCACGCTAGTATCAAAGTTACGATGACCTTGTACGCTTTATTTCTACAGCTCGTCATCATCGCAAATGAGACATTCCTGAGTAGGAAATCTAAATTCTATCGGTGCTTTTCGGACGAATGTGCCCTGGAAGCATAGCAACCAAGATCGCGCAAACCGAGCATCGTTCATAATCTGGATTTACGCCCACGCCTTAACTTCATTGAATCTGGCGAAAGGTTCCCAGTGGTCGCATGCGCCAGCCGGAAACAGATGTTTTTGACTGTTATGGAGAAGGAACTACGCGACCCATATCTATAGAGCCATCCAGCACAGTTCAAACCTAACGATCTAATTGGAGGGCGGTTTCATTCCATTGCGACAATTCGAGTTTTTCCTTACGTAGCCACTCAATGTTCAAGGGAGTTACATCCGCCTGATTTAGAATCGGAGATGTCTTTGTTCTCCTTTGTCGTCGGCGACGCGCAGTACGCGAGTCAGGTTCCATCCGGTGACCAACTGACCGCATCCCGACTGGTGAAGTCCTCGCGCACGACTTCAGTCGCCTTCTTCGTTGCTGTGTCGATGACCCACAGTTGGGAGAAATCCTGCGTCCGTTCAAATACCTGCGCGTCATCCCCGCATTTGCGCTTGGCTTCATCCTCTTTAAAAAGCGCATCGGTCGCTAGGTATCTGTTTACCATCCTTCGACCAAGCAAAGTACGAGACTCCCTGACTTCACGACTGTCTGCCGTCAATCATTCTTTCCCGTCGGCGACAACTATAATTCCCGTTGTGCCCGATTGAATTTCTTGTGATTTGCGACCTTCCCTGGCTCGATCTTTGATCTGCAATTGCCCGATTTCCGTCTTCGATCGCCGGAAA
>DATDFV010000201.1:0-15978 GCA_036522415.1 Pyrinomonadaceae bacterium | reverse complement strand
GCGTGGATCATTTGCCCCTGGAAGAACACATCCGATCGATACGATGGCTATCGGCAACTCACCGCATTTCTCTTCCGGAAAGATCGCTGGTCTTTGACCGTTTACCTGAGGCGTCTCATTCGCAGCCCTTTGAGAATGTCCGGCTTGAACCACCTCTGTCCGCGTAACCCGCTCGACGAGTTGTTTTGCGTTCTCAACCAGTTGTGACATGTCCCTGGCGACGAGCGACATGCCTTCGAGCAATCGCTCGGCGGCCTCGACTGCGCTAGCTGGTTTAGCCTTGTCTGCAATGGTTTCCTCTGTTGCGCTACCGAAGCGTTCCGTTACCTGCGCCAGCGACTCGCGCAAAGTTCCTTTCAGCGAGGTCGGAGCTATCGTGCTTACAGGCTCGGCTTTCTTCGCGAGATTCTGATCGATGAATTTGCTGACGATGTTGCCTGCGCCGCACTCGATGAACGTGCGATAACCACTCGCATAAAGAGTCTCGATAACTTTCCGAAAATTCAGCGAGCGCACGAATTGCGAAGAGAGTGCCTCGATGAGGTCAAACCCCGGCGAATACAACACGCCTTCCAGGCAGAGGTAGACCGGAAAGCGCGCGGCACTGAATTCGCATGACTCCAATGCCTGCCGAAACGGCGCGACTGCACCCTCGAGAAACGACGAGTGATACGGATAGCGGCTCTTAAGCAACGTGACCGAAACGCCTTGCTGGTTGGTGACTGTCCGGAGAGCATCGAGCTCTGAGCGCTCTCCTGAAACCACGGTTTGGCGGGGCTGATTGACTACTGCTATCTCTAATGTCTTCGTTTTCGCGGCCTCGAGGTGTCTCCACATGTTCTCGAGATCGCACGAGACGGCAGCCATCACTCCGGGCCTCGCGCCTACCTGCAACGCGAGCACTCGCTGGCAAACAATCCTCAGGCCGGTTTCGATCGAATAGACGCCGGCCGTTGCCAGGGCCGCCAATTCACCAAAGCTATGACCGACGAGCAATGCCGGATGCACGCCCGCTTCAATCAGTAATTTTGCAATCAGGACTTCGGTGAGATAGATGCCGACCTGATCCAGATTTGGACAAGCTTCAAGTCGCTCGTCGTGCGTCTTGGTGGAATCACTCGTCACTAAGGCAAGAAACTCACCTTGCAAAATCTCTCTGCTGATTTCGTCGGCGCGTTCGAAGTAAGGTACGGTCTGAGGAAAAGAGCTGTAGAGCTCTCGAAGCACCGGCTGCGAATAAGATCCCTGCCCCGGGAAAGTGAAGGTGGGACCGAGATCCGCGTGTGAGTTTGTTGAGGAAGCTTTCATGGCATTTCACTTCTTTAAAAACGGGACTCATGTAATGAGTCGTCGATGATCTTCGGATACGAAGCCTCCCGCGGAGACTTCGCCACGGTCGCGGCGACGTGGCGTACCGGTTCGGAAAAGATATTTTTCAATTCGCGGCTGCCGGCCATAACGCGTTCGGCGAACGACGGATTCTTGAGACGCTCAACCAGGTTCACTTCGCGTTGCGCATCCAGAAAGTGCGTAAGCAGTGGAGGCGCGGCAACCATTTCGTGAGTATCTTTGTGCAACAGAATCATCGTTTGATAACCGCATGAGACAGGCTCTCCGCGTTCGTTTATCACGCGGAAACACAGTCGCACGGTACAGAGCGATGGGTCCTCATAGGTCAACAGGATCGCGACCTTCTCGCCCAGCAAAGCAGGCCCCAGGTTAAGGCTGTACGCATCCCGAGTAAGGACCAGCACATCCTTAAGTTGTTCCTGCCAGCTTCCACCTTCTGCTTTCGTTTCAAACAAAAGAGTTTCACGGGCGATGTTCTGAAACTTGAAGTTGGCCATGTGATGGTGCGAGCCATAGGCCATCGTGTCGTGAAAGAGAATTTGGTACTGCATTGCGAAATACGACATTGTTTCCTCTTTGGGCTAAAGCCGCGAACTAATCATCCACATCGCCAAAGCGCAGGTAGATGCGTCGCCCGTAAACAATTACGAGTCCCAGCACTATCAACAACCAAACCAGGCTCAACAGTTGGACCACACCGACAGAGTAAGGCGGGGTTAAGTGCCATTCGTGCGGCATCAGCAGAATGAACCGTTGCGAGAAAGGGTTCAACGAGTCAAACTTCCAAATGCCCGTTAAGTACATCAGGAGCGCTGCAACTCCTGCGATAGCTGCTCCCCCAATGGCAAGCAAAACTGCCCTGACCACTGATCGAATCGCCGAATAAGCCTTGCCGGCTATGGCGAGAAAGCTGTGGCCCGGATCATCCAGATACTTTTGCACGCGAAACAGAATGCCGTCGCAAACATTTGCCACCTGCTGCATCTTCAGAAAATTTCTGTCGTCCGGACCGAAAAACATCTGACGAATGAAACACTCTTCAATCTGATGCCGCGTGCGCCTCGCAACTCCGCGACTGTACCTTTCAAACTCCTTGAAAACGTTGATGTCCGGATAAAGCTTGGCGGCCACTGTGTCGTACAAAAGAGTGGCGCGAATCATCCGGACCATGTTTTGCGGCAGCGGCACCTGGTGTCTCCTCGCCAGCTCCAAAAACTTGCGCCACAGACGAAAAGAGCTGCGTTCCCACCACTGCGCATGCTTACTCTTGATCCCGTAGAAGCCGGTCCACCATTCGTCGGTCAGCTCTTTCTTGAAGTCGTTGATGCCATATACCGGATCTAATGGCTCCATGATGGCGAGCACCATATTCACCATGCCCTGCACGTCTTCGCGCGCGTAGTACTGATTCAGTTGCCACATCAAATTCCGGTCGCGCTGCGAAAAGACTCCACAGGCGCCGAAGTCGATCATGACGATCTTGTTGTCGGGCTGCACGATGATGTTCGCCGGATGTGGATCGCCGTGAAAGAGGGGACATTCGTGAAATGAGTAGTACCGCGATCTGACCAGTTGTTTGGCCAGTCTTTTGGGTTCAATTCCCAACTCATCAAGAAAGGCAAGATATGATTCATCACCACTTTCGAACGCTCTCAGGATCTCGTCCATCTTGATGCCGGTCACGAGCTCGCCAACCAGCACTTCTTGACCGGAGTATTCGTAAAAGACCTTTGGGGCCGTGACGTTGAGTTTTTTGCGGCGTTCGTGATAACGACGGAAGATCTCCTGGTTGCGAGCTTCTCTGCGAAAGTCGAGCTCTTCCAGCAACAAGTCTTTGAGCTCACCGCGAAAATTGCGAGTCATGCCGGGGCGCCAGATCGTCAGGAATTCGACGGTATGCAAGATCCATTCAAGCGCTCTCAGATCGGCCGCGAATTTCTTGTCGATATTGGGCCGGCGCACCTTGACGGCTACGAGTTCGCCACTATGCAGTCTGGCCTTATACACACAGGCAACGGATGCGGAGCCAAGCACCGGGTCCCATTGAAACGACTCGAAGATCTGATCGATGGATTGTCCCGTTTCGCGCAGGATCACAGCCTCGACTTCTTTTTGCGGAATCAGCTCGTCAATCTTGTCGAGTAAACTCTCGAGCTCTTCGCAGTAGGCGACAGGAAGAAGGTCAGGTCGTTGCGACAACTGCTGTCCAACCTTGATGAGCACGCTTCCCAGAGTCACTATCATCTCTCGGAATTTGACCGCGTCGATCTTGTGTCGCTCGTCGAGTTCCATTCCGGATAATCGCCGCCGAAGCACACCGATCCGAAAGATCGCGAGGTAAAAAGTTATCCGTAGCAGCCGCAAAAACACTCGCAGAAAGTTGACCTTCACCCTAGCGGAACTCAGCGCCGCTCGATACGCATCACGAGATGAGCGGGTGGGACCTTTCTTCACGATCCCGCGAGGGCGAAACATTTGCGAGTACTCCTGTTCCTCCTGCTCTGAGAAACCGGGATAGAACACCGCTTCCTTCACCCGCACGGTTCCGGTTCGAATTGAGTTTGCGGACGATGACATAAGCTGGTCCTGTAGCGTTGACTCCTGAACAACTAAAAGGTCACGGCGCCTGCTGTTTGCGCCCTCACCGAATGGTTTGCTGCCGTTATAATTGTTCCGGCTGTTCTGACGCACAAATCAGTAACGGAACATGCTGAACGGGTTTAGTGGTGACAACAGCGATGAGCCGCCGCCTCGCCTCTTTCTCTTTTTGCGATAGATAACGACGACTGGAACGACTGGTTTGTTTTTGTCGCCGTCAGACAAACTGCCACGAGCACGTTCTACGGCCGCGTCAACCTCAGTCATCAGGGGGCCGCACCCATTCTTCAAGTCGTTAATGTTCCTCTTTTTTTGTTTGCCGAGATCGACGACCACTGGAACGCTAGTTTTCTCCATCGTATTCCTCCGCTGCGCTAATCTGGTTGATTTTGAAAGCACGAGGCCCCACCGCCGCTAAGCGACGTCGCCAGTCAACATAAGATCCACAGTTATTCGCTACTGGAAGAGACAGTAATCTGCACGAACTGCTGCTTGCAGATCCTGTTGCCTGTGTTCAGAAGAGCGGGCGATGAGACAACTACCCTGAGGCTCGAAATGATTTTGGCTCTGCTGACCCAGGCCGCTACAGACCTCTTGCCGCGTTAACTACCTTGGAACAGGAAGACCTCTGACCAATCTCCTGATGTCCTTCCTGCGTCGTCTGGTATTGACTGCTTTGGCTATATCGGTAAGTACAGGACTAGAGTTTGAGATAGCCTCGGAAACGCCGACTGCCGCATTTTCATAAATATCTACCAGCGCGCCGTCGCGTCGCTTGCGCTCAGACTTATCGCGTTTATCACGATAAGTCTTGACTCCTCGATCTACTGCTTTGCTAACGCGACGTAACGATTTGCTCATGCGGTTTTCGATGTCTTCGAGACGACGTGAAGTTCTCGAGGAACCTCTCTTCTTTTTTCTCTTTCGAGGTTCTACGACATAGACCGTAGTCTCTGCCTGCACAGTTTCAGGTTGAGTTGATTTGGTGTGTGTGGGTGTTTGTGTCATGGTGTGAGTCTCTCTAAAATGCGTTTAATGCCCAACGAGGATATGGCCTTATACAGACATCGTGAAGTGATGTCAAGACATTCTTAATCAATGTGTATTAGCACATATCAGTGTGTATTAGCACATGATATGTCTGCTGAAAATTCACACATGAAAAGTAAGTTTTTGCATTGGACCATGCGTTAGAAAAAACTTCCGTTGTTGGATTTGTTCCTTGATTTTGTTTGCGGATGAACGCAGATTGATCCGCGTTCATCCGCGAAGATCTGCGGCTCAACCTCTTCGGGTAATTGGCGCTAACCAGATTTGCAGATGAGCAGCATCAGAGTCATCGCTGGAGTAATTTTCTTTTGCGTTGGCATCGCTGCAGCGATTGCAGGCAATATGTTCACAACCATGATGATTAGTGAAATCAACCGCCAAAGAAAAGAAGACAATCAGATCTCGTACTTGGGCTTTACGCCGCCGAAAACGCTAAAGATATTTAGTGAATATCGCCGACTATACCCACAAGGGAGATTGCGCCATTACGCTGACGCTTCATTCATAGCAATGATGATAGCTCTCGTGATTACGGCCGTATGCTTTCATGTTATTGGCTAATCAGAATTGACTCGCCAGGGTCATTTCAGCGGCAGGTGCTTCTCGCGAGCCTTTTGGGCGTCTTCGATAGTGCGGAACTTGAACACACCGCGTGGATAGTGTTTGGGTGCAATGGCCCACCAACGGGCACAGTGTCGTAGGAACCGTTCGAAATCTGATCCTCGTGACTCGGGAAGAGGCGCTTTGTTCATCTCTTCGATCGAGCGGAATTTCTGTACCGGCATATCAACCCTCATCTTTTAGGCTGAACCGTTCACGTAGCGCTGCTGCGTCGACGTGGTCCTGTGAGCGAACCGTTCCTTTCTTCATCCGGTAGAGCGCAGCTGGTGTCGCAACCCGGATTTGTGTGCCGTCCACGTCCTTAACCTCAGCGTCGATTGTTTCAAAGCTCGCTACCTCACCAAGCCGCGTTATCACATCGAAATATAGATCCCCGGTCGGAGGAACGTAACGCACGGCTGGAAATTCGCCGAGCAAATCGGCCGATGAAATCTCATTGATGTTTGGGTCACCTTCATACGCCACACGTAATGCCGAACGTAGCTTCTCGATATTTTCCGAGGTCGCGCGGATGAACAGATCAAGATCTTCGGTGGCTCTTACGAGGCCGTGAAATCCCATAGCTGCCGCGCCGATGAGCACATATTCGAGTCCGGCAGACTCGAATGCTCGAAGCACGCGCATGACTTCTTCTCGATCCATGCAGGTAGCATAACGTGTCACTCGACTATACGTCACGTCTATCGAATTGCCAGCGTCGGCAGATGCTCGCTAGCGGATTCACTACGGATATGCAGGGAGTCGTGATGAGCAGACCAAACGAGGCGGGATTACAACCGACCGGGTGTATACCTCATCGACGACTGGCGTTGATTCGTGATTGGGTTCAGGGGTGGGATGTCCCGAACCGCGTATCACTGTTTAGTAGCGGAGGTCTTCAGACTGTCAGCTATTTTTTTTAGAGTGGCGCTGAAACTTATGACGTCGGCCAGATCCTGACTGGCTCGCGTTGCCGAGTCAACTTCCATCACTTTGCGATCTTTGAAAATCGGGTTATTGACAAAGCTCATGATCGAATGATCCATGAGGAGCAGCGCGGACTTAAACTCCTTGGCTCCGGAAACATTCAGATCTTTCTTCCTCGGATCCTTGGGGTTCGGCAATGCCAGAGTATTCTTCAATCGCGTCGCCTTCGTATTAATCTGCGCAATCGCTGCCGACGTCCGGTCGTAATCGATTGCGGGTGTGGCGTACACCTCAGCCATCATCTTGTTATTGATACTTTGCATTGACCTGAAGTCATCCGTGATCTGTTTTAGCAAAGCCTGCGTGGTTTCGGAATTATCTCCGCCGGGGTTCTTATTCTCCCGTTCAAGTTTCATTAACTCGCGGAACGTCTCATCATTGATCGTGCTTCGAGTTGCGTCAGGGTTTGGACGGCTCGCACGTTGCGCTGAGGCGGCAACTACAAGGACCGGCATAAGAGCGATCAGCCAAACTCCTCTGAGCATGCGTGAGTTCTTCATCGACACACCTCCGATTAATTCTCGGCGCTCTATTTACCACATGGCTGCGTTCAATAAAAGCAAAGGGGAGGTAGCACGATCACTACCTCCCGCTAAGCTCAAGGTCAGGCGGGCAGCTAGAAGTTAAACCGAAGCGCCATTTGGATGACGCGCGGATTACTGCTCAACACCTTACTTGGGTTAAGAAAATCGGTCGTCAAAGGCGCGACCTGGTTTAAGGTTGTCAGGCCCGTAGTACCAACCGGGTCGACGGTGTTAACCGAGCCCGGCACGTACTGCGGATGGTTAAAAGCGTTGAAGAAATCAGCACGCACCTGAATGTACTTCGACTCGCCAAAGCGGAAGTTCTTGAATAGCGAGATGTCGAAGTTATCGATCGGCGGCAACAAGAAAGTGTTCCGACCGATCGTGGCTATTGCCCCGGCACCCGCCTGAATGTACTTCGCACTCGGATTGTTCGCGGCGTAACCGATGGTTCTGGAGGCCGCCGATGTCGTGCAAGTACCGTCGGGATTAAACGACGGGCAAGTTCGAACCAGAGCCGTTACAGTGCTTCCAACCCCTTCGGTACCACCCTGGTTCAGAATCGCGCGATCGCCCGCACTATCTCCGTTCAGGTTCGCATCAGTACCGCTGCGAACCGTGATTCGCTCGCCGCTTTCGTATGTGTACGTCCCGGCGATGTTAAAGCCGCTGAGGAAAGTCTTGGTCCAGCCGTTGCTGTCCTTCCCCCACGGCAATTCGTAGATCCATGAAGTTACAAACCGATGGCGATGATCCAAGGCGGAAGACGCGCGCTCGGGCCGCAAGTCGCGGAAGTCTTGAACGCGACGTGGCGACAGCACGGTCGAAAAAACTTCAGCCGTTGTGTCATCGATCAAGTGACTGAACGTGTAAGCGCCCGTCATCTGGAAGCCGTTAGAAAAACGCTTTGTTACCTCGGCCGAACCGCCATGGTACGTGGAATTTCCGTTTGAGAGAAACGCGACGACGCTCGAGGTGAAACCGGCTGCCGCGAATGCCGGGTCTATCCTGGGCCGCGCATTAATCGTTGCCAGATTGAGCGTGCCCGCCGGCAGCGCATCAATCTGTGCCTGCGTGGGCGCGTTGCCGATGAAGGTCGGCAACCCGCTCAGACCCAACTCCGGTGCTACCTTGGGGAGAACGTTTATGCGGTTTTGGGTAATAAGATGAATACCCCTCGTGCCGACATAACGCAGCTCCAAAGCCCAATCCCGCTTAAACTGCCGCTGATAGCTTCCGGTCCAGGTCAATGAATACGGTACTTTCTGGTCGGGAATAAACGAGGTCGTCGCGGCGCGCGCAGCCGCCGCGGTGCTGGTGGACGCGGCGCCTCCCGGTATGCCGCCTCCTGCCAGGAAGCCGGTGGCGGGGCAGAAAGGTCTGGTCGGGTCCGGGCAGTCACGCGTTTGCTGCAATTGCGGCGGCTCCGACAGGATCCAAAGATTGTCGAAGATGTAATCGTACCCCATCGAGAAACCACCGCGAATCGAACTCTTGCCGCCGGAACCGAATACACGACCGAGTAGGCCACTGTCGTAATTCGGTGACCATGCGAAACCGAACTTCGGGGCAAAGTTCTTCGTCTGAGTCTTGGGTACGTTAAAAACCAGCAAGCCAGGTACGGACGAGATCGAATTCAGTGCCTGGTCATGCGAGCCTTTTGACATCTGCTGATAGGAATAGCTCACACCCAGATTGAGCGTAAGGTTAGGCCGGATTCGCCAATCATCCTGGCCGAACGCATACAGAATTTTCTGGTCGCCGTAATATGTGCCACCACCCGCGTTTCGTTCTCCAAACACAGGAACGAGGTCGAGCAGAAAGTCCTCGGTGTTGATATATTCATAATCACCACGCTCGCGCTGAACGAAGTGTTGCGGCGAGATGATCTTGCGGAAGTCGCCGCCAAATTTGAACGAATGGTTTCCCCTCGAATAGCTGACGTTGTCGACAATTTGATAATTGTTCTCAATGCCAAACTGCGGGGCATTCGGATCCGGGCCGATGTTTATGCCCAGGTCATCCAGAGTGATGTTCGGGAACGAATCAAGTCCCGGGAAAGCGAAGTTCGGAACTTGAAAGTTGTACGAAGACCGACGAAACGCGAGTCGAGTCTCGTTAATCAAACTCTGCGAGAAGTTGTGTATCAGTGTGTAAGAGAAAAGGCGCTGCTTCAGTGGCAAGGTAGTGAAGAAGACCGGCAAGTTAGCCGCATTGTCAACGGTTGCCCCGTTCGTCATTCCAAAGCGCCAGTGATGGATCGTTGTCGAGCTCTGATTGAGGTCGAGGTTGATAACCGCGTGGTTCTGTTTGAAGAAGTTCGGCGACGGGAAAGCAACATCACCGACCGGGATTGACCGTCCGAGCACACTGATAGTCCCCTCGTTGTTTACCGAAGCGACGGGTGTGAACTGCCTGAATACGGAAAAATTCGTGGCTGACAAGCCGGGAATGGTCGCCAGAGTAGCGAAACCGGCAGCGGTGGGAGTCACAATTCCAGCAGCGCCTGCTGCACTCCCGCGCTGTAAACGTTCGTAAGAAGTAAAGAAAAACAACTTGTTTCTCAGGAGTCTAAATCCTGGGCCACCCTCGCCAAACATCGGCGCGTAAACCGGACCGCCCACGTTAAAGCCGCCGCGGAAGAAGTCATTACGCGGCATGAAATCCGGAGAATTCTGATCGCGATTAACGCCGGCGTTCTTCTGGATGGTATCGAGCGCATTCAAATAGCGATTCCGCCAGAAGGTATATGCTGTGCCGTGAAAATCATTCTGGCCGGACTTGGTAATCGTAATGAAGTTTCCGCCGTTAGAACGGGCAAACTCGGCGGAGAACTGATTCTGCAGCAGAGTGAACTCCGCCACTTCCTCAGGCGAGATGTAACTCTGTGGACCAGTTACGGCCTTGTCGTTGTTGTCAACTCCGTCAACTACGAAATTATTATCACGTGGACGTTGGCCACCGACTGAGCCGCCGGTTCCAACCCCGACGCCGCCCGAACTCGTAACGCCCGCAGCGAGCAACGCAAGATTATTGACACCGGCAGTGCTACCCGCTGGTCCGGCAGTCGTCTGAGCCAACTCCACAACCTGACGGTCGCTAAATGCCTTGGACAAGTTTGCCGTAGTAGTCTCAACCAGCTCTGTGCCGCCCGCGGTAACTGTGACGGACTCGGTAAGCGCGCCGGTCTGCAACTCAACGGTTAGGTCGGTTGCTTGATTGATCTGAACTCTTACATCAGTAAGTTCGGCCTTTTTGAAGTTTGTCGCTTCGACCGTTACTGTGTAATCGTCGCCAATAAGCAGATTATCGAACTGAAACGTCCCCGAGCCTGATGTCTGGCCAGTGTGCGTTTCGTTGTTTGATTTCTTGACGATAGTAACTTTGGCACCAGTAACGACTGCCCCATTAGGATCATTGACGATTCCTTTGACGGTGCCGGTAGTCACCTGAGCCCGTACCGACATGGCAATTAGGCTCAGTGAGAGCGCAAGGCCTAACGTGAAAAACTTTTTCATCTCTCGTTTCCTTTCCGCGAAGTTGTGACCTGAGGAGATCCAAGTTCTGTTGGCATTAAAGGCAACCAACGAGCGTTGGAACTTTATGATTGTCGTTAGCTAATGATTGGCTAACGTCGGCCTTTGTGACCTCGATGTGCACGATCCTGAGTGAACCCACATCGGGTCGCAAAAGAGAATCGAGGGCTGGCCTTTTAACGCAACGAGGGTGCCATGCAGAATCGGGCGCCTGCGATAGCTAAAAACGTTCGATCTTTCGCCTTATTCATACGTAAATCCAGAATTTTGGGAGTGAATCCAAATTTCAGGAGATCTGTGGATCGGCTGTGAGGATCCAACTCGCCCGACGCGTTGCGCATGCCATCATGAATTGCGCTGGCACATTGCTGGCGGGACGGCCCCGGTATGATCTAAGATGGCGGCGGTTTACCGCATCGTTCCTGCTGCTTAATTGATGTACTGCTCCCTTTTCAAACCTGTCTCATTTGCGGATTCGCCTTGGGCTGACTTTCTCCAGTAAGGTCAATGATTCCTGAATCCATAGCCCAGTACCGAATAATCAAAAAATTAGGCGCAGGAGGGATGGGAGAAGTCTATCTGGCACTCGATACGAAGCTCGATCGGAAAGTCGCCATAAAAGTCATTCGTCCAGACGCGCTCACCGAGGAACACCTCAAGAAACGACTAGTCAGAGAAGCTCAAGCCGCCGCTAAGCTGGACCATCCCAACATCTGTGCCATCTACGATGTTAACGAGGCAGGCCCCTACACGTTCATCGTCATGCAATACATCGAAGGCGAAACGCTCGCGGAAAAGATGACGCGGGAGCCGCTCGGCATTACCACCACGCTGGCGATCATGGAGCAGGCTGCGGAAGGCCTGGCCGAGGCCCACGCCCATGGCATCGTTCACCGCGACATCAAACCGCAAAACATGATGTTAACGCAGCGTGGCCAGTTGAAGATTCTCGATTTTGGACTCGCCAAGCAAATGCTCTCCGGCGATTCAGTAGACAATGAAGCACCGACACAGGAGCTCTTGAGCACTCCCGGCCATGTAGTCGGGACGATGCCCTACATGTCGCCGGAGCAGGTACAGGGTGAACCACTCGCTCCGTCCAGCGATATCTTTAGTCTCGGAATCACCCTGTATGAGGCGCTCGCCGGAAAGCATCCCTTCAAAGACAAGAGCGCGGCCGTCACGATGTCTCGCATATTGCTCGGCGAACCCATTTCGACCGAGCAGTTTCAAACTCAAGTCTCGCCGGAGTTACAAGCTCTCTTGAGCAAGATGCTGAGGAAAGACAGAGCGGCGCGATATCAAAATGCTCATGATTTCCTTACCGACCTGAGACACTTGTCGTCGTCTCAAAGCAGCCGAGCCGAAACGCCAACGCCAATCACCACGCAGCGCAAGACATTTGTCGACAGAATTCTGCAAACGTCAACGCTCACTAAGGCAGCTGTTGTCGGCGGCGCCCTGGCACTGATTCTCGCAGGTATCGCGCTTCGCGGTTGGTTTCCGATAGAGCATTCGCAGTCGTTGGCGATTCTGCCGTTTACTTATGCTTCGACTGATCCGCAACTCATGGCTAATGCTGACCGCGAGTACATCAGCGACGGCATGACTGAAAGTATCATCAACAATCTATCTCAGTTGACCAACCTGAAAGTGATCGCCCGCAGTTCGGTCTTTCGGTACAAAGGCAAGGATCTCGACGTGCGAGCGATCGGGCGAGAGTTGAACGTGGCCTCAGTGCTCGTGGGAGAAGTCAAACAAACCGGGAACGACTTGAGGATTGCTGTCGAACTGATGGATGTACAGGGAAATCGATCAATCTGGGGCGCCACGTATGAGCGAAAGACAGGAGACATTCAGACGGTTCAACAAGAGATCGCCAGAAATGTTTCCGAAAAACTGAGGCTGAAATTGACCGGCACGGATCAGACTCAGCTCACCAAGACTTACACCGAAAACGGTGAGGCATATGAGGCCTATTTAAAAGGACGCTACTACTGGAACAAGCGGACGGATGAGGGTTTCAAGAAGGCGATCGAGTTTTTCCAGGAGGCGATAAACAAGGACCCAAGCTATGCGTTGGCGTATACCGGACTCGCGGATTGTTACACACTCCGCAGTGACTACGGATTTCTCGCCTCGCAGGAAGGATACAGTCTCGCGAAAGGAGCCGTGACCCTGGCCCTGAAATACGACGACAGTCTCGCGGAGGCGCACACTTCGTTAGCCTCGATCATAGCGGCCACCGATTGGAACTGGCAGGGAGCGGAGAATGAATATCGCCGGGCAATAGAGTTAAATCCAAACTATCCGACCGCCCACCATTGGTATGGTTCGCAGTTGATTCTACAGGGCCGGATAGCTCAGGGAATCCAGGAGCTCAGAACAGCGCAACAACTCGATCCGCTCTCGCTGGGGATCAATAAAGATCTCGCCGTCGCACTGATTTATGCGGGCGATTATGAGAGAGCGCTGCAACAGTGTCGGAAGACTCTTGAAATCGAGCCCGCCTTTCTCGTGATGTCCACTTACATCGCCCAGGTCTATGAACTGCAACAGAACTACACACAGGCAACTGCCGAAATAGAAAAGGCCCACGCCGCGGCTCCCGACGATGCTGAGATTGCTTACGGACTGGCCCAGGCTTACGTGCTTGCGGGCAAGAAGAACGAGGCGCTGAAGATAGCAAGTGAGTTGAATCAACCTGGAAAAGCGTTTCTTCCAAAAGAAGCAGCGTACCTCTATTCACTGCTTGGTGAAAAAGAACGGGCAATTACGATCTTACAAAACGCTGCCGAGAACCATATTTTAGCGGTTGCCGAACTAAACGTGGACCCGCGCCTCACCGACTTGCGCAAAGACGCGCGCGCCGGTCAGATTCTTCAGAAGATTGGGTTATCGCAATGAGTAGAATTGAAGACCGCGAACATGACCAGTGACACTGAGCACGCTCGCGGTCTCGAATAGGGAGTGCGTAAGCTTCAGGTGCTGAAGCTATCTCTTTTTCGCCGCCTTCTTAGTTGTCTTTTTAGCAGCGGCTTTCTTTTTGGGCTTCTTCTTCGTCGTCGGTTCGCCGCCTTTAAGTGAATCTGCCATTTACATTTTCCTTTCTGTAGGAGTTACTGGTTTCGCGTTTTACTGCGCTGGGCCACCAGTTGCACATGCGCAGTGTATATAAGTTTGTTTCGGGCTTGTCAATAATTTCCAGCGCAGGTGCGTTAATTTCGTGCTTGATACGACGAGACAGATTGATACGGCGATCGAACGCGGCTTGGACTTTCTTTATCGGATCGGCCAAAGGCAAAAGTCCTTTGCGAATTATGGGAGCTTTCTGGTCTGCTGCTTCGCGCTTCTGGCAACTACTTCGCGGGATCCAAAACTTCGCTCTCTGGGGCGCGAACGCGCCAAACAATTCTTGCAGCGATGGACAGTTCTGCATCCGTTTCTGCCTGGCGATGCCAGTTCAGATTTATTATTCGAGTTCATCCTCATTCATTACGCGCGACGTCGAATCGGCTTGCGGGACACCGAGGGTGCGACTGCGCTAAAACGCGCGGCGCGCAGTTTCTCAGCCTCGGAGCTACTCGGCTTTGATCCGGTCAAAGAACCGCCTCCGAATGATGTGCCTTATCGCTGCGGTTGCAATCTCCAGAATCCACGCGGGCGCAAGGTTTGTAAACAATGCAAGTGCCGCTTGCGAATACGCAGCCGCTATAAAGTATGGATGGAGGCACTGGCGAATACGTATGTGGCGGAAAGATCCGGGATGCTTTTCGGGGCCCGCTATGCAGACGTCCTGAAGTGGATGCCGGAGATGCAGCCATATCCAACCAATGAAGATGACGAAGAGGTTCTTCGCGACGCAATCTACGCCGTAACACACGTTGTCTACACGTTGAACGACTACGGCACTTACAAACTATCGCCGCGGTGGTTGCGGCGGGAGTTTGCATTCCTGAAGGCTAATGTGAAGAGTGCCTGTACGAGAAAAGATCCGGAAATCCTCGGCGAGTTGCTTGATTCGCTGCAGGCCTTCGGCTTGACTGTTACTCACCCGCTGATTGAACACGGCACTAAATACCTGCTGGCCGAACAAAATAAGGATGGAAGTTGGGGCGAACCGAGTGAGAAAAATATTCGGACGCGTTGCCACACGACCTGGACAGCGATCGACGGCTTACGTGCTTACTCCTGGCGCGGTGAGCGCTTGAGCCGCCCTGAACTCAAATCAGGATTGAACGGAAGGTCCGCCGCTAGCCGCAGTTAAAACTATTCATGATGTTGTCTTTTTTCCGGCTGCCCCAGTAGAGCCGGGAGATCTCCTGGGCAATGCGGCAAGGAGTGAATTGTTTGTCACCAAAATCAGCGTTACTCAACACGATAATACCCATACTCTCCAGGTTCTTCGGGTCGACATTCTTACCTGGCTTCGGCACACGCCACCTGGAGGCACGAGCAAAATAGTTACGCCAGCCTAGCCATACGCCGCGATGATATTCAGCGCGAGTTTCATAGATTGTTGTAACTGGTCCACGTTTACTCGCAACTGTCTCTCGGTATTTCTCCCTGCGTAGATTCCAGCCGGCGCCATAGTTCACCTGCTTATTCTTTTTGATTAGTACCGGCGTCCAGAGCAGCTCCCGAAAGTTGATCCCTTCCGAGTCTTTTACCGCCTGCTCTGGAAAACACAACTCAATGAGTTCGACGAGGCTCAAGGTCAGTTCCCAACGCATTAAGTCCTTAATGGTCGAGTGAACATTGCCGTCGCCAGTGATGAAGTTGAGGGGCGTGTAACCGACAGGTACATAATGACCATCCACGCGGTTGTAACACTTTGCATGATTGACCAATTGGCGAGCGGCGGGAGGGAAACGAGAGGATTCATCAAACACGTAGGTGTCATTCATCTCCATGTCGTGAAAAAAGGTGTCGGCAAGGAGATCGTTGAGACGTTGGCCCGTCATTTTTCTCACTAATTCTGCGAGGAGAACATAACCTGAATTTGAATACTCGAATTCAGTATCAGGCGGATGCGGCAACAGTTTCTGTGTCGCTATCCATTGGACCACGTCTTTGTTTGTAAGTTCCTTGCGTCTTCTAAGCTCCATGTTTGGGTACCAGTGATCCGGCTTCGCGAGGGCACGGTCGTACCAATCTTCGGCAGCTCGCCGGGAGGCTACGTAGATATCGGTGTAGGAGGGCAGGGCCGAAGTGTGGTGGAGCAGGTCTTCAATGGTGATGGAGTCAGCGTAACGTGGAAATCTTTTAAAGAACTTGGAGAGATGATCGTTTAGATCGATTTTCTTGTTAAGAACAAGACTGAGAACCGCGAG
>DATDFV010000200.1:0-72960 GCA_036522415.1 Pyrinomonadaceae bacterium | reverse complement strand
GGGCATAAATGGCTTGAGTGTCAGCCCGCGATAGCGGTGAAAGATTGAAACCCTGAACGCCCGCTTCGCGGGCTCAATTGGTCACGTCGCGACATCCTGGGGCTGACGCCCCAGGCTTAATGCCCTTCGCCTGCTTCGCAGGCTAAGAGATTGTAGATCTCGACCATTGGTGAAAGCCTTGAAACAATGACTCTCGCTGCTGGCACAAAACTCGGCCGTTACGAAATCCGCTCGAAGATCGGTGAAGGCGGAATGGGTGAAGTATATCTAGCGCTTGATACCCAACTTGATCGGCAAATCGCAGTCAAGCTGTTGCCCGCCGAAATCGCTCGCGATCAGCAGCGGCTGCACCGGTTCCTTCAAGAAGCGCGTGCCGCGGCGGCCCTGTCTCATCCGAACATCGCGCACATCTACGAAATCGGCGAAGCTGACGGCGGGTACTTCATCGCAATGGAGTTTGTCGAGGGGCTGGCGTTGGACAAAAAAATCGGCGGGCGAGCGTTGCCGATTGCTGAAAGTCTGGACATCGCAATTCAAATTACGGATGCGCTCGATGAAGCGCACTCCAAAGGGATCACGCATCGCGACATCAAGTCTTCGAACATCATGATCACGCCGCGTGGTCGGGTGAAAGTGCTTGACTTTGGTCTTGCGAAGGTATCGCAAACCACGTCGACGTCCGAACAGATCTCCGATAGCCAGCTCGCCACCCGCGTGAAGACGAGTCCAGGTGTAGTGATGGGTACGGTGAATTACATGTCACCCGAGCAGGCGGGCGGCAAAGAGGTGGATGCGCGCACCGACATCTGGAGCGTCGGTGTCGTGCTTTACGAAATGGTAACCGGTCGCCTGCCGTTTGAAGGAGGTACTCCGAGTCACATCATCGTGGCAATTCTAGAGAAGGAGCCGCTACCGCTTTCAGTGTCCGTTCCCAATGTTCCGGAAGCTCTCGAATGGATTGTCACTGAGACGCTGACGAAAAATCGTGAAGAGCGCACGCAGACGGCTCGCGAGCTGATGAAGCGTTTGCAGCGGCTGAAGCAACGCGTCGATGCGGAGAGTGAAGTCGAACGATCAGTAGCGCCAGAGCGTCTCAGTACAACTGCAAGCGCCGCGAGTGCGTCGGCCATGATGTCGTCGGTAAAGCAGACTCAGGACGCGATCCGCCCGCAAACAGCCGAAGCCGCTACGACTCCGACTCACGTCTCCAGCGCCGAGTACGTCGTCAATCAGATCAAAACGCATAAGACCGCCGCGGCAGTGGCGATCATGGTTGCAATTGTCGTACTCGCGACGATCGGTTTCGCGATGTACAAACTTCTTGGCGGCCGATCGACGAAACCAATGTCGCTTGAAGCGGCGACCTTCACGCGACTCACGAATGTAGGCAATGCGACCGGCGCCGCAATTTCGCCGGATGGCAAATGGCTGGTCCATGTGCAGGATGATGGTGAGCAAAAAAGTCTCTGGTTGCGGCAAGTCGCAGTCGCTAACAGCAATACTCAGATCGTTCCGCCGGCTGCTGTGCGTTATGTAGGTGCAGCGTTCTCGCCTGATGGCAACTACGTTTACTACGCAGTGAGACCGGGAAATGACGAAACCGGAACTCTCTATCAGGTGCCGGTGCTGGGCGGCACGGCACGCAAACTTTTCACCGGCATCGGCAGCTCGCCGGCTTTTTCTCCTGATGGCAAACAGATGGCTTACTTTTATTACATCGAAGACGAAGATCGCCTGATGATTGCCAATGCCGACGGCACGAATCAGCGCCAATTGGCAATGCGCCACGGAGATGATTATTTCTACCAGGACTGGTTTAGTTCCGTTTCGTGGTCGCCTGATGGAAAGACGATCGCAACGCCAATTGCGAATTCTAAAGAAAGCTGGATGAGCATCGCCACCGTTTCGGTCGCCACTGGGGAGGTCAAGCCTTTGCCTACTCGCAAGTGGGTTGAAGTCAGGCAAGCCATATGGTTCGACGACCGCACGATTTTAGCGAGCGCCGAGGAAAGTCCCGGAGAGGCGTTCATGATCTGGCGCGTCTTTTACCCTTCAGGAGAAGCGACGTCCCTGACAAATGATTTGAATTGGTATTCGCTGCTCAGTCTGACTAAAGATGCGGATCAAATCGCAGCTGTCCAGACTGAGATATCGAATAACATTTGGATCATGCCTGAATTCGATGTGTCGCGCGCTACGCAAATAACGAAGGGCCGAAATTTGGTTGGCAGTCCAGCGTGGACACCCGACGGAAAAGTAATTTACCCATACAAGATGCCCGGGGGCGCCGATCTTTATCTCGTCGATCCGGCAAACGGCGATCGCAAACAACTGACCGCTGACGCACGCACCAACGTAGATCCAATGGTTACACCCGACGGCCGTTACGTGGTGTTCAGGTCCGACCGGAGCGGCGCTCCGCGCGTTTGGCGCATAAACATGGACGGTTCCGACCCAAGAGAATTAACTCATGACCACGAAGTTGCGAGTCTTAGCGTCTCGCCTGATGGTCAGTGGATCGCATTCACCCTGTGTTGGAACAAATGTACTGTCTGGACGCTTCCGATCGACGGTGGAACGCCGGTGCAGCTTACTAGCAACGCATCAGAACGCGCGGCGATTTCACCTGACGGAAAATACATTGCGTGCACCTATCTCGATCATCCGAATGGCGCGTTCAAACTGGCGATCTTCGCGCGCGCAGGTGGTCAACCAATCAAAACGTTTGACTATACAGGCGCCGATACAACCAACAAGCAATGGACTCCCGATGGTCGTGCGATTGTGTATGGCGTAACGCGCGCGGGCGTTACAAATCTTTGGGCGCAACCAATTGACGGCTCGCCACTGAAACAATTGACGAACTTCGCCTCGGATCGAATTTTCAGTTTCCAAATCTCTCGCGATGGGAAGCAAGTGGTGCTAAACCGCGGAACAGCAACCAGCGATGTTGTTTTGATCAGCAACTTCAAGAAATGAGTCTCATTCAAACGAATCAATTGATCAAACTATCAGCGCTTCTGATCATTGCGCCGCTGTTAGCTGCTCAAGACGATCCGAATTGGCCTTCGTTAAGTTATCTTCGCAGCGACTACAAAGCCGTTTCTGTCGTCGCTCACGTGCGCATCGAGAAAGCCGAAATCATTAGTAGAGTTGGTGGCTATGAGAACTGGAAGATAAATGCTGTTGTAATCGAGTCGTTCAAGGGTACGCTAAAGAAAGGTGATGCGTTCGACTACTTCCACGGAGCGGAAGCTGGTTTCAAACAGGAATATTTCAGCGGCGAGAAGATCGTTTTCCTGCTAACTCAACGTGATCGGGAGGGAAAGGGGAAGATACATTATTCGGTACTTGAGAATTCGACATTGCCGTACACGAAAGACCGAGTTGCCAAACTTCGTTCGATTCAAAGGTCAATGAAACGAAGTCGCCGCAGCAGGTAGTACCCTGACTTGAGTTCGTTTCTGCCCATAGAAATCCAAATTGGAGTATTACTTGATCAAAACAAGGGAGGAAGCCATGGCGTTAACAAACACTCTAGCTGGTAAGAACCTGGGAATGGTGCTGCTGGGAATCTGGCTGATTCTCACGGGGCTTTTGCCTTTACTTAGTGTGCGAGTCTCATCAACAATCACGACCGTCCTGGCTGTACTCGCAGTTGCTGCGGGGTTGCTAATCCTCCTGCGACGCTAGTTTTGTAGTAATCAAGTTATCCCATTACACAGATCTCGCAGATTATCTCCAACAGTTGCTGGTTCCTAAATCGGTGTAATCTATGTAATCTGCGGATAAGGTCTTAATCGAAAATCGGCAATGTCTCCATCCCCCAACACTACAATCTCCCATTACCGCATCATCTCCAAACTCGGCGCGGGTGGTATGGGTGAAGTCTATTTAGCCCAGGACACCAAACTCGACCGCAAAGTGGCCATCAAGTTCTTGAATGAAGAGTTCAGTAGAGATCCAGACAAGCTGAAACGTTTTATTCAGGAAGCGAAGGCCGCCTCGGCGCTCAATCATCCCAATATCCTGACGGTTTATGAAATCGGCGAGGTTGAAGACAAGAACTACATCGCTACTGAATTGATCGAAGGCCACACTCTTCGTGAGCATCTCTCACAAAAGGATCCGCTTCCTCTGAATAAGATCCTGAAGATCGCCGTGCAAGTCGCTGAAGCTCTTTCTGCCGCACACGCTGCCGGAATTATCCATCGCGACATCAAGCCGGAAAACATCATGATTCGCCGTGATGGTTATGCCAAGGTGCTTGATTTTGGATTGGCTAAACTCGCGGAAGCTCAAGCGACGGACCCGGATGCTGCAACGCGTTTTCGGGTAAACACTAATCCCGGTGTGGTGATGGGAACTGTCTTTTACATGTCACCCGAGCAAGCCCGTGGCAACCCTACCGATGCACGGACTGACATATGGAGTCTCGGCTCAGTGCTCTATGAAATGATTGCTGGACGAGTTCCTTTTTCCGGCGAAACGGTTAATCACACCATGGTTGCGATCCTGGAGAAGGAGCCACCACCGCTTGATGATGTGCCCGCTGAGTTGCAAAGAATCGTACGTAAAGCGCTAACGAAAGACGTTGACATGCGGTATCAGTCCGCGCGCGACCTGCTAATTGACTTGAAGAACTTGCGGCGCGAACTCGACATCAAGGGCGAAATTGAACGATCGACAGTGCCAAATCGAGATCTGGTCGGTGACGCTTCGACTGAAACTGAGACGCGCGCTTATCCAGTTACTCGTAGCGATCAAGCAACTGCAGCGGCAAGTGTGAAGTCCACATCGAGTCTTGAATATGCGGTTAATCAGGCAAAGAGTCACAAACTTGCGGCTACGCTGGTGGCGCTTGTCGTACTGGGAGTAATTAC
Organism: Pyrinomonadaceae bacterium; assembly: GCA_036522415.1. Classification (GTDB taxonomy): domain Bacteria; phylum Acidobacteriota; class Blastocatellia; order Pyrinomonadales; family Pyrinomonadaceae; genus PSRF01. The sequence goes on along the minus strand of DATDFV010000200.1, from coordinate 68,077 downwards.
TACCGTCGGTTACCTTGCTTTTGCTTCCCGGGGCGGAAGCAACAACGCTCAGATCGATTCAATTGCGGTGATGCCGTTTGTCAACGCCAGTGGTAAACAGGACGCTGAATATCTCTCCGATGGACTGACCGATTCATTAATCTTTCGATTTTCACAACTTCCGAATGTGAGAGTAAGTCCAACAAGCTCCGTAATGCGCTTTAAGGGAACGACGATGGACGTAACTGCTGTCGCGAAAGAACTCAACGTCGATGCGGTGCTCACCGGTCGCTTAATGCAAGCTGGGGATAATCTCGGAATAAGCGTTCAGCTTATCGACGCGCGGACGCAGAAACTAATCTGGGCTGAACAGTACGACCGGAAGTTGGCCGACCTGCTTGCGACGCAACGCGAGATCGCGACTACCCTCACCCAAAAGATGCAACTTCGGCTAAAAGGCGATGAACGAGGCATTACGAAAAAATACACGAACAACAGTGAGGCTTATCAACTCTACCTCAAAGGGCGATATCACTGGGCGCGACGAACCAAAGATGACCTGGACAAAGCAATCGACAGCTATAAGAAAGCAATCGAGCTCGATCCGAATTTTGCGCTTGCGTATGCGGCGATCGCGGAAGCGTATAACTCGATGGGTAAGAATCCTGACGCGCCGCCAAAGGATTGCATTCCGCTGGCGAAAGCTGCTGCCATGCGCGCACTCGAGATCGACCCAATGCTTCCCGAGGCACATTCGGCGCTGGGTGACTCACTCGCCATCTACGATTGGAACTGGGCTGAGTCCGAACGCGAGTTCAAAAAGTCGTTCGAGCTCGACCCAAATATTGCTTATACGCACGTCGCGTATGCGCTCGCTCACGTTAGCGTGACAGGCAATGCGGACACTCTGGTAAGGGAGTTAGAGCGAGCGGAAGAACTGGAACCGTTGTCGATGATCAATAACGCGGTATTAACAAGCGCTTACGTCCAAGCCCGCATGTACGACAAGGCGCTTACCCAGGGCCGCAATGCATACGAGCTAGATCCAACTTTTCCTCTTACTCGCCATTGGTTAGGTATGGCATTGGTGGAGAACGGAAAGTATGACGAAGCGATCGCTCTTAGTCGCCAGGTTGCACCCGACGCACCCTTTGGATGGGTTTCAGTGGTAGTGATTGCGTACGCATATGCTAAACAAGGCAAAAGAGCGGAGGCCTTGCAACAGATATCTCTACTGAACGACCTGGGTAAGACACGTTACGTTCGGTCTTATTATCTGGCGGGTATCTATGCGGCGCTTGGTGATAAAGACCAGGCGTTTGCCGAGTTGGAAAGATCGTTCGTGGACCGGGATTGTTACCTCAGCCGAATCGCAGTAGATCCAATGATGGATCCGCTGCGCAGTGACCCGAGATACAAGAACCTGCTTAAAAGGATGAACTTGCCCACATAGTACTTTGTGTTTTGTACTTTGTCGTTTGCGAGCCGCCTGGAGTAAAAAGCACAAAGTACAAAGCACAAAGAACGAAAAACATGCCCCTATCCCCCAACACAACTATCTCCCATTACCGCATCATCTCGAAACTTGGTTCAGGTGGAATGGGTGAGGTGTACCTTGCCCAGGACACAACGCTCGATCGGAAAGTCGCGATAAAGTTTCTGAATGAAGAATTCAGCAAAGACTCGGATAAACTCAAGCGCTTCATTCAGGAAGCGAAAGCAGCGTCGGGACTCAATCACCCGAACATTCTGACCGTCCATGAGATCGGTGAGGTGGAAGGGAAGAACTATCTCGCTACAGAACTGATCGACGGTAAGACTCTTCGCGAACAACTGTCACACACAGAGCCTCTGCCTTTGAACACCATCTTGAAGATCGGCGTGCAAGTGGCCGAGGCTCTGTCCGCTGCGCATCAGGCGGGCATCATTCATCGCGACATCAAGCCCGAGAACATAATGATTCGCACTGATGGATATACGAAGGTGCTGGACTTTGGTCTGGCGAAACTCATGGAGGCTCCAGCCCCAGGTTCGCGGCCTTCAACCGGCAGTGAAGATGTAACGCGCGCTCAAGTGAACACTAACCCCGGCGTCGTCATGGGCACGGCCGCATACATGTCTCCGGAACAAGCGCGTGGCAAGGCGACCGATGCACGAACAGATCTCTGGAGTCTTGGGGTGGTTCTTTATGAAATGGTGGCTCACAAAGTTCCGTTCGCAGGCGAAACCATCAATCACACTATCGTGGCAATTCTTGAGAAGGAGCCCATTGCTCTTGAGAATGCTCCACCCGAACTGCAGCGCATCATCCGTAAAGCGCTGACCAAAGACCTCGACATGCGTTATCAGTCAGCGCGCGATCTTCTTATCGATTTGAAGAATCTGCGGCGCGAACTCGACATTCAAGGCGAGCTGGAACGCTCAATCATCCCCAATCGCGAAACAGTAACCACTGCGTCAGTGAGTGAAAGCGATCTGACAAGGAGCGGTCGTGTCCTGGCAACGCAAGCTGTGACCAAATCCTCTTCGAGCCTGGAGTACGCTGTGTTTCAGGCAAGGAACCACAAGCTCGTCGCAGTTGTGATTGCGATCGTTTTGGTTGGTTTGATCTCCACAGCGGGATACTTTGCGTTTGTCTCGAAAGGAAGCGGTCGAAGTCAGATCAACTCGATTGCAGTTTTACCTTTTGAAAATAGGAGTGGTAATGCGGACTCGGACTATTTGTCGGATGGATTGGCCGAGTCGCTTATCTACCGGTTGTCTCAATTACCGAATCTGAAAGTCAGTCCGACAAGTAGCGTCCTACGTTACAAAGGTAAAGAAGTTGATCCGCAGAAGGTCGGAAGTGAGCTGGGTGTCAGTGCAGTTATGTCTGGACGTTTAGTTCAACGTGGGGACAATCTCACAATCAGTGTCGAACTAATCGACGCTTCAACCAATAAACTTATTTGGGGTGAACAGTACGAGCGCAGACTCTCCGATCTGCTGACGACTCAGCGCGAGATCGCGACGGCCATCACTGAAAAACTGCAATTGAAGTTGACGGGTGAGGATGCGAAGGGAGTCACTAAGCGTTACACCGAAAACAATGATGCGTACCAGCTCTACCTCAAAGGCAGATTTTATTGGAATAAGCGAACTGTTGACGGGTTAACGCAGGCTGCAAATTTCTATAAACAGGCAATTGAAAAGGATCCGTCCTTTGCGCTTGCGTACTCGGGTCTGGCAGAGTCGTATGCGCTATATCCCAACTACAGCGTGGCAACGCCCGCGGATTCGATGCCACAAGCAAAGGCGGCCGCGCAAAAGGCGCTGGAACTCGATGACTCGTTGGCCGAAGCTCACGCAGCGCTCGGCTTGTATCTGTGTAACTACGGGTATGACGTCGTTGCCTGCGAAAGGGAATTGCGACGCGCCATCGAACTTAAGCCGAATTACGCTACGGCTCATCACTGGCTTGGTAATGTTCCTCTGATCCTTCAGAAGAAGTTTGACGAGGCAATCGCGGAAGGTCGCAAAGCCGAAGAGCTCGATCCGCTGTCAGCAATTATTAACGCAGACGAAGCATATAACATGATCAATGCGCGTCGGTATGACGATGCGATTGAGCAATGCCAGCGTGCGTTCAAGGTGGATCCAAACTTCTACTACACACATTATCTTCTCGGTTGGGCCTACGTGTTAAAAGGGATGCAACGCGAGGCAATCACCTCTCTTAGAAGATCGCTTGAACTCAATCCCGATCCATTTGCGAAAGCTTTGTTAATCAGATCGCTCGTAAAGAACGGTGAACGTGCGGAAGCATTGAAGTTGCGCGACGAGTTGAAAGGGGACGCGACGCGGCGTTATGTGCCCAGTTATTTTCTGGCGCTTGCTGCAATGGCACTCGGTGAAAAGGATGAAGCGTTTTCGCAGATGCAAAAGGAAGTGGACGAAAGAGGAGCGTATGCGACGGGGCTGGACGTTGATCCGAATATGGATGAGTTCTGTAGTGATCCTCGATTCACGACACTGATGCGTAAGATCGAAGCGTCCAGGATTGATTGATGGAATCCCACCGACTACAGAAGCTGTGCAAATAATCAGACATCGTCGTCCTGGGACCGCAGGCGTCCCCGCCTGCCCGTGTCCAACAGAACCAAGAACAATTACCTAAGTCAGTAAATGAAGGGAGTGGTCCCTCTCGACACGGGCAGGCGGGGACGCCTGCGGTCCCAGGAGGACGATGTCTGATTATTTTCAGAGGTTCTGCGTCGATGGGACTCTGACTTCTTGGTTCCAGCCTGAACTCAGCCTAATGAAATCCGTTTTGTACCTTCCTCTCGTATTTGCCTACAGTTAAGTCGAAAGAAAGTTTGCTTTAGACAATCAATGTCGAATGGGACGGCCATTCGAGCAGGGTGAGGTGTGTTTGATGAAGATCAGAATCGGAACAACACAACTTAAAGCGGTACACCTTTTTGCCATAGCTGCTTTGATCTTTGCGGTCGCGGCGATCATCGGCAGAGGTCATTCTGCAGCGCGAAGGAACAATCAGCCTGCGGCAACTGAGTTATCGCCATCTTGTCGTTTAATTTTGACTCCGCTCAGCGGTGAGAAGCCTATCGACAGAGAAATCTCTCAATTACAAAAACGAGTACTAAATGGTTCTCAGACGGTTCCGGACTTCGAACGCCTGGGTTGGACATTCGTAAGAAGAGCTCGCTCAACCTTCGATCCCGGCTATTACAAACTCGCTGAGCAATGCGCGGTTTGTATTGAGTCGATCAAATCACAGACACCGGAAGCACTCTTGTTACGGGCTCACGTCGCGCAGAGCTTGCACCGATTTAGCGAGGCCGAAGCTCTTGCCTCTCAACTTACAAAACTGCGAGAGCGTCCGTTCGACTATGGCGTGCTTGGCGACGCTTTGATCGATCAGGGAAAGATTCGTGAAGGCGCGGCTGCCTACCAGAAGATGGTCGACCTCCGACCGGATTTGCAGTCGTATGTTCGTGCCGCGCACGTACGTTGGTTGACCGGTGATCTGAAAGGCGCCATCCAGTTGATGCAGCTCGCCGTCTCAAGCAGCAGTCCAAACGATCCCAACACTGGCGCGTGGGCATTCAACCGTCTGGCCCTTTATCAACTTCAACTTGGTATAGCTCAGCAGGCAATGGATTCCTGTGACGCCGCACTCAGCCTCCAAGCCGATTACGCGCCGGCAGTGTTAACAGAAGCTAGGATTCTGTTGGCGTTGAAGAGGACGGCCGAAGCACTTGTGCAACTCAAGCGAGCTGCAGAACTTGATCCACTACCTGAGTATCAGTGGGCTCTCGCAGACGTCATGCGCATAACAGATTCCGCTAGTGCGAACGAAGTTGAGGCGCAGATTAATCGGTCCAGCGAGGATCCGCGGACAGTTTCACTTTACCTGGCAACTCGAGGCGACGACCCCGAGCGAGCTGTTCAGCTTGCTGAACAGGAAGTAAAGAATCGTCAGGACGTTTTCACTCATGACGCACTCGCGTGGGCGCTTTTTGCAAGCGGGCGAACCACAGAAGCACGCGAGGAAATTGATAAGGCGTTAGCTGAAGGGACAAAGGACGCGCGGTTGTATCTCCACGCAGGAATAATCACCGCGCAAGCCGGCGATCAGAAGCAGGGCAAGCGATTTATTGAACAAGCGCAAGCGATCCAGCAGATGTTATTTCCCAGCGAACGTTCGCTGCTGCAGACCTGGCGCAAAAGAATTCGTGTTATTTCGTGTGACTTCGTGGATCGTTTGTCCTCCTGGTCTAACAGAAGATCCACGAAATTACACGAAACAACACGAACAACTTTCGCAAGGAGTGAACTTTCAAAATGAACACACTGTTAAGACTAAAACAGGCCGTCGCCACCTTTCTGTTGGCTGCGATGCCTATTGCTCTACTGCCTGTGACTGGATTCGCATCAAGTCACATGGATGCGCCTCTGATCATCCTTGACCCAGCCGCCAATACCACTGACGTTTATGCGTTCGTTGATGAAGACAATGGACAAAAGTCACTGGTGTTGGCACTTGGTGTGTATCCACACCAGGAACCGGGGGTTGGACCAAACAAGTACAGCTTCGACGACAACGTACTCTACGAGATTCATGTGGCATTGGGTGCAGACCGCGCAGCAGGTCGCGCGACGTTGAGCTACCAGTTTCGTTTCAACACTGCATTCAAGCATCGCAATACCGTGCTGCAATCGTACCTGGGTGTAATTCAACACGTTGACGATGCGAACCAGAATTTGACTCAAACCTATACCGTCACCAGGGTCGATCATCGAACCAATCGCGAAACGGTCTTAGGCACAGGCGTGGTGCCTCCGAATAACCAGGGGAACGCAACGCCCTATTACAATCAAAGTGACAACGGAGAGAATCCGGCGCGCGATGGCGTTGCCACCGAAGCCGAACTGGATCGATATACCAAAGAGTCCATCACTGAACTCTCCAGCGGCTACGTTTCATTTGCAGGTCAGCGAGATGACGGTTTTTACGCTGATATCCAGTCGATTTTCGATCTGCTTCAGTTACGAAACCCTGGTAAGGATTCACAAGGTGGATTCAACCTGGATCTGATGGCGCTCGAGGTGCCGCTGACCGAACTAGGCGGGGACCAACAAATTGTTGGCGTTTATGCAACGACAAGCCGTCGCACCGTTCGTGTGCTTGATGACAAACAATCGCCGAAGAACAGCGGACCGTTTGTTCAAGTCGCGCGCCAGGGTAACCCGCTTTTCAACGAGGGCCTGGTAGCGATCGCTGATAAGGACCTTTACAGCCGCACCAGCCCGACAAGCGACAGCGAAATCTTTCGCAAGTACGCCGAGACTCCGGAGTTGGCACATCTGATCAATTTGATCGTTTTCAAGGATCAGGTTGCGCCCGAAACAAATCGCAGTGACATTGCCGGAATCTATATTCCGGATCTGATCAAAGTCGATCTCTCAACTACTAAAGTCCGCTTTGCTGGTGGTGGACCGGCCAATCTTACTAATCCAGATGATCCTGGTTACTCCCGGCTGAGTATCTTTGGTGGCGATGTATTGAAGAGCAACATTCAGGATCCTTTCCACAACGGCGGATTCATTCCGGGCGGTTGGCCTAACGGTCGACGCTTTGGCGACGATGTTGTCGACATTGCTGTTACGGCGCTGATTAGTGATTTGCGAGATCCGGATCACCTGATCATTCGAGGACCTGCCGGTGACGGTGTGGATCGAAACGATATGGCTTTCAATAAAGTCTTTCCATATGAATCGACCCCTCAAAACGGACGCAATCACCAACACCCTTAGTCGAAATTGTCGATTAAGGATTCAATGAGGCAGCGGTCGCCCTGCTAAACAAATCCGCTGCCTCTCTTAATTCTCTTTGCTCCGGAGGAGCTACATGTTTATAGCTGGGAATGTTGTTGATGATGCTCGCTCCGTAGGAGCGAAATGTTGGTCAACGCACGCAACCTTGCGCTCCTACGGAGCGCTTAGCCGCAGAATTCCTGAGAGCTATAAACATCTTGCGCCTTCTTAGAAATCTCTGCGCTACCTCTGCGTTCTCTGGATCTCTGCGGTTGTAGAATGACGCGCCCTATTTTTACCGCAGAGACGCAGAGAACGCAGAGTTGCGCAGAGAATCATTGCGTTTCATTGAGTTATCTGCTTGTGCAAACGCAGGGCTCCTTAGGAGCAAGGACTAGTGAAATTGTTTATGAACGACCGCCCCAAACTAAAACTGATTCTGTTGCTGCTCTTTTGTTTCTTCTGCTCGAAACAAGTGCTGGCCCACGATCCGGGATTGAGTACAGCTGAGGTCAGATTGGATCAAAACGGCATAAGCGTCGAACTCGCGTTGGCGCCGTCAGATGTTGAAAGAATCGTAGACATAGATTCAAACGGCGATCAGAGAATCTCGGTTCAAGAATTCGAACAAGCTAAATCTCGTTTGTTGACGACCGCAGCTGAAGGTTTCGAGGTGCAATCAGACAGTCAGCATTTGACAGCCAGCGAACAAAACGCTTCATACGACGAACAAAGCTCGGTCGTCGTTCTACGATTCAGATACTCGGGACGCGTTGGAAAGCACCTCGAGCTGAGATCTGGGATGATCAGCTCGTTGGCACGAGGCCACAAGCAGTTCGTCACGTTGCGTGATCAGGACGGTCAGATCCTTTATGAGCGAATGCTTGGACTTGGCGATGACCGGTTGACTTACGATTTTGGTTCACAAAGACCAGCAAAGAACTCATTCAGTGCGTTCTTGAAACTCGGAATTGAACACATCCTAACGGGATACGATCATCTGGCTTTTCTTCTCGCTATTCTTCTTGTAGGAAGCAGTTTTCGATCGGCGGCAAAGCTGATTAGTTCTTTTACTGCGGCTCACTCACTGACACTGGCGCTGGCAACCTTTGGCCTGGTGCAGATTCCTTCTCACATCGTGGAGCCTTTGATTGCAGCATCGATTGTTTACGTGGGTGTGGAGAATTTACTGCGCGGCAATCGACCTAATCGATGGCTGTTGACGTTTGCATTTGGATTAGTTCACGGGCTTGGCTTTGCGTCAGTGCTGCGCGATCTGGGTATTGCTCAAACAGGCGCTGGAGCTTTGGTACCGCTTCTGTCCTTTAATATGGGAGTAGAAGTTGGCCAGCTGGCAATCGCGGCGCTCATGCTGCCGGTCATTTGGAAACTAAAGAAGTCACCGAAATTCGAATTGCGTTATGTGCCGGCGTGTTCGGTGGCGATCGCGATCGTTGCGTGTTACTGGTTATTCCAGCGACTGGTGGTCTGAGTTGCGGTCTTCGAACAGAAGTCACTATCCCTAACACACGAAAGTTCTTCAGTCGGAGCGCGTCCGTCCTCGGCCGCCCCCGTCAAATAGAACCACCTTAAACCGGAAACACGCGAGCCCTTCTATCCGCAGGTGGTTTTATTCGAAGGGGCGGCCGAGGACGGACGCGCTCCGACTGAGGAGCTTTCGTGTGTTAGGGATAGTGACTTCTGTTCGGCGGCCGCGGTGGGGTGTTCGACTACACTTAGCCGTGGCCCTCGCAGCGAGGACTTTTAACGATCTCCAAACTGTCATTCAAATTAAGTCTTGTCAGGGACGCAAGGAATTGAGTCGCTTTTGACCGAAAAAACTTCGTATTGGCCCGACTATTCATCGGATAGCGGTATCGGGTCATCTCGGTTAGAATGCGCCTCGAATTTGGGTTTGGATTTAAGTCTGCCATTCGTCCTGTCAAGCCCAGGCCCTTAGCAATAGTCAGTCGCAATTCACGATCGTCGATACCTCACTAGAAACGTGTGGTCTGAATAGACTTGCAGATTTGTGCGCGTCACAGTTTAACCATCATGAAACTCAAAGAGGTCACAAAGAGGGCAGACGCGCTTGCCAAAAACTATCGCATTACAAAAGGGAAAGAGTTCCGACTCAAAGATGTTGACCCAAACGATACGGCAGATCTCAAATCCGAAGACAAGCCACGGGCTAAGGAAGCGCTCGCCGTTGGTATAGACGCTCTGTGCAAGCTGCAGGACATGCTCTACGCACAAGATCGCTGGGCAGTGCTCCTGATCTTTCAGGCGCTTGATGCCGCGGGCAAAGACAGCGCGATCAAGCACGTAATGTCCGGCATTAACCCGCAAGGATGCCAGGTCGTTTCGTTCAAAGTTCCTTCTGCAGAAGAGTTGGATCACGACTTTCTGTGGCGTTGCAACAAACAACTTCCCGAGCGGGGGCGCATAGGGATCTTCAATCGGAGCTATTACGAAGAGACATTGGTCGTCCGTGTTCACCCTGAATTCCTTGCCGCGCAGAAACTCCCAATCGTTACGAAAGATATTTGGGATGATCGCTTTCGTGATATTCGCAGCTTTGAGCGTTACCTAACCAACAACGGCATCGCGGTCTGCAAGTTTTTTCTCCACGTATCGAAAGCGGAACAGAAGAAACGCTTTCTGGAACGGATCGACGATCAGGCGAAGAACTGGAAGTTCTCAGCAACCGATGTAAAGGAACGCGCACACTGGGACGAGTACATGAAGGCGTATGAGCAGACGATTCGAAACACGGCGACAAGTTATGCGCCGTGGTATGCGGTACCTGCGGATAACAAATGGTTCACACGATTGGTTGTCGCGTCTGCTGTGATTTCAACTTTGTCTTCGTTGAATTTGGCATATCCAAAATTGAGTGCTGATAAAATGAAGGAGTTGGAAGTTGTCAGAGAAGAATTGGTTGGTAAGCCTTAATGTCCGACGAACTTTAGTTTGTCGTGTGTCGGTTTAGGATCTGCTTGAATTTGTGAGCCATTAACCCTAAAGCACGACAAACTAAAGTTCGTCGGACATAACCGAATCAAATGAAACGTTGCCCGCAATGTAATCGACTTGAATCTGACGATACGCTGGCATTCTGTCGCGTTGATGGTTCTTCACTGCTGCCCGTTACGAGTGAAGAGTTGGGTACAGTTAAGTTCAACTCTGGCGCAGTGAATAGCGACGTCCTTACCACGATGCTGTCCCCGCAGAATACGGGTGATGCATCAACGGCGGAAACTACCATCCTTTCTGCCGATCAGTCTCGGCCGATTACGCGCGAACTAAAGAAGCCGCGAAAACTACGTTGGATCGCGGTCGTAGCAATACTCGTTATCGCAGGCGCCGGAGTTTGTGCTTACTTCCTGCTTTCCAAGAAGAACCGCCCGCCAATTCAATCCATCGCGGTGATGCCGTTCATCAACGATAGTGGGAACGCAGATGTTGATTACCTGTCTGACGGCATGACTGACACTTTAATCAGCCAGTTATCACAGCTCACAAATCTCAACGTCAAAGCGAGATCTTCGGTCTTTCGTTACAAAGGAAAAGAAACGACAGCACAGACAGTTGGTAAAGAACTGAATGTTCAAGCCGTCTTGAATGGCCGCTTCGCTCAACGCGGGGATCAATTGATTCTAACGTTGGAGTTGGTTGATGCGCAGACCGAGAACGTTATCTGGAGCGAACAATACAATCGTTCGCAGTCGGACCTGGTAAAACTGCAAACGGATATTGCGCGCGATGTATCGAGTAAACTGACAACGAAATTGTCCGGCGAAGATGCACAGAAACTCGCGAAGACTTACACGAACAATCCCGAAGCCTATCGCTTATATCTTCAGGGTCGGTTTTATTGGGCGAAGCGCGAAGAGAAGGATGTGAAAACCGCGATTGATTATTTCACCCAGGCTATTGCGCAAGACGCGAATTATGCTCTCGCTTATTCAGGGCTCGCAGACTCATATGCCGTCATGGGCACTTTCAACTTCATGACGCCTACTGATGCGATTCCGAAAGCGCGCGGGTTTGCTTTGAAAGCACAATCGCTGGATGCAAGTTTGGCCGAACCGCATACCACACTTGGCTTGGCACTCAGCTCCTTTGACTACGATTTCGCTGCCGCGGAACGCGAATACAAACGGGCCATTCAATTAAATCCAAACTACGCCACGGCTCATCAGTGGTATGGTGAGTTGCTTTCATTGGAGGGACGGTTTGACGAAGCCTCCGCGGAGTTGCATCGTGCCCTGGACTTAGAACCACTTTCGCAGCCCATTAACTGGGACTACGGAAGATTTCTGTACAACTCTCGGAAGTTTGATGAGGCGCTTGAGCAACTCAAGAAGACCAGTGATTTAGATCCCGGCTTTGCGCGGGCGCATCGATCGGCGGTGGAGGTGTATCGGGTCAAGAAAGACTACTCAAATGCGATGAACGAGCTAGCGAAATACTACGAGTTACGTGGCCAGCCTGAAAATGTGACGCTTGTGCGCGATGCCTTCGCAAAGGGCGGTTGGAGTGCTTATCTTCAATTAGTCGTTGCGGACGATTCACCCTTGAAAGACAGAAATGGGACTAAGGCTAGAGCTTACACGGAGCTTGGCGATTTTGATAAAGCGTTCGAACAATTAAACGCAGCATACGACGCGCATGAATCCACCAGTACCTGGCTCAAAGTTGAACCGTTGTTCGATCCGTTGCGTTCAGATCCGCGTTATCAGGAGTTGTTACAGAAGCTGCGTATTCCCTGATTACATTATTTCAAGATTACGCCGATTACACAGATTCAAACACCAAATGTTTTAAAAAAAATCTGTGTAATCTGCGGATGAAAATGACTGCCCAGAGGTTTCCCCCATGAGATACCGCCCCCGAGTACTGATCTTTCTTTGTGCGCTCGCAGCGATCACTTACCTGGATCGCATTGCCATCTCCGTTGCTGGACCGCGAATACAAGATACGCTCCACATTGGTCCAGAAGCTTGGGGTTGGGTCGTTGGAGTCTTTACCCTCTCGTACGGCATATTCGAAATCCCGACGGGCAGAATGGGCGATCGAGTCGGTGCGCGGCGAGTACTGACCCGCATCGTGCTGTGGTGGTCTGGCTTTACTGCACTCACTGGTCTCACCTCGAATTACTATGTTCTCCTGTTGGTTCGCTTTTGCTTTGGAGCTGGCGAGGCAGGCGCCCTTCCAAATATTGGTGTAAGTCTCGCTCGTTGGTTTCCTGTTAAAGAACGTGCTCGCGCTGCGGGATGCGTGCTCATGTCCCTCCAGGCGGGAGGAGCCCTGGCGCCATTACTCATTGTCCCAATCCAACTGCGTTACGGTTGGAGGGTGTCGTTCTTTGTGCTTGCGGTCATCGGTGTGATCTGGTCAGTCGCTTGGTATCGATGGTATCGAGATACTCCATCAGAAAAATCAGGAGTAACTGATAGAGAGATCGACGAGTTAGGTCGATACTCATTTGCGGACAATCATCAGATGCCCTGGGGACTCGCGCTGCGCAGCAGCACAATTCGGGCCATCCTTCTCACTGGTTTCTGTTATGTCTTCTCTCTCTACTTTTTCATTTCATGGTTACACACGTTCTTAGTTAAAGGGCGCGGATTTACCGAGACTGATCTCTTGCTGTCGATTGCTCCCGGTCTCCTCGCCGCAGCTGGAAATTTGGCCGGGGGTTATTTGAGCGACGCAATGGTCAGACGTTTCGGATTGAAGTGGGGACGTCGCAGCGTCGGGCTCGCGGGTCTCTCGGTCGGCAGCGTCTGCACAGTGGCCACAATCCTGGTGACACAGAAGTTTGCAACGCTGCTCTTGCTCGGATTTGTTTATGCCGGAATCACCTTAAACCAAACGGTTGCTCTTGCCGTCGCTTTGGATATTGGCAGGAAGTACGTCGGCGGAATTGTCGGAATGTTCAATACGATGTGCACGCTCGGCGGATTTTTGCTTTCAGTTTCGTTTGGCTATTTCGTCGTGTGGTTTGGAAGCTACGACCTCGCGTTGATTCCAATCGCTGTGATGTTGGGGGTAGGCGCGCTTGCCTGGCTCAAGATCGATGCGACAGAGGAGTTAATACCGGAAGTACACGAGACAGTTGCTCAGTCAGCTGCTGTCGCAACGGCTGCATGATGAAAATCGAAACGATAAGTGGCTTTGCGCTAAAAGTCTTCATCTCATTCTCACTGGGCTTCAGCCCGGTGTTGAAGTGGGACAGGAAGATGGTTAACCGTTTTAACGGTTTACCTGGTGCAGCAGCTTCAACGGGTTGAAAGCGAGGTGGTTCCAGGTTGTCGCAATCGAAAAACCGTTGAAACGCTTACACAACTATCAGGACCCTTAGCACCGGCCTAAAGCCCGGTGAGAATGAGATGAAGACTTTTGAGGCAAGTCAGATGACTGAAAACAAAACCTCGTTACTCCGCGCGCTAACCTTGACCGATGCGATTTCGGTTGTTATTGGGACAGTCATTGGGACGGGTGTATTCCTTAAAACCGCTGTTATGTCTCAACAGCTTGGACGTCCTTCACTCGTCATGCTTGCGTGGCTCGCAGCTGGTCTGCTTTCGCTAGCCGGTGCATTGGCATACGCCGAACTTGGTGCAATGTTTCCCCATGCTGGGGGCGAATATGTGTATCTCGGGAAGGCATACGGGGAAGCTCCGGCTTTTCTTTATGGATGGATGCAGTTCGCAGTTGCGGGCGCCGGCGGAATGGCAGGTATCAGCACTGGATTCGCAATCTTTCTTTCCGCCGTTGTGCCAATGGGTGGCGCCTGGGTAACAAGGACGTTTCACTTATTCGGCCAGCAGATTCCTTGGCAGTTCGGGGTCACTCAGTTAGTTGCCGTGGGCGCAATTGTTTTCTTCAGCGTAGTCAACTGCCTGGGCGTAGCACTTGGCGGACGAGTACAGTCATTCCTAACGCTGGTGAAGCTATTCGGGATTGCGGTAATAGTTGGCGGTGTTCTTATTCTTTCGCCGGGCGCGAATTGGTCCCATCTGAAAGATATCGCTGCCAGTTCGCAATTAGGCGGAATTTCAGCATTCGGTGCGGCCATGATGGCGGCGCTTTGGGCGTACAACGGTTGGTACATCCTGCCCGTGTGTGCCGGCGAAGTACGTGACCCTCAACGCAACTTACCGCGTGGCCTCATTATCGGCATGCTAGCCGTGCTCGCGACCTATCTCCTGGCTAACTTTGCATACTTCTACGCATTGCCTATAAACGAGATTACGACGGCCAACTCAACGGCTTTCCCGACAGCCGCTCCAGTAGCTGCAAAAGCTGCTGAAACATTTCTGGGAAAATCCGGAATGGCATTCATCTCCATTGCCTTTGTCATTTCTACCCTGGGTGCGTTGAATGGCTGCGTGATGGGACAAGCCCGCATACCGTTTGCGATGTCGCGATCAGGTTTGTTCTTTCGGCGGCTCGGGGAAGTAAATCAGAAAAGTAAGGCTCCGGTATGGGCGATTATTGCGCAGAGCGCATGGGGCTGTGTGCTCGCACTCTCAGGTACATTCGATCAAATTACGACTTACACGATCTTTGCGCTGTGGCTTTTCTTCGGAGTAACAGTGTCTGCTGTGTTTGTATTGCGTCGGACGATGCCTGACGCGCCCCGGCCTTATAAAACGGTTGGTTATCCTTTCGTACCGTTGCTTTTTGTGCTCGTCGCTGTTTGGTTGGTGATCAACTCGATCATTACGACTCCCGTTGAATCATTGATAGGTCTCTTGCTGATTGTGCTTGGGTTACCTTTGTATCTTTACTTTCGGAGAAAACGGATGAAGACCGGCAAAGCATCCGCGGCCGGGATAGAGTTAATGGCTGAAGTCGAGCCTATGCCTGAACTACCATGAAACGTTGCCCTCAATGTAACCGCCTGGAGGCCGACGATGCGCTTGCGTTCTGTCGTGTCGATGGGGTGCCACTTATCGCCGATACATCCGGTGCGGAGCTTGACGCCGGAACAATGAAACTAGGTTCTGGTTCAGTTGCAGCGGAGGCAGCGACTAACAGGCTTCTGGACGCAAAGACAGACATTTCCAACGTAAGATCGACTGGGCCTACTACGATGCTGCCGGAGCGAACTGAGCAGTTGGTGAAGCCGAAGGGTCGCTGGATCTTATTGGTGTCGTGCTTTGCGATTCTAATCATCGTTGGTGCTGCGTATGCTTACTATGTTACGCACAAACGGAACACTGGCATTAGTTCGATCGCCGTGATGCCGTTTGTAAATGAAGGAGGGAACCCAGATCTTGAATACCTCTCCGACGGAATGACCGAAACCCTAATCGGCAGTTTATCGCAGTTGCCAAATCTTAGTGTTAAAGCACGGTCATCTGTGTTTCGTTACAAAGGTAAAGATACGAATGCACAAACGATTGGAAAGGAATTGAATGTACAGGCGATCCTGAACGGGCGGGTCATTCAACGCGGCGACTACCTGGATCTAAACGTGGAACTCGTTGAGGCGGAGACCGAGAACGTTCTTTGGAGTCAACAATACAATCGCAAGCAAGCAGACCTGGTCGCACTTCAAAGTGAGATTGCTCGGGATGTTTCGAGCAAACTCAAATCGCAGCTTTCGAGTGCGGATGTTGCAAAAGTCGAAAAGAACTATACCTCTAACACAGAAGCCTATCAGCTTTACTTGAAAGGAAAGTTCTACTGGAACAAACGAACGGGCGATTCGCTCAAACAAGCGGTTGATTTTTACCAACAGGCAATTGAAAAGGATCCGAACTATGCGCTCGCTTATTCCGGCCTGGCTGAAACTTATGTTCTCTTTTCAAGCTACGATATTGCTTCCGGCGCAGACAGCATGCCGCAAGCTAAAGCGGCGGCTCAACGGGCATTAGCGATTGACGATTCACTCGCAGAAGCACATACCGCACTTGGATTTTATCTCTCCAATTACGAATGGGATCGAGCGGGCTCAGAGAAGGAATACCGCCGCGCGATCGAACTCAAACCCAATTACGCAACCGCCCATCATTGGTTTGGTGCTGACCTCGCTAATCTCAAGAGGTTTGAAGAGAGTCTTGTTGAGTTGCGGCGTGCGGAAGAACTCGATCCCCTCTCGCCGATCATAGGTACGAACCTCGGTGACACGCTAGTGCTTGCGCGCCAGTTTGATGAAGCCATTGCACAATACAAACGCACTCTCGCGTCTACCCCGAATTTTGTTTACGGTCACCTTGCTTTAGGTAGAGCTTATGGCTCAAAGGAAATGTACCCGGAAGCCATCGCCGAAACGCGCAAAGCGATTGAACTGAATTTTGGTGCATCTGCAAAGGGGTATCTGGGGCTATGGCTCGCAAAATCCGGAAAGCGAGATGAAGCACTAAAGCTCCTGAACGAGTTAAAACAGGACGCGACGAAGAATTATGTTCAGGGCGATACCATCGCGCTTATATACATTGGCCTCGGTGATAAAGCGGAAGCCTTAGAATGGCTCGAGAAGCACATGCTGAGCCATGCGGAAACAGCAAGTGGTTATGGTGTTTCACCGCAGCTTGATGACATACGCTCCGAGCCGCGATTCCAGGCGATGTTACAGCGAATGAACCTACCGCATTGAACAGTTGGTTCTCAGAGCCTTTAGCGCCGCTCTGCAGGCGATCACATTTGATCGGGAGAAGAGCGGGGGTAAACCACCCTTCCCAACTTGTTCAATTCGAACGTTTGTTTTCCTTCTAAGGTTGTTGGACTCGAGAAATTCTAAGAAGGAGTGAGATGTTTTTGTAGGACATTGCACTCCTAACGGAGTGCCTAATTCTTTGTCATTCGAGCTCCTATAAATATCCCACTCCTACGGAGTGAAGACCACCAAACGTACAGGCGCGCCCCCCGCAGCCTGACTGCTAAGCAGCTTCTTCTTGATCGAACACGCGTACTTCAGTAGACGATGAATTCGAGAGTTCGGGATTTGCCACCACGACGAATTTGATTGTTCCTTCGTCGTTAAGGCTGGACCAGCGGAATCCGGGTAGCGGGCTCTTCTGTCGGAGCGCGGCCGTCCCCGGCCGCCCCGTCGAACAGGACCACTTCGGACGGGTATACGAGACTCTTCTATTGAGTTTGCTTTTACGGTCCAGGTGGTTCTGTTCGACGGGGGCGGCCGAGTGGCCGCGGCCGACAGAGCTGTCGTTGGCTACTTCGAAGGCGGGCTGTCTTTCCTTTATCGAAACCCTTCGACAAGCATTATGTCGCTCTCGAAACTATCTGATTGAACGAAGAGAAGTGACTGACCATTGGGTGATACAGCCAGGCTCGGATAAACCAGCTGCAGATTCTTTTCAATCTCCGCCACTTTCGTTTTGCGGTTTGTCGCGAAGTTAAAATATTCGATTGTTGCATTGGGAGTAGCATCAGGATTAACGAAGTAGACTCCCTCATCCAGCAACGCCCAGAATCCCTGATGTGGTCCATCGACGACTTCAGTCTCCTGGCCACCCTCAGTGGATATTTTCCAAAGGCCCGTGAGTCCGAAACCTTTTGTGTAGTAAACGAGGCGCCCATCGGCCGATTCGAATCCTTCGCGCCCACCTTGCTTGGTAACCTGGACAGGTTGACCACCACCTACCGGTACTTTCCAAAGTTGCCAGTCGCCAGAGCGATTTGAGCCGAAGTAAATCCATTGCCCATCACGCGACCAACTCGGCCTGACATTATCGAAGTCATCGCCGTTTAAGCGACGTGGTTTTCCTCCCTGTGCACCTACCACGTAGATGTCTCGATGACCCGGAGCCAGCGAATCAAACGCGATCTGCTCACCATTCGGAGACCATCGGGGCGAACCCACGTCCGGACCACCAAACGACGTTATTGGGACGGGGTTTTGGCCATCTGCATCGCAGACCCATATTTCATTGGCGCCGGTTCGACCAGACGTAAACGCGATTCTTTTTCCGTCGGCTGAATATTGCGGACTGTAATCTTGTCGAGTAGATGAGATTAATCGAGTTTGAGTGCCACTCTCTGCGAAACCTTGCAGACCGATTCGCCAGATATTTGTATCACGGGATTCTTGTGAATAAGCGAGTCGATTTCCCTGACGAGAGATCGCGAGCGTAGAAGCGAACTGAGTGCCGACATCCAGCTGTTCCGGGGTTCCTCCAGTTGCCGGCACCTTGAACAAACGTAGTCCACCATAAAACCAGGAAGAGAAAACTATCGACTTACTGTCTGCAGTCCAGGCGACACTTCTACCGCTTCGATTATCAAACGTTAGTCGCTTGGGTTCACCGCCTGTGAGAGGCATAACGAAGAGTTCGACGTCTCTGCTCGAAGCTCCACGAACAAATGCGAGAAGTTTTCCATCAGGAGAGAGAGCCGGTGTTGAATCTCCAAGAAAGCCTTCCGGTGGCGAGGTCAGTTGACGAGCGTCGAGCGTTTCCATTGACAATAGAAATATTCCATTGGGTTGATGTGGCGAAGGTTGTCCTGAGAAGGCAAGGTATTTTCCGTCAGGAGACCAGGAGAGCGCATTGCCAAATTCATACAAAGCAAAGAACGCAGAAGTACCCGAATAAACCTTACGTTCTGCTCCTCCCAGAGCGGAGATGGTAAAAATCTCGATCTTCGGCCCGGTATGGCGCACAAACGCGATTTCCTGCCCATCCGGCGACCATGCTGGATAAATATCGTCCGCGGGATTGGTTGTAAGACGAAGCGGTGCTGCTTCCGAGTTTACGAGTTTGATATAGATATCGAAGTTGTCTCCCTTTTCACCGTTCCAGGAAAAAGCAATCTGATTCCCATCAGGCGAAAAGGTTGGTTGCTGTTCGCGACCCGGGAAGGTGGTAAAGGGTATCACTTTCGGAACAGAACGAACGGGTTCGATTGCACGTGGCCGCGTCAGCTTGTAGTACGCAAAACCTAAGAGCGCAACGACTACAGCGATAGGAATGAACTTTATCAAACGGTTACTAACAGACGAGGGCATCTCTGAGTTGGTAGTGATGAATCTCTTCTGGTTGGGTTGAGTTTCAGAGCGCTGCTTCAGTTCCTTGAGATCGTCAAGAAATTCTTCGGCAGTCTGGTAACGTTGATTACGATCTTTACTCAACGATTTCTCAAGGATCGATGTGAGCGCACTTCGATTTGAAACCTCTTTGCTGAGTGCCGGTGTTTCTTTCTGAAGTATTGAAGCGATGACGTCGCTATTGGTGGCACCGGTGAATGGCTGTGATCCCGTGACCATCTCGTATAGCACCACACCTAAACTCCAAATGTCAGTCCGTGAATCAATGTCCAGCCCGCGAGTTTGTTCCGGCGACATGTAGGCAGAGGTTCCGACAATCACACCAGCGTCAGTTTGAAACCATTCAACGGTTCGTTGGTCCGGTGGAACCTTAGCGCTGGTCGCTTCAGCGACCTTCGCCAATCCAAAGTCCAGGACCTTAACCAGTCCGTCCCGTCTCAGCATGATATTTTCAGGTTTGATATCGCGATGGACTATTCCAGCTTCATGTGCGGCAGAAAGAGCACTACCCACCTGGATCGTTATTTCCAGCGCTTCATTGATCGGCATACGTCCCATTTCAAGTCTCGAACGAAGAGTCTGGCCGTCGATGAATTCCGACACGAGAAAGCGGTGCTCATCAGTTTGTTCTATTTCATGAATGGTCAGGATGTTTGGATGATTTAGAGCCGATGCCGCTCTTGCTTCTCTTTCGAAGCGACGGCGCTCGGATCCTGACGCGAAGCCGCTGGGCAACAGTTTAATTGCGACGTCGCGACCGAGGTTGACATCGCGAGCTCGGTAGACTTCGCCCATTCCGCCACTGCCTACGAGTGATAGAACCTCATAGTGGTCGAGGACTTGACCAACGAGTGGAGGCGGACTGTCTTCGCTGAGACGACGAACCGACTCCTTCATTGCTAGAGACAACAACTCGGCCTCTGCAGGTTTGCCGCCGGCGAGTAGCTCGCTAACGTAGTGTCGTAATTCCGGGTCGCCCGCGCAGTGACGATCGAGGAAAGCGCCACGTTCAGTTTGAGTGCATTCAAGCGCCGCGTGATAGATCTTTGAGATGAGTTGAAATCGTTCCGGCGTCATGGCGCACGAGTAGGTTCGGCGAATGTTGTTGAAATGTCGATTGTGAAACGCGTGTACTTCGGATTAGCTTAGTCCTAAAGTTCAGCAAATAGAGATTGCCGCAGCTGAATCTTCACGGGTAGAACTTTGCTGGCGGAAACTTAACATAACTTTTGGCGAGTTTCACCGCAAATGGATGAAGGTGTAGAATCGTCGCACGACCACATCCTTTCATTTGATGCGAATGGAAAACCGCAGACCGCAGCTCAATTCATCTGACGAA
Source organism: Pyrinomonadaceae bacterium (assembly GCA_036522415.1). GTDB lineage: Bacteria > Acidobacteriota > Blastocatellia > Pyrinomonadales > Pyrinomonadaceae > PSRF01. Next base: position 47,420 of record DATDFV010000200.1, on the reverse strand, counting down.
AACCACAAATCAATCTCTTTTGAGGAAATCGCCAACAGCATTAGTCACGGTTTTGGCTTATTGTTGGCCATTGCGTTTCTGATAGTGTTGCTGCTTTCTGCGACCCGGCTCGGTGGCTCTCGTTTCCTAATTGGTTCGAGCGTGTTTGGCGGAACAATGGTATTAGTCTATCTCAGCTCAACACTCTATCATTCGATAACCCACAAACGAGCCAAGGATTTATGTCGCATGCTGGATCATAGTGCAGTTTTCCTGCTCATCGCCGGTACCTACACTCCGTTCGCGATAGGTATTCTGCGTGGTCCCTGGGGTTGGACACTGCTGGCAATCGTTTGGCTGCTCGCGGTTATCGGAATAACGATGAAGTTCATTGTCGGCCCGCGTCACAGCTGGATCTCGATTACTCTCTATCTGGTAATGGGCTGGTTGGCGGTCGTGGCGGCCAAGCCAATGTTGCTGTTGGTACCTGTACCAGGCATCCTTTGGATATTGGCAGGTGGTATAGCCTACACGAGTGGTCTTGCGTTTTTCGCCGCACCACGCCTGCGCTTTGGGCATTTCATCTGGCACCTATTTGTTATCGTCGGCACGACTTGCCATTTCTTTGCCGTGCTCTGGTACGCAGCGTGAGAGCGATCTTTGTCCACAGATTACGCAGATTTCACAGATTTGGTTAACAGATGGGACCACTCATGCGTGTGTAAAAAATCTGTGTAATCTGCGTAATCTGCGGATGTTTGTCTGGAACGTCTTGCAAGATAAGAGTGACCGAATGCGGTATATCGTTCTGGTTTTTACCATCCTTTTCGTCACGCTGGTGCCTGCGCGGGAGCGCAAGCCATTCATTGTCGGCACTGCCTCCGCCTCACCAGGTCAAAAAGTCACGGGCACGATCGAGGTGCCGTCAGGAGTCGATGCGGCTTTCAGACGGGTGGCGCCGGCAAACGAGTAACGCAAACTTCGAAAAATGAAACGTTGCCCCGAATGCAATCGCGTGGAGACTGACGAATCGCTGGAGTTTTGTCGAATCGCATGAACGCCGGCGCAAAACTCGGTCGTTATGAAATTCGCTCCAAACTCGGGGCGGGTGGCATGGGTGAAGTGTACCTGGCTCAGGACACGAAACTAGATCGCAACGTTGCCCTGAAGATCTTACCGCCAGATCTTGCTGCGGATCGCAGCCGCATGAATCGTTTCGTGCTGGAGGCGAAAGCAGCTTCCGCGTTGAATCATCCGAACATCATCACCATCTACGAGATTGACGATACGGATTCAGGTCACTTCATTGCGACGGAATTCATTGAGGGGGAAACCGTTCGCGAATGCTTGCGACAAGGACCACTCAAAGTGAGTGAAGCGTTGAACGTTGCCACGCAAGTCGCCGCCGCGCTCTTCGCAGCTCATCAGACCGGCATCATTCATCGCGATATCAAACCGGAAAATGTCATGTTGCGAGCGGACGGATTAGTGAAGGTCCTCGATTTCGGATTGGCGAAATTAACCGCCATGGGCGCGAGCGATCCGGATGCAGCGACGCGAATATCAGACACGCAGCCAGGGATGATCATGGGCACCGTAGGTTACATGTCACCCGAACAAGCACGTGGGAAAACTCTTGATGCCCGCACCGATATCTGGAGTCTTGGAGTGCTGCTTTACGAAATGTTGAGCGGGCGACCACCCTTCCGTGGTGAGACCACGAGCGATACGCTGGCAAATATTCTGCATCGCGAACCGGACCCGCTGAACATCGGCGCGCTGCCTGCCGATTTGGCGACGATTGTCCAGAAGATGCTCGCCAAGAAATTAGAAGCGCGCTATCCAACGATCGCGAACGTTGTGTCGGATCTTAAGAGTCTGCAAAGACGAATCGACTTCGATAGTGAACTACAACAGACAACTCTGCGAAATTCGGCCGAAGCTCGCACGGAAATCATTGAATCGGTTGAAACGGCGGCCGATTCAGCGTCGTCACGAACCGATGAAGGTTTTTGGGTGGCGGTGCTGCCATTCAAATATCCCGGCTCGAATTCCGATCTGGAGGCGCTGTCAGAAGGACTTTCGGAAGACATCGTGACCGGCTTGTCACGTTTCCCCCACCTTAAAGTAATAGCGCGCAGCTCCACATCACGTTTCTCCGGCGCGTCTGGAGATGTGCGTTCAATTGGCAAGGAGCTGGGGGCGCGTTATGTGTTGGAAGGTAGCCTCCGCCAAGCCGGTACGATGTTGCGTGTCACTGTTCAACTACTCGATGCGATTACCGGCGCGCACATGTGGGCTGAAACTTATAACCGCGACCTGAATCAGTCTGACATTTTTTCCGTGCAAGATGACCTAACCGATCGAGTGGTAGCGACAGTCGCCGACAGTTACGGTGTGCTCGTGCGCTCGATGGCAGCCAGCGTAGAAGAAAAGCGCGAAAACGAGTTGACTTCATCGGATTGGATGCTGCGGCAATTCCGTTACCGACAACTACTCACGCCCGAAGAGCACGCTAAGGTTCGGGATGGTCTTGAACGTTTTGTGAAACGTGAGCCCAAACATGCAGCTCCGTGGGCTTGCCTGGCCCAATTGTATGTAGACGAATTCGTATTCAAGTTTAATCCGCACCCGGACGCACTTGATCGAGCCCTGGCCGCAGCTCGTCGCTCTGTGGATCTTGATCGAACGTTCCAGTACGGAAATCAGATCCTCGCGCAAGTTCATTTTTTTCGACGTGATACTGCTGCGTTTCGCACCACAGCGGAACAGGCTATGTCGTTAAATTCCCGCGACACTGACACGGTCGCCATGATGGGTCTCATGCTTGTGCACATTGGTGAATTCGAGCGAGGTGCGAATATCGTCCGACGTGCGATGGACCTCAATCCAAATCACGCTGGGTGGTATCACTTCGCCATCATCTGGGAACACCTGAATAAAGGCGATTACGAGAAAGCGCTTGCTCGGATCACGCGAGTGAACATGCCAGGACTGTTCTGGCAACCTCTCACTGTCGCCAGCATCTGCGGACTTCTGGAACGGCCAATCGAAGCGGCCGCTGCTGTGCGCGAGTTGCGCAAGCTAGATCCTGACTTCGAACAGCATGTTCGCGAATACATCGAGGTTTGGCACTATTCGAGCGGGCTGATGGACCGTATTTTAGAGGGACTCAGCAAGGCCGGAGTGGAAATTGCGACTGATCCCGGACCGCCAAGTTCCTCAATCTTGTCCACCGCCTCGGGCGAAAGACCCACGTTGGAAGGTTTCTGGGTGGCGGTGCTGCCATTCAAATATCGTGGAAACAATCCCGAACTCGAAGCTCTTGCTGAAGAACTGTCAGAAGACATCAGCACTGGCCTTTCACGGTTTTCGTCTCTACGCGTTATTGCTCGCAGTTCTACTCTTCGGTGGACCAGCGAGAGTGGCGATGTACGTTCTCTGGGAAAGCAACTGGGTGCGCGCTATGTAATGGATGGCAGTCTGCGCCAGGCAGGTGCGATGCTGCGATTGGTGGTGCAGCTCGTTGATGCTAGTACCGGCGCACATCTCTGGGCTGAGACTTATGATCGAGCGATCGAGAATGAAAAAATCTTCGCCATACAGGATGACCTCGTACCACGAATAGTTTCCACCGTCGCCGACTGGTACGGCGTCCTGACACACAGCATGAGTGAGGCCGTTCGTCAAAAGCCTCTCGATCAACTCAGTCCGTATGAGGCGCTACTGCGCAGTTTTGGATATTACGAACGCGTAACTGCTGAAGAGCACGCAGCTGCGCGATCTGCTTTGGAAAGAGCCGTCGAACAGGCACCGGGAAATGCAGACGGTTGGGCCATGTTGTCGATGATGTATGGCGAAGAGTTTCGATTTGGCTTCAACGAAAAACCCGATGCGATGGGCCGTTCTTTGCAAGCCGCACGTCGCGCCGTCGAGGTCGCTCCATCAAATCACTTTGCTCACCTTGCTTTGGCCCAGGCCCTGTTTTTCAGAAAGGACTTCGGCGCTTTTCGTCACGCAGCGGAACGTGCTATCGCGCTCAATCCGATGGACGGTTCAACGATGGAATACGTGGCTCACCTGATTGCATTCTCAGGTGATTGGGATTACGGCTGTGAAGTTGCCGAACGAGCGAGACAGCTTAATCCGAATCACCCAGGTTGGTATTGGGCCGTGCCTTTCTACAACGCTTACCGGCAGGGTGACTATCTCAGCGCCCGAGCCTTTGCACTGAGGATTGACCAGCCAACCGTCGATCTATGTCAGGTAATGCTTGCGGCTGTTCACGGCCAACTAGGAGAACGCGAGGCTGCCGACAAAACCGTGCGAAGTCTTTTAGCGCTTACACCTGACACGGCAAGGATAAGGAAACAGCTCGACAAATGGTACCAACCGGAACTGGTCAAGCAGATAAAAGACGGACTTCGCAAAGCAGGTCTGCAACTTGACGAAGAGGCAACTCCATCAAGTTCCCCTTCGATTGCTGTGCTGCCGTTTGCAAACTTGAGCGCCGACGCGGAGAACGAATACTTCTGCGAGGGGCTCGCTGAGGAACTGCTCAACGCGCTAGCGAAGATCGATAAGCTGAGAGTTGCCGCCCGTACTTCCGCGTTTTCGTTCAAGGGGAAAAATATTAACGTCAGCGAGATCGCCAAGACGTTGAATGTGAGCACTGTTCTTGAAGGCAGCGTGAGGAAATCGGGCAATCGCGTGCGAATCACCACTCAGTTGATCAATGCGGCAGATGGCTATCATCTTTGGTCTGAGCGCTACGACCGCGAGATGAAAGACATCTTTGACGTACAAGATGAAATCACCGTTGCTGTGGTTGAAGCGCTGAAGGTAAAGCTGCTCAGCCGAGAGAAGAGCGTCATACTAAAACGTCATACAAGCGACCCGGATGCTTACGAGTCTTATCTTCGTGGTCTTTCACACTTCAACACCTTCACCCCGGAGGGTTTCCAGAAAGCTATCGAAAGTTTCAATCGGGCCATCACTATCGATCCGCATTACGCATCGGCGTATGCCGGTTTAGCGGACGCTTACACTGAAATGTCCTTCTTCTCTTTTTCTGCTCACAGTGAATGGATGCCGAAGGCCGAAGACGCAGCACGGAAGGCGTTGGAACTCGATGACTCGCTCGGTGAAGCCCACAATTCCCTCGCGATCATCGAAATGTACCTTGACTGGAACTACGCTGGTGCTGAACGGGAGTTCAAACGTGCCATCGCGCTGAATCCCGGCAGTGCACTAATTCAAAACTGGTATGGCTGGTATTTGGCCTTGATGGGCCGCTTTGATGAAAGCTTGAACGAGTTGCAGCGTGCTCGGGACCTCGATCCTCTGTCCCCAACTATCAATAGCGGCGTCGGCATTGTCTTTCATTGGTCGCGACAACCTGAGCGTGCAATTGAAGAGTTTCGCAAAGTGCTGGAGCTGAATCCGAGCTATTCGCTCGCCACTAGCTTCCTTGCGGAAGCCTATGTACAGAAAGGTGACTTTGCTTTGGCGATTGCGACAGTCGAAAGGCTACAGCAATCGCTACAAGACCCTCTGACTTTGCCAATCATGGGATACGTGCTCGCGAAGTCCGGAGAGCATCAGAAAGCGCGAGACATTCTGAAGGAGTTAGAAAAGCAAGCGAAGCGGGAATACGTACCATCTCTTAACTTCGCGCAGATCTACGCGGGACTCGGCGATAATGAGCAAGCACTTGTATGGCTCAACAAAGCTTGCGACGAACGATCGGTTTGGATGACATTTTTGAAAGTAGATCCGAAGTTCGATCCGCTGCGTACTGATACGCGGTTTCAAGATCTGCTCCGTCGTGTTGGACTTCCCTTGTAGTTTGGGAGTGCGACGGGGTGCTTCGGTCTGCACTCCGGAGGAGTGAAATGTTATAGCTTTGAAAGTCCCCGAGGTTTGCCACTCCGGAGGAGTGCCATGTTTCTGCGAACAGTATCGAGTCTCATTCAATGATCGGCGAGCCAGGCTAGCGAATTCGTGTTCGAACATCGCACTCCTATGGAGTGCAATGTCAATAGACGTTCACTTCCATAAACATTGCACTCCTATGGAGTGACAACAAGAGGAAATCTTCGTAAGAGGCGCGCCAAACCGGATCCCACACGTCAAAGATGAAACGCTGCCCCCAATGTAATCGCCTCGAGAGTGATGAAGCGCTGAAGTTCTGTCGCGTTGATGGCGCGACCTTGGTTCATGATTCTTCATCAATTGGCAACGAAGCAGGAACAGCACAGCTTGGTTCGCAATCTGATTCAAGCGAAGTTCACACCAGCGTCCTCCCGCACCGGACTGATGCCAACATCAATCGCGGAACGGGGCCGACAACTATACTGCCGCCGCAACCGGCAGCAAGCGCGACTTTCCAGCCAAACAAAGCAAAGCAAAGAAAGATTGCCACCATCATCGTCGTAATCATGACCGCTGTGGTTGCCGCGACGTCGGCCCTTCTCATCAATTCATATCGCTCAGGAAAACTTGAGAGCGCATCGATCCAGTCGATCGCAGTTATGCCGTTTGTCAATGAGAGTGGCAACGCCGATGTGGAATACCTCTCGGATGGGATGACTGAGACACTGATTAAAAGTTTGTCGAATCTGCCTAACTTAAACGTCAAACCTCGTTCATCCGTCTTTCGGTACAAAGGCAAAGACACTGACCTCAAGACAATTGCCAAAGAGTTGAATGTTCAGGCGGTATTGAGTGGTCGAGTCGTACAGCGAGGAGATCAGCTGACCGTCAGTTTGGAACTGGTTAACGCACAGAAGGAGAGCGTGATCTGGACTGAGCAGTACGAGCGCAAAGCGTCCGATCTTGTTTCTTTGCAAAGTGAAATCGCCCGCGACGTCTCGACTAAACTTAAGAGCAAGTTATCCGGCGCGGAAGAAACACAGGTGACCAAAATCGCGACTGCCGACCCAGCGGCTTATCAAGCGTATTTGAAAGGTCGTTATTACTGGAACAGAAGGACTGCGGAGAATCTTCAGAAAGCAATCGAGCAATTCAAGGTGGCAACTGACAGAGATCCCAATTATGCCCTTGCTTTTGCAGGCCTGGCTGATTGCTACGCAGTGTTGAATGAATATGCTGGTGTTCCAACCAGCGAAACGATCCCTCAGTCACGTAGTTATGCCGAGCGAGCGTTAAGCCTCGATAATCAATTAGCAGAACCTCACGCTACCTTAGGGCAAGTTAACAATCAGAGTTGGCAATATGCCGAGGCCGAAAGAGAATACAAACGCGCCATCCAACTAAATCCAAATTATCCAACCGCGTATCACTGGTATTCAATTCTTCTCAGAGACCTGGGAAGAAATGACGAGGCGTCGAAGATGATCAATCGGGCTCATGAGCTCGATCCGCTCTCAAGCGTGATCAGCGTAAATATTTCCCGAGTGTATCAACTTCAGAATAATCACACGGCGAGCATTGAAAACAGTCTTAAGCTAATTGAACTCGATCCGAATTTTGCTCCAGCTTACCAGTACCTCGGACTTTCATATTTGAAGCAGGGCCGTAGTGCTGAAGCGATCACGGCGCTAAAAAAAGCCGTGGAGTTGAGTGGTGAATCGAGCATCACACTCGGGGATTTGGGTTATGTGTATGCGGCGACAGGCAAACGGACCGAAGCACTCACTCTAATTAAACGACTGGAAGACAAGTACGCTCGCAAGCAAGCGATTGGAGAATATATTGCTCCGGTCTACGCCGGCCTTGGCGATAAAGACAAAGCGTTCGAGTGGTTGGAAAGAGACTTTCAAGCGCGAGATGGGAAGTTGCCGGAGATCCGCTGGCAACTGCAGTTTGACTCTCTGCGCGACGACCCCCGATATAAGGATCTGTTGAAGCGACTGAATCTGACGCAATAGAGAAAGCCCCGATCAAGCGCGGCTACTAAATGAAACGCTGTCCTCAATGTAATCGCGTCGAGTCTGACGAAGCGCTGAGCTTCTGTCGCGTTGATGGCACTGCTCTCCTCAACGACTCGTCCGCATTCGATGACGAAGCCGGTACAGTGCGACTCGATTCCGCGTCGACCGAAGCTGCGACTACCGTCCTTCCTGATACAACGAATGTGGCGGCCCAACGCAGTACAGGTCCGACTACCGTACTTCCTCCTCAACCGACAGCCACAACTGGCGCCTTAGCTAAAGCTAAATTGCAAAGAAAAAAGATCGGCACTGTGGCGCTCGTGACTGCGATGGTTGCCGCAATCAGCGCCGTTGTCGTTTATTCCCTTCGGTCAAAGAACGATCACACGATAATTCAATCGATCGCCGTGATGCCTTTCGTAAATGCGAGTGGTAACTCAGACGTTGAGTATCTTTCCGACGGCATGACTGAAACACTGATTAGTAGTCTGTCACAGTTGCAGAATTTGAACGTCAAACCTCGTTCGTCGGTCTTTCGTTACAAAGGTAAGGAAGTAGATCCACAGACGGTTGCCAAAGAACTCAACGTTGAAGCCGTCTTGAATGGACGGCTTGTTGAGCACGGTCAGGAGATCGATCTCTTTGTCGAATTAATCGACACCGCTTTGAATAAGGTGGTGTGGAGTCAGCAATACAATCGCAGGCAGAGCGATCTGGTTTCACTTCAAACCGACGTCGCGCGTGACATTTCCAGCCGTCTCAAGACCAAACTGTCAGGTGCGGACGAGGCGAAGGTAACAAAGACTTACACAACAAATCCCGAAGCGTATCAGCTGTATCTGAAAGGCAATTTCTATCAGTCAAAGTACACCGATGAAGGTTACAAGAAAGCCATTGAAAACTATCAACAAGCCATTTCCATAGATCCAAATTATGCTTTGGCGTATCAGGGAATTGCCCGCGCCTATGATTTTGCGAATGGTTTTTATTTACCTGCTAATGAGGCAGAACCAAAGGCTAAAATTGCAGCGCTGAAAGCTCTGCAATTGGATGAAACACTTGCCGAAACTCACTATCTGTTGGGAAAAATTGTGTTCTGGTATGACTGGGATTGGCCTGCATCAGAAAGAGAATCGAAAAGAGCCAACCAACTTGATTCGACCTATCCCGCTTACTATCCGGTATATCTTTCGGCGATAGGCCGAGCTGAAGAAGCAGTCAAAGCACAGCAAGTTATGCTGCAACAATTCCCGCTTGACCTCAATGTGAATTTGGACTTGGCGGGTATCCTGTTGGCTGCGGGCAGGTATGATGAATCAATTGACCAGACGCGAAAAGCACTCGAAATTGACCCGAACTTTTGGTGGTCTTATGAAAATTTAGGTCGGGCATATGAACGAAAGAAACAATACCCGGAAGCGATTGTGGCATTGGAAAGAGCACGCTTGTTAGATGCCAGTCCATCCGCCCTGGGATATCTCGGATACGTTTATGCGGCGGCAGGCAAAAAAGCAGAAGCCCAAAAGGTGTTGGAAGAATTGAAGGGGCTATCGAAGCAGCGATATGTTTCTCCTTACAATGTCGCCTGTATTTACGCCGGACTCAACGACAAAGACCAGGCCTTTCAGTGGCTTGAGCGTGCGTATCAGGAACGCGCGTTTTTTATGACGCTATTAAAGACTGAGACCGTTTTGGATAATCTTCGCCCAGACCCACGCTTCAAGGACTTGTTGAAGCGGATGAATCTGCCAGAATAATGACTGATCTCTTGACGAACGCTACGATCTCCCACTATCGCATCGTTTCGAAACTTGGCGCTGGCGGAATGGGTGAAGTCTACCGCGCTCACGATTCCCGACTTAATCGCGAAGTAGCGATAAAACTCTTGCCGCCGGATTTTGCGAACAACTCGGATCGACTTCGACGTTTTCAGCAGGAGGCGCAGGCTACATCGGCACTTAATCATCCAAACATCCTTACTGTTTATGACGTTGGTGAACACGAAAGCGCTCCGTTCATAGTTACCGAATTGCTGGAGGGCGAAGAGCTGCGTGAACGTTTGAATCAGGGTCCCATTCCAGTCAGGAAAGTTACGGACTATGCGCAGCAGATCGTCAGTGGGCTTTCGGCAGCACACGAAAGAGGAATCGTTCATCGCGATCTAAAACCGGAGAACATCTTTATCACTAATGATGATCGCGTGAAGATCCTGGACTTCGGTCTCGCCAAACTTCGCGAGCATGAAAGCAGCCCAACCAGTTCTGAAGATGCGACTCGCAAGGTATTAACCAATCCAGGCGTAGTGATGGGGACTGCCGGTTACATGTCGCCGGAACAAGTCCGTGCCCAGTTAACCGATCATCGTTCGGATATCTTTTCGTTTGGTTCGATCTTGTACGAGATGATCACAGGCCGGCGTGCTTTCCATCAGGAAACACTGGCTGAGACCATGTCGGCTATTCTCAAAGAAGAGCCGAAGGAATTAAGCGAATCAAATCCAAATGTCAGTCCGGCACTTGAACGCATCGTCCGACGCTGCCTTGAAAAGAAAGCCGAACGCCGATTTCAGTCGACATCTGATCTTGGATTTGCACTGGAGTCGTTAACAGCCCCAACAATTTCGTCATCGACGGTTACAGAAGTTGCCGCGCAGCCGACTCGAGAAAGACCAAATCGTCGGCTTCTTTTTTACGGGTTGGGAATACTGTTGCTTGCGATCGGAGTTTTGGCAGGAATTCTGCTAACAACTTATTCGCGTAAATCATCGACCCCTGTCTACCAACAACTCACTTTTCGACGCGGGCTTGTAAATCACGCTAGATTTGCGCCAGACGGTCAGACGACGGTCTACAGCGCCACCTGGAATGGCAATCCGTTTGAAATCTTCTCAACCCGGCCCGGTTCGACCGAATCGCGATCGCTGGGACTGTCTGATGCTGATATCCTCGGTGTCTCTTCGACCGGCGAACTGGCAATACTCACTAAACGAAAACTCCTCGGTCAATTTCTTTTCACCGGAACATTGGCACGCGTGCCTCTGAACGGCGGCGCCCCCCGCGATGTGGTCGAGAATGCAATGGAAGCCGATTGGTCACCGGATGGTTCCAATCTCGCAGTGACACGCTATGTTGATGGACGAACAAAGCTCGAATATCCGATCGGAAAACTTCTGTATGAAACCGCCGGCTATATAAGTTATCCGCGGATATCGCCAGATGGAAACAAGGTCGCCTTCGTCGACCACGAAAACCAATGGGACAATCGTGGTCGCGTTGCGCTGGTAGACCTGGCAGGCAAAAAAGCTTTTCTCACTGAAGAGTCGGTGGGCCAGGAGGGCCTCGCATGGTCGGCCACTGGCGACGAAGTTTGGTATACGGCGGCAAAAACAACTGAGGCTCAGGTTCTCTATGGCGTAACGCTGAGCGGAAAGTCGCGCGAGATACTCCGAGTACCGGGCGACATCTGGCTTCATGATATTGCACGCGACGGACGGCTGCTTCTCTCGCGATTAACGCAAGGGACCGAGATAGTAGGTCTGGCCCCAGGCGACACTAAAGAACGTGATCTCTCGTTTCTTGATTTTGGCACCGTCGACGATCTTTCCAGGGACGGTCGTACATTTATTTACGAGTATTGGGGTGCCACCGCCGGGAGAAACTACACGATCTATTTGGGCAAGACTGATGGATCACCAGCGGTAAAACTCGGCGACGGAGGAAGTGGCCAACTTTCTCCCGACGGTAAGTGGGTATTGGCTGTTCATCGCGAACCGCCGCGGCTCGTGTTGTTGCCCACAGGCGCAGGAGTCACGAGACAGTTGGAGAAATACGGAATCGAGCAATATAACTCCGTAGAGTGGTTGCCGGATGGAAAGCGATTTCTCTTTGTTGGTCGCGAACCTGGACATTTAGACCATTGCTACCTTCAACAGCTTGATGCGGGTGAGCCTAAAGCAATTACTCCTGAGGGTGTTCCTTGTTGGCTTGTCTCGCCAGATGGAACGACTGTAGTAGGCCCGGATGGTCCGCACGCTGCAATCTACAGGGTGGATGGAGTCGGATATCCGCGGGCATTACCCGAATTTGGAGAGCGAGTGACGATCGCAGGTTGGAGTTCAGATGGAAAATCACTCTATGTTTATCCAATGGATGGAGCCTCGATGAAGATTTCACGTTTTGACATTGCCACCGGTCACCGCGAGTTTTTGAAGGAGATAACTCTAAGCGATCCGGCAGGTGTTTTTAATACTCCAACAATCGTGATGACACCTGATGCGAAAGGCTATGTGTACACGGCTCGCCGCTTTCGAACAGATCTCTATTTGGCGGAAGGATTGAAGTGATCTTCTGAGCTCGTATTTTTGTAAGCCGCAACCGCTGTTGTTTCGATTCATCGCCATTCTTTAAGGACACCGAACTTTCAGGAATGAAACGCTGCCCGCAATGCAATCGCGTTGAGAGTGATGAGGCGCTCAGCTTTTGTCGCATCGATGGCACTCCTTTAGTTGCCAACGTGGCTGGTAGTGACACCGAGACTATACGATTGGATTCCGCGTCATTGGAGAACGCCACCAGCATCCTTCCGCACACAACAGACGCCGCAATACCACTTGCTACAGGTCCGACTACTGTTCTCGCAACTGCGAAACCGCCGTCGACGAACAAAGCCAAACAACGGAGACTCGCGATCGCCGTAGTTGTGATCACACTCTTCGCCGGTCTGTCTTTTGTTATTTACACGCGCGTCTCAAAGCAGCCAAATGCATCGATCGAATCAATCGCTGTGCTTCCATTTGAAAACCGGAGCGGTAGTTCGGATAGCGAGTACCTGTCTGATGGACTTGCAGATTCCCTCATCTATCGCCTGTCGCAACTTCCAAATTTGAAAGTGACGCCAACCAGTTTGGTAATGAGATACAGAGGTAAAGAACCCGATGTTGCGTCGGTCGCAAAGGAGCTCCAGGTCGATGCGTTGATGTCTGGGCGACTTACACAGCGAGGTGACGATCTTTCAATCAGCGTACAACTTATTGACACGCGGAACGACAAGATCATTTGGGCTGAACAATATGAACGCAAGATGTCTGATCTGTTGGCGATTCAGCGCGAGATCGCAGGAGCAATCGCGAAGCAGCTGCAAGTGAAGCTGGCAGGTGAGAACGCCACGATTGTCAGCAAACGCGAAACCGAGAACAACGAAGCCTATCAGCTTTACTTGAAGGGTCAGTACCAACTTAACAAGCGAACAGAACAGAGTTTGACCAAAGGCGTCGAATACTTCCGAAAAGCAACCGAGCAGGATCCCGGTTACGCCCTGGCATATTCAGGTTTGGCCGACGCCTACAATCATCTTGGACTGTGGGCCATGCTGCCACCCAAGGAGTCGTTTCCCAGGGCCAAGGCTGCGGCTGAAAAAGCACTTCAGTTGGATAACACTCTCGCAGAAGCGCACGCCGCGATCGCGATGTCAAAATTTCAATACTATTGGGACTTCGCCGGCGCTGAGCTTGAGTATCAGGAGGCAATCAAACTTAATCCTCGTTATCTTCCCGCGCACGAATGGCATGCGTATCACCTGTACCTATCTGATCCAACCCGCTACGACGCTGCGATGCAGGAAGTGAAAACCGCTCAGGAGTTGGATCCGTTGTCACTCCCGGTCAGTTTCCAGGCCAGTTCGCTTTTGTACTTCAATCGTAAATATGACGAGGCTATTGCCGAGCTTGCTTCGATTCACGATCAGGATCCGAACTTCACTCTTGGTTATGGTCTACTAGGTGCGGTTTATACTAAAAAGAAAATGCCGGACAAGGCAGTCGATGCATGGCTAAAAGGATCATCTCTGGAAGGTCAAACCGTGGAATCTGCCCAGGTTCTGCGTGATGCTTTTAAACAATCCGGAATTAATGGTTACCTGCGCAAACACATTGAACTGCTTCAGGAGGAATCGAAAGGGCGATACATTTCTCCTTACTTTATCGCATTCGACTACGCAGCTATGGACGAAAAGGATCGAGCGTTCGAGTTCCTCGACAAAGCTTACAACGAACGTTCGAGCTGGCTGGTAGAATTGAGAGTTGATCCCATTTGGGATCTGCTGCGCTCGGATCCACGTTACGCCGACCTCCTGCGCCGCATTGGGTATCGAAGTTAATATCAGTTGGAGAAAGATTCATTCCTTTTTGGCAGTCGCCGGGTAGGCAACAAGCTGAAGGGCCTTGCCTCAAAAGTCAGAATTCCACCAACGCAGTTGGTGGATTGTTAATACGTTGCCTACTGATCGCGTCCCCGGCAAGTCTTGGGAATCCCACCGACGCAGTCGGTGGCTGGTTCATACCTTACCTCGGAAAAGAAGTATCGCTCTGGAAAGTTTAGTTAAATCGATTAGTTGGCAGTGTAGGGCGGATATGAACAATCCACCAACTGCGTTGATGGGATTTTACCCCCATTCTTTCGATAGTTGCTTTTTGTAGGTTGGGTATGAACAATCCACCAGCTGCGTTGGTGGAATTCTGACTTTTAAGGCAAAGCTAAGCTAAAGCATATTGCCCAGCCACACATTGCACGAATTACCGAAGTTTCAATATACGTCTCAGTGTAGGCTTTATTCTTGCAACCAATGTAATCTGCGTAATCGGTTGAAGCTCACTTTGCAAATTGCTCGTAGCTAACGGGGGTCAATTCCTGATGAAAACAAATTATCGTCTCTTCCTGGTTCTTATTGTGTTTGGAATCGCGCTTCTTGCCGCAGCAATTATCCCGCCTCTAGTGGGTGCTCGCACTGAGGTCGATGGAACTGTTGCCAATGATCTTTTCTCCGGCCTCCGTTGGCGCAACATTGGACCATTTCACGGCGGCCGCGTTTCGGCAGTCACCGGTGCCATCGGTCAACCAGGCACGTTCTATCTGGGAGCACCGATCGGCGGTATTTGGAAAACGACAAACGCCGGCGTGTCGTGGTACCCGATCTTCGATCAGTTCAAGAACGTCGATAGCATCGGTGCTATTCAGGTAGCGCCATCCGATCCCAATATTGTTTATGCCGGAACAGGCGACTCGGTTGGCGGTCCGTCGGGCGACGGGATGTACAAATCGACGGATGCCGGTAAGACCTGGACGCACATCGGTCTCGAAGAAACTACCAAGATCAACAAGATGGTTGTCGATCCGAAAGATCCGAACATCGTCGTGGTGTCCACACAGGGCGATGCTCAACACAACGGCCGAGGCATTTATAGAACAGTCGATGGTGGAAAGACCTGGGAAAACACGTTGCGACCTGACAACGCGAACGGGACGCGCGACGTCGAGTACGCCTTCGACATGCCGAACGTGATCTTTGCAACAGCACAGGGTGGGGGCGGAGGATTTGGCGGATTCGGCGGAGGCGCACCACAAGGACCAAACGGCACGGCACTCTACAAATCGATCGATGAAGGTAAGACATTCACCAAAATAACAACGCTGCCGCAATACAACGGCCGCATCAGCGTGGCCATCGCTATGCATTCCAACGCCCAGCGAGTTTATGTGATCGGAACTCCGCTGCAGGGTGGCTCTGGTCTATCGCGATCCGATGATGGAGGTGCGACGTGGCAACACATGGCCGGCGATGAGACTCGAATCTCCAACGGTCAGGGTAACTATAGTTCCGGTGTTTGGGTGGATGTAGAGAACCCCGACATCCTTTACACGATCGCCACTACCATCTACCGATCGACAGACGGCGGCAAGTCGTTTAGCGCATTCAAAGGTGCACCTGGTGGCGAGGATCCGCACGTCGCATGGTTCGACCCGACGGACAAAAAACGTATCTTCTTTGGTTTCGATCAAGGTCCTGCAATCACCCTCGATGGCGGTGAGACATGGAGCGGCTATTACCAGATCCCGATTGCGCAGATCTATCACATCGCCACCGATTCGCAGTATCCGTACTGGGTCATGGGTTCGCAGCAAGACACAGGCGCGATCATGACTCGTAGTCGCAGCGACCAGGGTCAGATCACCGAGGTGGATTGGTATCCGTTGCCGTCGTCCGAGTTCGGCATCGTCATGCCGGATCCGCTCAAGCCCACGACGATTTACGGTGTTGGTTATGGCAATGGCCAGGGTAACGGGCTGATCAAGATCGATCTTGCAACCGGGCAGTGGGGCAATGTCGCTCCAAACTTTGGCACGGACCGGAATCTCTATGCGGAATCTTTTGATTTTTGGAAGCGGTTTGACACCGCGTTCGATCCAAAAGCGCTATACGTCGGTTACAACTGCATTGTCGTAACGCGTGACGGCGCACAGACGTGGAAAACGTTCAGTCCCGATCTCACCACAGCGAAAGGTCAGCCGCTGGCACCGTGCGGTGTGGCACCCACTCCTACTCCGACGCCGACACCCGGAGCAAGTCCGAATCCGTTTGCCTTGTTCCGCGCTTCGATTTCAGATTTCTCGATCTCGACAGTTAAGCAGGGCGTGGTGTGGTCGGGCAGCAGCAACGGACAGATCTATAACACGATGGACGGTGGCAAGACGTGGAACAACGTGACGAACTTCACCGATCTTCCAACGGGCATGAGCTTCGTCACGGTTGAAGCTGGACACAACGATGTCAATACCGCTTACGTCCTCGCCAACATCGGCTTTAGCAGAAGACCTACGGACGGCCCGCAGCAGAACTACATCTATCGCACGCACGACGGCGGCAAGACCTGGACGCGCATCGTCAACGGTCTCCCTACCGATGAGCGCACTGGCACACAAGTACACGTGATTCGAGAAGATCCCAAACAGAAAGGGCTGCTCTTTGCCGGCACGGAGACGACCGTATACGTGTCGTTCGATGATGGCGATCACTGGCAGTCGCTGCAGCTGAATCTGCCGAGCACTTCGATTCGTGATCTGGTTGTTCACTCAGATCACAACATCAACGACCTTGTTATCGGTACGTACGGTCGAGGATTCTGGGTACTCGACGACATGAGTCCGCTGCGCGAGATCGCGGCAAAGGGACAACAGATAGCTTCGGGGCCCGCCTACCTGTTCAAGCCGGGTGATGCAATCCGCGCTCGAGCAAACGCCAACTGGGACCAGCCGATGAACCTGGAGCTGCCGCACGCACCTAATCCTCCCTACGGCGCGCTCATCTACTATCACCTGAGTAAGACACCAGCCAGCGAGATCAGGCTGCAGATTTTCGATTCCGCGAACAAATTGGTACGCACGATCACAAGCACACAACCACCAATGTATTCGAAGCCGCCCTATCCCGATTACTGGCTGATGCCGGCGTCTGAGCGTGCTCTCTCAACTGAGGTCGGCACGCAACGCATCAATTGGGATCTTCGCTATGACGATCCGCCTGGATTCAATCCCGACATTAACAACCAGATGAATTCGTCGCCGGGTTCCGTGACTCCTGCACCGCATGGTCCACTCGCGCTACCAGGCACTTACACACTTAAACTAATTGTCGATGGTCAGATGTATTCTCAGCCGCTGATTGTCCGAAATGATCCTCGTGTTGGTGAGAGTCCGTCGATGATGGTGGCGCTGCGAGCACAGGACAAGCTGGCAATGGGAGCTGTCCAGGGTATGAAGGATAGCTATGCCGCAAATAGCGAAGTCGCCGCGGTGCGTGCACAACTCGCGGCAATCCCAAAGAGCTCATTGTCTGCTGATGTGGCGACCGCAGCGAGTGCCCTTGATACGAAGTTGGCGACCTTCGGCGGGCCACAACGCGGAGGACGTGGACCTGGCGGAGGAGGTGGCGGCGGTTTTGGCGCGGCTGCTCGTCTTCCGGGCAGCTTGTTGTCATTCATCGCAGTCAACAATCTCTTCAACACAGTCCTTGGGCCACTCACGCAAAATGGCATCGACATGGGGCCAACCAAAGCAGAATTAAACACACTACAATCCGCTTGCGCTGAGTTTACGTCCACTGCGAATGGATGGAAGAAGATGCTCGACGCAGATCTAGTTGACTTCAATTCGTTGCTGACGAAGAACAACCTGGCGCCGCTGAAGCTTGCGCCAACAGCGGTGGTCGCGCCGACTTCGTGCACGTTTACGTCGTCGAGCTCGAACGCCCGCGGGAGTAGATAGAGTTGGAGTCCACGCTGGTGAACAGCATAAACTATTCTCAACACCTGAAGAGGTAGAAAGGACGTGCCCGTTCTTAGCACGATGCAGAAAATGAAAACAAAATGCTCTCTCTCAATTCTGATTATCGCTAACGCAGTGCTTCTCACAACTGCCTCGTCGTTGCATGCACAGAAGACATCTGAAGCAACCAGCGTTGGGCGCAACGATGAATGGCTGCAATTCCGTGGTCCAAACGGGGCGGGTGTCGCGGAAGCCTCTATTGTTCCAGCTGAGTTTGGCGTCAGGAAAAATCTAGCCTGGAAAACATCCGTACCGTTTGCACGTTCCTCACCAGTGGTCACCGCGGATCGCATTTTTCTTACGGCAAGCGAGGGCGACAAGTTGATCACGCTTGCTCTCGATCGCAACAATGGAAAGGTTCTCTGGCGACGCGACGTTGCTCGTCCGCGACAGATGACAATCTACAAGGCCAACGATGCCGCTTCACCCACACCGGTAAGTGATGGAAGAAACGTCATCGTATTTTTTGCAGAGCTGGGACTGATCTCTTATACAGCCAATGGCAAAGAGCTCTGGCGTCTGCCCCTGGGACCCTTCAACAGTTTTTACGGCATGGGTGGATCGCCTGTGCTTTCCGGAAACACATTGGTCATGGTGTGTGACCAGCAATCGGATTCGTTCATAGTTGCGGTCGATGCACGCAATGGAAAAATGCTTTGGAGAAAGAGCCGCCTCAATTACGAAGCATATTCCACTCCGGCCATCTACAAACCGAAAGACGGACTGCCACAAGTGATCGTAGTTGGTTCAAACACAGTCGATGCATATTCATTGGATAAAGGAGAGCGACTGTGGTGGGTGTCTAAAATTGGGTCGTATCCGAAAGGTGTGCCAATCATCGGAACTGACGTGGTCTATGTGTTAGCGGAAGGCGGCGATGACCCGTTTTTGCCGCCATTCGATGAAGTTCTGAAGATGGACGGCAACAAGGACCAACAACTTCAACACGAAGAAGTAAAGTCAGTGGCTGAATTCTATGAACACTTTGGTTGGTTGGACCGCAACAACGACGGAATTGTTGATCGTGCGGAATACGACTTCGTCCGCAACTCGACTGCCGGAGGACACGGTCTTACTGCCGTCCGTTTGGGAGGTCAGGGTGACCTGACTCCGACCAATGTTGTTTGGAACCTGAAAAAGTCTTACCCAAGTATTCCCGCGCCGCTGATTTATCGCGGCGTTATGTACTTGATGAAGGAAGGGGGCGTAGTTACCAGCCTGGATCCAATCAGTGGACAGGTTCTGAAACAGGGACGTACTCCTGATGCGCTCGAGGATTACTATGCATCTCCGGTTGCGGCGGATGGCAAAGTCTTCATGGTGAGCGCGAGTGGCAAGGTTACGGTTTTGAAAGCCGGCGCGCAGTGGGAAGTTTTAGCGACGAACGATTTGGGTGAAGAGGTTTGGGCGACGCCTGCAATTGCCGGCAGCAATCTTTATATCCGCACACGAAATGCGTTGTACTCGTTTGGTAACACGAAATCATCTCAGTAGAATGCCCAGGCAGTCCTTGTGTTGCCTGGATACAGTCAGTACCACCTCGCGGTAGCGGGTGCGTGCGCACCTGGCTTAATCGAAACGTAGTTCACAGGATTGCAAGATTTTTCAGGATAGGTTGACGAAGGATCGGCGTTTTGTTTTCTTGCTGAATAAACATAAAAAGGAGCACCTCGCAATGGCACCCCCATCAAAACTTGCCCACGTCGTTTACATGACTCGACGCTACGATGAAATGCTCGATTGGTACGAAAAGGTTTTCGAAGCCAAGGTCCAATACAAGAATCCCGCACTGGCATTTCTAACTTACGACGATGAACACCATCGCTTCGCCTTTGCCAACATGTCGGTGCTTAGTCCGAACGGCACAGAGAGTAATGCAAGCTCGAAGATTGGTGTGAATCACGTCGGATACACATACAAGAGTGTCGGCGATCTTCTTGAAACATATGACCGGCTGAAACAACTTGGCATCAAGCCGTACTGGCAAATTCATCATGGTGTAACTCTCTCCACGTATTATCAGGATCCGGATGGAAATCGGATGGAGTTTCAGGTTGATTGCTGCGCCAATGCTGAAGAGGCTTATTCTTTTATGCATAGTGACGCATTTGCGGCAAATCCAGTCGGTGTAAAGGTAGATTTCGACTCGCTGTTGGAACAGTATAAGAATGGTGTGGCGGCTGAAACTTTGTTGCGTCAGCCGGAGGGTCCGATGTCTGATTTGCCCCATTCACACGGAATGTCCTAGCTCCCCAAGCAACCCGCAGATTACGCAGATTACACAGATTTTCTGAGGCATTTCGCGATTCTATTTCTCATTAATCGGTGTAATCTGCGTAATCTGCGGATTGTTTTGTGTTGCCCCTAAAAACTTGTCCTCAAATTTCCTTTCGGCGGTGTTAATCCTACGAGGAACAAAAAAAGCCCCGGTACCGTTAAGAAAAGTGGAACCGCAGCGTTAACAAAAGTGAAACCTATGTAGTCTTAGTAACGAACAACTCGTAGGAATCGGGTTACTGACCAGCGATTTACCGGAAGGGAAGAGGTTATGTTGAACGTACACGCCAAAAAACTGGAGACTGTTGCTGTTCTTGGTCTATACGGACGGATCATCAATGGCGAAACGGAAAAACTGCGACAAGCGGTGCGTAATGTTTCAGGTGCTACTGCCATCATTCTTGATCTGAAGTGCGTGACAACTGTCGATGCGCATGGATTAGGAGTCTTGTTGGATTTGCGACAACAGACGATCGCAACTGGAATGCGTTTCAAACTAATGAACATTGGCCAGCCGTTAAGTAGAGTATTCGAGATCACAAAGTTGAATTCAGTATTTGAGATGGCGTCGGCTGCAGAACCAATTCCCGCGTTTACCCTGCACCCGTGTACTCAAGTAGCTGCCTAACAGAAAACAATCCACAGATTATGCAGATTACACAGATTAAAAAAACGAAAGCTCACACACTGTTTTCGTCAAGACAAATCTGCGTAATCTGTGTAATCTGCGGATGGCATGAACCGACGTGAATTCAGTATTGTTTTATTGTCTTCCGTTCCCGCGTTATACCTCCTTCCAAATCAATCAGCATCAGCCATCCGCATTAATGGCCAACGGCTGAATCAGCATCTAAGCGAACTCGCACAGTTTGGTAAAACTCCTGAAGGCGGCACCAATCGTGTTGCGTATTCCGATCTTGATCTTCAGGCGCGCGATTACGCGATGAAGTTGATGCGCGATGCGAAGCTTGAAGTCAGCATCGATGCGGCAGGTAACATCATTGGCAGACGTTCAGGAGGTGATCTTTCGTTGAAGCCACTGATGATGGGATCACACATCGACTCGGTTCCGCAGGGTGGAAGCTATGACGGACAAGTTGGTTCGATGGGAGCGATTGAAGTCGCGCAGACACTCGCCGAAAACAAGATCAAACTGAAGCACCCACTGGAAGTCGTGATCTTTCAAAACGAAGAAGGTGGGACAATCGGCAGTGCAGCGATATCGCGAGGCTTGACTGAAAAAGATCTTCAGATTGTTACTAACAGCAAAAAGACGATTCGCGAAGGCATCAAATTTATTGGCGGTGATCCTGACCGTTTGTCGAGTGTGGTGCGCAGGAAAGGCGACATCGCAGCGTATCTCGAACTACATATAGAGCAGGGCGGAGTTTTATCAGCCGAGAAGGTCGATATTGGCGTCGTCGAAGGAATTGTTGGCGTTTACTGGTGGGATGTCACAGTCGACGGTTTTGCTAATCACGCCGGAACAACACCCATGAATCAAAGGCGAGATGCGCTCCTGGCGGCGGCAAAATACATCGAGGCGGTCAATCGCGCGGTTACTTCAATCCCGGGACGCCAAGTGGGAACGGTAGGAAAGATCCAGGCATTTCCGGGAGCGTTCAATGTGATTCCAGGTAAAGTGATCACAAGTTTGGGGCTGCGTGATCTTGATGCGTCGAAAGTGCAGTTGATGTTTCAAAAGATACAAGATGAAGTTCGACAGATTGAACTATCAACAGGAACTAAATTCGAGTTCAAAGAAGTAAACTCCTCGAAGCCAGCACCGACCGACCTGCGCATTCGTAAAGCAATTAATGAGGCGGCAATGAGCTTGAGCTTGTCTACAAAGTCGATGCCAAGCGGCGCAGGGCACGATGGACAGGAGCTCGCGGACATCTGTCCGATCGGTATGATCTTCATTCCCAGCCGTGATGGGATCAGTCATAGTCCGCGAGAGTTTTCGAAACCAGAAGACATCGCGAACGGAGCGAATGTGTTGTTACAGAGTTTGTTGAAGCTGGACGATTGGCGGTTCTTTCAAATTTAAGATTTGTGCTTGTCCGACGAACTTTAGTTTGTGGTACGTGACCGTCAAGGGGCTGTATTCTCCGATCGGGTCTTTACTCAAGCATGACAAACTAAAGTTCGTCGGACATTACAGATACTGTCCCGGTCGTTCCTCCGGCGGAGCCACAGCCGCGAAGTCTTCAGTAAATCTGCGGCGATATTGTTCGAGCAACTCGATGACTCGCTCGTAACGTTGTGAGGTAACAACGAGTCCAACGTGCCAGGGTTTATCGATTCGATAAACGATTTCCGGATCCCGATAGCCACTTGTGTCCGGATACTCCTGGCGCGACAACGACAGCGCGATTCCACCATAATCGCGACGCACCCCAGGCAATCGGTAAGGATGTTCAGGAGTAGACAATTCGATCCTCGCCCATTCTCTCCACAGATTGACTCCGCTTGCAGCCTCAATGGTTTCAGCTGTGTACGCCCCGCCAACCCGGGCTGCCACTTCAAGAAAGTTAAGATCATGTTCTGCATCGCCGGCGCGGAGAAACTCCGCGTGAGTGACGCCTCTATCTATTCCGAATAGCTCGAGCAACCGTCGATTGAACTCGAGCAGTTGTTCTTCTTCACGTGAACCACGTCGGACCGAATGCGAGATACTAATACCGCCGAACTGAGATAAATCGAATGGCGTTGTTGAGTAACGTTCTACGCTCGCAAAAAGTATCTTGCCCTCACTTAATAACGAATCGACGTGATACACGTCGCCTTGGATGTACTGCTCAAGCAAATGGAACGCGGCGGTTTCCTCGAACGTGCTTCTCGAATCGAGCTGTGAGAGCGTCTGCCAGACTTCATTTGCTGTGCGAAGCTTCTTGATTCCCATCGCCGAGGCGCCCAGGCGCGGTTTTAGCATCCATGGCGGTGAGGTTCTTTTCATAAAGTCCGCAACAGTCTCGTGGTTGAGTAGCGGAACAAACTCGGGCTGTCGAATTCCAGTCTCTCGACCTCTCATACGCATTACCAACTTGTCTTGAAAGCGTCGGGCCGTCGTTGTGCGGACGCCTGGTATGGCTGAGAACTCGCGAAGCTGGGCCGCTGTGACCACATCGTATTCTTCCAGAGCGACAATTCGTTCTACTTTGCGTTGTCTCATGACACGAACCGCGGCCGCTGCGTACGACTGGTCCGTAACCTTCCCTGGAATCGCAATTAGATCATCCAGAGATTCGTAAGCCCAGTCTGCGGTGGCCAGTTTTTCTCTGGTTAAGAGGACGACCGCTGCACCTTGACGTTTACATTCGCGGATAAACTCGTTGCCTTTGAAGAAAGTGGCAATGCAGATGATGGTTGGCCGAGCTGGGTTCTGCATAAGGCGATGGTGCACATTTTCAGTTGTCGGGGGCAAAGAAAACAAGTAAGGCTAGGCGAAACTTGGATGAAGTCAGTACCACCTCGCGGTAGCGGGTGGGTGCGAAGCTGGACAAGACCGTTGATTTTTGACTGCGCACCCACCCGCCACCGCGAGGTGGTACTGACTCCATCCAAGCGCGACAAACAGCACCCAATCGACTTTTACATGAGTGCTTCGTAAAATTCCTTGCACTACAATTCTTGATTCGGAGCAACTGTGAGCCCAGATCGATCAATCACCGCCGAACAAATCGCCGAAAAAACAGAAGCTAAACTCACCGGTGACAGGACCGCAGTTATCACCGACATCACCCACGATTCTCGTCGCGCGACTCACGGAAGTCTCTTTGCAGCTGTTCGGGGTGCACTGTTTGATGCGCACAAGTTCGTACCCCAGGTGATGTCTCAGGGTGCGGCAGGGGTTATCTCTGAATTGCCGGTGCCGAAAGACTTCAAGGGAGTTTGGTTGCAGGTGCCCGAGATACGTCGCGCGATGGCCGTCGCAGCGGCGGATGTTCAGCATCACCCATCGCGCGAATTGAAATTAGTCGGTATTACGGGCACCAACGGCAAAACAACTACCGCGTATCTGATTGCTTCGATTCCTGAAGAGGCAGGCGAACCGGTAGCCATGACGGGTACCGTTGAATATCGTCTGGGCAAAAAAAGAATCAAAGCCGATCGCACCACGCCCGAAGCTCCTGATATGCAGCGGTTACTTCGCGACGCTGTCGAGCTCGGCTGTCGCACTGCGGTGATGGAATGCTCGTCGCAGGCAATGGACTTTCATCGTTGCGACGAACTCGAATACGCCGTTGCTGTCTTTACCAATCTCACGCGTGACCATCTTGATTACCACAAGACCATGGAGAACTACTGGTACGCAAAGCAAAGGTTGTTTGACGGTCGTTTAGGTTCACGACCAAAGACCTCGGTAATCAATGTAGACGATCCATATGGACTTGAGTTGGCTGAGAAATTAGACAAAGAGGGCTTGCGCGTCATTCGGTACGCAGTGAACTCAGCGGCTGATGTTAAGGCGAGTGACGCAGAGTTTTCATTGAACGGAATGACGTTCAATCTCTTGACTCCGCAGGGTGAAAGCCGGTTTCACTCTCCACTCGTTGGGCCGCCGCACATCTACAACACCCTGGCGGCAGTTGCGAGTGGGCTCGCGCTCGGTTATTCGCTCGATGTCGTGACGGCAGCCCTAGAAAAGTGCACCGGAGCGCCCGGACGTTTTGAACGCGTAATGCATGGCGGCGATTTCTCCGTGGTTGTCGATTACGCACACAGCGATGATGCACTTCTGAATGTCTTGAAGACCGCCCGCGAAGTTGTACGCGGAAAGATAATTACTGTTTTTGGTTGTGGTGGCGATCGCGATCGTTCCAAGCGCGCACCCATGGGCGAAGCAGCAGGGACACTAAGCGATGTCGTAATACTGACGTCGGACAATCCGAGAACAGAAGATCCTGAACAAATCCTTTGCGACGCAGAAGAAGGGATTCGCAAAACAGGGAAGCCGTATCGGAAGATCGCGGATCGTACCGAAGCAATCAATAAAGCCATCGCTGAAGCTCGCAGTGGCGACCTTGTATTGATTGCGGGCAAAGGGCATGAGGATTACCAGATTATTGGCCGTGAGACTTTTCACTTTGACGATAAAGAAGTGGCGCGCGCAGCGTTGGCGCAAAGGGCTTGAAAACAGGCGAAACCCAAACGAGTAGTTTACCTGGTAAGGCTGGCAGGATGTTTCTCATTGCCAGCCTTTGTCTGTTGCTGTATTCGTGCCGGCAGGTACCAAAGACTGTTAATGCCGAGCCGCCGGAACAGCAGCAACAGTCAAAACTCTACGGTCTGCCGCACAAGGTCGGTTCACTTAAGAGCAAAGTACTTGATGAAAGCAGTGGCCTGGTCGCGTCGCGTTCAATGCCGGGCAAATACTGGACACACAACGATTCGGGAGACGGACCCTTCATTTACCTGATCAGCGAACAAGGTGAGTTGTTTGGTGTTTGGCGAGTGACCGGAGCACAGGCGATTGATTGGGAAGACATCTCCATTGGTCCGGGTCCCGCAGTTGGAGGGAGCTATCTTTATATCGCCGACATCGGTGACAACGATTCAATACGAAAAGAAATTGTTGTGTATCGGGTAGCTGAGCCGGCGCAAGACAACGGCAACTCAAGTAAGGCAAAGCCGCAAGTCACGGAAACTGCCGAAGCCATCCGGTTACGTTATCCAGACGGGAGTCACGATGCAGAGGCTCTGCTTGTCGATCCTGCGACCGGCGATATGTACATCGTCACTAAGATCCCGTTAGGTCGACCATTCGTTTACGAAGCCGCTGCACCGTTTGTCACTGGCGACATTATCGCGTTGAAACGATTGAGTGAGTTAAGAATTCCAAATCCATTTGGGGGCGTCATCACTGGTGGCAGTGTTTCACCCGACGGAAAACGCGTTGCGCTTTGCGATTATTTCCAGGCGTATGAATTGGCCCTTCCATCGGCGAGCGCAAACTTCTCTGATATTTGGAAACAGCAGATAGTGAGTTTCAACTTCGGCAAGCGAGAGCAAGGTGAATCGATCGCATATCGGCTTGATGGAAAGGGCTTTCTGGGAACGAGTGAAGGGAAGGGCTCGGCGATTTTTGAAGTGGTCCGAACCCCATGAATTCTCTGCGTCTCACTAGAAACTGCTTACGGACTCAGGTGGTCAGGGGGAAAAGAAAAACGTGCAAAGAACAAGTCGGGAAGGGTGGTTTACCCCGCTGTTCCCCGATCGATAAGTTGGAGAGAGCAGCAGAGGACGCAAAGGAGGCGCAGAGAAGATCGCTTGACGTTTTCGTTAAGTCATCTGCTTGACGTGCCATTCTTAATCGTTCTCCGCCAGTGTAAATACACGGGCAGACCCAGCGCCATTAAAGCCAGTCCGATCGCAGATTGCTTCGGCGTGTTCCAAATCGTCGTCAAGATCAGCCACGTACAAATCGCGATGAATAGAACTGGCACAACCGGATAGCCCCACGTGCGGTACGGACGCGCTTCCTCAGGATTGCGTCTTCGTTGAATAAATATAGCTCCGGCAGTCAATGCATAGAACATTACCAGCGCGAATATCGCCATGTCGGTCAGCACATCGTAGGAACCTGAAAGCGCCAGCACGCTCGACCAGATCGCAAGCACAATCAATGACCGAACAGGAACGTGTGTCTTCGAAAGTTTCGCCAGGCCGGTGAAGAACAAACGGTCCTTAGCCATTGCATATGGAACCCGCGCAGTGGCCAGAATTGAGGCGTGTAATGCGCTGAACGAAGAAGTCATCATTGCGGCAGCCATTAGTGTCACAGCTGTGGCGCCGAGTAAACGTCTAACGACCTCAGCTGCCGTGGACGAACTCGCGGGAACGCTGGCTATCTGAGTCGGTGTTAGCACGTGGTAGTAACTCAGGTTTACGAACACGTAAAGACCCATGATGATGAGCATGCTAACAAGCAACGCTCGCGGCAGATTCCGTTCCGGCTGCTTTACTTCACCAGCCATAAAAGCAATGTTGTTCCAACCATCGTAAGCCCACATCGCGCCGAGCAGCGCCGCCGCCAATCCTGCAAATCCACCTGTCGTCACGGCGACACCTTCACAGACGCCGTTTACGTTAGCCTCTGAAAGATGACTCCAATCCCCACCGCTGTAAACAAACGCGCCTACCCCAACGAGGATCAGTACTGAGACTTTGATAATCGTCATTACTGTCGCGAAGTTTCCACTGACCTTGACTGCCGCACAGTTGATCAAAGTCGTTATGGCGATGGCTGTGAGTGCCACGACTTGTAGCCGACCAAACGGGACGACGTGATCGGTGAAGGGAATGGTGAAAGAGAAATAGACCGTTGAAAGTGAGTGATTGAATCCTTTCAGAAAATCGTTGAGAAAGATCGCAAACCCAACAGCTAACGCGGCTGCTGATGCAGAGCGCGCGAGTAGAAACTGGGTCCACCCATAAATGAATCCCCAGACAGGGCCGTAACCGTCGCGGATGATTCCGTACTCACCAGCATCTTTGGGTCGCATCGCGAGCAGTTCTGCATATGTGAGAGCGCCGGCCAGCGACAGCACTCCGGCGAACACCCAAACAGCGAGTGCCTTTCCGGGCGTTCCAACATTGCAGGTCATTACACGCGCCTTTAGAAAGACGCCCGTTCCAATAACGTTTGCGACATTGACTGCTATCGCCGCCGTTAGACCCAGTCCACGAACGAGGTGATTGTGTTCAGGTTGCATAGAAGTCCAAAGTCCAAGGTCTAAAGTCCAAGGTCCAAAGTCCAAAGTCGAGTCGTTAGCGGAGTTTGCTGCCCCGAAGTTCCGACTGTCGAAGGTATCGCATGAAGCCCGAGATTAGCTGGCTAATCTCCATTGCTTCTTGCGAAAGCGATTCAAATTGTTTCTGAGACAAATACTGTTGGTCGAAAGCGACATACAACTGAGCGCGAAGCTCACCTGCTGATCCTTTGGCGATAGCAAGAAACTGAAGGAACTCTTTATCGCCTCCACGTTCGAAACCCTCCGCAATATTGGAAAGGATTGATACTGCTGATCGGCGTATCTGATCCTTCAAACCAAAGTCCTTAGCAAACGATCCAATCAGCGTTGTGCTATAGATTTCTTTCGTCAGAGAGCGCGCTTTCTTCCACGATTGAATCTCCTCAAACTTTTTTACTTTTGCCATGTGAGTGCTCCTTATTGTGAGATGTGAGAAACCAAAATAGACTTTGGGCCTTGGACATTGGACTGAACCTTAACTTGTTCCTTTACCGCGACATCTCCCCGCCGTGAGACTTGATAAAGAACAAAAGACTTGGATCCGCGGACTTTAGACTTTGGACCTTGGACGTTGGACTTATTCCCAGACATCATTCGCGATCAGATCATCGTAAGTGTCGCGGCGACGAATGAGTTTCGGCGTTCCGTCCAACGTAATCAGAACCGCTGCGGGCAGCGGGCGGCCGTTGTAATGAAACATCTGGGCCAACGAGTACGCACCGCAATTCAACAAGGCCAGTACTTCACCAGGAGTAACATCAGCAGGCAATCTTCGATAATCGGGTAAGCGTCCTTCCCGTTCGATATCAAAATAGACATCACCCGAATCACACAATGGCCCCGCAACCTTGTAGTCACGCGCATAAGGTTCCCCGGCACGCGAAGCGGAAATAAGGTGGTAGTACCATTTGTAATTGTTCATCGAGAGCATAATGTTGTAACCGGCATCTGCCAGCAGCCAAACATCACCAGTCTCAGGACGTGTTTTGATGTTGTTCACGGTAGTCAACACCAACCCGGCATCGGCAATGATGCTGCGGCCTGGCTCCAAAAGAATCGACACCTGATCGAGCAGATGCTCGGCATTTGCGGCTCGTGCTGATTCTCGCGCAACTCTCAGCGCCTCTTTCAAAACATCCGCAGGTTCGAGTTCCGCCCCCAGCATGTCCCGTTCGTGTTCGGGCAATTGATCAGCTTGCGAACGATCGCGCAGGTAGTTGACCGGTATCCCGCCTCCGAGATTGATGTGTTCTAACGTGTGACCAGTCTCTTGATGGATGGTTACCAAATGTTCCCACATGCTGCGGAATGCTTCGGCAAACGGCTCAACATCCGGTGTCTGTGAGCCGACGTGAATATGAATTCCGCAGATGTTAACTAAATCGGGATTTCGGAGTCCGCGTCGAAAAGCGGCGAGCACTTCCGATGATGAGATGCCAAACTTGGAAGTCAGCAATGCCGTTTGCAGACCAAGATGGGAACGGGTACCAATCTCGGGAACCAGACGAAGGGTTATTCGCGCAGGCGGAATGTCTTCACCTTTTAATCGTAGTCTCGCAACTGATTGTTCTACGAGGCCAATCTCAAAAATTGAATCAACGTTGATGGAATAGATTTGCGCTCGTACTGCTTCGTCTAATTCCTCATCTGATTTGCTGGTGCCGTTAAAGATGATCTGATCTGGTTTGAATCCTATACGCAGTGCCTTAAAGAGTTCGCCGCCACTATTGACCTCGCAATCGATTCCGGAATCGAGTACGGCTTTGAGAATTGACATATTGGAGTTTGCTTTGGACGCATAGCAGAACTTGATAGGTCGGTCCACGACGTTGGTCGCTCGCTTGAGACGATTGATGTTTTCTCGAATCCGGCTTTCCGAAAAAACGAAAAGAGGCGACTGAAATTCTTTGACAAGATCTATTGCGTCGACCTCGTTGATTGAAAGATGACCGTCCCGCACCTCGAGATATCCGGGAATCGACCAGGCCGGACAGTGTGCGGCTGTACTTGATGACATCAATATGACTCCAGAGTGATATTCAGAAAGGTCGAGTGAAGATAGACTGTGGATATAGAAGCGTCAAGCTTGAACGCAGTCAGTACCACCTCGCGGTAGCGGGTGGGTGCGAAGCTTGTTGACGATTGATTATTGGCTTCGCACCCACCCGCTACCGCGAGGTGGTACTGACTGCATCCAAGATCTCTGGCTTAATTCGAACGTGCAAAGTTGTAAGCCAAAGTCCCTGACACTTTGACGGGTTCTCCCGCAAGTACGGTTGGCATAAACCGCGCAAGTCGAGCCGCGTTCACTGCTGCGGCATGAAGTGCGGCGGGACCAGCAATGGCCTTGGCATCAATAACCGACCCTTGTTCATCGATCAAAACCTGAACCATCACGACACCTGTCGGTTGGCCGGCAGGGACGTCGGGTAGGGGCAAGTAGATCGCTTTGCCGTTGAGCATCCCTCCCGAAATTGGAGCGCGCGGAGGTTTTTGAGCGTTCGCAACTGGTGGAGCGTTGGGATCGGTGTTGTTGGTCGGCTGATCTACACGATCCTCTTTTGGAGTTTCGCCCTGGGTGGTCCCGCTGTTAGCGGCTTCGCCCTCTGCTGGAGGCCTGCGTCCGTCACGTGAAGTTTGTGGTGTGTTGTTGGCGTTCGCTGCGTTTGGATCTTGTGACCCTTCCGCCGTCGCCACTTGTTCTACAGGTTTATCAGGAAGCGTAAACGAACTTAGAAATTTTTCTTCGAGCCCATCATCTTTCTTAGTGTTGAGAAGCACAACCGCATAGAACCGTTTTCGCGTCAAAAAGGCGTCAACTGTTCCTGTCAAGTCGCCCACGGTCAACTTATAGGTGCGACCTGCGTAACCATGAAAAGGCTTGCTCGACACAAGGATCAATTTTCCTACTGCGTCTTTTCTTACCTTGGATGGAAAGAAAGTCTTGAACGCGTCCGCGTAGGAATTAAAGCGCGCGAAATCCGATCCAAGATTCGCCTTAATACCACTTACCGAAGCCACTCCTAATACAGGGCCTGATGCCGGCGCGGAGAGATAGAGTCTGAGACTTAGTTCAAACTGGTGGTACGGCACCTTGGTAACTTCCGTGGCGACATCCTTCGGCATCAGAACAGAAAATTCTTCGTTTTCTGGACTGAACGTGTTCCACTCCGTCGTAGCAGTGGTTTTAGTCTGTCCGACTGCGGCTGCTGCTACGAGTGTCACAAACAAGACTGCAAATAACCAATAGGAACGACGATAATTCATGTCAGCTACCTCCGGAGTCGACTTGTGGGTGACGAGTTGCAGGGCTGTGCTGCCGGGGAATGTATTCGGACGTGATGAGGGTGTCAAGCAAGTGTGTCCAAAGTCGAAAGTCCAAAGTCCATTGTCCAAAGTCCAAAGTCAAAAGTCGACAGTCCCATGTTTAAAGTCCAAAGGTAGAAGCTCAGGCTCGACTTTGGATATTGGACTTTGGACTTTGCACATTGGACTTTGGACTTGCTATCCCGTCGCCCGTTTCGCCCTGTCCCGTTCAACCAACACTCGCCGCAGAATTTTTCCCGACGGCGACTTGGGAATCTGTGTGACAAACTCTACGTGTCGAATTCGCTTGTGAGGTGCGACGCGCTCCGCAACATATTCCATGATCGCTTCTGCCTCTGCAGGAGTCTTTAGTACGACAATCGCCTTGGGCACTTCACCAGCTTCTTCATCGGGGTAAGGAATCACGGCAGCGTCCGCCACGGCTGGATGTGTTAACAAAACAGCCTCCAATTCGGCCGGCGGTACTTGAAGGCCTTTGTATTTGATTAACTCTTTTAACCGATCGACGATGAAGAAGTGACCGTCCTCATCAACGTAACCAATGTCTCCAGTGTGCAACCAGTTGTCTGGATCTATTGTGCTTGCTGTTGCCTCGGGCCTGTTCAGGTAACCTTTCATTACTTGTGGACCGCGAACGCATACCTCACCTTCCCGTCCGGGTGGCAATGGTTCACCGGTTTCTAGACTCGCGATTTTGCATTCGGTATTCGGAGCTGGAACTCCAACTGAACCAAACTTCACCTGCTTCGGATCGGCCGGCGACGAATGTGTAACAGGGCTGGTCTCGGTCAGTCCATAGCCCTGGCGAATCGAGCAACCCAGACGTGTCATGCAGGCGCGAGTTAAGTCTTCTCCGAGTGGCGCGGCTCCGGAAAAGATTGTCTTCAACTTTGGCAGCCTGTAATTGTCCACGATCGGGTTTTTACTCAATTGCAAGACAATGGGTGGTACGAGATGGGCCAGACTCACGTCATAATCCTGCACGGCCTGAAGGAAAGCTTCCAGATCGAAGCGTGGCATCGTTACGATTGTTGCGCCCGCGTAGAGTCCCATATTCAACACAACCACGAGTCCGTAAATGTGAAATAAGGGAAGCACGCAGATCAAAGTGTCAATCTCGTCAAAATAATCCAGACCCTCCATCTGCTTCAGATTTGAAACGAGATTGTGGTGAGTGAGCATCACACCTTTCGGAAGACCTGTGGTTCCGCTCGAATACGGCAAGGCGACAAGATCTTCGAGAGGGTTAATCTGCACGACCGGAAGCGGCTCATCCGTCTCTGCGAGCAGCGAGTCAAATGGTGTTGCTCCGTCCGTTGCACCAAAGACATAGATTTCTTCAATACCTGCTGCCGTTGCTGCTTCCTTAGCCTTCTCCAAACAGCCCGGAACTGTTGCAAGGAACCGAGCTTTTGAGTCTTTCAGCTGATGACAAATCTCCCGATCCGTGTAAAGCGGATTGAGCGTTGTCACAATCCCTCCAAGCGACGCAATTGCATGAAACAGAATTGCGTATTCCGGGTGATTAGGACTGAGGATCGCAAACACCTCACCCTGTTTGAAACCACGTTTTGAAAGATTGACGGCAACACGTCGAATAGAATCGTAGAGTTGCGAATAGGTGAGCGTTCGTCCCGTTGGACCTTCAATCAAGGCCGGCTTGTCTGCGAGTTCCCGCGTTCGCTGAAAGACAAATGTCGTTAACGGCACTTCTGGGATAGTGACATCCGGAAAGGGGCTTTTAATGATCATAGGTTTTGGTTGGGTGCGACAGATTGCCAATTTCCGATTGCCGATTGCCGATTTGGTTTATGACAAACTTCGTCCTAATTGGGTTTGAGCCGATCTAATAATTGATCGCGAAGGTTGTCAGGCCTTTACTATGCCGGTGTGTTTGATGGGTCGAGCATTACGCTCTTCTTCAATCGACAATTGGCAATCGGAAATCGGCAATACCTTATCAGCATGGCCTCGTTCCTGAAAAGAGTTTATATTCGCCGAGATGGCTGACACCTTTCCACGACCTCTTAACATTATC
This sequence comes from Pyrinomonadaceae bacterium, assembly GCA_036522415.1. Taxonomy (GTDB): domain Bacteria; phylum Acidobacteriota; class Blastocatellia; order Pyrinomonadales; family Pyrinomonadaceae; genus PSRF01. Next base: position 13,993 of record DATDFV010000200.1, on the reverse strand, counting down.
TGTCTTGCCACGTATTTCAAAGGCGTCGATTTTATTCGCGAGTGTAAAGCACACGGCTGCAACGTTGTGCTGATCACTAAAGAGAAGATGCTTAATGAAGACTGGCCGAGAGAGAGCCTCGATGATCTTTACGCCGTTCCAAACGATGCTGGTCCGCCTTTGTTCATCGATTTAGTGGCATTCCTTTCAAAACGAATGAAGGTCGATCGGGTCATTGCTTTGGAGGAGTTCGACGTCGTTACCGCAGCCTTGATTCGCGAACACCTTTGCATGCCCGGGCTCAGTGCGTCTGATGCAAAGGTCTTTCGGGACAAGCTCTTGATGGCTGTTAGATCTCAGAAGGCCGGGATTACTGTTCCTGATTTTGTTCCGCTCATCAACCCGGATGACATCAGTCACTATATGGAGACGATTCCAGCACCTTGGGTCATCAAGCCACGTTCCGATGTGTCAGCGATCGGAATCAAAAAGGTCGATCAGCCTGAACAAGTTTGGCAAACAATCGAGGAAATGAATAAGCGCGAGAATCTTCGCGAACGAGCGTCTTATTACGTGTTGGCTCGCTTTATTGCCGGTGAAGTTTTTCATGTGGATTCAGTTGTAAACCGCGGCAAAGTAGCGTTTTCAGGGGTTAACCAATACGGTCGTCCGCCAATGCAAGTGGCGCATCAGGGCGGTGCGTACATATCGCAAACAGTCTTGCATGGGTCCAGTGACGAAAAAACACTCGTCGATATCAATAAGAAACTGGTCAAAGCTCTCGGTCTCGAACACGGCGCGACTCACGCTGAGTTCATAAAGAGTACGGAAGATGGAAAGTTCTATTTTCTTGAAATTGCGGCCCGTGTTGGTGGTGCTTACATAGCCGATGTTCTCGAGGCGGCTTCAGGAATAAACCTTTGGCGTGAATGGGCCAGGATAGAAGTCAATCAAACTACAAGATCGCTTAAGCCGCTGCGGAAGGAATACGCGGGCATCATTCTCTCACTTGCAAAACAAGAGCAGCCAGATACGTCCGCTTACACAGATGACGAGATCGTTTACCGAGTTAACAAGCGTCATCACGCCGGCCTCATCGTGAGATCGCCACGACTTGAGCGAGTCGGCGAACTGCTCGACGGTTATGCGCGAAGATTTGTAGATGATTTCGTTGCAGTAGTGCCGCCACCTGAGAGGCCGGAGTAGAACAATAGGACTTATTGGACCAATTTCAGCTTGTACAGTGGCCAGATCTCCACGCTGATCTCTTCTGCATAATGAAGCACTGGCGCGCCGGTCGGTTCCGGAATGCCGAGAGCTTCGATCATGGTTGATGAGTGTGCATCGAGAGTAGCAGTCTGCAACGGCCAGTGTGGATGATGAATTCTCGATTGATAAAGGTGACCGTTGTGTTCGCTGAATAGGCAATAGCGCTCGGTCAGGAAAAACTCGACCGACTCCGGTTCAGACATCGGCAGCGACCTTCCGATGTTCCAGGTCGCCTGAAACGCCCCTTTCGGTTTGTCAGTTCGATTAGAGGTGTAATCTATTTTGTTCTCGGATTGACTGAGCGTTAACTCGGCGTTGTAGTAGGGCAAGTAATAAAACGTGCGGGCGCCAAAGACGGCGGCTGCGTTGTTGCAATCAAGTGAAAAGAACCAAACACCGGGCGTTTCATCCAGATAAACATAGGTTCGGACGTTGAGTTCATGCATCGCGTTAAGTCGTGGTACGGCTGGAGCGTAAGGTGGAAAGGCGCGAATGTCCCACATCGTGAATGGAACGATTGCTATCCAGGCGCGGTCATCGAATGTATCTATCTCCAGGTCACTCGGAATGAGTGGACGAAGCTGTGAAGGTTCGACCGGCCAATGCATGAAGAGGAGCTTGCCCCAATTCTGATGCATCAATGGGTGACCAACGGGGCGCGATCTGATTGAAAGTCGATCGATCATGAGTTAATAGGTCCTATACGTCATATAGGTCCTATATTTTTTCGACCATTACTTCAAATACTTATCAATCCAGTCGAGCACTGTGTGATACCACAAATTCGAATTTTGCGGTTTCAGGACCCAGTGCCCCTCATCTGGAAAACTCAGAAACTTCGAATCAATACCTTTGCGTTGTACTGCTGTGTATAACTGCAGTCCATCGCCAAACGGCACACGAAAATCCAGCTCGCCATGAATAATCAGAATCGGCGTGTTGAAGTTATTAATGAAATTGTGCGGTGACCAACGACTGTACATTGCCGGATTGCTCCACGGTGTGCCTTTGAACTCCCACTCCGGAAACCAAAGTTCTTCAGTTGCGCCGTACATACTCGTCAAGTTGAAGACGCCGTCGTGACATACCAACACTTTGAATCGAAAACGCGGGTCGTTGTTGTGACCTTCGATCCAGTTGATCATGTATCCGCCATAACTCGCGCCTGCCGCTCCGATTCGATTTCGATCAATAAACGGACTACGACGCAGCACGTCCGCTACACCATTCATGATGTCCACGTAAGCCTTCCCACCCCAATCGCCGCTAATCTCGTTGACAAATTGTTGGCCGTACCCGGTTGAGCCGCGCGGGTTTGGTGTGAACACAACGTAACCAGCGTTTGCAAACACCTGTGGGTTCCACCGGTAACCCCAGTTGTCACTCCATGCGCCCTGTGGTCCGCCATGAATCAAAAGTAAGAGCGGATACTTACGACTTGGATCGAAATTATTTGGTTTGACAATGAACCCATGAATCTTTTTGCCAAGGGCTCCGGTCCATTCGATTTCCTCAGCCTTTGTGAGGTTCGCTTGACTCATTAATTGGGTATTGATGGAAGTCAGCGGATTAAGGCTTGAGCCATCAACGTTGACCGCATAAATTTCTGCCGGCGAAGCAAGTGAACTCCCGGCAAAGACCAACCTTTTTCCGTCTGCAGTAACTCTCAAGCTCGAAGCGAAGACGTTCGGAACCACCTTTTGTACAGCTCCGCCCGCCAGAGGGACTCTGAAGATGGGCGACTTGCCTCGTTCGCCGGCTGTGAAGTAGACATTGCCGTCCTTTGAAAGCACAGCCTCATCAACTTGCTGATCGAAACCGCGAGTTATTTCTGTGCTCGTACCTGTGGCACGGTTGTAGACCATGAGCCGCCAGCGATCGGCTTCGAACCCTGCCGTTGCTTGTGAGCGATAGACAATAAAGCGTCCATCTGCGGAATAGATCGGTCCCACATCGTAACCATGATTGCTATGAGTGATGTTCTTCGCTGAACCTCCGTTGAGTGAAACAACATAGATGTCGCTGTTAGTCGAAGTTGCTTCGACTTTGTCGGGATTGCGCAGGTAGGCAAGCTCCGTCGAATCCGGCGAGAAAGCAAAGTCCACTCCTGACGCGGCCGCATAAGGTGGCGAATCGAAATCGCCCTGCGTCATGTCGCGAGCAGTTCCGCCTTTACTCGAGACGACAAAGACGTGCGTTCGCTTCACATCACGCCACTCATCCCAATGTCGAAACAGGAGGCGAGTCGTTATGTGGGCCTTAACCTTACTGGCTTCGTTCGTTTCGTCCCTCTTTTTATTACAGTCATCATCGGCACAATCAGGGTAGACATCTGACGTGAATGCGATCCACTTGCCGTCAGGCGACCACAGTGGGGCTGCGGCACCGGTTGAGATCTTTGTGGCCTGGTCTTTGTGATCGCCGTCGCTATCCATAGTCCAGACCTGGCCGCCAGTTGTGAAAGCGATCTTCTTTCCATCAGGAGACCAGCGTGGAGCGCTCGAGGAGCTTTGTCCGTTTGTAAGCTGTTTTGGGTTGCCGCCATCAATCGAGACAACATAGATCTGGTTCACGACTCGATTTGCATCGTAATTGACGTCGCCAACTGTAAATGCCACGCGGGTGCCATCAGCGGAGACCTGGGGATCCGCAACGCGACGCACTTTCAATAGATCTTCGATCGTATATGTGCGGGTTTGAGCAATGGCAGCAGTGGAGACGAGCAGCAGAACAGAGATCAAAAGGGCAAAACGCTTCATGTGAGTCCTCGATTAATGAGATGTAGATTGTTTTGGGAAAGCGGGTTCATTATTACACTAAGAGGCCTCAGTTCGGAAATAGGTCCTATCGGTCCCATACGTCCTATACAATGAACCTATGATCCGAAGAGTCATCGTGGCGCTGCTTCGATTCGCGCTCAGAATCTATTTCAAGAAAATCGAGGTTACTGGCGTCGAACATGTTCCCACGGATTCTCCAGTAATATTCGTCCTCAATCATCCAAACGCCCTTGTCGATCCGGTCTTCCTGCTATGTCTCGCTCCGCGCCCGGTGTCGTTTCTAGCCAAGGCGCCGCTGTTCCGAATGCCAGTTATCGGCTACTTCGTCCGGCAGCTTGATTCGTTACCAGTTTATCGGAAGCAGGATGAAGGTGAAGACGTCTCCCGAAATCAGGAGACGTTTGTTGCCGCGCGAAAATTATTGGCGGCGGGCGGGACCATCGGCATCTGCCCCGAAGGAGTTTCACACAACGATCCCGGACTCAAACCAATCAAAACCGGCGCCGCCAGAATCTCACTTGGAGCAGTATCGACTGGGGAAGTGAACAGTTTGCAAATCGTACCTGCAGGGCTTTACTACACGTCAAAGACAAGCTTCAGAAGTTCGGCGTTGCTTTACTTCGGCAAACCATTCGGAGTCGAACCGGTCGAATTGGACGAACACGGCAATCCTCCCAGAGATCAAGTCCGTGCACTGTCAGATCGTATCGAGCAATCACTTCGTGAGGTGATCGTTGATGCACAGCAGAACGAAGCGCTGCAAACGGTTGCGCTTGCGGAACGAATCTTTTCTTCCGTTCGAAAAAATGGCGGCGATGAAAGTCTTATCGAAGAGTTGCAACTGCAACAGCTTTTCACGAAAGCCTATGCAGCGCTGCAGCAGAATGAACCGGCGCGCTTGCGTCGTTTGGAGATTCGAATGATTCGTTTTGAGGAGGAGCTAAGGCAGGCGGGCGTGGACACGGAAGAGCTCGCGCCTCCCTCTTCAACATTTAATGTCTTTATCCGAATAGTGAAGCAGTCGATAAAGTTTCTCCTGATGATTGGTCCTGCGACAGTAGGTACGATAGTACATTTTCCCGCTTACAGACTCGGCGGCTATCTCGCGACAAAACTTTCTCAGAACTCAGACGACGTCATCTCCACGATCAAAATCATTTCTGCAATGCTGTTTTTCCCGCTCACATGGTTGGCGGTCGCGATCGTTTTATACGCCCTCTTCGGTTGGATTGGCGCTGCGGCGGCACTCGTGACTATTCCGTTTTGCGGGTACATCGCAATCCTCTTCTACGAAGAGCTGGATAAATCTATTGGAGGAATGCGCGTTTTGTTGTTCTTCTTGATGCGTAGACGTTTCTTCGTCAGGCTGCTGGCAGAACGGAATGCTATTAGGAACGAGATTCTAGCGCTCGGTCGTGCGCGGGCGATCACACGAAACTAAGTAGGCAATTGCTGTTGATTTCTATCTCTTCCGCGCTTTACTCGCTCTTGACGCGGTCCTCTTCGTCGTAGACCGTCGTTTACTTCCTCCACTTCGTACCGTTCTTCCTTTACGACCTTCGCTTCGCAATTTCCCGGCAGCCATGAGTTGTTCGTACGCGCCGCGAACAACATTCCGTGCGACTTTCAGACTGTTTGCCAGATCGCGCTCGCTTGGTAGAAACGTGCCGACAGCTAAAGTACCTGCATCAATCAGTGAGTTTAGCTGCTCCCGAATCTGTCTGGTCATCGATTCAGGTCGCTTGCGATTGACACGAACATTAAGTTTCACTTTCGTTGCTCCTCATCAGGGATCTCTGTGTAGGGTTAAAGGGGGTTCTTTATTGCCAGGGGTGGGTTGATTCTAAGCAGCACTACTTTGAGTGTCAAACAACTTATCTCTCAACTAGGAAAAGGTTAGACCACCGTGACCTTGTCGTGAAAGAGATTCATTGGTTAGACATCAATAGACCGTGTTTGCGGAGTAGTTCGATGGCCCGGTCCAAGGGCAATGCTTCCACGGTGTGTCCATTCCCAGAAGTTGTAGTGGCTTTGAACAGGGAATTGTAGACCGCTTCTTCTGTCGCTTCGATTACTGCCAGAAAGAGCGGGGACACAGAATCGTTAGAGAGTGACTTGACCGTTCGGACGACATTCTTCTCGTTTGCCTGGGCCGGACGAGTTCGGCCTTCGATAGAGAATGCAATTGCGTAATCACCACTACCATTAGATCCGGCTGCCCCCGTACGCGCCAGTCCCATCATTGCCCGAGCCGCCATCCTTCGAAGATTTCGCGAGTCAACCGGTGCATCGGTTGCGATTACGACAATCGCTGAGCCATCTGCGTAGTTCTCCCTGATTGACTGCGGAGCGGGCTGTCCGGCTTTCAGATCGTCTTTCAAGTAATACCGAGCGAGTTCGCGGCCGACAGGCGCGCCGTTGATGGTCAGGATCCCGCCGAAGTTTGATTGCACCAGCACTCCGACTGTGTAGCCGCCGAGGTTTTCGGGAAGTTTGCGCGATGCCGTACCGATTCCACCCTTGAATCCAAACGCAACCGTTCCGGTGCCAGCTCCAACGCAGCCCTCCTGCACTGCCCCACCTTTGGCGCTTTTGATCGCAGTCAAAACATCTTTACTGGTGACGTGTCTGCCACGAATGTCGTTGAGATATCCATCATTCGTTTCAGCCACCAGTGGGTTTACCGACTGGACTTTTTCGTTCCCAGGTAATCCGAGCATGTAGTCGAGGAGCGCATCCGCCACTTTTGGAACATTCAAAGTGGACGTTAACAGGATCGGTGTTTCGATCTCGCCGAGTTCGTTTACCTGCGTAGAGCCGGCGAATTTTCCAAAGCCATTGCCAACGAACACAGCACCCGGCACTTTCTCCAGAAACAGGTTCCCGTTGTGCGGAAGTATTGCTGTGACGCCTGTACGAACGTTGTCGCCACGTACGACAGTGGCGTGACCGACGAGCACTCCGGCGACGTCGGTTATTGCGTTAAGTTGGCCAGTTGGGATTATGCCAACTTTGATGCCGAGCTCGCGTGCGCGATGGCGGGCTGGAACTGATGACGTTTGATTTTCAGCCATGTGAATCGGGGTGCCGGTGAAAAGAAGGCCGCAAACAATAATGAGGGTGATGTGGAATCTCAAAGTCAGCAACATAGGACCTTTAGGACGTATTCGACCTATTCAACTGACAATCTTAAATCTGAAGTCTAAAATCTGAAATTTCTTCGCGCTTGTTCTTTTATCATTCGCAATCATTGAATCCTACCCCACGCGCTTGTCTTCCAATTATCGATAGCATCCTTAGGAAGTATCCACGGGGGCAGTGGCATCAACAACTGATCCGACAAGCTAAACACATAAGGTTCGTACATCCCGCGCAGTTCAGTTAACCGCCGATCGACCTCGCCAGGCTTTAACTCGATACCGTGTTCAGAAAACAGTGATCGGATTCGTTGAAAATCTTCCTCACTCAGGCGCTCGGCGCAGAGCTCCTTCTTTCGAGGCTTCGTTTTCAATACCTGAGCGATATCGACGACTGCATGGCGCGTTATGGCGAAAGTCATGCGCGCCTGCCATGCGGGCGCTTCCAATCCAACCATTACGAGCGCACACGTGTCGAGAACGGTAGTAATCGCCCGTAACCAGGATTGGTTGTCATGCTGCGAACGAAAGTAGCAAAGGACAGGGTATGAGAGATGACTTTCGAGAAGTTCCGCAGACCAACGCTCCCATTCACCCAACAATTTAGTGAGCTCTGCGGACTCACCGTTCCTGCAGTGTCTGCGGATCAATTCAACCGCGCTTGATGGAGATCCGGCCCGAGCGTCTAACAAGGAAATGCTGGTCTCACGTCGCGAAAACGATTGATAAAGTACGGGCAGATAACTAATGACGACCGCGAACAACCCAAAGCCATTGGCCGTTTCAACGACAGCGAGGACCCTTCCCAGAGGCAAAGTCGGTGTAACGTCTCCGTAGCCAAGCGTGAAGAATGTGACTCCGCTCAGGTACAGATATGTCAGAAAATTCACCGGCTCACCAGACACTCCCAGGCGTTCGTGAAATCCCCAAAACACGAATGCGTATCCAAATATTAGTGCGGTGGTCCAGATCGCCAAAAGGATAAACAACGATAATGGCCCGAAGATGCTTAACACCCATTCACGCAGCTGCGGATTCTTGATTCTCTTTGCGGTAATAAAGGATGGCTTCCACGCCGAACGGTAGACGAGGCTGGTTAGACGAATTCGCCGCGTGACGCGACGCGGGAGAATAATCGTTTCAAAGGTGTCCCAGAGGATTGCTACGATTAATGCGACACCACCTAATAGGCCCAGGATTCGCATTCGAATGATGAGTAGATCGACCTTCAGTCCAAAATTGCCGGAATCGAACCATCGCGAGCCGGAATCTCTTAAGGCCTTGGATGGACACTGTTGCGATTGGTGTTGGCGATATTAGCGAGGAGCGACGCCTTGCACAACTCCCGGATTCTCTGTTTTAACTTTGCTGACTCCATCCAAGTGCTGCTCAAAAAACTCTTCAGCGCTACAAGTGGGTCACTGCTCTTACAGCCAAGACAAACCCTCCATTAACAACTTTCGACTTGACAGATTCGGCCATTGCACTGAGAGTAAGCGGCGAAAAGCAACACCACGCGATCTTGCACCGATCCCGGCCCAGTTATTCTCCGTTGCGCCAGGATGAATAAACAATTCATGAAAGCCACAGATTAGCTATGACACTCTCGAGACTCGACTGGACAGTCATCGCCGCTTACTTCCTTTTCAATTTCGGCATTGCCATCTACTACGCGCGTCGTGCCAGAGGAAGTACTACGGAGTTCTTTCTCTCTGGTCGCGACGTTCCCTGGTGGCTAGCAGGCACATCAATGGTCGCCACAACCTTTGCCGCAGACACCCCGCTTGCAGTGACCGGCTTTGTTGCTCGAAACGGAATTGCCGGCAATTGGCTTTGGTGGAATTTCGTCATGAGCGGCATGCTCACTGTTTTCCTTTATGCTCGACTGTGGCGAAGAGCAGGAGTGATGACAGACATCGAGTTTGCGGAGGTGCGCTATTCGGGGAAACCGGCGGCGTTTCTGCGCGGGTTTCGGGCGTTGTACCTGGGTTTACCGATCAATTGCATCATTCTTGGTTGGGTCAACCTGGCGATGGTAAAGATCATTGAGATTACACTCCGGCTGGACAAGCGACACGCAATCTATGTTGTCATTGGCATGCTGTTGTTCACTGCCTTTTACACCGCAATCTCGGGCCTTTGGGGGGTATTAGTTACCGACCTCTTTCAATTCGTTCTTAAGATGGGCATGGTCATAGTACTCGCGGTGCTCGCAGTGAATGCTGTAGGTGGAATCGATGCGCTAAAAACGAAGATCACTGCGCTCGACGCGGCGAGTGGCCAAGCTGGATCGAGACTAGCCTTCTTTCCTGACTACGATTCCGCCTGGATGCCCGCCATTACGTTATTTGTTTTTCTCGCAGTTAACTGGTGGGCCAGCTGGTATCCGGGAGCGGAACCAGGTGGAGGAGGTTACGTCGCTCAACGAATATTTTCCGCGAAGAACGAAAAGCACGGTCTACTGGCAACACTTTGGTTCAACATTGCCCATTATGCTCTGCGGCCCTGGCCGTGGATTCTGACAGCACTCGCGTCGTTAATTCTGTATCCACAGCTCGCTGACAAGGAATCGGGTTATATCGTGACTTTGCTAGACCCGAATGTATTTCCCACTTATCTCCGTGGCTTCATGCTTGCCGCCTTTGCAGCGGCTTACATGTCAACGATAGGCACGCAACTAAACTGGGGCGCTTCGTATGTCATCAATGACTTCTATCGACGATTTGTCAAACGAACCGCAGGTGAGAAGCATTACGTGATCGCTTCACAGGTAGTGACGGTAATGCTAATGATTGCTTCGTTGATTGTGACCTTTTACCTTGAATCAATCGGCAGCGCATGGAAGCTTCTGCTGGTCACGGGTGCTGGTACCGGAACGGTGCTCCTGTTGCGCTGGTTTTGGTGGCGAATTAATGCATGGTCTGAAGTGTCGGCCATGATCACAGCGGCCGTCGTGTCATTGTTTCTTCAATTGGTGTTGAAATGGGATAGTGACAAGCCGCGTGAGTTTGCCTACCTGATGTTGGTGACCGTTGCGATTACTTCGGTTGTTTGGATCGCCGTGACACTTCTAACCCCGCCCGAACCGATTGAAACTCTGTCGCGCTTCTATCGTCGTGTTCGTCCCGAAGGGCCAGGTTGGAATAGAGTTGCTGCCATCGCCGGTTTTGCCGGAGCACATGCCGAAGGAAGATTGGCTACACAGTTCTTTAATTGGTTCCTGGGTTGTGCCTTGATTTACGGTGCCCTCTTTGGAATTGGTAAATTAATCTTTAAAGAATGGCTAATAGCTCTTGTGTATTTAGCGGTTGCTGTTTCTGCCGGTCTCCTAATATCGTGGAATCTATCGCGAGTTGGATGGAAGACAGGAGCTGACTCTGAATTGGAGCCGTCAGATTATCCAGCCTAGTTATCGACGACTGACAAAGTAGTGACTGAAAAGAACAACTCGTCTGCAAATCTGGTTTTTGCGGCTGATTTGGGTGGCACGCATCTGCGGGGGGCTCTTGTAGACCGGAGTGGTGTTATCCATGCTCAACGTAAGGAGCAAACGCCCAAGGGAAGCTCGCCGCACTCGGTTGTTAAGGCTTTACTCGATGTTGCTCATGAATGTCAGCATTCGCTTGGCGTTGAAACCTTGCATGCAGCATGCGTTCTTGTTCCAGGAACCTTAGATACCGCCAACGAAATAGTTACTCAAGCGCCCAACCTTCCCAGCCTTATCAGGTTCAATTTCAAGTCCGCTCTCGAAGATAAATTTCGGATCCCAGTGTTGCTTGAGAACGATGCAAATGCCGCGGCGGTAGGAGAAATGTGGTTAGGTGCGGCGCGTGGTGCGCGTAATGTGATTTGCATAACGTTGGGTACCGGAGTCGGCGCCGGCATCATTCTCGATGGCAAGTTGTGGCGCGGAACGTTTGGCACTGCAGGTGAGTTGGGCCACACGACTTTTGATGCTTTCAAAGGGCCACAATGCAAATGCGGTAACAGAGGCTGCCTTGAGATGTACGCTTCAGCGACCGCTATTGTAAGGATGGCTCGTGAGTTGTTGAGCAGTCATGCTGATACGACTTTGAATGATCAATGTTTGACTGCTGAAAAGGTCTACGAAGCAGGCATCCGCGGAGACAGTCTTGCGCTGGAGATCTTCAGAACAGTGGGCGCTTATCTTGGGGTAGGCATAGCAAACCTAATAAACATTCTCGGACCAGAAGTCATTGTAATCGGTGGCGGCGTCGCTAATGCTTGGATGTTGTTTGAGGGCGCAATGCATGACCAGGTGTTAAAGCAGGCCTCGCGTCCGCTGACTCCGATGGCGAAAATCAAACCAGCATTATGCGGAGACAACGCAGGTTTGTTGGGTGCGGCGCATCTTGCATGGACCTCAGAGAAATTTCAGATTTAAGATTTCGATCGTTTGCCATTAATGTTGAGCATGATAGGTCCTATAGGTCGCATAGGTCCTATTCGGGTCACCCATGACCGCACTAATCATTCACGGCCACTTCTATCAACCACCACGCGAGAATCCCTGGACTGGTGAGATCGATAGACAGCCAAGCGCCGCACCTTACCACGATTGGAATGAGCGAATTCATAGTGAGTGTTACGGGCCAAACGCCTTTGCGCATATCGGAACCGAGACGGAAGTAATCAACAATTACCGCAACATTAGTTTCAATTTCGGTCCTACCTTATTCTCTTGGCTCGAAACACATCAGCCGCGCACCTACAAGCGTGTCATCGAAGCTGATCGACAAAGTGCCTCGACACGATCGGGACACGGCAATGCGATCGCGCAGGCCTACGGTCATGCAATTTTGCCCCTATGCAATGATCGCGACCGACTAACCCAGGTTGCGTGGGGGACCTCCGATTTCCAGTTTCGGTTTGGCCGTAATCCCGAATCACTCTGGCTACCTGAAACTGCATGCAATGACGAAACCCTGGCATTGCTGATTGAACAAGGACTGCGTTACCTAATCTTAGCCCCGGAACAAGCGGGTCACGTTCGGAAAAAGCGCGGTGACAGGTGGATTGCGGTTCCGGCAGGCGGGATAGATACCACTCGCGCGTACAAGTACACGCATAAAGACGATGCAACTCGATCGATTTCAGTTTTCTTTTATCACGGTGGGTTAGCGCGAGCGATTGCCTTTGAAAAAGCACTGACTTCAAGTCGCGGCCTGGTTGATCGTTTCGTTGAAGTAGCGCGAACCGGTGAGCTGGTGAACGTCGCAACTGACGGCGAAACATATGGGCATCATTTCAAGTTTGGCGATTTGTGTCTCGCACACGCTCTTGAAGTCGAAGCGAAACGATCGGGGTTTTGGATCACCAACTACGGCGAATATCTGGACCGTCATCCGCCGGAGTTTGAGGTAAAGATCGGTCTCGGCGAGTTTGGTGAAGGCAGTTCCTGGAGTTGCGCGCATGGTGTTGGCAGGTGGACGCGGGATTGCGGTTGCTATACAGGCGGCCAGCCCGGGTGGAATCAGCAATGGCGGGAACCACTTCGCATTGCACTCAACTTTTTGCGGGATTCCGCAGCAAATAACTTTGAGGACTCAGGCACTGACCTGTTTCGAGATCCGTGGGAAGCCCGCAATGAATACATTCAAGTGTTACTGAATCCGGACTCGTGGTCGAACTTTCTATCAGCTCAGCAATCGCGAGTGCTTTCAACCACCGGAGAAGCGCGCGCGAGAACCCTTCTCGAAGTTCAGAGGTTCTCGCTGTTCATGTTCACAAGCTGCGGCTGGTTCTTCTCCGACCTCGCTGGCATCGAAACCGTACAGATTCTCAGATACTCTGCACGCGTGCTTGAGTTGGAGAAGGAACTTGGTATTCAGAGCTCGCGAAGTCAGTTTCTTGAACTGTTGGCTGAAGCGAAGAGCAATGATCCGAAGAAGGGAAATGGCGCGGAGATCTTTGTGAGGTTCGCGGAGGAGGACAGGACCGCGGACCCGACGGTAGTGAGTTGATGGTCGTTCGAATAGGACCCATATGACCTATTGGACCTATCATCTCCAGTTCGGTCAACCCTGAACGATGGCGCAGAGATCCAAGAGCAAAAAGGCCGTTAGAAAATCCCGCAAAGGCGTTAGCGTGAGCGCGAACCAGGTGGATAGTCACGATCTAAATCGTCTTATCGCACTCCGTCACAACGATCCACATCGCATACTTGGCGTTCATACCCAGGGCGATACGCAGACCATCCGGGTCTTTCGGCCTGATGCCGAGTCGGTCGAAATACAAGTTGGAAAGAGCCGTCGTTCTTCGATGGTCAAAATCCATCCAGCCGGTGTCTTTGAGTTTTCATATCCCAAATCGGAAAGCAGCACCTCTTATAGACTCATCGTGCATGAGCCAGGTGGTTTTGTCAGAACATTTCGTGATCCTTACTCATTTCCTCCTACCATCGGTGAGTTAGATCTCCATCTATTTGGTGAAGGAAAGCACGAGGAGATATATAACAAACTGGGCGCGCACATTACGAAGATTGGCCGCGTCAGTGGGGTCGCATTTGCGGTGTGGGCGCCGCACGCTGCGGGCGTCAGCGTTGTCGGTGATTTCAATAATTGGGACGGCCGATTGCATCAAATGCGAATGCTTGGAGGTTCGGGCGTTTGGGAAATATTTATTCCGGACTTTGCGCCCGGCATGCTCTACAAATTCGAGATACGCGGTCGTCGCGGTTTACCGTTTTTGAAAGCTGATCCCTACGCACAACTCGCTGAAGTTCCGCCGAACACGTCCTCGATCGTCTATCAATCAAATTACAAGTTCCAGGATGCCAGGTGGATGAAGTCTCGGGCGAAGCGTGAA
>DATDFV010000199.1:0-21916 GCA_036522415.1 Pyrinomonadaceae bacterium | reverse complement strand
AACTCCATCGCCACCTCGAAACCTTCCCTTGCCGCCTGAGCCTTTCCGCAAACGATACTCGCGCACGCGCAACGGATACGCGTACTCGAGAGCTTCAGCCGGAGTGTTCAGACTGTTTGTCATGTGCGTATGCACGCCACTCATGCCATCCAGTTCCGGTCTTGCGCCGGCGCCACCGGCCACTGTTTCGTAATATGAAAACTCGTTCCCAGAGCGGGAGTCGATTCCACCAATCGTCAGATTATTCATCGTACCCTGACTCGCCGCCGGAATTCGTTCGGGCAATGCATTCGCGAGTGCCTTAAACAAAACGTCAACGATTCGTTGTGATGTTTCAACATTGCCGCCTGCGACCGATGCTGGAGGGTTCGCATTCACGACCGTTCCGGAAGGCGCGATAACCTCAATCGGATGCATCAATCCGGCACTTGCCGGCACATCGCCCGGTATCAAACAACGAAACACATACGATACTGCTGACACAGTGATCGCTTCCACCGCGTTAATCGCACCTGCAACCTGCGGTGAGCTACCACTGAAATCGACGACCGCTTTGTCTTCTCGAATCGTGATGCGCACGACAATGGAGACGGGTGAATCAACCACGCCATCATCGTCGAGAACGTCTTCAGCTTCATAAGTGCCATTCGGAATTGTCGATATCGTGTGACGCATTAAGCGGGCAGAGTAGTTAATTAACTGACCGGCGTAGTCCAAAGTTTCACGTTCACCTCGCCTGTCAATTATTTCGAGTAGCCGAGTTGCGCCCGTTTTTAGTGAGCCAATTTGGGCATCGAAGTCACCGCGTCTTTCGACATTTCCCCGGACATTGGCGAGTAGAAGACGCATGGTGTCTTGATCAGTTACGCCACAGCGAACGATTCGAATCGGCGGAATCCTGATCCCTTCACCATAAATATCAGACGCCAATCCCATCGAACCTGGCGTTGCTCCACCGATATCGGCGTGGTGTGCGCGGTTGGCGATGAAGAAGAGGGGGTGAGTGGGGGAGTGGGCGAGGGGGCGAGTGGACGAATGGGCGAGTGGGCGAGTGGGTGATTGGGTGAGAGAGTACTGTCGCCTCCTCGCCCCCTCGCCCATTCGCCCCCTCGCCCTCTCGCCCGCTCGCCCACTCGCAAAAACTCCCGCCACTAACGTCACGTCCGGCAAATGTGTGCCACCTGCAAATGGATCGTTCAGTGCCACGACATCGCCGGGTTGGATGTCGACCTGTTTCAGCGCAGCGGCAACTGCCATCGGCATTGAACCAAGATGAACCGGCATGTGATCACCCTGGGCGATGACATTGCCTTTGGCATCAAACACTGCACACGAATAATCGCGTCGCTCCTTGATGTTTGGAGAGAAGGCAGTACGCCGCAAAGCGATACCCATCTCTTCCGCGACAGACGTAAATAGTGCGCGGTAGATCTCGAGTGTTGTTGGATCGAAGTTCTTCATGGGGCATCTTGTAATAGGACCTATATGACCTATTGGACCTATTACCTCAAACTTATGATCACGTTTCCACCTTCATCCAGATCGGCCTTCGCATCACCTGGAATCAACGTCGTCGCTGAATACTCGATCACAATACACGGTGTTCGCAATTTTGCGCGCGGCTTCAATTCTTCGCGACGATACACTCCCACTTGCAAACGCCTCCCCGATAGATCTGCTGTGGTCGTGTAATGAGGTTCGGCAGTTTTTGTTTGCCCTTTTGTCGGATTCTGATTTTGGACCGGCTTAACCAATCCAAGTGAACGCAACCTCGCACTAACAATCTCGACGTCGCTGCTCTCCTGCGCGTAGCCGTATCGTTCGCGATGTGCCTCGTGAAATCTTTCTGCCAACGATTCTGATCTGTATTTGACCTCCAGTTCAAACGATTGTCCCCGGTATCGCATTCCTAAGCGGCGCTCGTGTCGTTGTTTGCTAACCTCAAATCCTTCAGCGCGAAGTATTGATCGTGCATGTTGTTCCATTTTGTTGAAGATCCGTGGCAATGACTTAACTGATCGTGAATCGCACGGAAGCATTACAGTGCGACTCTGATCCTTCACCACATCCGCTATCAAAACACCTATCGCTGAAAGAGCGCCGGGCGACGTCGGAAGGATGACCGTTGGTATGCGCAGCGAGCTTGCAAGTTCGACAGCATGTAAACCTCCAGCGCCGCCAAAGGGTAATAAGACAAACTGGCGGGGGTCGTAACCTCGCTCGACGGAGATGTGCCGGACCGCACGTTCCATGTTGGTGTTTACAACTTTCAGCACTCCTTCAGCAGCGTCAACGATGCTACGGCGACGGCCCGAAACTGTCGATAAGTCCATCGCAAGTTTTTCGATTGCCTTCACCGATCGTTTTTCGTCCAAAGAAAACTCACCACCAAGCAAACCGGTGCCAGCAAAGTGTCCCAGCACAACGTGAGCATCCGTTACGGTCGGCAGTTCAGATTTTCCGTAACACGCTGGGCCAGGATCAGCCCCTGCCGACTCGGGACCAACTCGAAGCGATCCCCCTTCATCCACGCGCGCGATCGAACCGCCACCGGCCCCTACCGTGTGGATGTCGAGCACTGACACGGTTACCGGCAAGCCAGCAACCAGCGCTTCATTGGTGGTGCGAATACTTCCCGCATTACACAAGGCGACGTCGGTAGAAGTTCCACCCATATCAAAAGTAATGATGTTGGCAAAGCCCGCTACTTTTCCTGCTCTCAAAGCGCCGACTACGCCACCGGATGGCCCTGAGAGAATTGTTCGTACTGGCTCCTGCGCCGCAAGATCGGCCGAGATACTACCGCCCGAGGATTGCATAACGCGAAGAGCGTTTTTTGTGCTTTGTGGTTTGTGCTTTGCGCTTGCATTCCACAAATTGGCGAGCCGGTGTAAGTACTTGCCCATCAGCGGCTGGAGGTATGCGTTGATAACGACGGTGGAAGTTCGTTCGTATTCGCGATACTCGGGAAGGATTTCACTCGAAACGGACAAAGGCACGTGTAGTGTACTCAGAACTGACGCGATCCGCTGCTCGTGTTCAGGGTGCAAGAACGAAAACAATAAGCAGATTGCGATCGATTCGACAGGCAAGCTCCTTAACTTTCTTACGAGTCTGTTCAACTCTTCTTCATTAAGCGGTTCGATCACCTCACCTGAAGCTACAACGCGTTCAGTTATTCCCAGGCGCAGATCGTCGGACACAAGCGGGTTTGGTTTCACGGCGTTGAGGTTATAGAGTTCGGGACGCGCTTGCCTCCCAATGACTAAGACATCTTCGAAGCCTTTGGTAGTAATCAGAGCAACACGCGCTCCACGACGTTGCAGTAATGCATTTGTTCCGACGGTCGTGCCGTGAACAACTTCGATTTGGCCGACGGTAACTGCACATTCATTGCAGATTCGTTTAAGTCCGTCAGTAATCGCTTGTGAGGGATCGGATGGAGTCGAAGGAACTTTGAAGAGACTGAGTTTGCCGTCCTTTTCGAAAACGAAATCGGTGAAGGTACCGCCCGTGTCTACGCCGACTCGAATGCGCTGAGCTTTGTTCTTTGTGCTTCGTGCTTTGTTGTCATCGGGCCTTATGGTCATAACCAGCGATTTAGCGTGTTTCGTGTGTTTAGTGGATCGTATTTTTCCTGCGACGACCACGATCCACGAATCACACGAAACAACACTAAACAGTCACGTCAGCGAGCGATTTCGTGTTTGAGCGCGCGTCTCAACGCACGAGTTCAAAGCACTAAGTACAAAGCTCAAAGTTCGTATTAATCGATCTTTACCCAGCAACCGCTGTCGTTCGAAGCGCGCGCGGCATCGAGTACTTGTTGTGTCCGATGTCCATCTTCGAACGTAGCAGCGTTTGCAACGGTAGTCTTGCCAGACTGCATGGCTTCAACAATAGCACCGGAGAAAGCTGTGAAACCCCGCGACCAGCTACTCTCGCGCATACCGTGCGCCATGTGATCCTGATCTACCGCGACGGGACGCCAGTTGCCTGAGCCAAGCGGTGAATGCCAGAGCTCGCCGGTTTCTTCGACCATCAACGCGCCACTCGTTCCATATATTTCGAGCCGGTTTTCATACTTACCAGCCTCGACGACGGACAGTGATGCCATTCCGGTAGTGTCACCGTTGTTTGCGCCGTCTGCGAAGCGAAACAGCAGTTTTGCTTCATCGTCAGAGGTGACCGCGCGTGTTGTTCCACTTGTCTTGTCGGGTCGTTGCTTGATGTGGGTTGACAGCATGCTGAGGACGTTTGTTATCTCAGTACCCAGCATCCAGCGAAAAGAATCGATGACGTGAGAACCAATCGCACCTAAAGTCCCGCCACCCATATCTGCATCAGACCACCAATCCCAGGCTCGGTCCTTCACACCGCGATAGTCAGAGCGGAAGACATAATTGCAGTGACGCACTTGCCCTATCGCTCCATTCTGCAGCATCGCGCGCATCGTGCGTCTGCTATTCAGAAAACGGAGTTCGTGATCGAGCAGAGCCAGCACGCCGACCGCTTTCGCCCGCTGAACCATTTGAGCCGTTTGCTCGGCAGTCATAGCCATCGGTTTCTCGCAAAGCACAGCCTTGCGATGTTCAAGCGCTGCGAGAGTAATGTCCACGTGCGTCGCTGGCGGAGTGACGATACTTACGAGGTCTACATCGCGATGCGCTACTAACTCATGCCAATCGTTGCAAACGCTTTCGATTCCAAACTCTTTCGCAACCGCCTCAGCGCGTTCGCGATGGCCGCTCGCAATCGCAACTACTTTAGCGCCCATGCAATCGCGAAAACCCGGGATCTGAGTAGTGCGGGCAAATCCAGTTCCCACTATTCCAATTCCAACTGCTGATTTTTTCATCGAGGCTCCGTTTTGTGGTCCGTGATCGAACGGATTATGGTAGGCGTGTTTGGTGATTGTCCAGTGTCAAGAGCTTTCATAAATGCAAGGTAAGCAATCTTGAGTGAGGCATTCTTGAGTGGGCTTCGTTGAGTTATGATGCCTTTGTACCAATTTTTAGAATGTCAGAGTATGCCACGTTTATCGGACACACATAGACGCGTCATTTAATGAGCTATTATTGGCATCTACTAGAAAGCGCTCAAACGGTTATGCCACGTAATCGGTCCCAAATAGAAAACTACACGGCATTGCCATTGCCATTTCAGGAATCGCTCACCAACGATGACAATCATCGAGCCAATCGATAGGCTACCACCGCTTGGAACGGACTCGCCGTCACCGAGCTTCTAGGTTAGTTGGAGGCCGCTCAAGCCCAACAAGTCTCCTCACATGAATACGGAGTTTGAATGGGATCGCATTAAAGCAGCGTCGAATCAACAAAGACACAGTGTATCTTTCGTTGAGGCGGCAACAGTCTTCTTTGATCCTCTGTCACTAACCATTGGAGACCCGCTGCATTCGGTCCGTGAACCGCGCTTTGTAATTACTGGCTTGTCCTATCAGCGTCGGCTGCTGGTTGTGATTCACGTGGATCGCGGTGATAGAATCCGAATCATTAGTGCACGCGCCGCCACGCGCTCTGAGAGAAAAGAATATGAATCAGAACCGAAATAACGAATCGGATCCAGACATGTTGGATGAGTATGATTTCAGTAATGGGGTACGCGGGAAGTATGTAGACCGATTTGCGAAGGGCTCTAATGTAATTGTTCTCGATCCCGACGTCGCGGAGGTATTTCCAGATTCCGAGGCAGTGAATCAGGCACTGCGTGCTTTCGCTGAAATCATTCGAAACCAAACTGAGAAGAGTCAGCCATAATCTCAAGGTCACACAGACCATGCGCTTGGAACGGACTCCTATAACGCGCGTTATGTGAGACGCACGACCAAAGCTCATGTCAGTCGTCAATCGCCACCTTAGAGGAAGCACGAAAGTTAGTTCTTAGTTTCACCACCACAATCAAACACGCTCGTGCAACGGACTCGCCATGCGCAGAGTTCTTTGTTAATTTGCGTCCGCGAGCCCGTTCAGTCGAGTCTAATTTCGGAGCGCTAGCAAAATGAACAAACCGAATCCGAAGGTTGATTGGTTTTTCAATAAAGCTAAACAGTGGCAGCGAGAATATGAGGAGTTGAGGAAGATCTGTCTCGACTGCGGTTTGACCGAAGAATTGAAGTGGGGGTGTCCCTGTTACACGTTTGAGAAAAGAAACGTAGTCTTAATTCATGGCTTTAAGGAATACTGCGCGCTTCTGTTTTTCAAAGGCGCCTTGTTGAAGGACGACAAGGGAATTCTGATCCAGCAAACGAAGAATGTGCAGGCGGCGCGGCAGATTCGGTTCACGAGTCTTCGAGAGGTAGTTAAGTTGAGACCTGTCCTGAAGGCTTACATCAAAGAAGCCGTTGCAGCAGAAAG
The DNA here is from genome assembly GCA_036522415.1 of Pyrinomonadaceae bacterium. Classification (GTDB taxonomy): domain Bacteria; phylum Acidobacteriota; class Blastocatellia; order Pyrinomonadales; family Pyrinomonadaceae; genus PSRF01. The sequence continues at coordinate 15,539 of DATDFV010000199.1, read as the reverse complement.
CGCCGGTTTGAAAGTGAATTTTAAGAAGACTGGAGAGTTTGCTATTCCTCCAGAATTCAAAAGCAGACTGGATGAGAACCCCGGATTGAAAACTTCCTTTAAAGCATTGACGCCTGGACGGCAAAGAGCCTACATACTTTATTTTTCTCAACCCAAACAGTCCAAGACTCGCGAGTCCAGGGTTGAGAAATGCGTGCCAGAAATTCTCGTTGGAAAGGGACTAAATGATTAGTAGGGCCACCATCCGTTCGATACTTCGCTGGATTCACCTCATCCTTGCGATTCCGATCCTTGGCTACATTTATAGCCCGTTCCAGGAACTACCAAACTACGCGCCGCTTACGCGGTATGTTTTTGTGCCAATAATAATGCTTGCGGGATATTGGATGTGGAGAGGATATGTCTTCGCCATCATTGGCGTCGCGTTGTGGCTTAGTGCATTTCGCCTGTCTGGACTTGGCGCGGCGCTTCTAAGTCAGGTTGCGCTATTCATCGCGTGGAAGATTTGGTTGATGATTCGTGTGCGCGGTTCAAGACCAAAACAGACCAATTCGGCGCTTGGTTGACACGACTCAATAAAGAAAGCACCTGGCTAAAGCCGCGGGAGAATGAGAATAAAGAATCGCTGCGGTATTTTGTGTTCAAACCAATCGCGATTTGTCCATATCTAGCCCGTCGCGGCAAGGAGACTCTAATGAAAAGAGTAGCAGAAATTTGTTTTGCGGTTTTCTTCTGTATTGGATCTGCGAATTCAGCTGTCGCGCAGTCAACTGACCCGATCAGCGGTGAATGGCAGATTACTCGCGTTATGTTCGGCAATACGCAATATCAGAGAATCATGCTCAAGCTCGAAAATGGGAAAGTAACTGGCGCGTTTGCTTCCGGCAAGAAGTTGGAGGGCACACTGCAAGGCAACGTTCTACACTTCATTGCTCGCGATGACTTTAGCACCATCGAATGCACCGGCACCGTAAAGGGCGACACCATATCGGGAAAATTTGTGGAAGCTTTCTCCAGCGACCCGAAGAATGTGCAGGAGAGCACAATTACGGCCACTCGCGTACCTCCTCCTCGGAGTGGCCCGCCGCAACGCCACGAATTCAAGCCAACAACTTTCTATCGAGAATTCTCCAATTCTCCGCAACCGGTGCTGCACATCTGGCCCGGCGACACGGTCCACACAACCACAGTTGATGCGGGCGGCGCGGACGAACGAGGCATCAGTCGATCATTGGGCGGCAATCCTCAAACCGGGCCGTTCTACATTGAGACTGCCTGGCCCGGCGATACGCTCGTCGTACACTTCACGCGCATTCGCCTGAACCGCGACTACGCGATTAGTGATGACGCGATTGTTGACCGGGCCGTTAGCAGCGGCATGGCTGTAAAACTCAAGGATGCTGGGAATGATGTTCGCTGGCGTTTGGATCGCGAGCGCATGATTGCAACCAGTGAGCGTCCAGGCGATCACCTGAAGAACTTCAGTGTGCCGCTTCGCCCGATGCTCGGGTGCGTTGCTACCGCCCCTGGCCGCGGTTCGGTAGTCACAGGCGATTCGGGCGGCTTTGGCGGCAATATGGACTTCAATGAAATCGTTGAAGGCGTCACAGTTTACTTACCAGTGAATCATCCCGGCGCGCTGCTCTTCGTTGGTGATGGCCATGCCACGCAAGGCGACGGCGAGCTGAACGGCAATGCGTTGGAAACCTCGATGGATGTGGAATTCACCGTAGGTCTTATCCACGGTAAACGATTTAACACTCCACGCGTTGAATCGGAATCTCACATCATGTCAGTTGGGCTTGGCGGCTCGATTGAAGATGCATTGCGCTCAGCGATCAGCGGCATGTCACAGTGGCTTGAGCAGGATTATGGGCTTACGCCATCTGAAACTGCGCAGGTGTTGGGAACTTCGGTGCAGCTCAACATCACCGAAGTCGCCGACCGTAACGCTGGGGTTGTTGCGAAGTTGAGTAAGCAAGGTCTCGGGGTCCTGACGAAAAAACAGTAGGCTTCGTTTGTGTTATTCGCGTCGCGATGCTACCCGGTGGGAACGGCGACGTGATCGGCTTCATGAAAGACAGTGAGGGAAATTTCAGTTCGTTGAATCACGGCGGCGCCACATTCACAAAGCTGAAAAATGATCCAGGAGTAAGATGAATCAAAGGCAAATCATATATCGGTTAGGCGATATGGTTCGCATTAAAGCAGGGCCATTCGCTGCATTCACTGGGAAGATCGAAGGGATCAACCAGTCGAAGAACTTGCTCAAAGTGAAGGTAGAAATCTTCGGCCGACGAACCCCGATCAAAATCAGTTTTTGGGAGGCTGAGAAGGTTGAATTCGAACAACCTGGCCCCGACTCTTCCGAGAACTAAAAGAGGATAACCCTATGAAACGAATATTGCTTCTAGCTGCAATTGTCGTTGCCTGTGGAATTGCAGTTTCGATGTATGGAAACCGCGGCCGGAACGACGAGGCGGAAATTCGCGAAGCGTGGCAGCGCTGGGCAAAGGCCTTCCAGGCACATGACATTGAGGGAATCATGTCGATGTATGCGCCAGACGTGGTGGCGTTCGATTTTGTGCCGCCACTCCAATATGTAGGCAAAGATGCTTACCGGAAAGACTACGTCGAGTTCCTTGCGCAGTTCGATGGACCCATTGATGTAGAATTCCGCGATCTCAAAGTCTCAGCCGGTGACACTGTTGCTTATGTCTACGCGCTCGAACACTTCAGCGGAAAATTAAAGAATGGCGATCGCTTCGATATGTGGGGTAGGTGCACCAGCGGCTTTCGTAAGATTAACGGAAAGTGGCTCGATGCACATGATCACTGCTCCGTGCCAACGGATTTCATGACGGGCAAGGCAGTGCTCGATCTCAAACCATAGATTCTCGACACTTCATGAGTAGCTATGGAGGTGAATCATGGGCTCGATTCTTAATCAAAATGATCGTGCTGAAATTTGTAGTCGGCTGCGGTCATTGTCCGTCTCGTCTAAACGAGTTTGGGGAAGCATGGATGTAGTCGAAATGTTGCAGCATCTTCGCCTCTCCGCACGGATGGCCCTCGGAGAGATGCCGGTACCTTCCGCAAACAAGCGCGTGTTCCAGGTGTTTCCAATGAAGCACCTCATACTCTATGTGTTTCCGTTTCCGAAGGGGGCACCAACAGCGCCCGAATTGAAACCTGTGGCGGCGGAATCCTTTGAAGAAGAGTGTGCCGCCGTGATGGAATTGACGGAACGGATCGCCGTTGGCGCACCTGAAGGTGGTTCCCCGGTTCATCCGCTGTTTGGGCCACTGACCTGGAAGGAGTGGGGAGTGGTCACGTACAAACACACCGACCATCATCTGAAACAATTCGGTGCGTAGACATGTTCACCCCGTTAGATGACGTGACTGAGTTCAGTCTCGTAGGGAACATCGCACTCCTAAGGAGTGCGAGATTCTTTTCCGCGGGCATCTATAAACATGACACTCTTACGGAGTGTCGCTTTGCGCTGCTAGAACGATGTTCAATGTTTGTCCCAACTGCGGTGAATTACGGGCGGATAAAACAATCCTGCCGGATGGACCGTATGCCGTCTGTCCACACTGCGAACATCAACATAAGTTCCTTCAACTACCGCTCTTCGTGATTACTGGCGCGAGCGGTGTAGGTAAATCAACCGCATGTCTGGCACTGACGGCGAAGACAAAAGACTTTGTGGTAATGGACAGCGACATTCTCTGGCGCGATGAATTCAATCAACCGGCCACTGATTATCGTAACTATCGAGAAACATGGCTGCGTGTCTGTAAGAACATCTCTCAAGCCGGCAAACCTGTAGTCTTGTGTGGCGCAAGCCTGCCTGAACAATTTGAACAGTGTATCGAGCGCCGATATTTTTCGGTCATCCATTATTTGGCGTTGATTAGTTCAGATGAAGCGCTTGAGTCGCGCTTGCGAAGCAGACCTGCATGGCGAAACTCTTCGGATGAGGAATACATCAAGACGCATGTAGCCTTCAATCGTTGGTTGAAGGAGAATGCGAGCAGCACGCAACCGCCGATGTCATTGCTCGACACCTCCGAGATCACGGTCGACGAGAGCGTGGAACGGTTGCAAGAGTGGTTACGAGAGTGTCTAAACGTGCAAGAGTGATCGCCGCACACCGATAGGTGTGCCATGTTATAGTTTGAGCAGATGTTAGGATTTTTGCACTCCTTTAGGAGTTCGATGTACTGAGTTGTCGAATAGATACGGCCTTCAATCTACCCTCAGATGGACGCACGAAAGTACATTGAACTCCGAAATGAAACAACCATCGAGATCGTAAGTCTTGGTTATACGAACGTAAGACTTTTTCATGCAGATGCACTAGTCGATGCGCAGGTAGGCTATAGCGTTACCGAATCTGGTGAATCATTGACTGGCGATAAAGAAGGGGATTGGCTACCGAGCTGGTTTGTAATTGGTGATGAAGATTTGTGTGGCGATCCATTATTTGTAGATCTTGCGAATCCAGATCTTCCTGTCGTCACTGCCCCTCATGGCGAAGGCGATTGGCACCCTGTAACGATCGCGTCATCGTTTAATGGCTTCGTTGCAGCATTGGAAGAAGTAAGAGTTCTCTCCGAAGGTCGAGAGAATCCAATGAAGCTTAAAAACAATCCGATACTATCCTTTCAGAGAGAACAGACACTAATGGCAATAGCTGAGGCCAATCCAAATAACTCACTAGAATTTTGGGAGAAATGGCTCGACGCCAATATTCATGACGGTTAGGCGGGGTAGATGGAACATGGCACTCCTTAAAGGAGTGCAAGAGATAGTCGTCCGCGATCTATAAACATTCCACTCCTCACGGAGTGGAGGAATTTGCCTCTCCGTCATTCTCAAAGTACTGTTTGCCGCGAGGTGAATGCGATGAAACTTCGTTTGAAGCATTTCTGTGTTGCGCTTGTACTGTTCGCCATTGCTGGATCAATCGCCGCCCAGCAGGGAGCAACAATATTGACCGGTGCGGAGTTAACGCGCGTTGTTCCGTCCGGCTTCTATTTTCAAGGCTTGAGCGCGTCCACCCAGATGCGCAACTCCGCCGCTGCACGTTTCGGACGTGATCGCTACGTGATCTGTGGACTTGTCGATACGGCAGGTTACTCCTCAGATGTGCGTGCGAAGTATGTTGGGTTCTTGATTTCTGACTCGCCAATCACAGTTAACGGCGAATCTTTGGCGGCGGGTGCTTATGGCTTCGGGTTCGCGACAGAAGGAAAGCTGACAGTGATGGACCTGGGCGGCAAAGATGTGCTTTCGGTGTCAGTGACTAACGATAAGACGCTGCGACTTCCTCGTCCTTTAATGATGGCCACAGATCCTGGTGGCTTACGGTTGTACAAAGGCAAAGACTATGTGGTCATTGCGGCAAAATAAACTCGTACGACAGGCTGTCAGCCTGTCGAACAAATAGCTAAACAGCACTCGCCACAAACGCTCGTCTCGACGCCAGCGCTGCCAGAACGTAACACACACTTCCCATCAACATTGCCGCCTGGAATCCTGCCATCAACGCGACGAACACGGTGACGATCGATCCGATCACCGACATGATTCCGTTCAGGCCCCAGTAGAAAGGTGGTTCCGGCAGCGAACCAGTTCCAGTTTGACGCAATCCGCTTGGGAACGGCATCCCCATCACCAAGCCCAGCGGAGCGATTAACACAACCGCACACGCAATTCGTCCCCACAATGGAAGCCATAACAACGAGGGCACCAACTTTGGTAATAGGATTGCCTCAATCCCGCCAATCACCGCGACGGCGATACAAGCTATCCAGATGGGAACGCGCTTGCTGATCCCACTTCCTATTCCGCCCATCGCAAGCAATGTGAAGAGCAGCACAGACAATGTGTAAATGGGATGACCGACGAGAAGGATCAGATTCTGCAAGAGCGCCAGTTCAATCGCGATGAAGCCAAAGCCCAACGCCGCAAAGTAAAACACAGAACCCGTATAAGGTCCGGCACTGGCGCGACGCGGTCGACCGAACAAAGCAAACACGGCGAGCATTCCCATGCTTGGCCCAAGCAACCAACGCATCAATGACTCTGCAATTGAACTAGGCATTCCGAATGGTCGTTCAATTGCGAAATAGAACGGACTATCATCTCGAACGGGTCCCACCAGTCGTGGCGATTGTTGTTCGTATTGTTCAAGCGAAGATCTGCCCGCAAGAACGTCTCCGATTAGCGGTGGTGTGGGTCCGCCCGGCATTATGATCGGATTGGCGTCCGTCCACTTCTCTTTGATTTCTGCGAGCTCCGCGGGTGTAAACGGACGCTTGCGCAACATGAAAAGCATCTGCGGCGGCGCTTCAGGCGTGCCTCGCTTTTCCATCAACGTCACTATCCGTTCTGCGGCTGCACTGGCTCCAAGGTTCGCAACTGAGTTTGACACTAATCGCGGAACGTCAGAATCCCAGCGAAGAATGACAAGAATGCCGTCGTCGTTGAGATGGTTGTAATAATCGCGAAAAGCTTCTGCTGTGTAGAGGTAGTTTTCTGACAGTGAAAGACCGCCTGATGCAACCGAGGCCCATGAGTCAACAAACCCCATCAGGATGATGTCGAACTTGCGATCGGTGCGGCTGATGAAGTTCCGGCCTTCACTCAGTATCGCGTCAACGTCAGGTCGGTCGTACAGATTGGCGGCGCGTGGTCCGTAGTGTCTTACAAATTTCAACATCAGTGGATTCATTTCCACCGCTGTGACTTTCTTAGCGCCCGAAGCTAGCGCAGCCACAACATCAGGGCCCCCACCTGGTCCGATGATCAATGTCTCAGCATTCGGCATTAATCGGAATGGCAACGCTCGATACGAGTCGCGCAGATCCTTTGCGCTCTCAATCCGTCCGTCCCATTCGCGTACTCCGGTCCATGCATCCGAGTCGATAAATAAACGTGCGAGTTCACTGCGATCGATTCCTTCAACAGCATCGATTCGGGAATATGCGTTCCAGCCGGTTTGCGTAATTCGTGCGCTTGGAGACGCATCCATTTGCCTGCGCATCGCTTTGGTAGTTCCCGGTGTGACCCGCAAAACGCCGAAGCGAATCCCGGCAAAAGCGCAAGCGAACGTTAGCAGGACCGCTGCGAAGCAGACGAGGCGAATCAGTTGTTTCTTCTCTTCGCCTGTTTCGGTCGTAAGAATAACTGCGGCGATTGCAGGAGCGACTGCGCCGGTTAACAATGCTGGTTCACCACCGAGCCAGTGCAGGAGAAAAGTCACTAAAACAGCTCCGATTGCGGCGCCTAAGAGGTCTGCAAAGTACAAGGAGCCTGACTGTGCACGATGCAGATCGAAGATGATCGACAAGGTCATGCCCGCAAGAAAGAAAGGAACCAGCGGCGCCAGGAAATAAAGCGGCAGTCGATCAATCTCGAATGGGAAGCGACCCAGCAACCACAAACAGAGCGGAATGGCCAGGGAGTAGATCGCCGTAAATAGAGCGGCATGGTTCGCAGAGAGCTTTATCTTTCGTTTGAGTAGATGAACTGTGAAACCGCCGAGGCCCCACCCAAGCAATGCTACTGAAACTGCGACGAATGCGAAGTGATACCAGACGCTCGCTGAATAGATGCGAGTCAGGCCAACTTCGAGAACGAGTCCTGAAAGTGTGATGAGAAAAACGCTGAGACGTGTGCGCATATGGCGGAGTAGTTAAGCATTGCCAATTGCCAATTGCCAAATGTCGATTTTGGTCTTTGGTGACCTTGGTTCGTGTTAGTTCGTGTGATTTGGTGGAGCGCTCTTGTCCAGTCCTGACCAACGATCCACGAACTAACACGAACCAAGGCCAAAGACCAAAGGCCAAAAGCCAAAGACCGAATTCGGAAATCGGCAATAAAATCTACGGTCTTTTGCCCCACGTAGGAGGCGCTGGTTCCTTAGACAATCGATCAACGGAACGCTCTTTCAATAATCGCATCGCTTCCTGAACTGCTCGCTCAAGTTGGGGATCGCGACCAGCAATCACATCCTTCGGCCAGTTCTCTACATCAACGTCCGGTGCGACGCCTTCATTCTCGACGGCCCAATGACCATCACGTGTGAAGAATCCACCACGCGGTGCAATCATCGATCCACCATCGATGAACGGCGGTGTGTCGGCAGTGTGCACCAGGCCACCCCAGGTTCGCTTGCCGACTAACGTTCCAATCTTTCGTCTCTTAAACATGTACGGCATCAAGTCGCCACCGGAACCGGCCATCTCGTTAATGACCATCACCTTTGGCCCCCAGATGCCGGCGGACGGACTCGTAAACGGATAACGCTCGCCTGCGACGTTGTTGAAGTAGCCATCAAAATCGCGCTGTAGAACATCGATGATGTAGTCGGCCGCAGAACCGCCACCGTTGAAGCGCTCATCCACAACCGCACCTTTCTTGTCCTGTTGCGAGAAGTAGTAACGATTGAAGCTGCTGTAACCGGGCTGACCGGTGTTTGGCAAATAGACGTAGGCGAGTTGACCGTCGGATAGTTTTTCAACCAGGCGCCGATTCGATTCCACCCACGCGCGCGTTCGTAGTGCTTGTTCACTGGCCACGGGTATCACAGTGATTGTTCGCGCGCCTTCCATTGTTGGCGACGTGTTAACCGTGAGCGCGGTTTGTTTGTTCGCCGTTCCATCGAGCAAGCGATAGATGTTGTCCGGCGCCTTCAATTCAATTCCATTGATTGCGAGGATGTACTCGCCGACGTTTGCACTTGCGCCTGGTGTCGCCAGCGGTGAACGCAAATCCGGATTCCAACTCTCGTTGTCGTAGATGCGGGTGATTTTGTAGCGGCCGTTCTCGATTGTGAAATCAGCACCGAGTAGTCCACCAACGACCTGCGGCACACTGGGCATGTCGCCACCTCGGACATACGAGTGACCAATCGCAATCTCCGCGCCCATCATGTCGAGTAAGTAATTGAGATCTGCGCGATGCATGACGTACGGAAGTAACTGCCCATACATTTCTTTCATCTTCGGCCAATTGGTGCCATGCATGTTTGGCACGTACAGGTAATCACGCTGATTGCGCCAACCTTCATTGAAGATTTGTTTGAATTCCTCCTTAGGTTCCAAATACATCCGAAGTGAATAGTTCAATCGTCCCTGTCCGGCCTGAGGAGCGGCGCGGTCAGCATCAACCAGGAACAATTGAGGCGCAGGTGGATTGGCGGCGGCACCTGCGCCGCCACCGAAACCACCGCCACCGGCAGCTGCCCGATAGAGGAGCTTTCGATGATCGGCGCTGATTTCATACGCAGCAACACTCGAAGCGAAAGTTGTCGCGCGACGATCACAGAGGCGATAACGAATTAACTCATTCCCGCCTGCGCCGCCAGCACCCGCTCCTCCGCGAGCTGCCTCCAGGAAATATACATAGCCATCAACACCGGCCTGCAGATCTGCATACTGACGTTCCGGAACTCCCGGCACAGAAACGATTCGTTGTTGAATTCCATCGAAATCCACTTGCACTGTCACTGGGCCACGCTGTCCTCGCTGCTGGCCTGGACCTTCGCCACCTCCCGCTTCACCTCCCGCAGGAGCATCGCCGGCACAAGCACCGGGCTGAAGCCGCCGTGAACCAGTGCCCACACCACGATCTTCATCGCTCTCAGGCAACAACGGACTAGCATCAGTCTTTTTTAGAACTGCGAAATAAAGTCCGAAGTTCTCATCGTGATCATAAGACGTCATGTCGAGCCACTGGGATCGCAAACCAAAGTCAGTTGAAGCAAGAAACCAGAGATACTTTCCGTTCGAATCCCATGCCGGCCACACAGCATCCGCAAGACCATCTGTTACTTGTTTGCTTTCACCTGTCTCGACATTACTGATGAAAATTGCGTGATATAGCGAACGCAAGCGACTCGAATATGCCACCCACTTCGAATCAGGACTCCAAACGGGATTCAAGGTGCGCGATGGAACCATCCACGGATCATTGCCAACGATTTTTGCTTGCCCGCTCGCGACATCGAGGACCCAAACTTTGAGATTCGTATCGGTGTAAAGGATCTTCTTTGAATCGGGTGACCATGACGGAGTGTAATAGTGAGTAGGTTGGGGCAGGTTGATTTCGCGCGGAGGCGTCAAGCCATCCTGCGCTTCAATAATCAATTTATATTCGCCCGATTTGTCACTGAAGTACGAGACCGACTTTCCGTCCGGTGACCACGCCGGATCGCGTTCAGCCGAGGCACTCGAGTTGGTCAAATTACGAACGTCACCTTTATCTGCCGGGATGGTAAAGATTTCGCCACGTGCCTCAACCGCAACACGCTTACCGGTTGGCGACAACGCCATGTTCGTCAGACGATTGGAGACGTCTTCCCAATTCGGCATCATCCATGGAAAGTCTCCTGTCGCACTGATGTTGACGACGTTTTCTTTGCCGGTTTTCGGATTGAGTTCGTGGACGTAGCCGGCTTGCTCGAAAACAATGACACCGGCGCCCGAGTCCATCGACTTCACATCAAAGTCTGTGAACTTCGTAAACTGCGTAAGCTTTTTGTTGCTTGTGTCGTACTGCCAAACGTTCGCGACGCCGTCACGATCAGAAATGAAGAAGACATAGTTATCGATCCAAACCGGGCAAACATCTTTTGAATCCGTCCACGGAGGAGAAACGAGATCGTAAGTTTTCAAGTCGACGATCCAGATGGGACGATTTTGTCCGCCGCGGTAATTGCGGCGTTCCTCGTCCCATGAATTATTCATGCGATAAGCAATGTGACTACCATCAGCAGAAATCTTTCCCTGGTAGCCGCGCGGCAATGGCATTGGTTCTTCAACACCGCCCTCGATTGAGACAGTCCAAAACCGCGGTGCACCGCTGGGCGCCCATGTCGCACGCGTCGAAGAAAACATGATTGACTTGCCATCCGGCGTCCAACCTTCAACCATATCCGCGCCGGGATGCCAGGTCAGTCGCTTTGGTTCTCCACCTTCCGCGGACACCACATAGACGTCGAAGTTCCCTGCATACTCGCCACTAAACGCGATCCATCTGCCATCAGGCGAGAAGTGCGGATTAGCAGTTTGACCCTGGAAACTCGTTAGACGTTTGGCACTACCACCTGCACGGGGCGCGACCCAGATGTTGTTAGCGTATGCGAATCCTATTTGGTTCGCGCTGACTGTGGGTGTACGTAGCAGCCGAGTGTAATGACTACTTGAACCATTCTGTGCACTTGTCCAGACGACAGCGAGAAGCACTGATGCAGATGTGAACGGAACGAGGCGAAGCAGACTCCTTGGTGACTTCATAAGGTCCTCCGGTCGACCACGAAAAAGTTGATGTGAAATAAATGCGGGTTCGAAGTGCGAGGCTCTTTTTAGCACGAACTGATGTCTGGGGCAAAAACGTCGAAGGGAGAGGGAGTTATCCGCAGATTACACAGATTACACAGATTAGGTTTAATGAGTTAGAGATAGAAAAGCCCCTCAGCTCAAAAAAGAATCTGTGTAATCTGCGTAATCTGTGGATGCGTCGGCTGCCTCCTCTCGAATAGCATCTAGGTTGAGTTCTCGCTACAATTCCAATTCTCCCGTCCAATATCACAGTTCACGGAGTTATCTAAATGAATCGTTCGCAAAAGACTGTCAGCACTATCATTCTCTTAACTGTCTTCTTAGTCGGCACTATTCTCGGACAAACAGGACACGGCTTCGATTTGGCCAGCCTCGATAAAAACACGCAGGCGTGTACAGACTTTTATCAATATGCTAATGGCGGCTGGTTAGCTGCCAACCCTATACCAGCCGCCTACCCAAGCTGGGGAGTTGCCGAAGTGCTCCAGGAAAAGAATCGTGATGTTTCTCATGAAATCCTCGAGTCATTAGCCGCCAACACCAATGCACCAAAAGGAAGTGCTGAACAAAAAGTCGGTGACTATTATGCAAGTTGTATGGATGAGGCAAAGATTGAAAAAGAAGGTATCCAGCCGATAGCACCAGTGTTCCAACACATCGCTGCGATTAAAGACATCAAGGGTCTCGAGGACCTAATTGCCCACTTCCATTCAGTCGGGTTGAATGTAATTTTTGCCTCCGGTTCAATACAGGACTTCAAAAACAGCGCAGAAGTGACATTTGGGATTTTCCAGGGCGGACTTGGTTTGCCGGATCGGGATTACTACACAAAACCCGATGATGATTCAAAGAAGACTCGCGACGCTTACGTGCAACACGTGGCTAAGATGTTTCAATTGATGGGCGATGACGCGACCAAAGCTTCGGCTGAGGCACAAACGGTCATGGCGATTGAAACGAAATTGGCAGAAGCTTCTTTGACGCGCGTCGAACGACGTAACCCGGCCCGTATCTATCACCCGATGACAGTTGCGCAACTCAAAGAACTCGCACCTGCGTTCGACTGGTTTGGCTACATGCAAAAGCTTGGAGTGCCTGAGAAGACGAATGTAAACGTCGGTATGCCGGACTTCTTTACTAAAGCTGTAAATCCAATGTTGAGCAGTGTACCAATCAACGATTGGCAGACGTATTTGCGCTGGCACGTTATTAACTACGCAGCGTCAGCGCTGTCTTCTCCGTTTGTTGACGAAGACTTCAACTTCAAAGGTAAAGTCCTGCTGGGCTCAAAAGAAAACCTTCCTCGCTGGAAAAGATGCGCCGCCGCCACTGACAACGCTTTGGGTGAGGCGTTAGGTGAAGTTTGGGTGAAAAAAGCTTTTCCACCTTCAGCCAAAGCGCGCGCCCTGGAAATGGTTCGAAATCTCGAGGCTGCTTTGAAAGATGACATTGGAACTCTGTCGTGGATGAGCCCTGAAACAAAGAAGCAAGCCATCGCCAAACTAGGGGCGTTTCTAAATAAGATTGGATATCCCGATACGTGGCGTGACTACTCGGCGCTTTCTATCGATCGGGGTCCGTATGTTCTAAATCGCGTTGGCGCGGATGCATTTGAAGTCAGGCGCGACTTGAACAAGATTGGTCGGCCGGTCGACAAAATGGAATGGCAAATGTCACCGCCCACGGTCAACGCCTATTACAATCCGCTCATTAACGAAATTGTTTTCCCAGCGGGAATTCTGCAACCGCCCTTTTTTGATGCTGAGGCCGATGACGCTTACAACTATGGCGGCATGGGTTCGGTGATTGGACACGAGATGAGCCACGGTTTTGATGACCAGGGAGCACAGTTTGACGCGAACGGCAATCTTAAGAACTGGTGGACTGAAGACGATCTGAAGAATTTCAAAGCTCGAGCACAATGCGTGATCAATCAGTTCAACGGATTCGAGGTTGAAAAGGGTTTGAATGTGAATGGCAACCTGGTCGTCGGTGAGTCAATTGGTGACCTCGGCGGATTAGTAATCGCCTACGCCGCATTTCAGAAAGCTACTGCGGGCAAGCCTAAGAAAGTCATTGATGGCTTTACACCTGAACAGCGATTCTTTCTCGGCTATGCGCGAGGCTGGGCCACAAACATGCGTCCGGAGTTAGCGAGGTTGATTACAAAGACCAATCCACATCCCTTGCCGAAGTTCCGCGTGAATGGGCCACTTTCAAACATGCCGCAGTTTGCCGAGGCCTTCTCGTGTAAGGCTGGCGACCCAATGGTGCGAGCGGAAAAAGACCGTTGCCAGATTTGGTGAGACTGAATTGATGAGTTAACGAATAGGTCCCGTAAGTCCTATAGGTCCTATTTTAAAAAACAATTCTTAAACAGGAGAAGAGATCATGATTTCCCTGAAACGATGCTCCATTATGCTCTCAGCTGCTCTATTAGTTTGCAGCTCAATTTCCATCGCTATCGCCCAGGTAACTACCCCCCGACCAAGTCAGAAAGCGACAGTGATGCAAAGAATTGGTGTCACCGATGTAACGATCACTTACAGCAGGCCTGCAGTCAAAGGACGTAAGATCTTCGGTGACGCAACACCCGAACAAGCAGCCAAACAGACCGGTGAAGCGACACTCGACGATCAAAATGTCAGACCTAAAGACGCTGTGATCGTCCCCTGGGGACACGTTTGGCGCACCGGTGCGAATGAGGCAACAACGTTCGTGGTCACTGACGATGTTGTTATCAATGGTCAGAAGTTAGCTGCCGGAAGTTACAGTTTGCACACCATTCCGAATAAGGACGACTGGACAATCGTCTTCAACGGAACCGCGAATCAGTGGGGCAGCTTCAATTACGATCCGGCCAAAGACACGTTGCGAGTAAGAACTAAACCGCAGTGGCTGGATCAGAGTCAGGAATGGCTTGAGTACTCGTTCGATCCCGTCACCGAGAACTCCGCCCAGGTAAACATCCGTTGGGAGAAGGTCAACGTACCATTTACGATTGTGATACCGGATGTTAATGCGACTACGCTCGCTCATCTAAAAACAGCCGTTAGCAGTGCAAAAGCAGACGATTGGCGTACTCCAATGCAGGCCGGAAACTGGGTATTAACGAACAACACATCGAGTGACGATGCAACTGGGATGGAGTGGCTGGATCAGTCGATTAAGATCAAGGAGACGTTCCAGAATCTTTCCGCGAAAGCAAATGCCTTGTATCGCGCCGGTAAGAAAGAAGAAGCCTTCGCGCTTGGCGAACAAGCGATTCAAAAGGGAAAGGCAGATAAAGTCGATACAGCGGCGTTTGAAAAACGATTGGCCGACATGAAGGCTGGGAAGATTTAAATCTTCCAAAACATCTCTGCGCCTCTGCGTACTCTGCGTCTCGCGGTGAAAGATAACCGCAGAGACGCAGAGACTGCTGAGATTGCGCAGAGAAAGAAATATGGGTGTAGCCAAACTAACCGATCAAAACACGATCGTTCCCGACAGCAAGTACGCGCGGATCGAACGCGAGCGCCGTTACTTGTTGCAGGATCTGCCAGCCGGATTGGCCCGCACCGATCCTCACGTGCAGATCACCGATAACTACATAACTGGTACACGCCTGCGAATTCGTAAAGTCAGGGAACCTCGAACAAACAAGTGGACGGTCAAATTCACGCAAAAGTTTCCAATCCAGCCGAACGATTTGTCCCGCACGTTGATTACGAATACTTACCTGAACGCGATCGAGGCTGAGACTTTGTCAGTCTTCAATTCAAACGAGATCAGAAAGAATCGTTACTACTTTGATTACAATGGAAAAAAGTATTCAGTAGATATGTTTTTAGGTGATCTGTTTGGGCTCGTGCTTGCCGAAGTCAGTTTCGATACTGATGAGGAGTTGATTAACTTTCCCAAACCAGAGTTCGCACTGGCTGAGGTCACCAACCAGGAAGCATTTAGTGGTGGTAGACTCGCCGAGTTAACGTTTACTGATATCCGCGAGGAGATCACGAACCACAGGCTCTTAAAAAGTGCGAACTAGACATCCACAGATTGGAAGCAGTCAGTACCACCTCACTTGGATGGAGTCAGTACCACCTCGCGGTAGCGGGTGGGTGCGCAGCCTCAAGATCCACGGGAGACCCAGGCTGCGCACCCACCCGCTACCGCGAGGTGGTACTGACTCCATCCAAG
>DATDFV010000198.1:0-57287 GCA_036522415.1 Pyrinomonadaceae bacterium | reverse complement strand
ATAGGCTTCGGCGACGACCAGAAAAGAGTCATCGTTTTCTTCCATATCCCGATATGAAAAGCCACGCGCGCGACAATACTCGGCACGTCCTATTTCGAACCAGACAAGATAGTTGGCATAATAGACGATGCCCATCTTGTCTGTTTCCGAGTAACGGACTCGCAAGATGGTCTCGTGCCAACTTCCGAATACATCTTCAGGGGCAGGGCTGGTCATCTGAATAGGACCTTCGGTACCAAAAAATTGAAGGGGCTAGCATTCCGGAGAACAAGTGTCTGTTAACGTTTTGCGGACTATAAGAGTGAACTACCAATGATGTCAAAGCAAATCAGTCGCGGCGTTGCGTCGTTAAGCCTTCTGTCCTTCCTGGTCCTAAGCCTGGTAACGAGCGGCCCTGCTGCCTCTGCCAAATTGCAGCGAGCTGGAATTTCAACAGGGCCAGCAAGAAACGCTGCGATTGTATCTACGACCGAAGCAGTACTGAAAGAAACCAGCGACCTGCGCCAATTGGCTATCCTCAAGCAGGTGAAGAGTGGGGCCCAGTCCCGGGCAGAGATTCAGCACATGATCGTCAGAAACCTTGACGAGGAAACTACGCCAGCTGACTTACATGCTGCAGAAGTGGTGCTTAAGGCATTTGGTCTCGCTCCGGCGGATTTTCAGTATCGGCCCTTCCTGATCAAACTTCTTACCGAACAAGTCGCCGGATACTACGATCCGAAAGCACAACAGTTCTATTTGGCGGATTGGATTGATCTGGAAGGTCAAAAACCGGTGATGGCGCATGAATTGACCCACGCCCTTCAAGATCAGCATTTCAATCTACGACGATTCGAAAAATGGCCCAAGGGAGACTCGGACGCAGAGTTGGCAGCGCACGCTCTAATCGAAGGCGACGCTACGTTGTCTATGACTCTGTACATGGCAAAGTATCCGATGGTTGCTTTAGCTTTCATTCGAAGTCTTGGTTCACTGGACGCAGCTACCGAGCAGTTCAAACTAGCTCCGCGAGCTTTACGTGAATCATTGATGTTTCCTTACGAAGAGGGCTCAGCATGGGCCACCCAGCTCTACAAACGCGGCGGGTGGCAGATGGTTTCAGATGCATTTACTAAACTGCCGCAGTCAAGTGAACAGATACTTCATGCTGACAAATACTTTTCCTACGAAGCGCCTCTGAAAGTGACCGTGCCTGACCTCAAGACAGTCTTGGGTCCCAATTGGAAACGGATTGACAGCGATGTCAATGGCGAATGGGGCCTCTATTTAATCCTTGACGAGTTCATCAACGATTCAGAGCAGTCGAAACGAGCGTCAGCCGGATGGGGCGGTGATCGATATGTCGTATACGAAGGCACTCGTCCCGATCAGGTGTTCGTGGTTGAGTTGAGTACCTGGGACACCGAAAACGACTCACAGGAATTCTTTGATGCCTATGCAAAAAGAACTCGGCGCCGCTATTCCAACGATCAGGGCGCCGAGACGAATTCGGCGACCGATCAAAGTGAACGCCTTGAGTGGAAGACTACAAATGGAAGTGTTGTGTTAGAACGACGAGGTACGCGTGTCTTGATACTTGAGGGTCTGCCGTCTGGTGTGGAAGCTAATGCAATCGATCGGGTTGTTTGGTAGATCTATGCACGCAGGCTGACAGCTTGTCGTGCGCGGCAAAGCGAACCAGGAAGGGCAAAACGAATCGTCGTACGCACGAGACCGAATCACGACAGGCTGACAGCCTGTCGTACGATGTAAATCGCTGATTACTCTTCATGAAGAAGACCGATACGCCAACAGTCAGAGACTCCCGCCTTCGTGAGTTAACGGAACAATTAAAGCAATTGGAGTCGCGTCTGCGGCTTGGCGGTGGTCCGGAAAAAATCACTCGTCAGCACGATCAAGGCAAGCTAACCGCGCGCGAGAGAATCGATCTCTTACTCGATCGGGATTCTTACCATCAGGAGATCGGGTTGCTCGTGGCTTACGATCAATATGATGGCGCAGCTCCCGCTGCGGGTGTGGTCACAGTCGTAGGTCGTGTTGAGGGAAGAGAAGTCGTTGTTGTGGCGAACGACGCGACAGTTAAGGCTGGTTCGTGGTGGCCCGAAACGATCAGAAAAATTTTGCGAGCACAGGAAATTGCAATGCGCTGTCGCGTTCCTATTATTTATCTCGTGGATTCAGCGGGAGTAAATCTCCCGTATCAAGGCGGTGTGTTCCCTGGACAGTACGGCGCCTCCAGAATTTTCTATTACAACTCGATCATGCGTAGCTATCTCAAAGTGCCTCAGATTTCCGCCGTCATGGGACCATGCATTGCGGGAGGCGCCTATTTGCCGGCGTTGTCAGACATCATCATCATGGTCGAAGGTACGTCGTTCATGGGTTTGGGTGGCGCGAACCTGGTTAAAGGCGCAACTGGCCAGACGATTGACAATGAAACGCTCGGCGGTGCGCGAGCACACAACGAACTCTCGGGAGTGGCACACTATCGAGTTGAAAATGACGAACGCTGTATAGAGAAAATTCGTGAGTTTGTTTCAGAATTGTCGAAGCCGGAAACCTTCGACGTTAGGAACCCTCAGGCTAAAGCCCTTAGACCGTTAGATGAGCTGTACGAGATCTTGCCCGAGGACCATCGACAGCCTTACGACATGCGTCACGTACTCGAGTGTTTGCTGGACGACGGTCACCTGGACGAATTTCAAAGTGATTACGCAAAAGAGATGATTACCGGGCACGGAAGCATTAGCGGAATCCAGGTTGGAGTAATCGCAAATCATCGCGGCATGGTGCGTACACCCGGAGGAAAGCCGCCACGGTTTGGTGGAATCATTTACACCGAATCAGCCGAGAAGGTCGCCTATTTCATCGAGACCTGCAATCGGCATCAAACGCCCTTACTCTTCGTGCAGGATGTCTCGGGTTTCATGGTAGGACCAGAAGCTGAACACTCCGGCATCATTCGCGCAGGCGCGCGTTTTGTTGAAGCGATGGCGACTGCGTTAGTTCCGAAAATAGTCTTGACCGTGAACCACGCTTCTGGTGCTGGATATTACGCGATGGCAGGACAGGGATTTGATCCTGATTTTATCTTTAGTTGGCCAACTGGTCGGATGGGCGTCATGGAAGGTGACTCTGCCGTACAGGCAACGTTCGGAAGTCAACTCGAGAAACTGAAGAAAAACGGTCAGCAACCAGACGCTGCCTTGACTGGACAGATGGATAAAGTCCGCGAAACATACGACCGGGAACTGGATGCCAA
Organism: Pyrinomonadaceae bacterium; assembly: GCA_036522415.1. GTDB lineage: Bacteria > Acidobacteriota > Blastocatellia > Pyrinomonadales > Pyrinomonadaceae > PSRF01. The sequence continues at coordinate 54,025 of DATDFV010000198.1, read as the reverse complement.
ATATGCAGCGGCGCGGGGATTTGTTGACGCGGTGATACCGCCCGAACACACACGGTACGCTATCGAACTGTCGTTGCGAACCTCTTTAAACTTCCGAGGTCCTCACCTCGGACAGTTTGTTCTTCCCCAAACACTCGCCTGAGTAATCAAGTTCTGGAGATTTCTTCACAACTTTCTGTGGAAACCTGTTCCGCGTTGAGTCTGTAATTACGAGGTGTTACAAGGTTCACGTATTTACCCACGGCTTGTGAATCCCCTTGATTTCTAACGAACTGTGCGGACCGGCTTCGGTAGCGCTCAGCTTGTGCATAGGAGGAGAAACTCATGAGCAACAAGATTACTGGCTCGGTACTGCTATCGATAGCCGCGACATTCGCACTGTCGGTTGGTGCAATAAGCGTTTTTGCAGAGGTGCAAGATCCGACGGGTCAAAATCCAGCACCTGAAAAACAAACCACCACCAGCAAACGCCGAACTACAACCAAAAAGAGTAAACAGACACCAGCGGAGACCACTGGCGATCAAACTCCAGCAGCGCAGAGCACGACGCCAGCTGCACCCGCTGAACAAACGGCTGCGAGCGCAGCCACCACCCAAACAACTCCGACTGAGCAAACGGATTTGTCTGGCACTTATGCCGGTGTATTCAACTGCGATGCTTTGGGACTTACCGGTGACACCACGCTGACTATCACCGGAAATCAATTCACGACTGCTGATGGCAAGAGTGGACGAATAGTAGCTTCAACGACGCATGGTTATACCGCAGTAGCACTACAGATGGGCGACATCGCGACAACTCCATCGGCTACTGCTGCGACAACGACACCAACGGCTCCGCCAACGATTGTTTCGCTTCGTGGCCTCAAGCGGGGGAACAGATTGACACTGTCGCCCGTGTCAGGCGGCCAACCGTGTTCATTTAAGACGGGCTCCAGCATCGCGAGCAAACGTACGCGACGTTCGACTGCAGCACCAGCAGCGACTGGCGCTGAAGTGGCGAGTCCGGCAGAGGCTGGTCCAGCTCCAGCTGACATGACGAAGCCAACGACTCCCACTCGGAAGAACAGTCGCCGTTCGACAACGCGGACTACAGCTCCCGCAGAGGCACCCCCAGTAACAGTAACACCGGCGGAAACTATGCCCAAGCAGGACCCAAGTCCAATACCTCCGAGTCCGACTCCGACTCCAAGTCCGAGTCCATCTCCGAGTCCGTCACCCGGCGGTAGTCCCGCGCCTACTCCGTCACCAGAAGCATCACCAAATCCGTCACCAAGTCCGTCGCCAAGTCCATCACCTAAGCGTCCTCGAAACTAATCATCTCTCCAATTTCCTGCGGGCAATGGGATCGAATCCCATTGCCCTATTTGCATGCCTCAAAGTCTAAATCCGCATTCTCGGTTTCAGCTCAGGCCTTAAGTCATCGAACAGAAGTTCCTTGACCGCATACACGAAAGCTCTTCTGTCGGAGCGCGGCCGTCCCCGGCCGCCTCCATCGAACAGAAGTTCGTTGACTGCATACACGAAAGCTCTTCTGTCGGAGCGCGGCCGTCCCCGGCCGGCCCCATCGAACAGAAGTTCGTTGACTGGAAACACGAAAGCTCTTCTGTCGGAGCGCGGCCGTCCCCGGCCGCCCCCATCGAATCTTGAACGCTTCTTCGATTGCGACTTTGTGGAATCGCCGAGTTCTCAATACGTTGACGATGAAGCGCCAGGGAGCTTCTGTGCATCCGATAAAGGGCTCATGTTGGACGGGGGCGGCCGGGGACGGCCGCGCTCCGACAGAAGAGCTTTCGTGTATGCAGTCACGGAACTTCTGTTCGATGACTTAATACCTGGGCTGAGGCCCGATAAGAATGGGAGTTACACTTTTGAAGCAAGCCGCCCGTATTTGCATGTTATCCGCCAAACAGATTAGAGTCGCCGCACGTTCCGAGCGAGTGAACATCAATAACGACTTAGTATGAAACAGACAATCCGAGTTGCAGCGGGACAGGGGTTTTGGGGTGATTTGCCTGATGCGCCTGTTCGTCAAGTTGAAGATGGACCAATCGACTATTTGATGCTCGACTATTTAGCCGAGGTGACGATGTCGATTATGCAGAAACAGAAGTCGCGGGATGCAAATGCCGGGTACGCAAAAGATTTCGTGCCTCTTATTCGGAGGATCTTACCGACCTGCGTTGAGCGCAATATTCGAATCACGGCAAACGCCGGGGGCGTGAATGTGAAGGGGTGCGCTGATGCAGTGCGCGAAGTTGCAAGAGAGTTAGGATTCGTCGCCAAAGTAAAGATTGGGATCGTGACTGGCGATGACATCATGACGCGTCTCGATGAGTTTCTCGCGACCGGAATCGAGCTGAGAAACATGGACACGGGTGAGGCTCTATCTACCGTGCGGGATCGTATTCAAAGTGCAAATGTTTACCTTGGCGCCTGGCCAATGGTTGAAGCGTTAAATCAGAACGCCCAGATCGTTATTACCGGGCGAGCAACGGATACTGGTCTGACGCTGGCTCCGTTGATTCACGAGTTCGGTTGGTCCGCGACAGACTGGGACAAGTTATCTGCCGGAACAATCGCAGGTCACATCATTGAGTGTGGCGCACAAGCATCGGGCGGTAACTGTCAGTACGACTGGCAGAACATCCCTGACATGGCAAACGTTGGCTTTCCCATTGCCGAAGCATCATCTGATGGTACGTTTGTAATTACCAAACATATTGGTAGTGGCGGTCGTGTGAATGTTCCATCAGTAAAGGAACAGCTTGTTTACGAGATGGGAGATCCTCACGAGTACATAACACCGGATTGCGTCGCCGACTTTACAACGATTCAACTTGAAGAGGCTGGAGAAGACCGAGTGCGGGTTTTCGGAGTGAAAGGACGACCCGCAACTGATTCGTTCAAAGTGTCGATCAGCTATTCGGCTGGCTTCAAAGCCGTCGGCACTCTGGTTTATGCCTGGCCTGATGCGTTTGCCAAAGCACAGAAAGCGGACAAGATTCTGCGCGAAAGATTGGAAAGACTGGGATTGACATTCGATCAAGTATTAACTGAGTTCGTTGGTGCAAACGCGACTCATGGACCGCTCGCCGGGCCGCCGCCGGCAGATGCTCCTGAGGTCCAGTTTCGCGTTGGCGTGAGGGGTTCAGACCGAGCCAGTGTTGAGCGATTTACAAAAGAGATTGCGCCGTTAATTCTTACCGGCCCACCCGCGGTTACAGGATTCGCGGGCGGGCGGCCCAAAGTTGAGGAGATCGTTGCGTACTGGCCGGCTTTGATCCCCAAAGAGTTAATCAGTCCAAAGGTTGAGGTCTTAGAGACGTGAAAGTCCAATTGGTAAAACTTGCGCACGCACGTTCCGGCGATAAAGGCGACACCGCAAATGTGGGCGTGATTGCGCTGCGTGAGGACATTTATCCAATACTGGTTCGAGAAGTAACGAGTGAGCGTGTAAAGAATCACTTCAAAGGAATCTGTAAGGGTGAAGTCGAACGATTTGAGCTGCCAAATCTTGGTGCGTTGAACTTCTTATTACATGAAAGCCTGGGAGGTGGCGGTACATTGTCATTGATGACAGACGCTCAAGGTAAGACCTTCTCAACTGCGCTTCTGAGAATGGAGATCGAGATTACACCCGAAGAGGCGAACCGCTTCGCCGTTTCATAACATGTCTGACGCAATCCAGCCGGTACTCTATTCGGTCGAAGGTCACGTTGCACGCATTACTCTAAATCGACCTGACAAAAGAAATGCGCTCAATGATGCGTTGATCTCCGGAATAAAGGCCTCGCTACGCAACGCGGACCGCGATGAACGCGTCCGCGTGGTAGTAATTTCCGGTGCAGGAAAAGACTTTTGTTCGGGCGCCGATCTGTCAGCGTTGCAGAAGATTGCTGATGCTTCCGTAACAGAGAATCAGGACGATGCCAGATCCTTAATGGAACTGTTCTTGATGTTAAGAGGGCTGGCAGTGCCTGTTGTCGCGGCTGTTCAAGGACGCGCGCTGGCAGGAGGTTGTGGCCTGGCAACAGCGTGTGATCTTGTTCTTGCATCTTCAGCTGCGCGCTTTGGCTATCCCGAGGTAAGGATCGGTTTTGTGCCGGCGATGGTGATGGCGATTCTTCGGAGAAATGTTTCTGAGAAGAATGCATTTGGTTTGATCACTCGCGGCGAGCAAATCACCGCGGCTGAAGCAAAGAGAATCGGATTGGTGAACGAAGTATTCAGCGAAGATACGTTCACTGCAAATGTGGACGAGTACCTCAAAGGCTTTAATGAAACGAGTAGATCTGCCGTAACGTTGACCAAGAAGCTGCTGTATGAAATCGATGGGCTCGATTTTAACGCTGCTTTGGACACTGGTGCGGACGTTAACGTGATTGCTCGGATGACTGAGGATTGTAAACAGGGAATCGCGAAATTTCTCAAGAAGTAGAAGTCGCTTTATTCGCAATCGCAATTGCTGCCTCAAGCACGGGATCAGCGATTTGGGTAACTAAACCTGCCTTTAGGGCTTCGTCACTCGAAAATCTGCGACCGGTACTAAAGAGTTCGATGGCTTTCGATTTACCGATCAGTCGTGGCAGTCGTTGTGTCCCACCCCAACCCGTAATGATTCCCAGTTTCGACCCCGGATGTGCAAAGACCGCAGATTTCGATGCCAGGCGAATGTCACAAGCCAGAGCGAAGTCGAGCCCGCCTCCCATACAGAAGCCGTTAATCGCCGCAAGCGTCAGTTGAGATAGATTTGCAACTGCGTCGGTGAGTTGCTGACCTCTTCGAGAAAACACGTGAGCTTGTGAAGGATCGAGGCGAGTGATTTCATTTATGTCGGCACCCGAAGCAAATACGTCCGCGGTTCCAGTGAATATAACTGAACGCACAGATGGACTGGTCTTCACGCGGTTCAGTGTGATGGCGAGCGCATTCAGCGTCTCAGTTGAGAGGGTATTTCTTTGAGAGGGTCGAGAGAATCGGACAACGAATATTGAACCAATTATCTCTTCAGCAATTGGGGCGGATTCAGTCTCGGGGCTTAACATTGTCTCGCAGAAACTTAACGATATCTTCAGTCGAGGTTCCTGGTAGAAATATCTCAGCTACGCCTTGTTCCTTCAACTTGGGTAGATCCTCCTGAGGCACAATTCCACCAAGGACTACGAGACAATCTTTCATGCCCTTTTCTCGGAGTAGCTGAACAATCCGTGGGCAGAGTGTGTTGTGCGCTCCGCTCAGGATTGAGACACCGACAGCATCGACGTCCTCTTGAAGAGCGGCGGCTGCGATCATCTCCGGTGTTTGACGGAGTCCGGTGTAGATGACTTCCATACCTGCATCCCGCAAAGCCCGTGCGATTACCTTTGCGCCACGATCATGGCCATCTAAACCAGGCTTAGCGACGAGCACTCGAATCTTTCGGTTGGACATAGCGACGACTAGAAAGCAGGTTCTTCGTAAATACCATAAACGTCACGCAACGCGGCACATATTTCGCCAAGTGTCGCATATGCGCGAACGGCTTCGATTGTTGCCGGCATTGTGTTCTCGTTGTTTCTTGCAGCTTGCTTCAATTTCTCCAATCCGTTTTGGACGGCACCGTTGTCTCGGGTCGAGCGCGTGTGTTCCAAGCGTTCCACCTGGTGGGTGCGTACTGATTCATCGATAACAAGAATAGGAACTTCGGCCGGCTCGTCCGTCATCGCGTACTTGTTAACGCCCACGATTATCTGATCACCTCTTTCAACAGCCTTTTGATACTGATAAGCGGAGTCTTGAATTTCGCGTTGCGGAAATCCCTTTTCGATGGCTGCCACCATGCCGCCCATGGAATCGATCTTTCTGAAATACTCGAGAGCCTCGTTCTCCATTTTTTGCGTGAGCGATTCGAGATAGTAAGAACCTCCGAGCGGATCGACAGTGTTTGCTACTCCGGTCTCTTCAGCAATGATTTGTTGCGTTCGTAAGGCAATGAGTGCAGCGCGATCCGTTGGTAACGCCAGGGCTTCGTCGTAAGCATCGGTGTGCAAACTTTGAGTGCCACCCAAAACACCAGCGAGCGCCTGAATGGCAACCCGGACAATATTGTTGAGGGGCTGTTGGACCGTTAACGAAACGCCGGCCGTCTGTGTATGAAAGCGAAGCTGTAGGGTGCGAGGATTGGTGCTTCCAAATCTTTTCTGCATTTCACGAGACCAAATGCGGCGTGCTGCCCGATACTTGGCAATCTCTTCAAAGAAATCATTGTGTGCATTGAAAAAGAATGACATGCGGGGCACGAAGCGATCCAAATCCAGGCCTGCTTCGACTCCCCACGAGACATACTCGATCCCGTCGCGTAACGTGAACGCCAACTCCTGAGCCGCTGTCGCCCCTGCTTCACGAATGTGATAGCCGCTTACTGAGACTGGGTTGTAACGAGGCACACGTTCAGTGCAGAACTCGAAAGTATCGACCACCAGTTTCATCGCCGGCTTGATCGGGTAAATCCATTCCTTTTGGGCGATGTATTCCTTGAGTATGTCGTTTTGGAGTGTCCCTGAGATCTTCTCCCAATTCCCGCCTTGCTTTTCCGCCACAACCAGGTACATGGCGAACAACACTGAGGCTGGAGCGTTGATAGTTTGCGAAACGGTAACTTCTTCGAGGGGTATGCCATCGAACAGCACTTCCATATCAGCCAGCGACGAGACTGCTACGCCGCATTTACCGACTTCACCTTCTGACAATGACGAATCAGCGTCGTAACCCATCAGGGTCGGCAAATCGTAAGCCACAGACAGACCCGTCTGGCCCTGGTGCAGCAAGTATTTGAAACGGGAGTTTGTCTCTTCCGGAGTACTAAAACCCGCGAATTGGCGCATTGTCCAAAGCTTGCCACGGTAGCCAGTAGGATGAATGCCGCGTGTGTAGGGAAACTCGCCGGGAAACGAAATGTCAGTTGAGAACTCGATATCTTCAGTATCGGCAGGTGTGTAGAGGCGATCGACTTCCTTGAGTGAAACAGTTTGGAAACTCTTCTTTCGCTCCGTTCGCTTAGTTAGAGAAGGCTCAAGCGTCTCCTTTTGCCACCGCTCTAATTCCTGTCCGGCGGCCGAAGAGTGCTCCTTGGTTTCAGGCATTTACCCTCGCAAATTAGAAAAATTTATAACTGAATCGGATATTAGTTTACGCGTTTTCGGAGTGTCAACCAGACTGTAAAAGGTTTTCTAAGAGGGGGAGCGCGGCTGCGATGGCAGTCGCAGCCGCGCCGTAATTCGGAAGGACCCGATTACGTGGAAGTCGAGCAGGAAACTAAATGGCAGGCTTCGGCAGGCATGGACTTGAATCTCTCCCCGATGTTGTTATTCGACTGGGACAACATATTCGTTAGCACGAACCATATTCAGTCTGGATCTTGCCGCTAACTCGATTGTTCGCGGATCCGTCTTCAACTTTTCGACCTCGGTTCTTAACGATTGATTCAGACTTCGAAGAGCCTGAACGTCAGATTCCATCGCGGATAACTGAACTGAGGCAATCTGGGCCTTTGCGCGAGTTCTCATGTTTACCGTCACACAAACTGCGCTTATCGCAAGAATAACCATTGCGAATACAACCCAGGCCGGGATGATCCCGCCTCTGCGTCTGACCTCGCTCCGAGTACCAACAATCCCGACAGATATTTCCTGAACTGAAGCCAATGACGTGCGAGGGGCAACCTGCTGCGCTCTTATTCGTTCGTCGACCCAGTAAGTATTTGCGAACCTGCTCACTTTTCACCTCCGTGTACTTGATCGATTGTGTTTCGCATAAATACGTACCAAGGGTCGGGCCCAAGAAACGCACCAGCCGCACGAATCGTTATTAAAAACACTGTCAAAATTGAACTGATCTGAACTACAACGTGCCGAGCTTGCGGAACTCACTGTAGAGTGAGCGCCGTTTTTGTCTTCGCTGCCGGGAGAGGCGCAATGACGCCATTTTGCGTCGCACGGTAACTTTTGAACGGAATCGCCTGTGACAAATGGAAACTGAGAGTCTCGTGGTCATTCGTTTCTCCGCTAAGTGACGTGTAATGGGGGAAGCCCCTTATTGCTCGGGCTCCGTCTAGCGTCGAACTAACTTTCGCCTGATGAGTTCCAGCCACAGCGTCTTTAGAATTAAGAGCCTGCTTAAATTGAGAACTGCGTCTTGCCTACAAGATAGGCGGTAATTAAAAAGTGCCGACCACAACTGAGTGTGCTTTGCGAACCGTCAATGTGTTGTCAATCAACAACTTAGCTCTAACGTGGCCGGAATGTAGCATCCGTGCTTAAGTGTGTAAAGATATTTCTCTTCAACACTTTAAGCTCGTAAGTTCAACGTTTTCTTCAACTAAGGGCGCTTAAGACTAGAGAAACGGCGTACGCTCGGCGAACAGAAATCCATTAACTTTTGCGAGGACGCAGCCGGCGTTAAAACATGTTGACAGTGGGTGCTTGCGACAATTATTCTGCAAAGCGTCTGGGCTATTTAGTTGCCCGCGCCTCATTGTGAGCAGACATTCCAAACTGCTTGTCCCGACTTCTCATTGAGCTGAATTGCCTCTCATCTATTCAACTCACTCGCTCATGGATCTCCAGAAAGGGCGTAGATGTCTGAGTTATTGTCGTTAGCTTCAGACCTTCAAGGGTCGGAATCCGCGAACAAGTTACCAATTCATTCCATTGTCAGAACTCTTTGTGAAGCAGCTAACGGAGGGCCGGAGCTGCTTTATGAGGCGATGATTAAGGTGAGCCTTATGGTTGAGGCGACTGCTCCAACGTATGGGCTCTCCATTTGGGCCACAGCTAAAGGAGGAAGACCCAATCTGCGGTGGGCCGAGGGGCTGGAAGAGTCGGAAATTTCTCTAGCAGAAAAATCGGTGAGTGAGGTCTTTGCTGGAAACGGTCGCAGCACGCCGGCGAATCCTGGAGATACGGCGATCTGTCTTTTGCTAGCGCTGCCGTCTGCTGCTCGTGAAGGTGCGGCATTATACGGTAGATGTGTTCGTCCACTGACGGCTGATCAGGCCAAAGAACTCAACGCTCTCGGTGATGTTGCGTTTCTGGCCCACTCGCATCAAAAGTCGGGAGTAAACACTCTTGCGAGTAATGGTCGAGCGGCAATCGCGGTTTCGAATGGTCTGCCAGGAATGGTGTTTAGTAGCCGCGCGATGTCGGAAGTAGCTAGAAGTGTTGAGCGAATCAAAGACTCTGAGTCGACGGTGTTGGTTACTGGCGAATCCGGTACCGGCAAAGAGCTCATCGCTCGAGCGATTCACAGACTCAGTCGGCGTTCTGATCGAGAATTCGTACCGTTCAACTGTTCTGCCGTGCCAGCCGAACTCATCGAAAGCATGTTGTTTGGTCATCGCAGGGGTACATTTACTGGAGCCCTCTCGGACCAGTTGGGGCTGATTAGATCAGCAGAGAATGGCACCCTGTTTCTCGATGAGATTGGTGACTTACCGCTCGCATTGCAACCAAAACTGCTGAGGTTCCTACAGGAAGGCGAGGTTCATACTCTTGGTGATCACGCGCCACGAAAAGTTAACGTTCGCGTAATCGCGGCTACGCATAAGAACCTCGAACAACTCGTGAAGGAAAAGCAGTTTCGAGAAGATCTGTACTACAGAATCAGTACCTTGACAGTCACAGTTCCTGCGCTGAGGGAACGTCCCGAAGACATCGCTACTTTGATCTCGCACTTCATCAGCCTTTACGCGCGGAAAAATGATCGCAACGTGGCAGGCATCACCTGGGAAGCGATCCAAATTCTCGAAAGCTATTACTGGCCGGGAAACATTCGGGAACTGGCAGGGGAAATCGAACGGCTGGTGCTTTACGCCGACGAAGATGGCTATATCACCCCTGAGAACATTAGTTCGCGTATTCGACCGGAGGATTCGGCCGAACCGTCGCCTGAGAGACTCGAAGACTTGCTCGAGAATTATGAACGACGGGTAATAACTGAAACTCTAAAGCGCCACGACTGCAACGTCGCGCGTGCAAGTGAAGCTCTTGGTCTGGGTTCGAGGCAAACGCTGTATAAGAAATTGAAGAGACTCGCGATCGACATCGGCGATTTTCTTCGCGAAGACACTGAGCCTGGATTACAATTTCGCGCACCAGAACGTTAACCCACCCGATTTCTTCTCGATTTTAGCAGCTCATCTTCTGGACGTTTCTCAGTTACATGTTTTTAACCTACGCCCTCTCTTTTGTCCTGGCGCTCTTGATTCATGAAGGCGCTCATTCTTTAGCAGCGTACGCGTGCCGTGTCTCGATAACTGAGTTTGGTTTCGGTTGGGGCCCCAAAGTCTTCGGTTTTCGACGAGGTAATGTTGAGTACATCTTTAGGGCCCTGCCCTTTGGAGCATTTGTTCGATTTGACTTAATCGAACTTCAAACACGTCCATTACCACAACAGATATTGGTGATGATGGCTGGAGTCATCGGAAATCTCCTTGCGGGTTTATTGCCGATAAGTCCGATTTTCAGCTTAATGAACTATCTTTTGGCCGCGACAAACATCCTGCCGCTGTATCAGCAAGATGGATGGAAGTGTGGAATGTTGATGTTACGCGGACTGTTGAAGCGCAAGAGTAGCGGCGTTGAATGGGTGTTCACAATTGCGGGGAGTGTTTTGAGTTTAGTGGTAATTGCAGCGGAAGTTTTAAGGCGCTTTGCATGAACATCGTCAGTAGAAGCTTATGGTGAACGCAGATACAACAGAGGTTCATGAAACATCGCGAGGCCTCCCTCCCAAGGCGCAGATCCGCTGGCAATTTGGTCTCGCTGCCGCCACCGTCTTTTCATTGCTGAGCTTATATCCTCAGGTTCATCTATGGATCACTCAGAGTTATTCCTGGCAACATGCGATCGCTTACAACCAGGGTCTAGGTGATGAAGTAGCTTATGCGGCGTACGTCAATGCGCTTATAGAAGGCAAGCCAAGACGTAACGATCCTTACACAGGAAGAGGTGATAGTTCTGATACTCAGCTACCGGAATCACTCTTTTCCATTCAGTTTGTACCAGCATACTCGATAGCGTTGCCCGCGCGAGCTCTCGGAATATCAGCGACAACGGCTTTCATTTTGCTAACACCAGTCGTCGCACTCGGTTCTAGTCTGCTGGTCTTTTGGCTGCTTACTGTTTTGACGAGAAACCCTCGCCTCAGTGCGTGCGGGATCCTTGTGGTTCTGTGTCTCGGCACATTGGTATCGGGCGAAGGAACGGTTAGCAGTTTTCTTGGCACTGAAAGACATTTCGATTTCTTTCCTTTTCTCCGTCGTTATCAACCTTCGGTTTGTTTTCCCTTCTTTCTGTTATTTCTAATTCTGGTTTGTAGATTTTTTGCGAAGCTGGAACGACCAATCCTGTTGGGAATTTTGTCGGGAAGCACTTTCGCCATTCTGATTTATTCGTATTTCTATCTGTGGACAGCTGCGGCTGCGTGGCTCGTGATTATCTCGTTCGCCACACTGCTATTTCGTCGAGATGCGCGTCGACGCACGATCACCTTTGTCATGGTGGTTACCGCAATAAGTTTTTGCGCGCTGATTCCTTATTTCGTGCTGATTACGCGTGGCTTCGAATCGGCGCGAAGCGTCCAGGCCCTGGTGAATTCGCGCACGCCTGACCTGTTAGCTCCTACCGTACTGATTGGTGCAATTCTTGTGGTTCTTCTTGCCTATGCGATAAGGCGAGGCAGCCTTAGTTATCACGACCCGGCTGTTCTTGCTGCGGGATCGTTCGCTTTGTTGCCGTTTGCCGTTTTGAATCAGCAGATACTAACTGGACATGTACTTCAGCCAATCCATTACAAAGGATTCATCACAAGCTATTCAGTTCTGATCGCTTTCGTCGTCACATTAGGGTTGAACTGGCGGACACAAAGGACCCAAGAGTCGGGTTGCTGGCGGGTCTCCCGTAAAGCGTTATTGTGGATCGCGATCGCCGCGTTTGATTGGGGCTTAATCGAAGCGCAGCAAGCCATGAAGCGCGGCGCTGAAGGAAACCGGTTGGCTGCCGAGGAAATGCCAGTCTACGTTCATTTCTCGGAACGTCAGCGCGCTGGTCTTTCAACGAGAGCTGACGAAGTACTCCTGTTCGATGATTTGAGAATGGCGGACGGAGCTCCTGCTGTTTCTTCTTTTCCGGTGCTTTGGGCGCCGCACATGATTGTTTATCCAGGTGTTAATGCGGGCGAGAGTAAGGAGAGACTTTTCAAACACCTCTATTACACCGGGGTCGGTGTGCAACAGTTAGACGACTATTTCCACGGTCGGAATGTTTACTACGGGTGCGCTGTTGGTTTGTTTGGCTTCGACAGATTGATTGATGGACTGAATCCCAATGCGAAACCGATTACGTCCGACGAGAAGAACGCCGAATTGGAGTCTTACAAACACTTCATCGAGACCTTTGACGAACAAAAGGCCCGGACCCCCAGGCTGTCCTATGTGATTGTGCCCACCGATGCGAGTACGAATCTTGCCAATCTCGATCAGTGGTATCAACGAGACAGTGGAGAGCGAGTTGGTCGGTTTACGATTTTCCGTGTGCAGTTAAAGGTCGATCCTCAAGACCAGAACGCTTCAACGTCACTCGCCCGCCGAAACTAAGGATGTTGTGCTTTTGAGAAATGTAATGTCAGAGCAAGTAAAAACAACGATGCCTTCGCTCAATCGCGAGGATCTACTTGGACACGTCGAAGGAAATTCCTTCGTGAACACGATGCTGTCGACCCGTAGACTGCTCGTTGTCCTTTTCATGCTGATAATTTTTGCGTCCGCTGCGAGACCGGTGAAAGACCCTGACTTTTATTGGCATTTGAAAACAGGACAATATTTGGTCGAGACCAGAACTATTCCAACTGTCGACATGTTCTCCTGGTCTAAGTTTGGTTCTGAATGGGTAACCCACGAGTGGCTATCAGAAGTAATCATGTATTCGGTCTTTCGTTGGCTGGGGTACGCCGGGTTGCTGCTGCTGTTTTCCGCGATCATCACGATTAGCTTTGGTCTTGTTTACAGCCGCGCCGCGGAAGTGGCGAAGCATCCGTACATAGGCGGTTTTGTTTTATTGTTAGGTGCTGCAGCGACAATGCCGACGTGGGGCGTTAGACCGCAAATGTTTTCAATGCTCTTTGCGAGCGTCTTTGTTTGTGTGCTGCGCGATTACTATCTCGAAAAACGCACAAGGGCGATCTGGTGGCTAGTACCGCTGACGATCTTATGGGTAAATATTCATGCTGGTTTTGCTATGGGCCTTGCACTCATTTTTCTGACAATGGTGGGGCTCGTTGCCGATGCTGTGGTCCTGGATAAGCAGAATGCTGCACATATGTGGCGCCGTATTCGAACGCTACTGTTGCTTCTGGTCGCGTGTGGTGCTGCAGTTGCGATTAATCCCAGTGGGATCCGAATGTATTCATATCCATTCGAGACTCTGACGTCTCGAGCGATGATGCAATATATTCAGGAATGGAGATCGCCGAATTTTCACGACGCAATGTTTCAAGCACTGGCCTTGTTTTTTCTCGTTACGTTGGCCGCTTTAGCACTCTCACGCAAACGCGTTCGGCCCGGCCAATTACTGCTTCTGCTGGTGACGGCCTTCGCAACCCTCCGCTCGAGTCGCAACGCTCCCTTTTTTGTTTTGATCGCTATACCTGTAGTAGCGGAGAATTTGTGGAGTTGGGCCGTCGACCAAAGGTGGGGTTGGCGATTAACTAAAGAGGAGAGGCCCGAATTTGGCCGAACTTCGATTGTGAAGTTGCTCCTCAACATTACGTTGCTGTTGCTGACGCCACTGACCGTAATCGCACTTCACGTCGGAAACAGCGTCACGAAGCAGCCAATGACAGAAGCCAAAAGCTATCCCGCGGCAGCCGTCGATTTCATCGCAAACAACAACCTGCCTCAACCCATTTTCAACGAGTACGTTTGGGGAGGCTATTTGATCTGGCGTTTGTATCCAAATTACCGCGTGAGTATGGACGGTAGGGCGGATGTTTATGGAGACGATCTAATCGATGAATTCTTGTCAGTCCATGACGGCGAGCCGAAGTGGCGAGAATCATTAGACAGGCGTGGAGTTCGTACAGTGTTGGTCCAACCTGATGTACCGCTCGCAAGCCTGCTTCGCGCTGACGCCGGTTGGCAAAAGGTGTTTGAAGACCAGTCGTCGATCATTTTTGTGCGTCGATAAAGTCAGTCACGGAGCTTAGATGTACGACCGGCTGTCAGCCTGTCGTACCGCAAACCGAACTACGACAGGCTAACCTTTCGTACTATCTTCGGGTAAAGACCAACGAGTATTCGTCCTGATAGATCTGCTGCCACTCAGCCGAGTTCCTCAATTGTGACGCGAGAATTGAGGAATGCGTGAGAATGGCATTCTTAACACCATAGTGGTCAAACGCCACTTGCCAGTCCCTTTCACCCTGGATGATCTCCACATATTCCTTCACAAACTGAGTTGGATAAACATCTCGACCATCAATGTATACGGGATTGGCGGGCGTGGCCCAAATGAGATAATCGGCCCAGATATTCGGTTCCGTGAACGTACAACCCTGGATTCCGTTGTCTTTCAAGTATTGCACTGCGTTAAAAGGGACGACAGCCATCTGTTGTGTCGGCGGAACGTACACAACCTTCTTCACCTTGAAGACAAAAAGCAGCAACGGAAGCAATAGCAGAAGATTGAGAATAGGTGGCCTCAGACCGGTGAACGAGGTCGACTTTCTCGAAGCTGGTTTGAACAACGAATCCCACAAAGCACCCGAATAATCCGCCAATAATGACGTAGCTACGACTGCGAAGACTATCGCATTCCGTTGCATCCTAAATGTCATGTATAGCGTGGCCAGAAAGAACAAGAGCTCACTCGGTCTCACGCGCTTTGGCGAAAGCACTAAGACTGTCGTGCTGAGGAGAATTAGAACAATAAGCGGCAACAATTCTGGTTGATGAAAGTCGGGAGATAACCAGTCTGCGCCAACGTACTGGTAAATCGGCGATGTCAAAACGCTGAATACCTGCGTGTAGACCCTGATTCCGTAAGGATTGATAAGAGCAGCCAATGCGCAGGCGACGAGAATCATTATTAAGGGCTTCACTCGGGTCCAGACAACTCCCGTTGCCCCCTGGCCGGTCCACGTATCGATTGCAATGCCGGCCATCGCCAAAGCTATGAAAGTCAAACCAATAAGAAACGCGCCATGGAGATTCACCCACAACACCATTAACGCCACCAGCCACCACAGTCGTTTGCCGTCCGAGTTAGTTAAGTAGCGACTAAGGATCTGGAAGTAACAAGTAACCAGCAGGAGCGTGAAAACCCTCGGTCTTACACCGATGTTTGGTAGGACAGTCCATACGCCCAGGAGCACTGAAATACCGCGCGTAAAAATGTGTTCGCTGGAACGCTTGAAGATAATCCAGAAAGCTAACGCGGTAAGGGCTGCAAAAATGAATATAAGAAGATTTTGACCGAAACGAGAATAGACTAGATAGAAGATTACTCCCGACAACCAACCGTGCGCGATGTATGGCTGTCCAAAGTTTGTACAGGAAAAGACTTCGACCCGTGGAACCTGCGCATGCTGGACGATGAACTGTCCGATCCTCAAATGAAACCAAAAGTCGGGATCGCTGATTGGTCGTGAAGCAAAAAAGAATGACAGCAGAAAAACGTATACCGCAAACACTCTGTTGAGTGAGATGTTCATCGGTCAGAGAAGAGCGCAAATCGTATCACACAAGATCGCAGGGTCAGCAGACTAATAGGTCCAAGAGGTCATACAGGTCCTATTTACTGCTCACTACGCTGTCCCGGTCTTTAGACGTTTGCGTTAATTCCAGGTAAATGTCGCATGAGTGCTTGTCAACTGAAGGCGACAACCAACATTTGCACCGCTTTACCGTGAAATTAGCGTTCGGCAGCGATGGATCTCTCTAGTCCACCTCGGCCTTTGTAAACTCCGGGCGACAAATCGAAGCCCGCATTCCTCTCAATACGCCCGAAAACTTGAGAAATGGACCAGCCGTCTCACGGCATAGCCTTTGTAATAGAGGTACTGCGCCAGATGGACGCGCTAACAGTTTGGGCGCTGTCTTAGAAGGCGAATAAAGCTATGAAAAATGTCAATCGCAAAATGGGTTCGACGGTTGTTTTAGGGGTGGTGCTCGTTGCGCCGTTCCTACTAATTGCGTCAGCCATGGGTGTCCATGCGGCGGAGCTCGCTATCAACGCAAAACCAGAAGTGTTCTGTTTGCTTCTGGCGTTGGCAAGTGTCGCGGCACGAATCTCCGATGGCCAGCTCGCTTTAGAAAAGACGACTAACGAACAGCAGCGCGGTTGTACACAACGCAATACCAACGATGGGCGGAGATCATCCGCCATTCGGGTTGGCTAGAAATTCGCGCAACTTGGTCCTTCCGCCAAGCTCGAAGATGCATGGTGGGTAAGGGCGCAATGCTTAACCTCTTAACCCAATCTAAGGAGCAAAAACATGATTAAGAACTTTCTTCGCGATGAGACGGGCTTGGAACTTTCGGAATATGCAGTGGCAGCCGCTTTAATCGCGCTTGCGGTGGTCGGCATTTTCACGACGCTCGGTAACAACATTAACGGTGTTATCAGCAACCTCGCGAACAAGATCAAGTAAGCAACTAGATTGCGACGAGGAGGAGCGCGCCAACTAAGCAGTAAGGCGCGTCTTCTTTTCGCTTTCAAAGGAGACTGAAATGATTACCAACTTTCTAAAAGACGAAACCGGTCTTGAACTTTCTGAATACGCAGTAGCAGCCGCTTTGATAGCGCTGGCAGTGGTCGGGATTTTTACCACGCTCGGCAACAACATCAACGGTGTTATCAGCAACCTCGCGAACAAGATCAAGTAGCCACAAATGAGCGGTGCGAGCGCTTTCAAAAGAGCTAAGGAGAAAATGATGATCAGATCATTCCTTTCAGATGAGTCGGGACTCGAGCTCTCCGAGTACGCAGTCGCAGCCGCTCTCGTGACTCTCGCAGTGGTCGTTGCTTTCACAGCAGTCGGCACGAACATCAACGGCGTCATTGGAAACCTGGCCAGTAAGATCAAATAAGCGACTGGCCAGGAAGATCCACACGCTCTAGCCCCTTTTTTTACTCATAAACTGTCGGAGACAAGCTTCGATGCCTGGTTCACTGAGCCTCATAAGTGCGGCTTTTCTGGTTCCGCTGTCAATCATCATTTCTTATTACGATGTTTGTTACAGGCGGATACCGAATTCTTTTGTGTTGGCAACGCTGGCATCAGGAATTCTCATAAACGTTTTCTACGGCGGCCTGCGAGGTGCACTGACAAGCCTGCTGGGTTGTTTCATTGCATTTACGCTTATGTTCGTTCTGCACGTATTCGGTGCTATGGGCGCCGGTGATGTGAAGTTATTTGCGGCCATTGGTTCACTGATGGGCGCTCATCTCGTTCTTCCAACTTTTTTGATAGTTGCGGTAACCGGCGGCGTGCTGGGCATTCTCGTGATGATCCGAGCGCGTCAGCTGAAGTTCATGTTGATGCGAGTCCTTCAAATACTGATTGGACTCCTGCCAGGCTACAAGATTCCTCGCTTTCCGGTACCGGCAGATCGTCGACACACTATTCCTTACGGGGTCGCAATTACTTTCGGCAGTTTCATTTCGTTAGTCATCTTCCGGCCCTGACGGAAGTTAATCGTTAGTCAAGCTAACTGATACGGAGAATAGCAATGCGCAACAAACGATTCTTTGTGGTACTGGCAGGAGCCCTGGTATTCGGAGTTTTGGCCGCGGTTTCCGTCAGTCGTTACTTATCAAACGCCCAGGCTTTTGCGAAGGACATGCATAAAGTGGCCGTTGCAAAAGTGGCAATACCAGTCGGAACCAAAATTATTCCCGAGCAGGTGATGCTGGTTCAGTTCCCCAGGGAATCGATGCCGGACGGTACCTTCGACAACGTCGAGAAACTGACCGGACGAGTTGCGGTCGTCAACATTGCCGCGCGCGAACCCATCACTGATGCACGACTTGCGGCCGAAGGGACTGCTGGTGGTTTGTCTGCAGTTATCCCGGAAGGCTATCGCGCGATGACAGTGAAGGTCGATGACGTTGTGGGCATTTCAGGATTCATCCAGCCTGGAACGCTCGTGGACGTCGTTGTTGTCATTACTCCTGAAGACCAGTTGAGTGGCAAGGGCCCGATTTCGAAGATCGTTTTACAGAACATCAAGGTTCTTGCGAACGGTCAGAACATCGACAAACCCGAAAACCAACGCGACGCGAACAGCGTGAAGGCTGTAACTCTCCAGGTAACCCCGGAACAAGCAGAGAAACTCGCACTAGCTTCGAGCGAAGGTAGATTGCAGTTGGTCATGCGCAATTCGATCGATCAGGGTGATGAGGAGACTAAGGGTGTCAACAAGCGAACGTTACTCGGTGGCGACCGTGCAATGCCGGCCCCGGAACCAGGTTCGCTAAAGAGTGAACAGCCTCCCAGAACAGAAGTTAAGCCGAGGCCGGTACAGCGCAGGGTCAGTGCAGAACCAGAAGCAAAACCAGCGACCCCTGCTGCACCACGTGCGTCGGTTGAAGTAATTGAAGGTACCAAGAAACGAAACGTCGAGTTCCCGTAGTCGTACGACGCGGGATCGAATCCGCAGGCAGTTCAACCGATGACTGCTTCGACAATCGATCAGCAAGTAGCAAAGGAGCACAGATCATGCAGAGCCGTTCCCCGATCACACGCCGACTAAGTTTGCTAATGGCGTCGTTGGTCATCTTACTCGTTCATTCTTTGTCATTCGCCCAGGAGAATTCCTACACAGCATCGTTCAAGCAGAACAAAGAAGCTGTGCCAGTGAATGTCTTAGTGGGCCAATCACGTGTGATCAATTTTGATAGGCCAGTCGGCCGTTTTTCCGTGTCCAACCCGGACATCGCCGAGGCCGTTCTCGTTACGCCTGATCAGGTATTGGTAAATGGTAAGGCGTTTGGTCAGGTCAATTTCATTGCGTGGGAACAATCCGGAAAAGACTATCTGGTGTTTGACGTTTACGTGAGAGCCAATCTCTCGCTGATCGATTCGCAGATGCGGGCGTTGTTTCCCAAAGATGACATTCGATTGAGCCAGGCAAATGGATCAGTGGTGATGTCAGGCAATGTTTCCGATCCTGTGACAGCCGCGCGTGCGCAGAGCGTTGTCGAAGCGGCCGGTTTCAAAACCGTCAACATGCTTTCGTCGCCGGTGCAGAATATGACCCAGGTTCAACTGCAGGTGCGCGTCGCTGAAGTTAGCCGCAGTCGAATGCGTGATCTCGGCTCCTCCTATACTTCGGTAAATGGTGGCACCTCCGTTTACACGAGTGGTGGAGGACCAGCGAGCTTAACGAGTTCAGTATTGCCTGCCCTCGGCACCACCTTCGCCGGATCAGCACTGAATCTGTTCCTCTTTAATAGTGGGATTGGAACCGCAGCCTATATCAGAGCGCTGCAGACACAGGGCGCCCTGCGCGAACTCGCCGAACCCAACCTGATTGCAATGGATGGAAAAGAAGCCAGCTTCCTGGCTGGTGGTGAGTTTCCGGTACCGATTGTTCAGGGCGGTGGCGATAAGAGCACAGTGTCCGTCATTTTCAAGGAATACGGTGTGCGGCTGAATTTCAAGCCAACCATCGTTGACGAAGACCATATCCGCCTCGACCTTGAACCAGAGGTTTCGACAATCGATTTTGCGAACGGCGTGAAATTCGATGGCTTCCTGATTCCGGCACTTCGCACTCGCCGCGCCAAGACTTCGGTGGAGTTGCGCGATGGTCAATCGTTTGCCCTCGCAGGTTTGCTCGATAACAACGAAACTCGATCACTTTCCAAAGTGCCAGTACTCGGTGACGTACCAGTGCTCGGCGCACTCTTCAAATCGAAATCTTTTCAGAAGAATGAAACTGAATTGATGTTCTTTGTTACTGCTCAGCTGGTCAAACCGGTGAATCGTGATGACTTACCACAGCTGCGTGGAGTTGATGGTCTGAAGAATGGTTCACCTCTAGGTGTGGAACCGAAAGGTGAGGGCGTTGAAGGTCAGACTGGTTACAAGATCTCTGGCCAGAAAACGACTGCTACTCCGTCTGGAGCAAGCGATACGACAGACACTCCGAAACCATCTCAGCCGAAAGCGACCACTACAACTACGTCAGGTACTTCAACGGGAGCTACAGAGCAAAGCAGCACCGGCCGTGTCGTGAATCCCACTCTTCCCCCAGCACGACTTGAAGCTGCGCGTCTCTTCCCAATGGAGCGCCCTCAATAAAGAGCCTCGATTCAACTGTCTCGCAATCGTTCGCGTAAGGGAGGAAAAGTCATGATGAGACGAGAACCAGATCGGGCAAAGAGCGAAAGAGGTTCCGTATTGGTCATAGCATCAGCCGCGATGCTGGGAGTGTTACTCGCGGTGGGTCTTGCGGTTGACATCAGTCATTTCTACCTTGCGAAAACCGAATTGCAGAATGCCGCTGACGCCGCAGCACTCGCTGCGGCGTCAGCAATCAATTCAACCCCTGGTGGCATTGCTGAAGGGACCCGGCGTGCCATTCAGGCGATGAATAAGTATGAGTTCAATAAAAACAACGTCCAATTTACTGCCGCCAACGTTGTCTGGGCCGCGAATCTCGATGGTCCCTATCTTAATTCGGCGGCGGCATCAGCCGTCGGTGTTGTGGACACAATCCGGTTCGTCCAGGTGACCAGTGAGGACAGTCCCGTTTCAATTTCTTTCGCGTCTATTGTCTTGGGCAACAACAAGAATATGTCAGCCACCGCAACCGCGGGACTGTCAATTCCGTTGAACAATTTCTGTGGCTTTATTCCCCTATCAGTTCTCATCGACGACGATTTAACGAAGCTGGTTCCTGGTCAGACCTACACAATTCGAGCCCCAGCCGGCAATGGTGTATCACCGGGTGATTATCAGATCCTTTCAGTGCTTGGTCCTGGTGGTGTTGACGTTGGGTTTGGAATTGGGGCTGGCGTAGATGCCTGCGCTGAGCCAGGCCAGACCTACACGGTTGACTGCAAACCAGGTTTGACCGCAGGTAAGGTTCGCACTGGACTCAATTCGCGTTTCGACGATTACCAGGGCAGCCAGCTCGACCCCTCTCTTGAGCCACCCGATACAAATATCAAAGAAAACATTACCTGGGCTCAATATGCCGCAAACATGGGTTGCGGCAAAACGGGGATGCCGGTATGTGACTCACAATACGTTACACCTCCTTCGCATCCAGGTGTTGACATGCGGCGTGTGGTTCTAATTCCGCTAGTTAAGGTCAGCGAATTTGATCAGGGACGTTGTACGGTGAGATTTACGCGATTCGGCGCGTTCTTCTTGCAGACCAAAATCGGTGGCGGCAGCGGCGGAAATATGGTTGCTGAATACATAGAAGATCGTCTGGCCATCGGTAAAGGCGGATACGATCCAAATGGTGGCGCTGGTGATCCTTTGCTGGCTGTTCCGGTTCTCTATAAATAACGAGGTTCATATGTGTGGACGCATTAGAAAAATTCGATTAATGCGAAGGCTTCGGCGACGCCTTACTAATCTCGTTCGCAATGACAGCGGCGTTCAGTTGGTAGAATTGGCGATAATCCTGCCAATTTTCGTCGTCCTTTTTGCGGCGACTGCCGAGTTCGGTCGCTACTTCTACGAGTACACCACTCTTGCCAAAGGTGCGCGAGTTGGAGCTCGCTACCTGGTGACGGCAAAGGTCGATTGCAACAACGCCAATATTGCCAAGAACCTGGTTGTGTTCGGCACCACCGACGGTACGGGTTCACCAATTCTACCCGGCCTAACCGTGAACAATGTTTCCGTTACTCCAAACGATCTCGCGTGTTCCGGCACACCGCAAGGCGTCCCCGAAACAGTAACGGTTAGTATCACCGGCTTTACTCATCAATCTGTGTTCGATCTCGGCGGGTTACTTAATAACTCTTCTGCCTCGTTGAATATCGAAGTTAAGCCGAGTGTCACGATGCGCTATTTGTTGAGCACGCCACTGGCATAGGAGTCGGCAATGATCAGACAACAAGCACACAGAAAAACAGAACGAGGCGCATCGCTGCTCGAGTTTGCAATCGCTGCGACAGTATTCCTGACTGTGTTGTTTGCGATAGTTGAATTCGGTCGCGCTCTTTGGGTGCACAACGCATTGACAGATGCTGCTCGCCGCGGCGCCAGGTATGCGGTTTTGCACAAGGCGACGGACATTGACGATGTCAAGAAGATCGTAGTCTACGGCGATTTAACTTCAACCACGCCACTCCTGGAGAACCTCAGCACCAACAATGTGACTGTCACTTACAACGGTTTCAATCTCGATACCGGCACGGCAAGTGTCTTGATACACGATTATCAATTTCAACCAATTCTTCCACTCACATTTGGTGCAATAACAATGCCCAACTACACCACCACACTTACTGGTGAAAGCGTGGGCCTAATCCCCAATTAAAAGGCTCAGACGCCTCTCGAGGAAACACATGACTCAATCATTGACCCTTGTAGTGCTCAGTTCAGGGCTGACCAGTTTTAAGGAAATTCGCGCTGCGCTATCGACCGATAGTCGCGCGCAGCTGCTTGCTGGAGGAAACGACGCCGAGCAGGTCCAGGAAGAAATCGTCCGGCTCAAGCCAAACGCGGCGATCATCACACTCGGCGCTAATCCGCAGCAGGCGATCAAGCTCATCGAAAAGCTCGTTACTCAGTGTCCAAACACAGCGATTATCTCAGCAGCGCAGAACGCTTCTGGAGAATTGATTCTGCAAAGTTTGCGCGCAGGCGCTCGTGAGTTCCTCAATCTGCCAATCAAACCGACGGAACTGAAGACGGTATTCGATCGCATCTCGGAAATATCAGTAAGCCATGTTGACGCACCGAAGAAGCGCGGACGGATGGTCGCCGTCTTTTCAAGCAAGGGTGGGTGTGGTACGTCGTTTATAGCGACTAACCTTGCGGCTGCAATGTCATCGCGCACTATCCTCGTCGATCTAAACCTCCAGGCAGGCGATCTCCCTCTATACCTTGGTGTTGATCCGAAGTATTCAATCGCCGAAATAGTTGAGAATAGATCTCGGCTCGACGACGCGTTAATAGCGAGCTTTGTCACTCAGTGCACCCCGCAACTCTCATTATTGGCTGCTCCTAAGCAAGCTGATTCAGCTGACGAAATTGAGCCGGAGCACGTGTTTGAAGTTTTGCAGCGACTGCGAGAGTCGTTCGACTGCGTAGTTCTCGATCCGCAACATACATTCGACTCCATAACGCTCGCGGCGCTGGACCAGTCAGATGAAATCATCCTGGTCCTTTCATTGGATATCCCAGCGATTCGAAGTACCCAACGTTCGTTAGAGATATTCGATCGTCTCGGATATCCGCGGAAGAAGATTCGAATCGTCGTGAACCGTTGGAGCAAGCAAATTGATCTCGACCTGCGACAAGTGGAGAAGTTTCTCGGCGAACCGGTGATCGGGTTTATTCCGAGCGATTACCAGACGACAGTCAATTCAATCAACCTGGGTACACCACTGCTCCAGTCGGAACCGAACTCAAAGATCGCTCAAGAGATCAGACGTATCGCAGCACGGATTAACGATGGAGCGGAAACGGTTTCAGAGGAACAGTCGCAGCCGCGTAAGAGCCTTTGGAATTCATTTCTGAAGCGTGGTTCAACGGCTTCTCGGTTGAATCTGCATCCATCACTTGAAAAAGTTAGTTAGAACCCTGACTGGAAAATAAAAAACAATGGCCCTCAGAGAACGACTCATAAAAGAACCGGGACTACCCGGAGGACAACCTAATAACAATACGGAGCATGCTCCGCATAGTTTTCAGGAAATAAAGTCGCGTCTGCATCGGACGCTGATCAATCGCATGGACTTGACCAAGCTTTCCTCGCTTACACAGGAGCAAGCCCATGCCGAAGTAAGCCGCCTTGCTGAAACGCTGTTATCGCAGGATGCGATGCCGCTATCGGTCGCGGAGCGAGAGCGTCTTGTTAATGATGTCCAGCATGAACTCTTCGGCTTAGGCCCGCTCGAACCCCTGCTGGCTGATTCAACGATCTCAGACATCCTCGTAAATTCTCATCGCACGATCTACATCGAGCGAAGGGGAAAGCTGGAGCGTACAGACGTTGCCTTCAAAGATGACGAGCACTTAATGCGCGTCATCGAACGGATCGTTTCGTCTGTTGGACGTCGAATTGATGAATCATCGCCAATGGTCGATGCGCGCCTTCAGGACGGATCTCGTGTTAACGCAATCATTCCCCCACTCTCCATCGATGGACCGGTGCTCTCGATTCGTCGCTTCGGCGCGGAACCATTAAGGATGGACAAACTCATCGAGTACAAAGCGCTCACCCGAGAGATCGCCGAAATGCTGCAGATGTGTGTTACGGCACGATTGAACACTTTGATCTCGGGTGGTACGGGTGCTGGAAAGACTACTCTCTTAAATGCATTGTCGGCTTACATCCCCGATACCGAACGCATCGTAACAATCGAAGACTCCGCTGAATTACAGCTGCAGCAGCCGCACGTCGTACGCCTGGAAACTCGACCTTCCAACATTGAAGGCAAGGGCGAGGTCGCGCAAAGGGACCTCGTAAAGAACGCTTTGCGTATGCGTCCCGATCGCATTGTTATAGGTGAGGTTCGCGGCGGAGAAGCGATTGACATGTTGCAGGCTATGAACACTGGCCACGACGGAAGTTTAACAACCATTCATGCCAACACTCCGAGAGATGCGTTGTCACGGTTGGAGACAATGATCCAGATGACCGGGATGAATTTGTCAGAACGCGCCATGCGCCAACAGATTGCGTCAGCTTTGGACGTAGTTCTACAGGTGGCGCGCCTATCAGATGGAACCAGGCGTGTAACTTCGATTTCTGAAATCACCGGAATGGAAGGTGACACTATCACGATGCAGGAAGTCTTCCATTTCGAGCGCACCGGTATCAGCCCACAAGGTGAAGTCATTGGTCGGTTCCGGCCCACTGGAATTCGGCCGCGTTTCGCTGAAAAGCTGAAGGCTGCTGGCATGCAACTGCCTCGAATGTTCTTCGAAGAAATGTAACGATCATGCTAATAGCATTTCTAGTTTTCATCTTCGCATTAGTTCTGGTTCTCGGTGCTTACCTGGCGGCTACGCATGGATCAGACGCCAAGCGGAAGCGCTTGCAGAAGCGACTATCTGAAGCGCTCCTCCATTCTGCGCACACCGAAGACGTCGAGGTTGTGCTCGCTCGTAATGAATTGATGAGCGAGATACCCATGGTCAATCAGGTCCTCTTGCGGGTTCAGACTGCGCTGCACCTGAAGCGACTCCTTGATCAGGCCGATCTGCAAATTACTCCTTCTCGGCTCATCATGTTTTCGGTAATGGCCGGAATTTTGGCTGCACTAGCGGTCTCCATCCTGTCGATCTCTCTACCGCTGATCATTTTGGGTGGCGTATCTGCTGCCTCCTTGCCATTCCTGCACGTTTGGTGGAAGCGGAAGAAACGTTTCGATAGTTTTCTTGAGTTGCTGCCTGATGCGCTCGAACTGATGAGTCGTGCGTTGGGAGCAGGACACGCATTTTCGGAATCGTTACTAATGGTTTCACAGGAAATGCCCGAACCGATCGCCGGCGAATTTCGAAAGACTTATGAAGAGCAGAACTTAGGACTATCTCTGAAGTTGGCTCTCGAAAATCTGACGGAAAGAATTCCTCTGTTGGATCTGCGGATGTGCGTCACTGCGGTTTTAATTCAGCGCGAAACAGGTGGAAACCTCGGAGAAATTTTGGAAAAGGTTGCCTATACCATCCGTGAGCGGTTTCGGATTATGGGCGACCTAAAGACGCTGACTACGAGTTCTCGACTGTCAGCCTGGCTGCTTTGCGGGTTACCGATTTTTGTAGCCTGCGCAGTCACGTACATGAATCCCGATTACATGGCGGTGCTCTGGAAGGATCCTCGCGGTCATTATCTGATCGCCGCGGCGTTGTTCATGCAGGTCACGGGCATGCTAATCGTCAAGAAGATTTTGAATATTAAGATCTGAGTTACGTTCAGTGAATTGTAAGCGACTCACTGAGGACTCAATGAGATTTTGAACTTCCCCATGGAAGACTAAGAAAATGCTTCTGATAATCGCTGTCTCAACTTTCGTTTGTATAACGCTCGGAATGGTTGGTGTCTATTGGCTATTCATGCGGCCCCAGAGTGCAGCCACCGAGCGCTTGAGGAGACTGGGTCAAACCTCCGGCACTGGCACTGCCATGGGCGGAACAACCGTCTCACTTGCTGACGACAATACTGGCGAAAAATTCACCGAACGAATCGCTGAACCGATCAATCGCCTACTTCCTGTTTCTGCGACCGAGGCTGAGAAGTTACAAAAGAAGTTGATGCACGCAGGCTTTCGATCCCGAAACGCGCCTTTGATCTATCGCAGCATCCAGCTTCTCTCAATGGCGGGTTTTCCAACCTTCGTGGGTCTGTTCTGCGCAGTCATGGCGCGTCCCCTGAGCAGCGCTCTCTTCTGGATTCTGGCCGCTTTCGTATTGGGGTTTTTTGCGCCTCGTTACATTCTTGGTCGAATGATCCGCTCTCGACAGTTAAGAATCCGATGGGGTCTCGCGGATGCGCTTGACCTGATGGTCATTTCAATTGAAGCGGGTCTCGGTCTGAACGCAGCGATGCTCAAAGTTAGTTCTGAACTAAACAAAGTACATGTGGATATCAGTCAGGAGTTTGAGCTCGCTAACCTTGAGATTCGTGTTGGACGTGAGCGAGAGGAAGCATTACGCAACCTGGCGGAACGAACCGGCGTGGACGATCTGCGCAGTCTGGTTGCCATGCTGATCCAAACGGATCGATTCGGTACATCAATCGCTAAAGCCATTCGTGTCTTCTCGGATTCACTACGAACTAAGAGACGGCAACGCGCCGAGCAAGCGGCGCAAAAGGCAGCGGTGAAGTTACTGTTTCCGCTAGCTTGTTTCCTGTTTCCTACGCTGTTTATAGCAATTCTTGGCCCCGCTCTCATTCAATTAATGGATACCCTAGGCCACTTATAAAGGAGTCGGACCATGAACAAACGAAGAATCATTGCCTTCCTAATCGCATTTGCTTTGACCGTTGGTGTAACTGCGATGTGGAGCGCCGCTACTATCGAGCGTGAAGGCGATCCGGACGTGAATGTACTGGAAGACTCTGGGTCCGAAGCCGGCACTGTGCCTGAGCAAAAGAAAGACGGCAACAAAGTAGTGAAGGTGCTTACCGCTCCCTTTAAGGCTTTTGGCCGGTTGTTCAAGCACAACGATCGAATTGAACGAATGACTGAAAAGGACGCCTCCAAGTTTGCATCAGTCGGCGTCTCAAAAACTGAAGACAACCGTTACCAGGCGAGCCAGCTGAACCCCTCAGCAAGCGCAAAAGAACATTTAGAAGCCGGACGCGAGTTTCTGGTAGCCGGACGTCTCAATGAAGCGATTACTGAGCTTTCAACCGCAGCTTCTCTTGATCCTAAATTGACGGAAGCGCATAACCTTTTGGGAGTCGCTTACGACAAAAAAGGCTTTACGGATCGGGCCAAAGAGTCCTACGAGAAAGCGGTGAAGTCAGATTCTAATGATCCCGAGACCCTTAACAACCTGGGGTTCTCTCTTTATCAAAACGGCAACTATAGGGCAGCCGTCGATCGTTTGAAGCGAGCTGCCAAGCTGGCCCCAACTGATGAGCGAATCTTGAACAATCTGGGTTTGGCGCTCTGCAGGTTGGGTAAAGTTGATGATGCGTATAAAAGCTTCGCTCGTGCCGGTGGACCGGTGGTTGGTGCTTTGAATACGGCACGACTGCTCGAGAGATTCGCGCTCGAAGACAATGCGATCAAGTACTACGAAATGGCACGCCAGGTTGATCCCAACAATACTTTCGCCCTTCGCAGACTCGCCGACCTTTATAACCGGGTTGGCAGAAGCGTTGAAGCAGAAAATGCGCGCGTCGCACTCGCGTCCTTATCACATGGATCCGGTGCTGTAGCTGGTTTGGAACGATAGCTCGAAAAAGGAACGCACAATGTCGCAAACTACCATTCTGACACGCGCGGAGATCGAGAGCATGGGACCACCCATGCCTGAAGAGCTGGCTGACACTGGCATTGCAGAAGGCTTTTTATGCGATCTGGCATTGAAGCACGTCGCAATGCTGCCCGAGCCAACTACTGCCGCAGTGTCGGAACAACTTCATCTGCCGCGCGCTTTGACCGAAGACTTACTTCAGAAGTTATACCGCGAGAAGCTTATCGAGATTAAGTTGCAGAAAACGGTTGGATCCACCAGGTACGCAATGCTCGACCATGGTTGGGATCGGCTGAGTAGACTCCTGCACATTTGTGGGTATGTGGGACCTGCGCCTGTTTCGTTGAATGATTACGCCCACATGATGCGTCTGCAGTCTATTCCTTCAGATCCAGCGTCGATTGAGACCGTTCGCGAGGCATTTCATGACCTGGTATTACCTGATTCACTTTTACAGACTCTCGGGTGCGTAATCAATTCGCGACGTTCCTTGTTTCTAACGGGCCTTCCGGGAACTGGTAAGACTGCTGTTGCCGAGCGCATAAACGGCGCGTTGGCAGGAGCGATCTGGATACCTTATGCGATCGAGATCGATGGCCAAATCATTCGCACGTTCGATTCACATTGTCACATTCAAGCTCATCCGGATTACATTCCAGCTGAATTCGATCGACGCTGGATAATGATTGAACGACCTCTCGTCGTTGTTGGTGGTGAGTTAACTCTCGAGAATGCAGATCTAACCTGGAGCGAGGCGGCCAAGTTCTATGAAGCGCCGTTCCAAATGAAATCTAATGGAGGCACGCTAGTAATCGACGACTTTGGTCGGCAAAGAGTGGCGCCTCAGGATTTATTGAACCGTTGGATTGTTCCACTCGAGCGGCGTGTCGACTACCTTGCCTTGCATACTGGAAAGAAGATCGAAGTTCCATTCGAGCAGCTGGTCGTCTTTTCAACAAATCTCGATGAAAAAGATTTAGCTGACCAGGCATTTCTGAGACGAATGGGATATCGCGCTCGTGTTGAGCCACCTACTCCCGCTGCCTATTTAGAGATATTTAAACGCCAGGCTCACAAGCGTGGAATTGTGTGTGAACCCGCTGTCCTGGAACACATTTTAGGCAAGTATCGAATCGAGCGCCGGCAGATGAAGGGTTGTGAGCCTCGGGACATACTCGATCGCGCCACGGACATCTGTATGTTTGAAGCGCAAAAACTTGAGCTGACGCCACACATAGTTGATATCGCATGGCGCAACTATTTCGGCACCTCCCATACGTTTGCTCCAGTTCAAACGGCGGAGACCATGATCGAGAGAACTCTGGCCGATCCGCTCGAGTTGTAAAAAAGAAGTGGATTTTTGATAGGTCCTATACGTCAAATAGGACCTATTTCCGTCTAATCAGAATGCGAAGACTAATCCGAATGCGATCATTACTGATTTGCTTTGCAATTGCCGCAAGTTCATTCCAGGTCTTTTCGCAAACTCCGGCCCAAACGCCCGACCCGTCTTCGTCTCAATCAGAACAGGTACGCCTGAAGCTGACCGATGGTACTTATCTCACGGTCGATGATGCGTGGGAAACACCGCAAGGAATTTGGTATCGGCAAGGTGGGTTGAGCCATCTCGCGCCAAAAGAACGCGTCAAAGCAATCATTCGAGGCGAAGAACCGCCTCCTAAAACCAAAGCAAAAAGAAAGGACAAGTCCAATGACGGTCCTTTATATATGGAGCCGGTGTTAGCCGAGCCGGAACCTCCCAAAACTCAGAGCGGTGTGTTCGAAAAACCGGCATGGATCTATCTAAAAGGTGGGGCAAAGGTCGAAGCAGATAGTGCGACCGAATCTGCGGCTGGAGTTTGGTACCAGCGTGCTTCGATGTCCATATTCATTGACCGAAGTCGAATCGATCACATCGAGCTGGAAGATGCCGTCAAGACCGATCCGGGCAAGAAAGAAAGAGGCTGGAGCACAGGGAGTTCCAGACTCGACGCTCTAATCCGGCAGAACGGAATGCGGTATCGCGTAGATCCTTACCTGATTTTCCTGGTGATGGAGCAAGAGTCGCATTTCAACAGTCGCGTCGTTTCACCCAAAGGCGCAATGGGTCTGATGCAGTTGATGCCTGGGACTGCGGCACGCTTTGGTGTTCGCCATTCATTTGATCCGGCGCAGAATGTTTCGGCCGGCACGCGGTATCTGCGCGAGTTACTGAATCGTTTCAATAATCGCGTGGATCTTGTGCTCGCGAGCTACAACGCGGGTGAAGGTGCAGTGATTAAGTTTGGACACCAGGTCCCGCCTTATAAAGAGACACGCAATTACGTGAAACAGATCAGCTATCGCTACCGTCGCAACGCGGCCAAACCGAAGAAGCCTGGGCAGGCGGAAGCTGGTGCAACCTCAGGGGGAAAATGATTAATACGAGGTTTCGATTGTCCTTGAAAAAACGCGCTGGCCAGTTATTACTGCTTGCAGCGCTATCGGGCTTTTCGTCTACCGCATTCCTGGTACAAGCGCAGTCAGACGTCGTTCTGACCAACGCGGCCGTAGTTCGACTCGTTAAAGCAGGCTTCAAAGAGAAGACGATAATTGCCATCATCAACAGCAGACCAAATCGATTCAGTCTCGACACGGACCAACTCATTCAACTTAAGAAGAACGGCGTTACTGAAAGAGTGATCATGGCGATGCTCGCTTTCCGTGGTCTTGTAGAAGTTAGCGATGATGAAGCGTGGGCTGATGATCAATTCTTTCGAGGATCGAGTAACGATCCAATGCAGAGTGACCCAAAAGCCTCTCCGGGAACCAGCGCGGACATTTTTGGATCCGGGAGTAACTCCAGATCATCGAGTCGTTCGCGTGGTGTACGTGGAGGTATTGAGAACGAAGGGAACTTAACTGGGTCAGCCACTGTCAGAATTATCAGACCGCCAGCCGAAGGTGGCAGCGCGCCGATGAAATTGGAGAAAGTCAAGACACTTGATAATGATGGTGTGATCGCCATGATCGACGCAGGTTTTTCAGAAGGCACCATTATCAAGCGAATAGAAGATTCACCAGTTGATTTTGATCTGTCACCCGACAAAGTTGCAGAACTCCACAAACGTCGGGTAACTGACGCAATTATCGCCGCGATGACAGCGGCTATGGGCGATGCACCGACAAAGCAAACTTCTCGTCAACCAGAAAGAGATAACTAAGTGCAATGTCGCACGGACTTCTCGTAACACCAGTTCGCAAACTGGTGTGTCTTCTCATCCTGTCGTTTGCCTTTCTTTTCGTCCCTGGTGCGCGCGCACAAAGCGTTCAAACAGCCAAACCTTCACCAAGTCCCACCGCAACGCCCGAAGATCCTGAGATTGATCCAGACGACATAATTTCAGTTAACACCAGCGAAGTCTTGCTTCCTGTAACTGTGCGCGACTCCACCGGCAAATTCGTCGAGGGGTTAACGCGAAACGACTTTCGAGTGTTTGAAGAAGGATCGCCACAGCCGTTAAGCGATATTAGTTTGCGCCAAGTTCCCGTCGATGTTGTTTTGATGGTGGACGCATCCTCGTCGGCCGTTCAGAACCTCGAAGACTTTAGCAGGGCAGCGGAAGGATTTGCGTCTCATCTTGCAATGGACGATCGTGTCAGCCTGATTCAATTCGACGATCGCGTTGTGTTATTGCAGGATTGGACGAGAAGTCTGGTGCAGTTACGACGTGCATTACGAAGAATTGTTCCGGGTATGTTTACGCGCTTTCATGATGCGGTTGTGTTGGCATCGAAAGATCAGAAACCTCGACCGAGTTCTCGTCACGCCATCATTGTGTTGACTGATGGAATAGATAATGGAGGTGCGACAAGTTTTGCGGTCGCGCTACGAACTGCTCTTCAATCTCAAACTGCTGTCTATGTGATCAGCAACACTGAAATCGAGCGTGCTGACAAACAACACCAACTCGCAGTTCTCCTTTCAGGATCAGAGGCCGCAGTGAAGTTCAATCAGGTACAAATTGACAGTTTACAATTGGGTCTGGCGGCACTTGATGCCAGCGAAAAGAATCTACAGGAGCTGACCAATGCAACGGGTGGCAGACTCTATCGGCCGAAGTCCTTTCAGGATCTCGACACCATCTACACGGAAGTCGCAAATGAGCTCCGCCATCAATATGGCCTTTATTATTCACCGTTGAATAAGAAGCGAGATGGTCAATTTCGAAAGGTCAGAGTTGAGACGTCAGACCCAAGTCATACAGTGACTTCGAGAATTGGCTATTACGCTCCAGCCCGTTAGATCCCTCGGCCAAAATGTCCCAAGCGAGCCTCTCATACGCTGTCTGCGACATTAAGACACACAAAGATTCAGCCTCCTACTTGTGCCTTCGGCACTTGGAATTTCTTAACTGAAGAAATAGTTAAAGTTGCCGGTTTCCCGGCTTCGGCGGCATAGTCATTGCCAATTATCTGCCGAAGATCGGTAGAGTACAGGACTGCCGACCGCATTTATTCACAATATCAATCGCAAATTCACGGAGGAACGATGCGACCTATCAAGTACGCGGAGAGAGGTTTGACCCTGGTAGCCGGGGGGCTTTTCAATGCAATTCAGTCTGTAAATAAATATAAGCCCAACCCTTCCTTTATTCCCAAATGGTCAGACAAACCGCTGCTGAAATCCTGGCAGAAAAGTAAGCCAACACTTGGTTGGCCTCGAACAACCGACTCCCTTTGCCCCAACTGCGTCATTGAAGCTCGTGAAGAGATCCTGAGCGGTAAGAAAGATGTCACCGTCCTAATTAATGAGAAGGTCGGCGAGATAAAGGCCCAGATCATCGAACGCGATGGAGAGATCTGGATGATTAAGGACTGTCCAGTTCATGGCCATTTCGAAGATATGATGGCCATCGACTCTAAATTCCTTACTCATATCGAGAAGATGTTTCCGGGCCGAGACATCGACGCTCACAACGACGAGAAACTTCATAATCACGGTTCAAGCACCGTGAAGTATGGTCGTGGTGCAGTTTTGACAGTGGATCTTACGAATCGTTGCAACATGATGTGCGACCCATGCTTCATGGATGCCAATCAAGTTGGCTTCGTGCACGAACTGAGCATGGAAGAGATTAAGGAGATTCTCGACAACGCACTTACCATCAAGCCTCGGCGTCAAATGTCGGTTCAGTTCTCCGGGGGCGAGCCTTCAATCTCGCCGCATTTCATCGAAGCAATCAAGTACTCGCGCAAGGTTGGTTACAACAGTGTTCAGGCGGCAACTAACGGGATCGAATTTGCGAAGAGCAAAGAGTTCTGCCGGCAGGCCGCCGAAGCAGGCTTGCGTTATGTTTACCTGCAGTTCGACGGAATCGGAAACGATGCGAACAGTCATCGCCAGGTTGGAAACCTGTTCGATGTGAAGATGAGAGCGATTAACAATCTTCACGAGGCGGGCGTCGAAATTGTTCTGGTTACTACGCTCGTAAATGGAATCAACAACGATCAAGTTGGATCCATCATCCGTTTCGCGCTCGACAATCCAAAGAAGATTGCTTTTCTTTCGTTCCAGCCAGTCTCATTCACCGGTCGTGACGAAGAGATTACGGCGCAGCGTCGATTGCAACAGAGGTATACGCTTTCGCATTTGGCTCACGACGTGAAGAACCAGGTAGGTATCACTGAACCAACCCGAGATTGGTTCCCACTTTCGCTAATGGGCGCGTTCGCCGATTTTGCGGACCTCGTGCATGGACCGGAAGCTGAATGGGGCCAGGTCTCATGCGGTTGCCATCCAAACTGTGGAGTCGGGACCGCGGTTATGATCGACAAAGAAACGAGAGAGATGCGACCAGTGCCAGAGTTCCTGAACATTCCGGGCCTGGTTAAAGACATGCAGAAGATTACTGACGCAGCACGCGGCAAGTGGATGTCGAACTTGATGATGGGTCTGGCATTGTTGAAGCACTACACTCCGTTCAATGCTCCATCACAGTTCAGCTTGTATGAGCTCTTCAAGAAGTTCGACAAGTCGTTTGGCTTAACCGGCAAGGACTACGGCAGGGTCGATGGAGACCGAAACACGCAAGATATTCAAAAACGACGTTCCGATCGTTGGAACTTCCTTTTCATTGCCGGCATGTGGTTTCAGGATCTCTTCAACTACGATTTCCGCCGCACCGAAATGTGCATCATCCCGTATGGGACGCAGGAAGGTGAGATTTCGTTCTGCGCTTACAACACAGGGATTGGTTGGCGAAATATCATTGAGAACATGCACCAGAACGCGACAGTGGCAAAGTGGTATCAGGAGCATGGTCGCCATGAGATTTTTGCCGGTGGTAAGAATGTAGAAATGGCTGACCCGTCGCACAGTTTAGTCCTGAATGAGGTTGACTTGACTCGGCCTAACAAGCCGGAGATGGAAGGCCCGAAGACGGCTCACGAAGAGGCTGTAATGATGCGCAAGCTCTACCAGGAGATGGTGCTGAAGAAGCAACTCGATGTGAAACAGGCGGATCAACCGGTTCAGATTAAAGGCTTGTCTCGTAAGAAAGAAGAGACGGCTGAAGCGGTGTTGGTTTAGTTAGTCAAGAGTTTCAATTCAAACCCCGCGGGAGCACGTACTCGCGGGGTTTGTTGTGCGAGATTGCTGTCGATTTCCGATTGCCAATTGCCGATTTCGTTGTGTTAGCACTTGACGCCTGACCAAAGGAATTGACGATTGGCAATCGGAAATCGGCAACAACCTCCGCTGGCTTGACCGATACCGCCGCCGCCGTGTTTAATAAGCTTCAACTGATTGAATAGAAGGAAAGCAACTAACGAATGGCAATAGTTACTGTTAATCAAGGTGAATCGATTGAGAGCGCATTGCGCCGTTTCAAGCGCAAGGTTATGACTGAGGAGATTATCAAAGACGCTAAGAAACACGCGTTCTTTATTCCTCCCGGTCAGAAGGCAAAACTCAAATCGGCACTTGCTCGCAAGCGAAATAAGAAAAAAGGTCGGATGCGAGTCCCGCGCGACTAACCTGTTACTCCCAACCGAACGCGGCTCAGCCCGCGTTCTCATCTCACCAGACGTTTTCCATGACAACCGGTCGAGAAGTGGACGCTCCTGAGCGGGCGAGTCCTTAAGCGCCGTGTGTTGAAAGGCTCCGATGGAAGTGATTTAGATGACGCGCATTTTGCTTACAAACGATGACGGAATTCATTCCGATGGTCTTCATAAACTTGAGGAAGCAATGAAGGCTTTGGGTGATGTGTACGTCGTCGCTCCCATGAGTGAAATGAGCGGCGCTTCCCATAGTCTTACACTTGCGCGTCCCTTGCGCATTCGCCAACTCGACGAACGTCACTGGTCAATCGATGGAACTCCGACCGATTGTGTTACTCTCGCACTCAATAAAATTCTGACGAACGATGAACGTCCGGACATTTGCGTCTCTGGGATAAACCACGGCGGAAACCTGGGTGACGACGCAACATACTCGGGCACTGTTGCCGGCGCATTGGAAGCTACAATACTCGGTGTTCCCGGGATTGCACTGAGTTTGGTCGCTCGCGACAACTTTGATTTCACAGCTTCGGCCGCGATCGCGGTTGCTGCGGCTAGGAAGGTACTTGAGGAAGGTCTACCTGAAGGGACACTTTTGAATATCAACATCCCTCAAGGTGAGATCAGCGGCGTGAAGGTGACACGGCAGGGAATCAAGAACGCTCGTCCGGTGATTACCGAACATATTGATCCCCGAGGCAAGCCGTACTTTTGGATCGGCGAAGAGTACTTCAATACAAACTCGGCTGAGGGCACAGACTATCACGCGGTCGAATTGGGTTACGTCTCAGTAACTCCACTACGTAGTGACATGACTGATCATCAGGCCCTGACTGCACTCGAGACCTGGAATTACCTAAGAGAGTCTGAGTTAATTCAAAAGAGCTGAGCTTTGTTTTTTGTGCTTTGTACCTTGCTGCTGGTCCCGGGTGAATTAACAAAGTTCAAAGTTCAAAGAACAAAGTTCATCAATCGTAAGTGCAATCTGCAAATCGCCAACAGCCTGCATCTTTGCAGGAGTACTCAATTCCACGTGACCGTATGGTTGCTCGTCTGCGCGATCATTACGGAATCAAATCCCAAAATGTCCTGGATGCGATGCGTAGTGTGCCGCGGCACTTTTTTGTGCCGGAGGCATTGCGTGGCCGTGCCTATGGCGATCACGCTTTACCGATCAGCGCGAATCAAACGATTTCGCAGCCGTTCATCGTGGCGAGGATGACCGAACTGCTGGACCTTGATGAGCACAGCCGAGTGCTCGAGATCGGCGCAGGTTCAGGTTACCAAACGGCAGTCTTGTCGAAGATTGCAGCTCAGGTCTATGCGATTGAGCGGATAGCCGATTTAGCGCGCGAGGCACAGACAAGAATTCGACACCTCAACATCTACAACGCGACGGTGAAATGTTTCGATGGCACACTTGGTTGGGCGGCGAACGCACCATACGATGGAATTCTAGTCGCTGCGGGAGGTCCGGCAATTCCAGAACCATTGATCGCGCAATTAAAGACAGGTGGGCGATTGGTGGTGCCCGTCGGTGAAGCGCGTGATGCTCAACGTTTGATTCGAGTTATCAAAACAGAGCAGGGAAGAAAGACAGAAGACCACGGTGCTTGCGCCTTTGTGCCCCTGATCGGGCAACATGGATGGACGGAGAAATGAGATCGGGTTAGTGGTCTCTGATCTGGGGCTATAGGACCGATATGAACTATTGGACCTATTCCACGAGCTACTGACCACCGACTATCGCTTTATGATCGCAAAAATCATCGAATATCTATCAGGATTTATCGTCGCCACGATTTCAATGCTTGGCTATTCGGGCGTCGTTTTGCTGATGGCAATCGAATCGGCATGCATACCTTTGCCGTCCGAGATCATCATGCCCTTCTCCGGCTATCTTGTCTCGACAGGTCAGATGAATCTTTGGGGTGTTGCGGTCGCCGGAGCAGTCGGGTGCGTTCTAGGTTCACTCATAGCGTATTGGGTTGGCATGTATGGCGGACGGCCGCTGATTGAAAAATATGGTCGTTACATTTTGCTGTCTCGCCACGATCTGGATTTAGCGGATCGTTGGTTTTCAAAGTACGGCGAGATAATTGTTTTTGTCAGTCGCTTGTTACCTGCGATTAGGACATTCATTGCCTTCCCAGCTGGCGTGGCTCGTATGAATCTCACTAAATTTGTGATTTATACATTTGCCGGATCTCTGCCCTGGTGCCTTGGCCTGGCTTACGTAGGCCAAAAACTTGGTGAGCAATGGAATAAGGACGACACACTCAAGACCTGGTTTCATCGATTCGACTTTGTCATCGGTATCCTCGCTGTCCTCGCAGTGAGTTGGTGGATTTGGAGACACATCAAGCATTCCCGCGTCGCTCCTGACAGAACGATCGAAGCTCGAAATGAATCAGCGGATCTGCAGGTTGATCCTTAAAGGTTGCGCTTGAGTTCACCGCCGTAAGGTTGTACGTCCATTCCCTCGCGAATATATTTTTAGACCCTTTCATTTGTTGTGGCAGTTCGATTACGTTAGTGGCGCCCTCGAGTATCTTCTAAACACGCGCCGTAAGAATTCCAGGAGAAAATCATGAGACGACCAGGTGACACAAAACAGCGCCCCCCGGGCGGTGGTGCCGCTGGACGCGCCAAGCAGTTCGAATCAGAGCGGGGCGCATGCGACGAGCAGAGTTCTGAAGAAGACGAAAAAGAGTCACAAGCGGGAGGTTCTAAAAAGACCGATAAGAAAAGTACATCCAAACCAAAATAGTTAATCCACCGGAAGGCCTCAGATGAATGATCCTCTCTTCTCACTACTGCCCCCCAAGGTGAAAAGCGTCAAAAAGGCAGGTAAGCAAAAAACATCGGCGATTGCGCGGCAGCCGAGAATACCCGGTAGTAAGGTGGTTGGCGGAAAGGCTGTCGCTCGTTTCGTAAACTTCTATCAACAACGTGAACGACATGCAGGTGCTGACAAGCGCAAGCGACCTACCGTGGCGCCTACTCGAAATTTAGTCGTTCAAAGAAAAGCGAGTTCGCGAACTGATTCGGGCAAACCGAAAGCTGCACCGTCGTTAACAAAAGCCTTAGCGCTAAGAGACGCTCCTGCTGCCACGGCCGCAACCACGGTTCAGCGCGTGTGGCGTCCTCTCGGACCCTTCTGCATTCCGCATGGGCAGACTTATGGATTTGGACCAGGAAGTCGTCCCTCAATTTCGGGTCGCGTTTCAGCGATAGCCATCGATCCAAACAATCCGAACCATATCCTTGTCGGCTCTGGAGGTGGAGGTGGGATTTGGGAAACCAAAACAAACGGTACCGTTTGGACACCTCGTGCCGACGACATGCCATCGCTCTCAATTGGTGCGATCGCATTTAGCCCAGGCGACCCTAAGATAGTCTACGCGGGTACGGGGGAAGGCGACGGAACCTTGGTTGATGATGAAAATCTACTTGGTGTCGGTTTTCTTAAATCAACTGATGGAGGAGAAACCTGGTCACATGTTACGGCAAAGCCTTTTGAACGATTAGGCTTTTATGACCTGGCAGTCGATCCCTCAAACGAAAAGAGCGTCGTTGCTGCAACTACGAATGGTCTGTTTCAGTCAGACGATGGCGGCGTGTCGTGGCAGAAGAAACGAAACGCACGGACCTGGGATCTCTCGATTCATCCTGCGAGCCCTGATACTGCTACAAGTCCCAACGAGATTCTTGCGGCTTGCGTTGACGGATTATTTCATTCAACCAACGGCGGGGCTACCTGGTCAAACGTAGACTTGCCAGGCGGTCGCAAGCGCTATGAACGAATGGAGGTTTGTCACGCACCTTCGAACGGAAACGTCGCGTACGTGTTTGCGGCAACTCCGAGTTCAGCGACGTCCGATGACAACCCGTCGCCACATATCTGGCGCCGAAGCGTCTTTGGTGGACCATTTATCAAGATAGATAAATTGCCGGACGATCTGGATACGGAACAGTCCTGGTACGATTGGTTTGCTGCAGTTGCTCCCAATAATCCTGACGTTCTCTATATTGGTGCCATCAACGCACACAAAGGAATTCGTTCTGCGTCCGGATCGTGGGTTTGGGAAAGTATCTCCGCTAAGAAGTTTGGTGTCTCTATTCACCCGGACATGCATGTGATTGCATTCAGTCCTGCAAACCCCAATATGATTTATATCGGTTGTGACGGTGGCATCTTTCGATCTCCGAATGGAGGTAACGATTGGTTCTCATTAAATAAGGGCCTCTGTCTGACCGAGGTTGAATATCTGGCGCAACATCCTCAGTTCGAGTCATGGTTAATCGCAGGTACGCAGGACAACGGCACGCTGAAATATCACGGGAATGACGTTTGGTATCACATCTCCGATGGCGATGGAGGTGATTGCTCAGTTAGCTCCACGTCTCCCTATACCTGTTATGTCACGTTCTATGGAATGGGGATCGCGCGTTCGACGAAGGGCGGTGGTTGGAATACCTGGCCTGCCCCACCCAACGATCTGATCGGTCCACCTGTAAGCTCCAAAGAAGATTATCCGGATGGAGCATTGTTCTATACACCCTTGGAAGTGAACGGCCGAACCGTCGTGCAGGGTGGCAAGAAGATTTTTATTTCGCGCGATGGCGGCGATTCGTGGGTGAAGGTGGCGCTGTTTCTCGAACCTGAAGAGTTGTCATCGGCCTTAACGATGCCAACTCCAAACCGCATTCTTGTGGGCACAACTGAAGGCCGCGTTTTTCGTCTTGATTTCACAAATGGACAGTGGAACCGCACTCGATTAGCAAAGCCAACGACGGGCTATGTCAGCGATCTACTTGTAGACCCCACTAACGCAAATCGAATGTTTGCTACTTATCAGAGCAGCGACACGACATCTCACGTTTTCCGATCTGACAATGCCGGATCCAGCTGGAATGACGTAAGCGCAGGGCTACCGGATATTGCAATCAATGCGATCGAAATCGATGCGGCCAATCCTTCGACTGTTTTTGTGGCGGCGGACGTCGGAGTCTATCGCACCGATGATGCCGGAGACTCATGGACGTTGTTTAATCCAGGTCTGCCTAATGTTCTCGTCAAAGACCTCGCGCTGCACGCACCATCGCGTTTGTTACGGGCCGGCACACAAGCTCGCGGCGTCTGGGAAATTCCGGTTGATGAAGCAACTCTGCCTGCGGTCGAGATCTATTTGCGCGATAACTCTGTGGACACGGGTCGGCTATCACCTTCTCCGTTTGGCGCAGATGATCCTTTTATCTTCGGAGCGCAGACCTTTTGGTGGCAATGTGTCGATATCAAAGTCGATTCTATGTCGCTGCGCACGCCCGCACTCGATGAAGTTGACTTCGAAATGTTTGGCGATGACCAAAGTATGATTGGGATATCGGATAACGACCGCGACATTCAATTTGCCGTTGGTTTGCTGCCCGAAAACTTGATTCAGAATCAGGTGAACCGTGTCTATGTTCGCGTAAACAACCGAGGAATACGCGCCGCAACGAACGTAGCGGTCAAAGTCTTTTTTGCTTCGATCGACACTGTTT
Organism: Pyrinomonadaceae bacterium; assembly: GCA_036522415.1. Classification (GTDB taxonomy): domain Bacteria; phylum Acidobacteriota; class Blastocatellia; order Pyrinomonadales; family Pyrinomonadaceae; genus PSRF01. Next base: position 13,273 of record DATDFV010000198.1, on the reverse strand, counting down.
CGTTTCCGGATCTACCGCAGAGTTTTTGGATGAACTTCCCGAATAACGTTGTGCCGGCAACTTCATCGTGGCAGCCAATCGCGTCGCATAAGGTTGTTCCGAGTCTTGGTGCGGGCTCAAGTCAAATTGTTGGTTTCGAATGGCCGGTGCCTGTGACGACTGCGACTTCGATTGCTCTCCTGGCGGTTGTCTCCGCAGAGAACGATTTGCTCGATACTAACGAGCTAAATCTTGCCCGGTTGATTACAAGTAACAAGAAATGTGGTCTGCGCAATGTCGTTGTGGTAAATCCATCACCGGCGAATGGTCCTGCACTGCGCTCGGCATTGCTTAAGTTTTCGGGAACCGGTGCCACTCGAGCGTACTCTTTAGTAGTTGCGCAGACCTCGCCAAACGTATTGCGGGCCGTCGTCTTGTCCAAGCGTCTGGCCAGGCTAGCGTCGCAACGGAAGATTAAGACAGTACAACTGACCGCCGAAGACAAGCAGGAATTAGCGCGCGTGCTGGCGACAAATCCATCACTAAAGAAGGAATTACAAACTCAGTCGGCATTTGTTGTTTCAACTGGCGCGCTGCTCGAACGATTGAAGCTATCAGATAACGAAGCGGAACCGATGTTGTTTTTGATTAATTCCAAAGTACAGAGTGGCGTGTCGTCGATAATGCAAGTAACAGATGATGGAGTAGTATTGGGTGGTCATACGTTCACAGCAATAGATCTGCGCTAGAGCATCTACTGAGTCGTGGAAGCAGCTTGGATTCTCGCATTCAAAATTTAGACAAGGCGATCTTGCAGGACACCAATGTAGGTCCAGCTTTGTTTGACAAACTAAAAGCTGCGCAACACAAGCTCGGTTTGGTTCACGGCGAGCGGATGACTTGTCCGTTCTTGCGGCCGCACATTTTGTCTCGTTCGCAATATGATTTGATCAAGACTGCGGCCCAAATGGTCGCAAAGGCTGCTGAGAAACTTGCGCACGAAGCCCTTCGCAATTCAGATATCCTTCACCTGCTCGGTCTGACGCCGATGGAAGCCGAGATGGCGCGGATTGAGCCTGGCTATAGTCACCTGGCAGTCTCCAGTCGTCTCGACGCTTACATTAGTGCCAGCAACTTTCAGTTTCTCGAGTACAACGCCGAGACACCTGCGGGTGTCGGCGATCAAATGCAACTTGAGAAACTCCTTCTTGGTTTTCCACCGTTGAAGCGCTTTCTGGATATGAATGATTATTGGTTGCCGAAGCCACATGAGGCGCTCCTTCGATCGTTGGTATCGACTTATCGTGAGTGGGGTGGAAAAGAAGAACCACCGCAAATCGCGATTGTCGATTGGAATGGCGTACCTACAGCGAGCGAGTTTCGAGTTTTACGCGATTACTTTGTGGAGAGTGGATTTCCGACCGTTATCGCGGATCCTCATGATTTGCAATACGACGGTCAGTATCTGTCGGTGGATGGATTTCGCATTGATGTGCTGTACAAGCGAGTGATCATTCATGAGTTGTTACACAAGTTCGATCGTGAGCATCCTTTAATTAAGGCTTATCGCGACGGACGGTTGTGCATGGCCAATTCATTTCGATCAAAGCTTGCGCACAAGAAATCAAGTTTCGCTGTTTTAAGTGACCCGAGTTATCAAGGTCTTTTTGAGAATGATGAACTGGAAGTTATTCAGAAACACATTCCCTGGACACGTTACGTCAGCGATTCGCGAACTAGTTTTTATGGAGTGGAATATGACCTGTCTTCGCTGCTACTGAAAGAGCAAAATCGATTTGTTTTGAAACCCAACGATGACTATGGCGGTCACGGTGTTTTTCTCGGCTGGGAAGTTGATGCGACAACATGGCAGGACGCGCTCAAACTCGCTCTTCAAAAACCATACGTGGTTCAGGAGAAGGTTGATGTTGAGAAGACATCGATTCCAGCCTTCTCAGATTCTATTTCAGTAGCGGATATGTTTGTTGATTTCAATCCGTTTCTTTTTCAGAACGAGGTTGAAGGTGCGTTGATCCGCCTGTCGGCATCGTCGCTTCTTAATGTGTCATCGGGTGGAGGACAGACCGCGTTGCTGGTGTTAGAGGATTAGTCGGTATTTTTCTTGACTGAACTCCAACCTTCCATTATTAAGTTGCCCGGTCAGCTCAATCGCTCATCTTAACTGACTCAGGGACCTCGCAACCCGCGCATCGTCATGTCAGTGGATTAATGTTCGCTTCATTTGACTCACAGCAATGTTTCACTTTCATGCCAACTTGTTTATTCGACGCTGTTTCAAATGCGTGAAGGTCAGGAACTCTCAAGACGATGTTGTTTTTATAGTCGTTTCTGAAATTACGTAAGGCTGGAGAGTTGTCAACGCGTCAAAATTCTTGACTCTATCGCCAGGTTTTATTATTAAAGATTTCGCAACGTCGCTCATTCCATCAATCGTCCAAACCAACGTAATCCGATCCTCGTCGGGATTTGTTTGGTTCATTTATTTACAGTAGGTGCATTCCCATGAAGGCATGTTTCCGCTTGAGCCAAGTCCTCGTGAGGCTTAAGAGAGTCTGACCACTCAATTGGCAGCATAAATATCACGGCCACCTGTCCGCTTAACGCGAGCGGCAGACTGGCATCACCGGTCTTTCCAACCGAACTGCAGGAGTCGTAATGGACTACTATTTTTTCTTTAGCTATGCACACGCTGATGATGACGCGTATCTCCGCGAGTTCTACAAGCATTTACACAAAGAAGTGCGGGGACTTGCGGGCGCAGCACCAGAGGAGGTTAGTTTTCTCGACCGGGAGGCTATAGCCCATGGAGCAACCTGGGACGCTGCGCTTGAGAAAGGACTCCAGAGCTGCAAAGTATTCATCCCGGTATATTCGGCCTCTTATTTTCGTGCGTTGTATTGCGGGAAAGAGTTCGCAGTTTTCCGGCAACGCTTACATCAGCATTTGCAACAGCTCGGAAAACCTGTTGATGATTCTCTCGTTCTTCCGGTTTTGTGGATGCCTGAGCAGAACGTACTAAAGGATTTGCCAGTGGTCATCAACAAGATTCAGTTCAAGCATGGTGCCTATCCCAACGAGTACACAAGCGAGGGCGTTCAGCAACTATTCAGACTTGGAGCAACATCTACTAGTCGGTACTACAATGAATACTGGCAGTTTGTCAGAACCTTCGCCCAAACCATTCTGAATACAGCAAACAGTCTACAGCTCCCACAGCAAACTGGTTCGTTGACCCCGCTCGATCAGGTTTCAAGTCTCTTCTCGACTTCTGCTCCACCGCCGACGACAGCTACTGCTGGACCACGTTACATTCAATTCATTTTCGTTGCCGGCAGGCAATCGGACTTCCAGAAACTCAGGATGAACTCCAATCTAAAATACTATGGTCCAAACGGCGGCTCTGATTGGTTTCCATATGTCGATAATTACAAAGGCACAGCACGGACCCTGGCGATCGAGGCCGTTGAAGCATTTTCAAAAGAATGCACTTATGAAGAGGTTCAGATTACTTCAGGGATCGATCAACAGGCTAAACTTGCCGCGAGTCAAGATAAGATCGTGGTTGTCGTCGTTGATACGTGGACACTACGACTCGCGAATTATAGTCAATTGATCGCTCCCTTGGATCAGTATTCGTCATTCAACTGCATAACTCTGATCGTTTGGAATGAGGCAGACAACGAAACACCGTTGTTCAAGGGCGTGCTTGAGACAGCGGTAAAGGGAATCTTTCAAACCAAGAGTGCTTACAAACCACCAAACTTCCTGCCAAATTCAGTCAAATCTTACGAGACATTCAAGTCTGAACTTGTTAAGGCGCTTGTGCATGCGCAAACGCAGATCGTCGAAACGGCGGACATCAAGCGGCAAATGCCGGCGGTATTTTTCCAAAACGGCTCAGACGAGTTTGCTAATAAACCTTCCCTTTAGTGCCAAGGAGTATCAACGATGCCTGAAGATGCTGGCAAAGATCGTGCTGACAAGATAATTACTTTTTACTCGTACAAGGGCGGCACGGGGAGATCAATGGCAGTTGCTAATGTCGCCTGGATTTTGGCGAGCTCGGGAAAGAAAGTGCTTGCCATTGATTGGGATCTGGAAGCGCCTGGGCTGCACCGCTATTTTTATCCATTTTTACTCGATAAAGATCTAACGGCATCTGATGGCATCATTGATTTTGTGAACGACTATGCCGTCGCCGCTGTCAGTCCGACTCATCGTGACGAATCGGATCGTGGCTGGTTCGAGGAGCGCACCAATATTCTCCGCTATGCGTTGTCGTTGAACTATGAATTTCCGCAAGGCGGCAGGATTGATTTTGTTCCGGCCGGACGTCAAGGCTTGTCTTACGGCACCAGAGTAAACGCCTTCGATTGGGAAGGCTTCTATAACCGTTTGAATGGTGGTCCGTTCCTCGAAAAAGCGAAACAGCTGATGAAAGCGGAATACGACTATATCTTAATCGACAGTCGTACGGGTGTTAGCGATACGTCCGGCATCTGTACGATTCAAATGCCCGATATTCTCGTTTCTTGTTTTACTCTTAATCATCAGGGAATTCAGGGAGCCCTCAAAGTTACAAAGGCAGTCTTTGAAAAACGAAAAACCTCGGGCTTAAGAATCTTTCCTGTACCCATGCGATTGGATAATGCTGAGGTCGATAAGCTGAGAAAGCGCCGTCAACTCGCCAAGGACCTCTTCTTTCCTTTTCCGAATCATCTGGTGGGAGGCGACTGGGACAAGTATTGGGAAGATGTGGCAGTGACCTACGTTCCCTATTACTCCTATGAAGAGGTGCTCGCAGTCTTTGCTGAAGGAAGAACGCCAGGGTCCTTATTCGGGGCTGCTGAACGACTAACGAATTACCTCACCCGCGCGGCCGATGCGAAAAGAATCGAGCTTCCCGACTCGACTAAAAGCGCGAAGATTTTGGCCGAGTACGCCGGTGAACCTGTAACAATCGATCTTAACGCCGAATTGAATCAACTTGCGGAGAATGCTCTGGTAACCTTACCGGCCCCTGAACAAGTTAGGGCGCGTCGCATAATTGAAAGGCTTATAACAATTAATGCAGATCAGCCGCAGGATGGATATGCGCCGTTAAGTGTCGAACTCGAGGAGTTTCCACTAAGTGAAAGGCAATTAATTCGAGATCTTCGCGACAGGCGTCTCCTTCGCCTGGAGCCCAATACAACAACCGGCCGCGAGATGGTCGCTTTTGCAGAAAGAGATTTCGTAAGCTCCTGGAACCGGTTGCGGCAGTGGTTAGACAGCAAAGATGGCAGTGAAGAGAAAGAGTCGGATGATGCCGAACGCCGGGACGCACAAAATGAGAGACAGTTCCTTCTCTGGCTTGCAGGTTTTCGCATTCAAAGAAAACGTTGGCAATACGAGATGTCGCGCGGCGGGCCTCAACTGAGCAGTTCGCCAAATCCGGAAGAATATCTTTTGAAAGGCGACGATCTTGCAATCGCTCAGAAATGGTTGAAGTACCGTTATGACGATCTTTATCCAGCCGAACGATTCTACATTGAGGCGAGTGCTCGCAAGTTTGGGCCACAAGCCGACAGTGTTAACGCTCAGGAACCGAGCCAGCACTTTTTCATACCCTCACGTCAAAGCGACAGCGTAGAACGGGCGCAACAGATCCTTCGTGGAATGCAAGCGGAGCCCAAGGAAATGTTCGACTTGGCGAAAAAGCTGAAGGCTGAGATTAGATTCAGTTACGCTCGAAGACTGCTAGCGCGCGCCAGCAACCATGAGAGCCTTGCCAAAGACAGAAAACTACGCGAACGGATATTCCAGCAGCTGGCGCTTTGTACTTATAAAGATGAAGACCTGCCTGCTGACGGAAGATTAGACCGCGCACTAGGAATTCTCGAACAAATAGCAGATTTTGAGACCACCACAGATCAGGAAACACTGGGTCTGGTCGCTTCAATCTACAAACGCAAGTGGGAGATTGATAACCAACGTCAGAATCTGGAGCGATCCCTCTTCTATTATTTGCGTGGCTATGAACAAGGACCCGTTACGGACCAGGGATACACCGGAATTAACGCAGCATTCGTCCTTGATCGACTAGCAAGTCTTGAAGAAGGAGAAGCAGAGAAAGCCAGCAAGTCATCGCATGCAGCTAGCGAGCGTCGTCAAAAAGCCCGCGAAATCCGGATGGATATAGTTGAAAAAGTGGGCGCCCTGTTGGGTGATTCCTCTCATGAATGGATAACGGAACAGTGGTGGTATTACGCAACGATGGCTGAGGCGCATTTTGGTTTGCAGAATTACGACGAAGCAGTGAGTTGGATAAGAGATGGCCAGGAAGCAGCAGGTCAGATTTACGAGTGGGAGTTGGAAACTTGCGCGCGTCAATTGGCTGCCCTGGCCCGTCTACAAACTGACACTGGTTTAGGTGATACCGATTTTAAGTTTACACCGGCGTATTCGGCTCTCGAGCGGGCCTTTGGCGCTGCTTCGATACCACGAACAGCATTCGCCGGAAAGGTTGGACTTGCTCTGTCGGGTGGAGGTTTCCGAGCATCGCTATATCACCTCGGCGTTCTCGCGCGGCTCGCAGAGTTGGATGTGTTGCGTAATGTCGAAGTGTTGTCGTGTGTATCAGGTGGTTCGATTGTAGGCGCTTACTACTACTTGAAAGTCCGCCACCTGCTGGAAAGCAAAATCGATTCCGAAATACGACGAGAAGATTACATCAAAATTGTCCACGAGATGATCGATGAGTTTCTGTCAGGCGTGCAACGCAACATCAGAACGCGGGTGGCCATCAATCCCATTAAGAACTTTCAAATGTTTTGGGGCGCCAACTATTCAAGAACAACTCGTGCAGCCGAATTGTATGAAGAGAACCTGTATTCTCTTGTCAAGGACGGCAAGGAATCAGATAAGCGTTGGCTGAACGAGTTGAAGATTTTTCCGCTCCAACAAAAGGCTGAGGATCGTCAGGATTTCTCACCCAAGTATCAGAACTGGCGGCGCGACGCTAAAGTACCCATTCTGGTCTTGAATGCCGCAACGCTTAACACCGGTCATACCTGGCAATTTACCTCGTCGTGGATGGGCGAGGCGCCAGCGGGCATCGACAGCGAGATAGATGGCAATGACCGTTTGCGTCGAATGTATTACGAAGAAGCGCCTAAGGAACATAATGCAATAAGGCTCGGTGCGGCAGTTGGAGCTTCCGCTGCTGTTCCGGGACTCTTTGAGCCTTTAACGCTGGACTATCTCTATCCTGATCGGATCGTGAGATTGGTCGACGGTGGCGTTTGCGACAACCAGGGAACGGCAAGCCTGCTTGAACAGGATTGCAAAGTCATTCTTGTTAGCGATGCCAGTGGACAAATGGAGAGCCAGCCAGCCGTCAGTAAAGGGGTGTTCGGTGTTTTGCTTCGTACGAACAGCATCTTTCAGGCGCGAATACGACAGGCTGAATATCACGACTTGAAGGGGCGACGGCGATCGGGTTTGTTGCGTGGGTTCATGTTTGTTCACTTGAAAGGAGACTTGGAAGTTGATCCGGTCGATTGGATCGATTGTTTGGATCCTTACGATGCTTCGGACGACATGCGTCCTGCGTCAAGACGTGGGCCTTTAACAAGATATGGGATTGCAAAAGATATTCAAGAGCTTCTTTCGGGTATTCGAACCGATCTCGATTCCTTTTCTGAAGCAGAGGCATATGCGCTGATGACAAGTGCATATCGAATGACTGAGTACCAGTTTAAGTATGAAAAGTGTGTGGAGGGGTTTGCCGATCCGCTCACTAGTGAGGCTTGGAAGTTCCTTGAAATTGAAGACTGCATGAAGGGTTCTGGACCAGGATACGATTACCTGAAACGATTGCTCAAAGCCGGAAGCAGTCTGGCTCTGAAGGTTTGGCAGATCGATCCCGTTCTGAAATACGGGCTGCGCATAGTTCTTATTCTTCTGGCCACTTTGATTGGAGCGAGTTTGTATTTATGGCGTGACCGTCAATTGCCCGGGTTCGTTTCCCAGGGAGTAGTTGGAACGTTGAGTCGGCCAGTCACTGTAATTGGCCGGCTATCGACGGCCTTAACGACACTTACGATCGGTGAACTTTTCTATGCCGCCGTCTACCTTGTGCTTGGACTGTTTAGTGGCTATTTGGTACTTCGAATTTTGACAGCACTGATTGGTGACAAGGCCGCAACACCAGTTGTCGCTGTTGTTCGTTGGAAGGACACGCTGCGCAGAATCTTGCTGGCCCTGGCGTTGAGCACGGTCGGTTTCATTGCTTCATTTGTGCATATTTTCATTTTCGACAAACGCTTTCTTCGTTTGGGCAGTCTGTCGGCTGTCAAAGCAAAGATACCTCCGCCCAATCCAGCGGCCAAACCCAAGTTAGTGTGATGGAGTGGTGGTGGAGATGCGGATCTAGGTCGCAGTCCCTTGTGAGCGAGAGACCTCTTCAATTGCAGCATATACGGCACGAACTGAACCTCGATCCAGTTCCTTCGCCTGCTCGGATAATTCGCTGTAAGGCACCATTAGCTCCTCGCCGGATTCGCTTTTGCGAGTCGTAACGCCTTGCTTGCGTTTCGACTGCATCCAGGCTTCGTGAACCTTGTCAGCAACTATTTCAATATCCGGTAAGTTCATGTTGTTGCACTCCTCATTGCAAGTATAGCAAACGATTTTGGCTTCACGATGAGTTCACGGCTCCGTAATTAAAGATTCGTGTACGAAGCTACTACACGTGACTCGAACTGAAACAACGATGGTCGGTCACTCACCCCACAATTCCGTTTCGTAAGCACGGTACCCGTGTTGCTGTGAGACGGCTGAATCTTCATTGGTGGGGAGTATTAGATGAACAAGTATCTGTTATTGGGTGGTGCGGGCGCAGCAGTCGGATTGACTTACGCGTTGCGTGGGAAATCATCGAAGCGGCGTCAATCTCAAAGTAATTCAAATTCAGCGGGACGCAACACAAACGACGCTACTGCGCCGCTTGATGATGCCGGCACTACAAATGAAATGGCCGTTCAGACAATTCGCGCGTTGAGAGACAATGCTTTTGAAGGCAGTGACGAAAAATTGGCAATGGCCCTCGGTCGACCTGCAACTGAGGTTCGAGCCTGGTTCGATGGCTCGTTGCCCGTGGATAGTGACGGGTTGATAAAGGCGAGAGGTTTGGCGGAAGAACGAAATACTGATATTCCGCGATAACCGGTCAGTAGGTGGGGGCCCATCTTTTCTCGAATAGGACTTATACGGCCTATAGGACTTATCTTCGCAACCCAGATAGAGCCTCTATCTCCGATTGCTGTTCCACACAGCATCTGCGTCTCTTGCAATCTCAGCCATTGTTCGTTTTGACACCGCCGATTCATCGTCACGAACTTTCGACACCTGTCGCGTGTTTCGACCTGTCTTAAGCAACTGCCACTTGTCGCGATTGTCACGCTCATTTCTTCCATCGATGAATCGATCGAGCGTCCATTCACCTTTCAATTTTGATCCTTTCAGATAGAAACGCAGAAAGCCCTTGTAGTAGTTTCCCTCGATCAGTTCATATGTTCCGATGTCCCACACCATCACAGTCCCGCCGCCATATTGACCTTTAGGGATAATGCCTTCGAATTCCAGATATTCAAGCGGATGATCTTCAGTCGGCATTGCGAGCCGCTTTTCAGCCATCTTGAAGGGAGGTCCCTTTGGAATCGACCACGATTTCAAGACATCGTGCATTTCCAGTCTGAAATCGTAGTGAAGATGAGATGCCGCATGTTTCTGTACAACAAAACGCCGCCGACTACCTTGCTTGCTTCGATTGATCCCTTTTGGTTTGGGCTCGTTCGTTTTCTTAAAGTCTCTTTTTGCCAGGTACGGCGCAAGTACCCGAGTCGTCTTCTTCTTTTGACTTTGAAAATATCTTTGTAACTGCTTCGGCAACTGTTGTCTCTTCGTCAACACCGGCTTGAAGAGATCACCACGCGTGGTAACACGTTCCAGCGCTTGCTCCGGGGTGAAGTAAAGGCTCTTGGGATCTTTGTCTTTTAGTGCCTGGTTTAGTTCGTTCCAATCGATTGGAACCGAAACATAAGGTCTATATGTCTTGGCGCGTAGCGAGTAGACGCTCACGGTTGTTTTGAACTCTGCGTTTTGGCTCCAATCGATGAAGACCTTTCTGGTACGCAAATGTTTCGGCATTGCAGAAACGATCAGTTTTGGCTCTCTTTCCTCGAGTATTTGCGCAATGGCTTTCGCGAGTTTGCCGGTTTCATCATAGGTGACGGTGGTATTGAGCGGGACGTAGACCTGCAGTCCTTTCGAGCCCGATACCTTTGCCAGCGATGCAAGGCCTAGATCCTCTAATAATTCGCGCAGCATCAATGCGACTCGAGCACAGCTCAAGATGTCGGCTCCTTCGCCAGGATCACAATCGAAAACCATTGCGGTGGGACGATCGATCCGACCTGCGCGATGCAGAAAAGGATGTATCTCAAGACTCGCGAGATTCGCGAGCCACACGAGAGTTGCCAAATCGTTTACCAGAATGTACCGGATATCGTCACCAGCTGTTTCACGTCGGGGCACTCGAACTGTCTTTACCCAATCGGGAGTGAAAGCCGGTGCATCTTTCTCGTAAAAGTGCTCACCGAAAACGCCCTCAGGAAATCGCTTGAGAGTTACCGGTCGATTCTTCAAATGCGGCAAAAGGTATTTTGAGATTTGACCGTAGTAGTCAATGACTTTCGCTTTAGTGAACTTCTTACCGGGATAGAGAATCTTTTCCAAATTCGACAAAGCGATCGTTTGCCGTCCAACCCGTATGTGCTGCGTTTTCGCCAATGTGTGCCTCGAACGAAGGCTGCGGGATCTTTGAGAGGGCTCGGCCTGAATTGCAGCTCAAATTGTTAACAGATTGGTTTCGCGAGTGAGATAAGAATGTCGATATAACCGTCGCGTTTCATAAACCCCACGTTAAACTGCTTAGACTCATGTTACCTCGTGCGCTGGTGCAGTTTTGACGTAAGCGATTACAAACAAGACTCCAAGTACCAAATCAACCAAGCTCAATCCGAGGATGACCGGCGATACATGATGCTGGTAGTGCAGAATTGCGACGGGAATGACGAAGACTACCTTTTCAAACATCGATGGAATCATCATCAACCGGTATTGAACGGGGTCCGTCGACAGCAAAATAAACAGCAGCTGCCACGTCAATGCGAGGCCAATGAAGCCGTAATAGAATTCTGGATGCGTAATCGGAGGGGGGAAGTCGCGCCCTGTTTTGTCTTCAGTAAAGTACTGGGGCAACAAGACTATGAATCCGTAAATGCCGGCGATTCGAAACACGATCTTCGCAAATCTCATCGAGATGCTTCTCCTGTCTGCGGGAAGGTTTCAACATCATTGTCAAATTCTACCCATGTGATCGAACGGATTCTTCTCTGCGCTTACTCCGCGTACTCTGCGTCTCAGCGGTGATTGAATCCTCGTGACCCAAGCAAACCGCAGAGACGCAGAGTACGCAGAGTAAGCGCAGAGAAGAGCTCACGACCACGAGTCATTCTGCAGCACAACTCGATACCCGTCTGGATCTTCATACGTTCGCCCGTGCCTGTCCCAGTACGGATTGAAAGATCGCATCGATTGATAACCTGCCGCTGCCATTCTATCTACGGCGGCCAGCCACTCCTGCTTATCAGGGATGTAAAATACGAGCAGGTTATCGTCGCTTGGAGCACGTCCAGCTTTGTGTTCACTGCGCGTGAACTCGAGGTGATAAGGTGCACCCGGCATACCGAGCATCACGCCATCGAATCCATCGTGGTCCTCAAAAGAGCCGAGCACGACTAGTCCGAGCCCCTGAGAATAGAACCGCACAACATCTTCAAGGCGATCAGTCGGTCTAGCCACCCGAAGCTTCGTTTTGATGTCCATCTCAGTTATCTGTTCGCACGCTTATTATCTTGTCTCGGTAGATCAAATTGAAAAGCTTCGACGCCAGAATGGGATCCACTGATTTGAGGAGAGCGTATTGCTCCAAAGCGAGCTCACGCTGACCTTCCTGGAGGTAAAGCACTGCGAGATTCACGTGTGCTTCAGCAAAGTCTGCTTTCAACATGATGGCATTTTTGTAAGACTGAATCGCTTCCTTTTTATGGCCTGCCAGGCTCAGTACGCACCCGAGATTGTAATGCGCCTCGGGCATGTTCGTTGACGATTTGACTGCTTTTTTCAGCATCTCGATTGCATCGCGGTACTGACGTGATGCGCAGAGTGTTGTGCCTAAATTGTTAAGCGCGACTGCGTAGTCAGGCTTAAGACGTATCGCTTGTTGGTATGCGACAAGTGCATCTTTAACCTGACCGCTTCCCGCATAGGTATAACCAAGATTGTTATAGAACATCGCGTTGTTTGGTTCCAACTTGATCGCATGTTCAAACGCTTCCAGAGCTTGCTCACGCTTTTCCAGGTTGAAATAGGCAACACCCAGGGTGTTGTACGTGACGGCGTTGAGGTCAGGTCTTATGCGAAGCGCCTCCATACAATAATCGATAGCCTCCTGACTTTGACCGCTCATAGAGTAAGAATAAGCCAATTCACTAAGCGTCTCAGCACGTCCCGGTAAAAGCTGGAGCGCGTGCTTGAAAGCGTCAATCGCATCGCCAAAGTGTTTGGAGTCGTTGTATGCCACACCAAGCGCGTGATACGCATCGGCAAAGTTTGGATTTAACCGCAATGCTTGTCGGAACGCTGCAATCGATTCAATAAAGCGCTCCTGATTATGAAGAACTCGGCCCAACCTATATCGTGTTTGAGCATCATCGGGCCGAAGCGCAACGACGCGCTCGAGTAGATCAACTGCTTCGGAGTAGTGGTGTGAATCAAACGCGGCTTCTGCCTGAGTCGATAGTGTGGACGCTTCATCGGAATTGCGTTCCTGATATTGAAATGCGTTAGTTACGTTCGCGCCTATTGTCAAAGAGAGCATGAGTGCGCCAAGTGGTATCAGATAAGATCGCTGCATACAATTCGTACCTCCTGAAATTGCTGCAGCTATTACCGATTTGCGAGGTTAAATATTCCCGGCAAGAGTTATCCACAGATTACACTGATTATACAGATTTTCTTGTGAGGCTTGGAAGCAGTCATCTATGAAGCGTCGTCTGGTGTCAAGGACTTTTTGAATACACCTCGAGGGTGACGCCTCAGAGCGCCTGCGTTGCTCTATTACTGCTTTGTCGTTCTTTGACATGAGACTGTTTAGTTTTTAGTTACC
>DATDFV010000197.1:0-51984 GCA_036522415.1 Pyrinomonadaceae bacterium | reverse complement strand
TTGAAGCGTCACTCCATTGATTTGACAGGGTTCTATTCGACGGGGGCGGCCGAGGACGACCGCGCTCCGACAGAAGAGGTTTCGAGTGTTAGGGGATCGTGGTTCTATTCGACGGGGGCGGCCGAGGACGGACGCGGTCCGACAGAAGAGGTTTCGTGTGTTAGGGGGTGGTGGTTCTGATCGACGGGGGCGGCCGAGGAGGGACGCGCTCCGACAGAAGAGGTTTCGTGTGTTAGGGGATGGTGGTACTGATCGACGGGGCGGCCGAGGACGGACGCGGTCCGACAGAAGAGGTTTCGTGTGTAAGTGAAGCGGCTTCTGTTCGACGCAGGCGATCGAGGAGTGGCGCATTCCTGGGCTTTAGGGCGACGCGGTAAAAACATCAGCAAGTGCTAAACTAACTCAACCCAAAACAAACACGAGGGAGGCCTGTTATGACGAGCATGGAAAGTGCGCTTGGTGAGCTTGAACAACGAACAGATCAAGCCATTCAAGCTGCTACTGCCGAGGATGTCGTGAAGCGAATCTGGCGCAAGGACGCCACACTTTGGAAAGACGACGAGGCAAGCCAGAAGGTTATTCGTAACGCACTGGGTTGGTTGACCGTGCCAGACGAAATGATCGGCGTGGTTGATGAACTTGCCGAGTTCGCTGACTTGATTCGGCAAAGAGGTTTTCAGACTGTCATGGTGTGCGGCATGGGTGGATCATCACTCTGTCCCGAGGTATTCGCCAGAACATTTGGCCGCCAGCCTGATTACCCGGAGTTACTTGTTCTCGACTCGACTGATCCGGATGTGCTAGCCGATTTGCTGAAGCGGATCGATATTCAAAAGTGTCTGTTCATCATCGCGTCAAAATCCGGATCCACGACCGAGCCCAATACCTTTTATAAATTCTGGTACGACCAACTCGGCCGCCATACAGCCTCTCCCGGAGCAAACTTCATAGCCATAACTGATCCAGGTTCTCCGCTCGTGGATACTGCAGCCAGTCTCGGTTTCCAAAGAACTTTTCTCAACCAGGTTGATATTGGCGGTCGTTACTCTGCGCTCTCATATTTTGGAATGGTTCCGGCGGCCTTGACGGGCATCGATGTGCGCAAGTTGCTTAGTAATGCGAAAGAAGCTGAACAATCATGTGCACCGGTAATGCCACCTGAAAAAAATCCAGCGCTGCAGTTGGGAATCATTATTGGCGAGGCCGCGAATTCTGGTCGTGACAAACTTACTTTCGTTATCGAAAAGTCAATTGCGACTCTTGGACTTTGGATCGAACAGCTGATTGCCGAAAGCACTGGCAAGGAAGGCAAGGGAATTCTGCCGGTTGCCGGTGAGGAACTGGGAGATGTTTCAGAGTACTCAACGGATCGATTGTTTGTTTCAATTTCGCTTGACGAACCATCGCCAGAAACGAGTGCAAAGTTAAGTGAACTTAGTAGAGCGGGACATCCAGTTATCTATCGCAAACTATCCGATCTCTATGGCCTTGGCGCGGAGTTTTTCGCCTGGGAATTTGCGACAGCATGTGCGGGTTGGAGCCTGGGCATTAATCCTTTCGATCAGCCCAATGTGCAGGAATCGAAAGATGCGACGAAGGAATTGTTGAGTACGTTTGTAAACCATGGAAGCCTGCCAGAACAAAAGAAACTCGTTGCTGACGACCTGATTACGATCTACTCAGAAGACGGTAAACTTTCAGAGACATCAACTCTTCAGGCTATTCGCAGTTTTCTGACATCCGTGAAGCCAAACGATTACATAGCTCTCTTAAACTACACAGAGGAAACGGCGGCGATTGACGAAGAACTCCAAAAGATCCGAAGCACATTGAGACACACCACCAGGTGCGCGACCACTGTCGGTTACGGTCCGCGATTTCTGCATTCAACTGGACAGCTGCATAAAGGTGGACCTGACACCGGCGTCTTTTTTCAGATTACTGCGAACGATGCAGTTGATTTCGCAGTTCCGGGGGAACCTTACACGTTTAGCATTCTCAAACAAGCTCAGGCGCTCGGGGATTTTCGCTCATTAGCCAAACGTGGCCGACGTGCAATTCGCGTCGACGTTGGGAACGACACCCTGCGCGGTCTGGCCAGACTGCATCAGTTGATCGTCGAATCCGAATACAACGAGCCGGGAGCGGTCGCGAGTGGCGGTTGAATGTCCGACGAACTTCAGTTTGTCGTTGCGTGAGGAGCAGGCCCGCCTAAATTCACTGCCAGCCCCACCCGACGATCGACAAACTAAAGTTCGTCGGACATCCTGTCATCTTGAACGCCTGAAAGTCGTACAGCAACGCCTAATTGTCATACGTTCCTGGAATCTCACCGTGTTAGTCATTTCATAGTTTCAAAGCCATTCCCCTATACCCCGACCGTTCCGATTTTCAGGCATACCAGTTGCCGACGGAAGATGGAATTAGCTGCTTCCCGAGCCCTGCCAAGTTGGAGGAGGAACCCATCGCCATGAAGTTCATGGAGAAGTTTTTTAAGCAGGAGTTGGCTATTGACCTCGGAACAGTCAACACTCTCATATACGAACCTGACCACGGAATACTACTTAACCAACCATCAGTAATCGCAGTCGATCAGTACGATGGCAAGGTTGTTTCGGTCGGTTATCAGGCACTGAAGTTACTCGGCCGTGAACCACGTGGAATCGAGGTTTTGAGACCAATTCGTTCAGGCACAATCTGCAATTTCGAGGGCACCGAGAAAATGCTTCGTTCTTTCCTGTCGCAGGTGACTGATCGCTATCGGCGTGGTCACTTCGTTGTCGGAACCCCCGGGTCGGCGACGGCGGTTGAACGGCGATCAGTGCGCGCGGCAGCGCACGATGCGGGTGGCAGTCGGATCGATCTAATCGATGAAGGCTTAGCGGCTGGGCTTGGAGCGGGAATAAGCTTTGACGACGAGCGGGCGCATCTGGTGGTTGATGTCGGCGGTGGTACGACAAACATAGCGATTATTGCTTCAGGCGGAGTGGTTGCTTCAACAAGTTCCACAGCGGCCGGAAATTCGATGGATGAAAGTATTCGCGACTATTTGCGATCGAACTATTGTGTGCAAATTGGTGAGTACACCGCTGAGGCGATCAAGAAAGATCTCGGGGCAGTTATTGAAACCGATGCAACAGACGAAGATCTTAAAATGACAATTGTTGGCAAACATCTGATCGATGGTTCACCCTATGCGGTAAAGATCAGTGCTGAAGAAGTTAGAGATGCTCTGGAGCCAATACTCAATGAGATTGTGAATGGAGTCCGAAGAGTAATAGAAGAAGCCCAGCCGGAAGCAGTCGCTGATATTTATTACTCGGGTGTGATTCTCACGGGTGGTGGTGCGTTGTTGAAAGGAATGAAAGAGAGGCTGCAACGCGAACTCAAGCTGCATGTGAGTGTTCCTGAAGATCCGATCACAACGGTTGTCGTTGGTGCGGGGTCGTTACTCTCGCGTCCAGATAAACTGCATCGTTGCACGATTCGACAGAATCTGCCGGTGTGGCAAGCTTCGGAAGAACTCGTGGTCACGTATTAAGGGCAGGGACACCGCCGCGCTTTAGCCGGTGGTACTTCAACTTCAAAACTACAATCGTACGCTGTAACGCCGGACACCACCGGGCTTTCAGCCGGTGGTACTTCAACTTTATAGCTACAAAAAGAAAGGCACGTCTGCAAATGTCTCTGTAGCTAAGAAATTGAACGACCACCAGCTGAAGCTTGGTGGTGTCCCTGACTCCTGGACTACCGTTGTAGCTTTGAAATTCAACTACCACCGGCTGAAGCCGATGGTGAGATTCACGGCACGATCGCAACGCCCCATGGACCAGCGCCAGCTTTGATAGTTTGCACAACTTTATTTGTAGTGACGTCGATGACTGAAACATCATTCGACAGTCCGTTCGCCGTGTAAAGCTTCTGGCCGTCAGTCGAGAGAGCGATTCCCCACGGTCGCTGTCCAACAGGAATCAAAGTTTTCAAAGTCTCAGTTTGCGCATCGATCACGGCAACCGAATTTCCACGACCGGTGCTCACGTAAACGGTTTTTCCATCCGGCGCAATCGCAATGCCCTTCGGCTTGATTGGCGCCGTTGCTTCGCCGCGCGGCAAATTGATCGTAGCAATCACATCGTGATTCTTTGTGTCGACGACTGAAATGTTGTAGCCATTCTCCGCGGACACATATGCTCTGGCGCCGTCTTTGGTGAATGCTGCTTCGCGTGGGCGAGGTCCAACGAGGAATGTCTTCTTTACTTGCGAGGTCTTCGTATCGATTACCGATACAGTGCTGCTGCTTTCCGATGTGATGTACACCCACCTACCATCCGGACTCTTGGCGACACCTTCGGGTTCCATGCCAACCGGCAGAGAAGCAACGATCTGATTGCTTTTCAGATCGGTAATCGATGCTGTTCCCGCGTCTTCATTCGCGATGTATAGCCGGTTCCCGTCGTCGCTTACTATGAATTCTTCTGGATCAGTTCCCGCATCATATTTGGCTATCACCTTTTCACTCGCGATATCGATGACCGCGATCTTGTCTTCGCCCTTTGAACTATTTGTGGGGTAACTCAGAGCGACCCAGATCGTCTTACCGTCTGGCCCGGGCTCGAGGCCACGCGGTCGAGCACCCACGTTTATCGTCGAGATGGCGCGATCAGAATGAATATCAATGACGGTGATCGTGCCGTCTTTTTCGTTTGAGACGTAAGCGCGTGGGCCTTGGTAGTGATGACTGCACGAGGTGAGGAGTGCGAAGAAGATCGGTAACCATCTTGCAGTCCGAAAACCATCAAGAATAGAACAAGTGAGGAAGGGCGGTTTACCCCCGCTGTTTTCCCAACTAGTCAGGTGCTTCATTTTGGCTCGCTGTAACAAAGGGACGGCAGGCCGTCGCACTCCAAAGGTCAAATTCTTTTCAACTGTGTTACTTTGCATTTCAGTTTTGGCTTGTCCGGGTCACTGAGATCCAATTTGTCCCAGGGTATTCGATAACCGGTTTTGATCCATCTGCGACCTAATCCCAGAATCGCTCGTCCGATAGCGAGCGCCGATAATCGTTCAAACACTGCATAGGTGCCGACGAGATATTCTTCGACATAGCACTCACCTTGCCGCACGTCGGCGCGCACTTCTTCGAGTCGCCCTAAATACATGTTGTTCAGCGTCAACACTTTTCGACCCACAAGCAGTTCCAGATGCACTTTCATATTGCTAATTTCCCGGAATCTTCTTCACGACGTGTTCTCTCAACCAGTATTCGAACTCCAGCGCGGGACTCCGCTTCGCATCCTCATCCACTACGACTTCGATTGCCGTGGACACTGCTTTAGACCACGGAATGGAATGGGACTCCAAATCTCGTGCACCGAACTTCAACGCAAGCGACCGATACCAACGACAGAGCCTGGGGCTGATTCGATTCAGTCTGGTCAATGCTCCAATTTCAATAAAGGCGATTTGTGGCTGTTTTCCTTGCGTCACGTCCAACACGATGCCATCGACACGGCCCAACGGCTTTCCATGCGGATCAACTACTTGCTTGTCTAAACAATCGCGTATTAGTTCCATCACTTGCTCCCAAATAGTTGGAGTGGAATCGTAACGATCGCGAGAACCGAAGCGAGGCCGATGATCGATAGCACGACGATGTTTGAAAAGATTCCGTTTGGGTTTTTACCAACGTAATGACGATCGTTCATCAAAAAGATGAAGGGGACTATTGAAACTGGCAGTGTTGCAGCCGTCAGTGCCATAGAAAAAACTGTCAGTTGCAGCGGATTAATTCCAACTAAGACCAGTAATGTTCCAAGAAGGAGAACGACCGTGTAGGTCAAACTAAAGCGTGCCTCGTCTCGTGGTCGCACGTTTTCGCTCCAGTTCCAGCCCCAACCTTGCGCAGTTAAATATGCCAGCTCAAGTGTGATTTCGAGGGCAGCACCCAATGAACAAATGCCGATCGAGGCAACAGCAAGGATAAAACCCCAATGTCCAAACGCGTCTTGCAGCAATAATGCGAGATCGTGGTAATCATCGGCGTGAAGTCCTCTTGGTGCGAGAACCAGAAAAGCCAGGACCAGGACGCTCATCGAGATCAAACTTCCAAAACTCATGCCAATGGTAGCGATGATGCGATTGGTGCCGAGGTAACTTTCATCCCACTTGTCTTCAACAGCACCGGAGGAATAAAAGAAATACAAATACGGAGAGATCGAAGCGCCCAGAATAGAAACTGCAACAAACCAATAATGGGCCGCATTCTGTGACTGACCCGAGGGGACCAAACCACGTAGCACTGAACTCCAATTCGGATGCATCACGATAGCTCCGACGACGAAGCTCACTGAAACCAACCCGAGTAGCGAGGTGCCTTTCTCGATTACCGAGAAAGTGCCTTTCCATATAACCAACCAACTTAGGACTCCCACGGGAATTGCCCACCACTGCAATCGAACGCCTGTAGCCAACTCAAGGGCAATGCAAACTCCTCCAATTTCCGCGCCCAACACCAGCAACGACACAATGCCGAGAATTACAAACATGAATACGAAATAGTTGTAGCCAAAGCGTTCGCGGATCGCGCCCGGCAATGTGTGACCGCTGACGGCAGAGAGTCGTCCATTTTGTTCGACCAGAAAAATAATGCACAGGCCACCAAGAGCAACTGCCCAGAGAAGTTTGTAACCAAAAGTTGAGCCTGCTTGAGCCGCGGTTGTGATCGAACCAATTTCAAGAAAACCGCCAACACTCGTCACAATACCGAGACTGATCTCGAGAAGTTTCTTCATCCCTTTAAGCCGTGTTAATAGGTCCTATAGCTCAGATAGGTCCTATTGTCGGCACGACGTTCTGCTTCAAGGATCCATCCCGCCAACAATGCAAGCCCGGCGATCGCGTAAACCAAACCAGCCGGGATCCACATGATCAATCCACCCAGCTGTTGATCTTCGACTGGTGTCAGCTCCCACGAGCGAGTGAGACCGTTGTAACCTGGATACCAAACGGTTGTTGAAAACGTTAGAAACGCACCAAGCAATCCGCTGTGTAGCGAAGTCGTAAAGACATACAGAAGCGCGGCGCCGTATCCCATCCAGCCACGACCTCCGTGAACCAGTGCCCACCAAAAGAGGATGGCTGAAAACAAAAAACTAATGTGTTGCAGAGTGTGTATGAGCTCATTGTTCAAGACGGCATCAAAGAGCACGGGAATGTGCCACACCCAAAGGGCGATCGCGTGGATGAGCCATGCAACGAATGGAAGTGTGACGACGCGCCACGTCGCCGCAAACCAACTTAAGCGAGTGATTGCCCCGAGTTGTCGTGCCCAGCTCATTGGAATGGCCCACATGAAAGCGATTAATGGTCGGCCCAAAACAAGCAGTGGCGCAGCGACCAGCATTAGTACTTCGTGTTGAGTCATGTGTGCGGAGAAAAGAACCCGTCCCCAGGAGTGAAGTGGCGAAATCAAGGCCACGAATAATGCCAACCAACCGCCGGCGAACATCGTTGCTTCCCATTTGCGTATTCCACGGTTTGTACCGGACTCGCGCCAAAGCTTTCGCAATCCTGCGATGAAGAGAAAGGCAGTTAGCGCGAGCGAGATAGTTACGAGAGGCTCAAACGTCCACGTTCGCCACAGGTCATGCCAGTTGTGAGGCTTGCCACCATGAGCAAATGCCGTGGTTGCAAAGAAGAGAAGAGATCCTGTCACGCCGAGAGCACGCACTTTTGAATTCAGAGTATGCATGGATGCAACATCATTGTCGCAATCGCTTGAGCTGCGATCGTTAGTGAAAACATGGCGCTTACCAGCAGACCTAACGCCGCCATGAACAACGCACGTGCTGAACCCGACGCATCATCCGGCCAGTCAGCTCCGAATCGACGCCAATTCTTGAAAGCAATGACGCCAGCTGCAGCCGAAATAACGAAAGCCAGGGAGCTGGTTGCAAGCATTGGTGCACGTGATCCACCAAAGCATTCAAACGGCACAAGCGAGTAGTTCGTTTGCATTTGAATCGCCCAAATGATTGGTGGCCCCAGAATGCCGAACCATAGTTGGCCTTCCGGTAAATGCACATCGTTTGCTGGTCTCTCTTCCATTGCGTTTTACTCAGGAAAGGCGGGGCATCCAATAGATGATTGAGTACAAAAGGAGCCAAATTCCTACGACCCAATACCAATAGATCGTCAGCGCGGTGATATCCAGTCGGTGCTTCATGTCAAAGTCTCTTACGAAGCACCAAATGGTTAATAAAAAGGTTTCGAGCGTCAGGGTAAGCAAGTGCGCCAAATGCATTCCGAGCATGAACCAGACGATCGACCCATATGCGTTTGCATCCCAGCGAAACTTCACTGCGGGGAATTCATATGCCCTGAGAATGATTGCGCCTACGCCAAACAATAGACAGATCACAAGTCCAAGCTGAGCAACTCCTCGGTAGTTGCGCCGTGCGGCGATGTCCACTGCAACCGCGCCGAACAGGCTTATCAGCAGCACAACCGTATTCGTAGTGCCGAACAAGAGATCTGGAAGCGGATCCAATGGACCCGTTAGTTGACCGAGAGGCGGTGGCCAGCTGAGAAAGTTCTGCCGTAAATAGAAGTACGTTGCGATCAAGATCATGAACATCGAAGTCTCTATGCATAGCAAG
Organism: Pyrinomonadaceae bacterium; assembly: GCA_036522415.1. Lineage (GTDB taxonomy): Bacteria > Acidobacteriota > Blastocatellia > Pyrinomonadales > Pyrinomonadaceae > PSRF01. The sequence continues at coordinate 43,327 of DATDFV010000197.1, read as the reverse complement.
CCATTGTTTCCCCACCACACTGGATCGATAGTGTCGAATCCGTGATGCGGAAGATCGGAAACATCGATGACACGACGAGTGCTCATGCTTCTTTTGGTTGTAACTCCTTTGTTTGCCCAGTGGGTTTCATGAATGCTTCCGTTGGATTGTGTGCATTCACATTTTCATAGTCGGCGTTTGACCAGAACCATCCCGCGAGTGCAGCAAACGCAAGCACCGCTGCGACGGCGAATGCCCAGGGTGTGAAGATTCCGATGACGAACGCAACTGCGGTTGCTACAGCAACAGCGGCTGGCCAAATAGATGCGCCTGGCACTTCGAACCTTAATTCAGGAATCGCATCGACGACGCTAGTCGAAAGTATTTCGCGTTTGATCGTGCTGAGCCCGACGACGACTGGAGTCTTTTCGTCCTGCATCCATAACGCATAACGACCTTGCACGGTCGGTAGATATTCCCAAACGTAGACTGGCGGCGGAGAACTCGTACTCCACTCGAGCGTGTCCGCTCCCCAGGGATTGTTTCCGGCAACAACACCAGCTCGTCTGGCCCAAAACACATTTATCAAAAACACGAGGACACCGGACGCGAGAATGAATGCACCTATTGAAGCGATGAGATTCAGATTGCCCCAACCAGTTTGTGGCACATACGTGTAGACGCGCCGCGGCATTCCTTGTAATCCGAGCTGATGCATTGGAAAGAAGACGAGGTTGAACCCAACAAACATCAACCAGAAGTTCAGCTGCCCGAGTCGCTCACTAAGCATTCTCCCGGTCCATTTAGGAAACCAGTAATGGAACGCTCCGAACAGTGGAAACACCGAGCCGCCGATGAGTACGTAGTGAAGATGAGCGACAACAAAAAACGTGTCGTGTATCTGAAGGTCCAGTGGAACTGAGGCAAGCATTACCCCGGTGAGTCCACCCAAAATGAAGATGAAGAAAAAGCCAAGCACGAATATTAATGGCGTTCGAAGCTGAAGTTTTGAACCCCAGAGCGTGGCGATCCAGCAAAAGATCTGCACGCCGCTTGGAATCGCGATCATCATGCTTGCTGCAGTGAAGAAACTCTGACTGAGCTGCGGCAGAGGTGTAGCGAACATGTGATGTACCCACAAACCGAAGCCAATGAAGCCCGTTGCAACCAGAGAAAGTACTAATGCGGTGTAGCCAAAAATTGCTCTTCTGGCGAAGGTGACAATGATCGGAGAAATGAAACCCAGTGCCGGAATAAAGATTATGTAAACCTCGGGATGTCCGAAGAACCAGAACATGTGTTGATAGAGAATTGCATCCCCGCCCTCGGCAGGATTGAAGATGTGTGTATCAATGAGACGGTCCGATGCCAGGAAGCCACTCGCCAGCATCACGGCGGGCATCGCAAAAATAATCATGAAGGAGGTAACAAGCTGCGCCCACACAAACAGCGGGATTCTGCTTAGTGTCATTCCAGGCGCGCGCATCTTGAATGTCGTAGCAATCACAACGATCGCACCGACGAGTCCGGAAATCTCAGTGAACGTGATCATCTGAGCCCAGATATCGACGCGCTTGCCGACACCATATGCAGGTCCAGACAGCGGAACGTACGCGAACCAACCGGCATCCGGTCCAGTGTTAGTGATGAATCCGGTGTAAAGCAGCAAGCCCCCGATGAGATATACGAGGTATCCGTAGGCATTGAGTCTGGGAAATGCGACCTGCCGGGTGCCAACCATTATTGGTACGAAATAGATCCCCATCGCAGTCATCATTGGCACCGCGAAAAGAAACATCATCGTTGTTCCGTGGACGGTAAATAGTTGGTTGTAGGTATCGGGGTTGACGAAATGATTCTCGGGACGCGCTAACTGGATACGCATCAATGCGGCTTCGATCCCGCCAAGTAAAAAGAAAACAAAAGCAGTCTTGATGTAGCGGAGACCAATAACCTTGTGATCAACTTCCATGAACCAACCAAGAATGCCGTGAGCATGGGCCCACGTTTTCTCTAGTTGCTTGCGATCTCGTTCGAGTGAACTTTCCGATAGTTCGGCTTCGACCAATTTCGCCGTTCCGTGTTCTTTTTGATCAGGCATGGTGACTTCGTCACTTCAAAGTCTGTAAGTAATCTACAAGGGGCTGAAGGTCGTCATCTGAAAAACTCATTGTTGGCATGTGATTCCCGGGTTTGATTCGCTGCGAGTTGTTGACCCAAAGAGCGAGGTGGTCGCGCGTGTTTTCAAGGGTTCCCGCTGCGATCGTCTGTCTTGAAGCAATGTGAGTGAGGTTCGGGCCTATGTTCGAGCCCGCTGGTGTTCCTGAGACCGTGTGACACATCACGCATGCCGAAGAGAGAAAGATCTGTTGCCCACGTTTCGTCGAGTCTGTTGAGGGAACTGCGGCTTCCTGAGCTTGGGACTGAAGCCAGCTATTGAATTGTTCTCGTGGTTCGGCAATTACCCAAAGCGCCATGTGTGCGTGTTGCAACCCACAGTACTCTGCGCACTGTCCGCGAAAAACGCCCGGCTTGTCAGCCTGAATCCAAATGGTGGAGACCTTTCCTGGAATCAGATCTTTCTTTCCGTGAAGGTTCGGCACCCAGAAACTATGTATGACGTCGCCCGCTTTGAGACTGAGAGTTACAGGCACACCGACCGGGATGTGAATTTCGTTTGCGCTGGTGAAGATGCTGCTTGCGTCAACGTTGTCATACCGAACTTCCCACCACCACTGATGTCCAGTGAGCTCGATCACGACGCCATTCTTGCGGGCCAGTTCAGAAGTTAGTCCGCGACCAATTACAAAGCTGTAAATGAGAAAGATGAACAGAATGACTACGGTGGCAACTACCGAAGCGATGACCGCGTTCGTCCTGCGCTTTTTTGTGTCTTCCGGTAGGTCCAGCTCAGGAACTTCATCAACAGGCCTGGCTTTGATTAAAGAAATGCCTAGTACGGCCAGGACGATCACGAATACCGCAGTACACACATAGAACATCAACCACCAAATCTTCGCGATGTTTGCTGCTTGCGGTCCAACCGGATTGATCGCTGAGTGAACACCGCCACCGCAAGCGCTAAACCAGCCGGTCGCCAGACTTGTGACAACCAAACGTACGAACTGTTGAGAACTGCTTCTCACGGCGCTTGCGTACTCGGAGGTTGATTTGAATGTTGGGGCCTCTTTCGCTCCGAACGCTGTTCGGAATTGTGCGGGTTGAGATCATCCGAGCGACCTGGCTCGATGTCTTTGCGCAATTGGCTGCTGAGGGTCTTGACGTATGCTGCCAATTCCCACACCTGATAGTCAGGAATCTTCTGACGAAACGAAGGCATACCGTTCGGCCGTCCTTCGACAATCGTCGAGTAGATGTTTTCCGATTCACTGCCGTAGATCCATTTCTCGTCCATTAGTGGAGGACCAATGCCACCGCCGCCGTTGAAGTGACAGCCACTGCAGTTGTATTGAGTGTAGAGACGTTTGCCTTCGTTGACATCGTAGGCGTGTTCTTCAGCCGGGTTCTTTGTTTGGGCAGGTGCTTGGGTTGCTCCCGGGCGAAGATCACTCATCGTTACCGAGACGTTGGTTTGATTCGGCGGTTGCGGCTCAAACTGCCGTTGCTCGCGTTGACATGACGGGGCCAATAGGATCATGCAAAAGAGCAACGCTAGTCCTGGGACCGCAGGCGTCCTCGCCTGCTGTTGCCCAACCAGGCGCTCTAATTGCACGGGCAGGCGGGGACGCCTGCGCTCCCAGGACCGAGGCCTGCGCTTCGATGAGATAACTTTAGTACTTCGCAGGACCGCAGGCGTCCTCGCCTGCTGCTGCCCAACCAGGCGCTCTAATTGCACGGGCAGGCGGGGATGCCTGCGCTCCCAGGACCGAGGTCCGCGCTTCGATAAGATGACTTTAGTACTTCGCATTCACCCGTCTCCCTTCTGGACCACCAACACGGGGAACGCCGTAGTCATCCAACAACTTGTCGATATCATCCCGATGACTTTCCAGAATTCGATCTAACTGTTCCTTAAACGCGGCGTCCTCGCGTCGAACTCCCATCGAAATGTCGAAGACGAATGGAAGAAACGGCTGATCGATCTGTGGATTCACCGGCGTTAGTGTCAAAGGCACTTTCGAACGACGCGCGAAATAACCGGCCATTGGTCCCCAGGCGATACCAACGTCGATGTCATTTCTTTCAACCGCATCAATGATGTCCGCTGGAGGATTGGGCTTTGAGTAGTCACCGTAGAGTGTGTAGCCTTTGACGTTTTGAATCATGCCGCGTCGTGAGAGCGCGTGAGCAGGCGGACTATTGCTGAAGTCGTCGCCGACCATTTGAACGCCAAGACGCAGGTTCTTGAGTTTTGGATCGTCGAATGACGAAATCGCGAAGTGGCTGTTAGCCCGCGAAACAAAAACGTAAGTGGATCGATAGTAAGGAGCAGTTGTGAGCGCCATCTCAAAAGAGGCGGGAACGCCCATCACCACATCACAAGTTCCAGCTTTCAGCGTATTCCGAAAAAAACCACGGCGTTGGGCCCACCAGGTGTATTCCACTTTAAGTCCCAGGTCTTTCGCGATCATTTCCGCGAGCTTGTTTTCAAAACCGTCACCGTCTTTATTTGAAAATGGAAGATTGTTTGGATCGGAGCAAACTCGCAAAGCGGTTCTTGGTTGTGGAGTTGTAGAGGTTGACTGAGTGCTCGGTCCACTCCGATTGCAAGAGAGCAGCGTGATCGTGACAAGAACGATCAGTCCTGGGAGTGCAGGCGTCCTCGCCTGCTGCCTCCCATACAGGCCTCTTGGTTTAATGTGTAGGCGAGGACGCCCGCGGTTCCAGGACGATCGCTTATGGAAGAGAGAACACATATAGCATTCCTCCCTTCGTAGTTGCGTTTGGTAGATCGGTCATTGCGTTGTTGAAACCGAGAGCACCAGTTGCATCGCGTGGATCGAGACCGCCTGCGACAATTGCTCCGGACCAACCGCCAACGCCTGACAGGATTGCGATGTACTGTTTACCGTCTGGCCCTTTATAACTTATCGGTTGCCCGATGATTCCCGAGCCACATTTGAACTGCCATAGAAGATTTCCACTGTGTGCGTCGACAGCTTTGAACCAACCATCCATCGTTCCGTAGAAAACGACATCACCGGCTGTGGCAAGTGCTCCACTCCAAACTGGAAACTTTTCAGGTAGTGCCCAGACCTTTTTGCCATTGACTGGATCCCACGCGAGTAACTCACCTCGATTACCGCCTGGACCTGCGTACATTCGCGCATTCGTTCCGACGTACGGTGTACCGGCGATGTAGTTCGCTTCGAGACTTTCGGAATCCATACAAAGATTCTGATGTGGGATGTAGACGAGTCCGGTGTTCGGCGAGAAGGCAGACGGTTGCCAATCTTTTGCGCCTGGCGCGGCGGGACAAATGTTTCGAATTACTTTGCCCACCTCGGGTGTCATCTCCGGGTTGTCGATCAATCTCCCAGTGTTCAGATCGACGCCCTTAGTTGATGTGATGTAACCAAACGGATTCGCGGAAAGTACCTGGCCTGTTGTTCGGTCGATAACGTACACGTAGCCGTTGCGGTCAGGGCGTACGAGTACTTTTCGTGTTTGCCCGTTAATCGGAAGGTCCAGCAGGATCTGTTCGTTTACGCCGTCATAGTCATGCAGATCATGTGGAGTGAGTTGATAAAACCAACGAGCTTCGCCCGTGTCAGGATTCCGGGCGAAGATTCCGCAGGTCCATTTGTTATCACCTGGTCGCTGATCAGGATTCCACGGTCCAGGGTTGCCGGTCCCGTAGAAGATCAGGTTCTGGTCCGGATCGTAAGAAATCCATCCCCACATCGTGCCGCCGCCGATCTTCCACGCGTCGGCTGGCCATGAAGCGACACCCAGATCCTTCCCTTGATCTTGAGGGTAGAAGGCCTTGAAGTTTGATCCGATCAGGACATCGGCGTCTGGCCCAGTGTGATAAGCCTTCCAGACAACTTTCCCACTGCCGGCGTCGAGAGCGGTTAGCCAGCCGCGCACTCCAAACTCACCGCCGCTATCACCAACCAAAACCTTCCCTTTGACGACCAGAGGAGCCATCGTAATTGACTCACCAAGATTGATTTCACCTACTTTGGTTCTCCAAACTTCATTGCCCGTACCCGCATCGAGGGCAATCGTTTGGTCGTCGAGAGTGTTGAAATAGATTCGATTGTCGTAGTACGCGAGACCACGATTTACAAAGTCGCAACATGCGACTCCTTGTGATGCCGATGCCGGATTTGGTTCAAACTTCCATTTGAGAGGTGCGCCCGGTTGCGTCAGATCGAGTGCATAGACAATGTTGGGGTAAGGCGTCACGATATACATCGTGTTGTTAACCACGATTGGAGCTGCTTCGTGACCCCGCAAAACACCGGTGGAAAACGTCCACGCCAGCTTCAGGTTTTGTGCATTACCTGAATTGATTTCATTGAGACCACTGAAGCGAGTGCTTGCGTAGTTCTTTGCCGGCATGGGCCACTGCCCGTCTTCCTGTTCGTTCCAGGATTGGCGTGCGCCAGAGTTTTGGTAGCTCGATACGTTTGGCTGAATGTTTGATTGGGTGGTTTTTGGTGTGGAACAGCTCGAGAGGATTGTGAAAGCTATGGCTATAGTTATTAGAAATATAGAACCCTTGAGTATCCCACCCCTTGCTCGTTCCATTGCTGCCTCCGGCGTTATCGCCCGATGGGCCAACTCTATCGGAGTTCGGCAAGTCTTTATTGACGCACCTGTAGAATTATTCTGTTCAAAGTGTGTGTTGGGTAGTGGTCAGGAGGATAGGTCCAATAGGTCATATAGGTCCTATTCCAACTGCCAATCACTGACCAGTACCCGCTAACACCTCACATAGCCCAACAACCAGAAAACGATTATGAAAATTAGGATTGTTGAGATACACCCGCCGCCAAACTTCCACGCCGCCGCGCCGGCCAGAATTCCACGGAGTGGTCCTTGCATAAGTTCTCCCGATCGATCTAACTAGTTCCGTCGCGTTAAGCTCGTTTGGCTTTAGCCTTCTCTGCCTTTGCTTCCTCCAGTCGAGTGCCAAGAGTTTCCTGGTCTTCCTTGCTCAGTACCTTTTTTGCCTTCGGAAACAGCTCGCCTTCTTCTTCCTCAACGTGGTGCTCGACGTTCTCTTTCAGCACTGTAAACTTCGCCGTCCACTCTTCGCTGTCTTTTGACATTGATTCCAGTTCGCTCAATAACTGTTTGACGATGCGGTGTTCTTCGTAGGCCTCAAGTGTGATGTCCCTTGTTTCATCAGCTTCCTCAAGGGCCGGATAGAAGATGGTTTCCTCAATTTGAGCATGGATGTCTAACTCGGTTTTCACCTTGCTGAACAACTCTTCGCGGGTCTTAGTACCCCGTTCTGTTGTCTGGTCGATCTGGTCGAGCAACTTGCCAACTTTGTCATGGTCTGCCTTGAGCAGTTCAAAAGCGTTCATTTCTGTAGTTACCCCCTTGTTTGGTGTTCTGTAATCACACGTCTTGTCAGCGATTGGTGAGACTGCGGCAAAGACGGTGCCAAGGTTAGTGGTGTGGATAGGTCCTATAGGTTAAATAGGTCCTATGCACTCACCACTGCTTCCTAACACCCCCCGTTCTGTTTCAGAAATCTCACCAACGACTTCTCTGCAGCATGCAGCTGACAACCTCGATAACGCAGAAAACTCTCCAGTGAGGGAAAGTATTTCGACACGACCTCTCCATTTTTATAGGAACTGAGAATGGCTGGACAGATGTAGGACTTCCGACAAACTGCCGGTGTGTTCCCGAGTGCTTCAGATGTCTCCTTGATCGCCGCGACGATCTTCTTGTGTCGTGCGGATTTCGAGTCCTCTTTGTTTATGCCAACGCGAGCGAGTGCGGAGGCGCAAATCAAGGTGCCAGCCCAGGTGCGAAAGTCTTTCGCACTAAAATGCTCACCCATGACCTCTTTGATGTATTCGTTGATGTGCCGGCTGGTAACGCGCACCATCGCACCATTGCCGTTCTCAAATTGAAATACGCGTTTGCCCGGCTTGCGCAATAGACTTCTGACAACCTTCGCGACCCTCTTGTCCTTAAGTTGACGTTGTTGCCGCACCCCTGACTTCCCCGGAAAGTCGAAATATATGACGTTACCTTTAACCTTGATGTGATTGCTGTGCAGCGTTGCGATTCCGTAACTGCCGTTCTCGCTGGCGTAAACTTCACTGCCGGGTCTCATCGAGCAACTGGAGAGAATGCGCAAGACGCAAGCAAGCACGCGCTCTCGTTCTAAACCTGAATCTTTTAGCTGCCGTTGAATGGTTTTCCGTAACTTCGGAAGAGCTTGCGCGAATTTGGTTAGACGTCGAAACTTCTTTGCTTCCTGAGCCCGGGTGTGACTCTCGTGATAAACGTACTGCCACCGTCCTGCCGCGTCTTTTCCAACAACCTGAACTCGGCCATTTGTCGCTGAGTTGATTGCAACCTCAGTCCATGCTGGAGGAATCACAAGTTTTCTAATCCGAGCGAGATCTTCTTTAGTTACGGGCCCGCCGCCGTTCAGACGGTGATACCGAAAACCGCGGTCAGGTGTGCCGGTTCGACGAATGCCACTGGACTGTAAGCGTTCAAGGTTTGTCATGAGGAAGTAAAGATTTCATTCAAAATTCACTTAAGGAACAAGAGTTGTCTATGAAAGCCTCGGATATTCTTTTCAAGGTCAGTCACAATGGTTAGATTTACCAGGAAACTACCAAGAGCGAAGAGCGGTGATCTGCTTTCCGCCGAGTCGCAGAAGCCAATTAGCTGTGCGTCGTGTGGTGCGTTGATTAGATCAAAGATAAATGACGACATGGAGCAGCTTTGCCTGTTCTGTCATGCTCGAATGCTTAACGAAAAGTTTCACAGCCTCAAGAAAAGAAGCGACGAGGATCGGGAAAGACTCGCCGCTTCCGAATGATCACTGCGTAGCGCGCTACCTTTTCTTCTGATCTCCGCGGTCACCCTGACCCGGCGGCACTTTCGTCTTTGCTGTCTGCTTTCGATCTTGAGCGAGTGAACGCCCCACATCTGAAACGTCGTCGAACTCACCACGATCATCCCGCCGTACGAACCGTTTATCTCTGCCTGTATCTATCAACTCACGATGACTCTTAGTCTTCTTGTCAGCCATTCTGCCCTCCTAGAAGTGTAACTTTCCTGTACAGCGCCAAGACCTCAGTTGTTTAGATCTCGACCACTCAAACTCCCGCATCGTCATGTTTAGTGATAACCGCAACCATGATGCCAACGCGCCGACACGAAAACCCGACATCACATAAGAAGGCGCGCCGTTTGCAACGCAAAATCTCCGAGGATTAAGTCCATGGGGTCATCTGGTTTCATAAATGACGCTGCTGATTTGGAAGCGGGAGCCGCTGACGATGTCGAAGCCGCGGTGGCGGAAAGTGATCGTGGAAGTTCACCCTTCTCAATCGAGTTGTTAATCGACGCAGCACAAAAGGAACGCGACAGCCTGGAGGCGATTGAGCAGAGTATTGAGACGCTTCGTCTCTCTCTCGATCAACGCCGCCGGGCTATCGATCAACAGGAAGAGATCTTGAGAGATCTCTCCGCTTCTTTGACGCAAGAAAGGACTCAAAAAAATGCCACGAGGAGATAAATCAAGTTACTCGAACAAGCAGAAACGACAGGCAGAACACATTGAGGAAGGCTACGAAGATCGAGGTGTTTCCAAAAAGGAAGCCAAGAGCCGCGCTTGGGCAACAGTAAATAAAGAATCTGGCGGCGGCAAGAAGAGCGGCAGTGGTCGCGGCAAGAAGGAAGATCACAGTTCATCGCGGAAGGGCGGAAGAAAAGGCGGTCGCAAAAAGTAGGTTTTACGATGACCAGGAAAGCACAGCCATCGACTAAAAAGTCTACGAGACCAAAGGCTCGTGGCAACGGAGGTTCGGCTGCTGATGAAGTTCACAAACTCGAGCAGCCGAAATCTCCAATGCCTGAGCAGCATCAGCAGAAACCGGGTGAGGAGGCACGGCTGGAACCACGACCGAATTTCAAAGCGCCCGCGTACAAAGGAGCGGGTAAGTTACGCAAGAAAGTCGCGCTCATCACCGGCGGAGATTCAGGTATTGGGCGAGCAGTGGCTGTGCTGTTCGCGCGCGAAGGAGCCGACGTTGCTTTCACCTATCTTGAACCCGAGGCGCGAGACGCAAAAGAAACTCAACGTGCGATTGAGGCAGAAGGGCGACAAGCGTTCGCGATGGTGGGTGACGTTACAAAGCCAGGAGTCTGTCGAAACCTGGTCGCCAAGACGGTCAGGAGGTTTGGCAAGCTCGACATTCTTGTGAATAACGCAGCCTTTCAACAACATCAGTCCGATCTGGAAGGTCTCACCGAAAAGCAATGGGATCGAACCTTCAAAACAAATATCTACGGTTACTTCTACATGACGAAAGCTGCACTTCCTCATCTGCAGGAAGGTAGCGCGATCGTAAACACAGGATCGATTACAGGGTTGGAAGGAAGCAAAGAGCTGCTGGACTATTCGGCTACTAAAGGTGCCATTCATGCGTTCACCAAGTCTCTGGCACAAAATCTTGTGGAACGTGGAGTACGTGTGAACTGCGTAGCGCCGGGTCCTGTGTGGACTCCACTTAATCCGGCCGATCAAGAGGCAGAGGAAGTGGCGAAGTTTGGAGCCGATACCCCGTTGAAGCGCCCTGCACAACCTGAGGAGATTGCACCAGCATTTGTTTATTTCGCTTCTGAAGCGGATTCGAGTTACGTCACGGGGGAAATCTTAACTTTACTGGGCGGTGAAACAACTGCGGGTTAACGCAGCGTTCAATCAAACCAACAGGAGGATAAGAAAATGGCTGACAGCAGTAGTAGCAGCGCGGGTGTCGTAGCAGTGCTCGTGATCTTCGTGATTATCGTATTAGCAGCACTGTTTGTTTTTGGCGGTAGGATTTTCAGTGGTAACAAACGAGTAGATGTAAATATTCAAACTCCCTCGAAGTGATGATGGCGTGAATTGTCTTTGGACTTGGGTCTTTGAAGACACCGTGTCCGAGTGGTCAATATTCAGTTGTAGATAGGTCAAATAGGTCATGTAGGTCCTATCGTACGACTACTGACTACTCGGCATCGGATTCTTCAAAGGCCAAAGGCCAAAGGCCATCCAAAAGCAAAGTTAAACTGCTCGTCTTCCTGTCAACAGGTTGATGACAAGAATTACTGCAGCGATAACGAGAAGCAAATGGATCAATCCGCCGCCGACGTGCCCGATCACGCCAAGTAGCCAAAGCACCAGCAGTATTACCAGAATCGTCCACAACATGATTAAGTCTCCTTTCGGTTTAGTTCGACTTTCTTAAACTAAGGGGGAGCAACGACTATGCCAGCACAGTCTTGGTGGGCATTCCTGTTAGTGCGCAAGAATCACAAGTAAAATTCTGGTTGAGTCTAAATGAGGTCTCTTTCGAATCTGCATCACATCAGTTCGTTTTTCATGTCAGACCAACCGTTCTGTTTCGAATCCGTCCAAGATAACGGTCTTTGACCTTTATACTTTGAACTTCGCTGTTGGACGTTGGTTGCGCTTAACCTTAAAGGTGGAACAACTACAGATCAAAGGTCAAAGGTCAAAGGTCAAAGGTCAAAGTCCAAAGTCCAAAGTCCAAAGTCCAAAGTCCAAAAGCCCTTGTCGAGATCGAAACAAGTGTCTATGATTCCGGTCGTAATTCGATCCCATCTCTTTGTGGGTTTCGCTTTTCCCCCAAGCTCCAGCCCACCTCGGTACCTGAGCATATGAGCCGTGAAACAGAACAAACGTCTGTAGAGTCTGCGCCTGAAGGCAAGTACGTTTACTGCATTATCGAAACAGATGAACCGCGGTCTTTTGGTCCCATGGGAATTGGAGGGCGGGGCGATGAAGTTTCCACAATTCGGCATCGAGGATTAGCCGCTGTGGTCTCGAACACACCGCTCGTTGTTTATGATCCCACACGTGAAAACGTTTTCGCGCACGAGCAGGTAAACGAAACAGTGATGCGGGAATTCACCGTATTGCCCATGGCCTTCGGCGCGCTGTTTCGAACCGACGACGATATCATCGAGCTCATTCGCGGCACTTATGACGCGCTTCGCGATGTGCTCGCGAAAATGGAAGGAAAAGTCGAGTTTGGACTAAAGGTGAATTGGGACCGCGACACGGTTACCGCAGAACTGGAAGAGAACGACGATGAGATTCGTCACCTTAAAGAACAGATCACGTCGAAGACAACAGGCTCAACGTACTTCGCGCGGATGCAGCTGGGTCGATTGATCGAAAAGGCGCTGACTGATCAGGCAGACGCTTATATTCGAGAGGTCTATTCTTTGTTGCGCGACACAGCGGTTGCATCGCGCGCGAACAAGCCTATCGGCGATCGAATGATCATGAACGCCGCATTCTTAATTGAACGCGATCGAGAAACTGAATTCGATCAGAAGGTGAAGGAGATTGCTTCCAAGTACGAAGGCAAACTTTCTTTTAAGTACACCGGTCCATGGCCGCCGTATAACTTTGTTCATATTCGACTGAAACTCGAACGGGGCGAAAGCACGACTGAAGCTGTTGCAAGTTGAACGTCCAAAGTCGAAAGCCAAAGTCGAAAGTCCAAAGACCAAAAGGAAATGTTCTTAATCGACGACATTCTTTTAGCGCCGGTGAGCGGATTCAAGTTCATCCTGGGACAGATTCAGAAAATGGCTGACCAGGAATTGAACGACGATACCGTGATCAAGGAACAGTTACTTGAACTGCAAATGCGATTGGAATTGGAAGAGATTTCGGAAGCCGAGTATCAGGAAAGAGAAGCCGAATTGTTCGCCCGCCTGCGTGCATTGAAAACCAGACAGCTCGAGTTGCTTCACCAGGTACACAGTGCAGAGTCATCAAGTTTTGTGATTGAAGTCGGCGGAGACGAAGAGGGTGATTTTTAGTGTTGGCTTCTGCTCTGCTGTCCTCTGCGTTCTCTGCGCCTCTGTGTTAAGCATGGGCCGACTTTAACCGCAGAGACGCAGAGAACGCAGAGGGCCGCAGAGAGTTAACTGTGACACACACAGTCTTCATCCCCCAGTGTAAAAGGACGCGAGTGAGTTTCGCTCAAGCATGACTCCCCGTTCCCCCAAACCCACACCTCCTTCACATCTCACCTCATCAAGATACTTTTTCTTCGGCGGCAAGGGTGGTGTCGGTAAGACGACGGCTGCAACGGCAACCGCTCTGTTACTTCTTAAACTCGCAAAACCCAACGATAAGATCCTTCTATTCTCCACCGATCCCGCGCACTCGCTGTCAGATAGTTTGGGAACAACCGTCGGTAATCGATTGGTTCAAGTCACCACATTCAGACGGGCACGTCTGGTTGCTTTTGAGATGGATTCGAAGACGGCTCTCGCGGAGTTTCGAAAAAAGCATGGGCCAGTACTAGCTGAAATTGCAGATCGCGGAACGTTGCTCGATAAATCGGATATCAATGAACTATTGAATTTGTCGCTACCTGGCCTTGATGAAGTGATGGCATTGTTTGAGCTAAGCGAGTTGGACCGCGCGTCAGACTATTCGCATATTGTCATCGATACCGCGCCCTCAGGACACACCTCGAGGTTGTTGCGTCTACCGGAAGTTTTCAGCCGCATGGTCACAGCGTTAGATCGAATGGCCGATAAACATCGTTTCCTGGTTGCACATTTCGCGCGCCGCCGGATAGTGCTCGATGAGGTTGATTTGTTCTTACGCGATCTGAATGAACGTATCCAGACCGTCAGAAATCTCCTGTACAACTCGGCGGAATCCAGTTTTGCTCTGGTGGCGATACCCGAAGCGTTGAGCGTCAATGAGACCAAACGCTATGCAGCGGAACTGCGCGCGGATGGCGTCTCGGTAACAGATTTGATCATTAATCGAGTTGAACAGGAACATGACAACTGCAGTTTTTGTCGTGCGCGGGTAAAGGGACAAAAGCTATGGCTCGGTGAACTATCGAAGCACTTCAAGTCTTTAAAGCTTCACAAAGTTCCGTTACGAGCGAGTGACGTGCGTGGAATTGAAGCATTGAAATCATTCGGAGAAGAAATTTGGATCGGAAAGAAATCGCCGCAGAAAACCGTAAGCAAGCGAGCGAAGCCATCACAGCTTTATCAACAAACGAGAGATCTTTCGTTTGACGACCGTCGAGTCTGGATTTTTGGTGGGAAGGGAGGTGTCGGAAAAACAACTGCCGCAGCGGCTCTGGCTTTAGCTTTGGCAAAGCGAGCAACGAAGAAAAAAATTCTCATATTTTCAACTGATCCTGCGCACTCGCTTTCGGATAGTTTCGACGAAGCGATAGGCTCACTAAAGACTCGTGTGGGTGGGTTTCGCAACCTGGATGCGATGGAGATTAATCCAGCTGAATGGTTTGAAGATTTGAAGCAGCGTTATCGATCGTGGACCAATGAACTATTTGACTCACTGATGCGCGGATCTCGCCTCGACATAAAATTTGATCGCGAGGCGATGCGTGAATTGGTCGAACTGACACCGCCCGGGATTGATGAGATTGCCGCGCTGGGAGTTATCAGTGATCTCATCGATGAGAACAAGTACGACGTAATAGTGCTTGATACAGCGCCCACCGGACATCTCGTTCGCTTCCTGGAGTTACCGCAGGTGGCGCTCGACTGGATCCGAACGTTTATAAAACTTTTGCTCAAGTATCAGAATGTAGTTCACGCCGGCAAGTTAGGTGAAGAACTGGTTGCGCTGTCAAAGAGTATCAAGCGAGTTCTTGCACTGCTTACCGATCCAAAGCTATGTGAGTTTGTCGGAATTGCTATTCCGGAACGCATGAGCTTTGAGGAGACTGCAGACCTGGCGCGATCGTTGAAAGAACTCGGTGTGCCAATGCAGCGATTACTTATCAATGGTGTGATTCCAGAGTCTGCTGCAGCAAAATGTGACTTCTGTGCGACGCGGCGCAGGTCTCAGGACGAGACTGTTGCGAGCTTTCAGCGGCGGTTTGGAAAGTCGATGCAGTTGTTCGTGGCGCCTCAACAAGATCGAGATGTTCAAGGCCGGGAGTTATTGATGAAACATTTCAAGGGCTGGCGTTGTACGACAGGCTGTTAGCCTGTCGTTGCGATCCCAAGCGAGTGAGTTGGATCTTAACGTCGACAGCCTAACAGCCTGTCGTACCTGTTGCTAAAGCGACATCCAAGAGGTGAGAATCGGTCGAGAAACAATGAGCGAAACCGAACAGAAGCAAGGGAAAGATGGTGGCTATACTGCGAGAGGGCCCGAGGGCTACTACGTGTACTGCATCTCAGAGCGTGGTCCAGCTTTGGAAATACTCACAACGGGTTCGCCTCCTTCGGCAATGGAAGAAAACACTAATCTGGAAGTTATAGCGGAAGGTGATCTGGCGGCGACGGTCAGTCGCGTGCCGCTTTCGGTATTTGGTGAGGAGTCTCTCGATGCTCACTTGTCTGATGCTACGTGGGTAACTGTTCGAGCGATGCGTCATGAACAAGTTGTGGAACACTTTGCACGTCAGACAAGCGTGGTTCCTCTCCGGTTCGGAACGATTTACCTGGATGAAACAGGCATCAAACAGATGCTGGCAGACAAGGAAGCTCAACTTCACGTCATTCTCGAGCGGTTGAAAGGTCATGAGGAATGGGGCGTCAACGTCTATTGCGACAGAACAGTGTTACTCGAGAACATTACTAACATTAGTCCTCGCTTGCGCGAAATGGCAGCGACAGCGAAGAGCGCCTTGCCCGGTCAGTCGTACCTCCTGCAAAAGAAGATCGAAGCGCTGCGAGCCGATGAAAGTAAGCTGGAAATTGAACGTACAGCGAAACGGATCGAAGAACGACTGTCGAGTCTGAGCGATGGTGTATCTCGTTTGCGCGTCTTGAAGGTCGAGACCACCGAACATGGTGAACTGAGATCGAAGTTTGCTTTCCTCGTATCGAAATCAAGGTATGAAGATTTCCGAGACGCAGCGGAAGAAATGGCTCGTGAAATCGAGAGTGCTGGACTTCGAATCGAATTGACTGGACCCTGGCCGGCGTACAATTTTGCGGCTGCGTAGACACTTCGATGAGCTCAACATTTGATCAAGTAATCGTGGGAGGTGATGTCGAGGCGCTCGAAGAAAGCGAACTCTCATTGCTGGAAACTCTTGACCACGTGCTCAATCGTGGTCTCGTTATTGCCGGTGAGATAACGATTTCAGTCGCCGATGTTGATTTGATTTTTGTGGGTTTGAACGTTCTGGTTAGTTCTGTGGAAAAGGCGAACGAAGTGCTACGATCCAGAGAAATCGGCCCTATTTCATCAGCCGCACATCTAGAAAGGTCAAATAATGAGTCATGAACGGATCTCCCTCTGCGCCACCTCTTCGTGTCTGCGGTTCATCGGTGTCTGCAAAACTTCACCGCAGAGACGCAGAGAACGCAGAGGTGGCGCAGAGATTTCAGATTAGGTCAGTACTCTAATGAAGTTTTATCTTTACTGCGTTACTGATGCGAATCCGAATCTGAGCGGCGATTTGAGTGGTCTCGATGACCAGCCCGTAGAAGTAATTAATAATCGAAGCCTGTTTGTTGTAGCTAGCAAGTTCGAAAGCGAAGCTGTTCCTGTTACTCGCGAGAACGTTCTGCAACATGAGGCGATTGTCCGTAAGGCTTTTTCTGCAACTACTGTGCTCCCGTTTCGCTTCGGAACCTTAATTACGGAAATCGGATTGGAAAGCTATTTGACGACACGCGAGCGTGCTCTGTTGGAACGGCTGGTGCAGGTTCGTGATTGTGTGGAGATGAGCGTGAAAATTATCTGGCAGAACCCTTCTGAGATCGAAGACTCGGGGAGTGTCTTGCCTAATCTTGATGAGGCGGGGGCAGGGACTGCCTTTCTAATGTTCAAGCGCCAGGAGTTACGGGGCAACGATCGGGTCGAGCAGAAAGCCCGCGAGCTGGAGGCCTGGCTTGGGGCTGGACTACGCGACATTGTTCGCCAGGAGCAAATTTCGATTGAGCCCAAACAGAGACTTGTACTTTCGGCCTCGTACCTCGTAGAACGAGCTCGGTTGACCGACTACCGCCGGGAACTCGGTCGATTGCAGGCTGAACGAACAAATCTTCATTTCTTATCAAGCGGTCCCTGGCCGCCGTACACCTTCGCCAACATCGATCTTGAGTTCGGAACGCATTTCGGAGTAAGCTGATGTCGTTTTCCCCCAAAGACCCCCAATCGGCTGAGCCAGCAATAGAGACTTCGCATACTGAGGAGTTTGTGGAGCAACTGCGTTGCGTCGCAGACACTCTTCCCTCGCGAATTAACGTTGATCCACAGAGCGTTGAACAAGGGCTGGCGAAGCTAGTGCTCACGTTGATCGAGTTCATCCGTCGGTTGCTCGAAAAGCAAGCAATCAGACGAATGGAAGGCGGCGATCTCTCACCCCAACAGATCGAAGATTTGGGACTCGCGTTGATGAAGTTGGAAGCCAAACTCAATGAGTTAAAGACTCAATTTGGTTTGGAAGATGAGGACCTCAACATCGATCTCGGTCCTGTCGGTCGTTTGATCTAAATGCCAGAACTTTTACTCGGTTTATCAACACCACGATTGCGGTTCGCCGTTGTTTGCGAAATCAAACCGCAGTCGACTAGTGGAGGGCAACAGTGTCCAGTGAGCGGTCTACCCTGATTACCGCCCGTCCCCCGGGACTGGTTGATGTTCTCGATCGAATTCTCGACAAAGGGCTCGTAATAGCAGGTGACATCAAAGTGTCGCTGGCCAACGTCGAACTATTAACGCTTCAGATTCGCCTACTTGTCTGTTCGATCGATAAGGCTGAGCAGATTGGATTGAACTGGTGGCGTTACGACACAAATCTAACAACACGTGCGGAACGCGCAGAAGCGGAAAACGTTGAGCTGCGAGAACGGCTTAGCGAGCTCGAGCGCGAAATTAAGAAGCTTGGTGCTGCAGCAGCGGTTTCGACCGGTAGGGAGATGCCAAGTCGCAGCAACAAACTGAAAACCAAACGAAAGCAAAGAGGTTAAGTGAAGCGCACGACGATACCAATCCGATAAATCGATTCGTTGCAGCGAACGCTTCAATTAGATTCTCTAGAAAAGGAAGAGACGCAAATGGCTGTCGAAAGAGCACCAGGCGGTACTAGTTTGATTGATGTACTCGATCGTGTACTCGACAAGGGCATTGTTGTTGACGCCTGGGTACGAATCTCGCTAGTTGGTATTGACCTGATCACTGTTGAAGCACGTGTTGTGGTTGCCTCCATTGATACTTATCTCAAGTATGCAGAGGCAGTTGGCCTGACGCCCGCGGTTTCCCGGCCGGCGCTTTCTCCGGGAGCTGAACCATTGGATGAAGGAACCCGGCGTCGCGTGACAGTGGAAGTAGAGAAAAAATGAATGTCTAGCTAACGAGGGAGGAAGTCTCCTGCTAGTTGTTTATTGATATGGCAGAAGCCCCCGCAGAATTCGCAGTTCATTCAGGGCCGTCCGTACAGGATCCGGACGCGCTGAACTCATATCTGCGTCAATACGATGTTTTCATCGAAACAACGACGCAGATGCTTGCCACACCGAAGCTCCATGAACGTCTCCTGCTGGCACTTGAAGCTGTTACAAACGTCTTCGGTTATCAGCAATCTGCAATTGCTACGGTCAATGAAAGAGAAGCGACGCTAAAAATTCGTGCGGCGGTAGGGTTTGATACCGACCTCGTTTCTGCTCGCGTGGAAATGCCACTCGACTCGAGCGCTGCCTGCGTGAGAGTTATCCATGATGCTTATCCGCTCTGGATCTCCCTCGAAGACGATGTGTCTTCTCGGGCACTCTTTGATCAGATGAATTGGCACAAGGATGTGCTGGCGTTGCCGTTGTTTGGCATGGCCGAAATCTCGCCAAAAATTGGCCGCGACGCCGGAACTGGTCCATTGTTAGGCGATCATTACTGGACGTTCGAACCAGGTTCCCGGCTGGGTGTGCTTTACGTCGGCGCGTATAAAGACAGCATCGATCCAATTGCGTTGAAGTTATTGAAGCGGTTTGCGGATCGAGTTGGCGTGATTGCATCGCTCGCGATTCAGCAGGAACGACTCGTCAATTCAATAACGAAACTACAAAGAGAGAGGCAATGGATCGAATCGATCATGAAGTCAGTCGCCGATCCAATCGTTCTCACTGACCTCGATAATCAAATCCTCCTTCAAAACAGAAGAGCCGAAGAGTTGTTTAGTGGATCGGCCAACGCCGGCGAAGGTAAGCGACGAGCTCTAAAGATGAATGACTTGCTCTTCTCCGCTTACCTCTCGAGTGCAACGGTCTCGTCGTCTGACCTTGTGCAGCGTGATATCACATTGGTGGATCCTCTTGAAGGTTCTGATATCCACTTCGAAGTCATTTCAACTCCTGCCGTAAATGCTCGAGGCGAGCCACTGGGCCTGGTTTCCATCTTCAGAGATGTGACTGACCTGCGGGAAGCAAATGAAGAATTAGCGCGGAACTTTGTAAAACTTCAGCAGGCCGAACAGGAGTCGAGACGGGAAAGAGATCGTTTAGATCTGATTCTTGCGAATGTGGGACATCCAGTTGCAGTCTGTGACGTTTCCGGTAATTACATCCTGTTGAATCGTCGTGCCGAGTTGCTGTTTCAGGACAACGAGACCTTCACTGCTCGAGCAACAGCAGCTGTGCGGACGAACGCGGTGAAACTCACCTCGTTTATATCCGGGCTCGCCTCATTTGCTGAGACGGGCCGACAAGCTGAGATAGAGCTCATTGATCCTGAAACAAACCGATCGTTACCAATGGAAATAACGGCGCGCGAGGTTCTGGATCCGGCTGGACAGGTCACAGCAGTGGTTTCTGTGCTTCATGACCTGACCGAAATTCGCGAACTCGAGCGTCGTCGTGTAGAGCAACAGCTCTTTGAATCTGAAAAGCTCGCCGCGGTAGGGCGACTGGCGGCGTCAATTGCCCATGAAGTCAACAATCCTCTGGAAGCAATTAAGAATGCGTTGTACTTGATGCAATCAGACTCGGGATTAGAGAAGAACGCTCGCTTTCTTGAGATTGCTCGGAAAGAGACTGAGCGAGTCTCGCACATTATCCGGCAGATGCTTGGTTTCGCGCGACAGCCCGGCGAGGTCGAGTGGGTCGAGGTAAATCAATTGTTGGAAGAGACACTTGTGCTCCTTGAGAAGAAGCTCAAGCAGTCGAAGATTCGACTTGTTCGAGAGTTTGACCAGCATTTACCAAAGATCCGTGCGCGTGCGGATCAGTTGCGACAGGTTTTCCTGAACTTAATCATTAATGCGCAACAGGCAATTCATAACGAAGGCGAAATCCGGATAACCACGGCCCCGTATGAACAAGCTTTGCAACCATCGATTTTGATTCAGATGAGCGATACCGGAGTGGGCATCAGTGAAGACGATCAAGCACGCATCTTCGAACCGTTCTTTTCGACGGGCAAAAAAGGAACCGGTCTTGGTTTGTGGGTGACTCAGGACATCGTAAGACAGCACGGTGGACGCATTGAAGTGCTAAGTGAGGTAGGTAAAGGCACTGTCTTTAATCTGATTCTTCAGGTTGAGTCACCGGTGCTTGAGGATGAGGAGAAGAAATAGGTGAACCAGGAATTCAACACCATGTTTCCGCATTCCCTGGAAGAAACTTCAAGCGACAACGGCGGTGCGCGATCTGCCTTTCCCAAAGAAACACGCTTGCTGGTTGTAGATGATGAAGAGAGCCTGCGAATCACGACGGCGGCCATCTTTGAGAAAGAAGGGTATGTTGTTGATACTGCCGCGACCGGTGACGAAGCAATAGGATTACTGCAAGGGTGCGAGTACGACCTCGTATTAACAGACTTGCATATGGAAGGCGGTGACGGGCTGTCCGTATTGAGTCAAATTAGAAAACAGTCCCCGTTGACAATTTCAGTTGTTCTCACTGGATTCGCTTCGGTCGAATCAGCCATTGCAGCCTTACAGGAAGGTGCGTACGACTATCTGATTAAGCCGTGTGATATCGATAACATGAAGCACACCATTCGCCGAGGTGTAGAACATCGGCGCTTGATGCTTGCAGAACAAAAAGCGCGGGCAGATCTCGAACAGCTTAATCGAGATCTGGAAGAGCGTATCAAGGAACGAACGGCACAACTCACCAGGGTGAACGAGGAACTCTCAGAAGCAAACCGCGCGAAAGATGTGTTTCTCGCCACGCTGTCACATGAACTCAGGACCCCTCTAACTCCGGTCGTTGGCTGGATCAAATTACTTCGGAGTGCAAGCCTCGATCCGAAGGGTGTGGCGCAGGCACTCGACGCGATCGAGCGAAACGCATGGCTGCAGTCACGTCTAATTGATGACCTCCTCGATACCTCTCGCATCGCCACCGGCAAACTTCACTTTGAACCGCGTGCGACCGATCTTAACGACGCGGTTTCGGCTGCACTCGATACAGTCAAAGCTGCAGCCGCCACCAAGAATATCGAGCTGGCGATTCATCTGCATTCGTCGCCTTTGGTTGTAATAGGTGAACCGGTGCGTCTTCAACAAATCGCATGGAACCTCGTTTCTAATGCCATAAAGTTTACGGAGGTTGGCGGCCGAGTGTCCGTCTCTACTGATAGAAAGAACGGCGAAGCCCGGCTTGTCGTAGCCGATACCGGCATTGGAATCTCTCCCGACTTTATCCCTCATGTGTTTGATCGATTCAAACAAGCTGACGGGTCCACATCCAGAGTCCACGGTGGGTTAGGGCTTGGTCTCGCCATCGCACATGCGCTGACGCGATTGCACGGCGGAGAACTCTCAGTGGCATCCGATGGAGTCGGGCACGGCGCGTCGTTCACGCTCACGATCGGATTGGCACCGGAAGCAAATCTGGAGGTTGAGGTTCCTGAGAAGAGCACACACTCGCTCTCAGGCGTCGAGATCCTCGTGGTGGAGGACTCAGAAGATACGCTCGCCTTACTGAGTACCATCTTTGGACAGGAAGGTGCCGTGGTTGTTACGGCTTCCTCGGCATTAGAGGCGATTCGGAAAGTTGAACAAAGTCGCCCCGATCTCATCGTGTCAGACATCGGTATGCCTGATACGGACGGATATACTTTTATGAAAAAGGTCAAAGGATTGCATGGCTTGAAGGAAGTGCCAGCCATCGCCGTTTCCGGCTACGCCAGTGACGAAGATCGAGCGCGTGCTCTGGAAGTTGGATATATTGCCTTGATTCCAAAGCCCATCGACGTGGACAACCTGTTTCTCCTCATTCAGAACCTGCTCGATCCCGTTTTGTCGGCAAAATAGGGCAAAAACTTAGCGAAAAAACGTTGGGAATCTACCGGTTTTCCAGGTGCATCTCAGTGTTGCAAGGAGCGTTTTGACGCCCGGTTGGTTGTCACGGAACGACCACAGGAGCTCTAAAGTTCAACATTTATTTGACAAAACTAAAACTGTAACTATAATTGTTACAAAACGGATTGGGGTTTCCGACCAGCGGTTCTAACTTATGTCAACAAATAGCCGGTTTGCAGTAGCCGTTCACGTTTTGACGCTAATGGCCTGGTCAGGCGAGGAACCGCTCAAGTCTGAACAAGTGGCGGAGAGCGTCAACACCAACCCTGTGGTTATTCGGCGAATGCTGTGCGAGTTGGCGGAAGCAGGTTTAGTGGTTTCGCAAACAGGTTCCCTCGGTGGATCTCGATTGGCCAGCGACCCGGCGAAGACCACGCTGCTGGATATTTACCAGGCTTTGGAGTGTGGTGGCGTGTTTTCGTTGCACCGCCAGCCTCCCAGCAGGGATTGCCCGGTTGGAGTAAACATCGAGACAGTGCTTGGCGATGTGTTGTTGGAGGTTGATGCGGCGGTCGAAGCAGTGTTAGCCAAGATCACGATAAGTGACGTGGTACAAAGATTGAAACCTTGTGTATCTAAGGAAACGAATACAACGGTAGGAAGGATAGAAAAGAAAAACGGTCGTCAGCGGATTACTTTGTCCCAAATGCGCGCAGGGACAAAGAGTAGGAGAGTTAAAGCTCTCCGTACAGCCTAACTATCGCGAGAAAGGATTACCAAATTTGTCCAGGCTTGAGAAAGATCAGAATGGCATTGAGTTAATGAATAAGGGTGAGTTCGTCAATCTTAGTGAGGAACTTACTGACGATGCCGTGTCCATTCAAGATATAGACGAAGTGCTGCAAACATTGGAACGAGCCACCAGTGTCGAAACTGAGACTGAAGAGCCGTTAATAGAGGAAAGTACCTCGTCTGTGGAGTCCGATGAGGCGTTGAGTGAAGAAGTTGAACTCGACCTGTCGGCAGGTGAAATGGATAAAACGTCCGACCCAATTCGCGTCTATATGCGCGAAATGGGCGTAGTGCCTTTGTTGACCAGGGAACAGGAAGTCTCGATCGCAAAACGTATCGAACGAGGTCAGAAGCGAGCGGAGAAAGCTATCGCTCGTTCGCCAATTGCAGTAGTTGAACTGTTTCGAATAGGTGATGAGCTTGCAGAAGGTAAGCTCAACATTCGGGATGTCGTAGCTTTTTCAGATCAGATGGAAACTGAAGAGCACGAAGATCGAAGTGAAGAATACCTGCAGTGGACAATTGAAGGTCTGCAGAACATTCGGCTGCTGTATAAAAGAGGCTTGAAGGAATTCGAGAAGTTTGCGTCCGAATTAAAAGTAACGCGGGGCAAGAAGACAAAGAAACTGCTGCGCTATCGCAGGAAGCTGGCGCGAACCAGACTTGAAATTGCGCAGGAGATTCGCGGCCTGCACTTGAAAGAGGCAGCCAGGCAGCGACTCATCGCCGCTATCGGTGCCGTCTACAAAGAAACACGCACTCTCGAACGAGAGGCTGAGCAGTTTTCAGAGAAGTTAAAACGGAAAGGTTTGAAACCCGATAAGCAGAAAGAGTTCAAGAAGGTTATTGCAACCGCGAAGAAGCGGCTCAAAGAAATTGAGACTGAGCATCACCTTTCGCCGCTGGAGATCAAGCGTTCTCATCAAATGATTGCGGTGAGTGAGGCTCAAACTGCGCAGGCGAAACACGAGTTGACAGAAGCCAATCTGCGACTGGTGGTATCGATTGCAAAGAAATACCAGAACCGGGGTCTGCAGTTTCTTGATCTAATCCAGGAAGGCAATCTCGGATTGATGAAGGGTGTTGATAAGTTTGACTGGCGGCGTGGTTACAAGTTTTCGACTTATGCTACCTGGTGGATACGCCAGGCAATCACCCGAGCCATCGCTGATCAGGCCAGAACAATCCGAATCCCGGTTCACATGATCGAAGTGATCAATAAGTTAAAGAACACTTCAAGGGAACTGGTAAGAGAACTGGGACGTGAACCGACGACCGAAGAGATTGCTAAGAAGATGGACACGTCTGTCGATAAGGTGCGCAAAGCTCGCAAGCTGATGCAGGATCCGATCTCGCTGGAGACACCGATAGGTGAAAACGGCGATTCGCAACTTGGCGATCTTATCGAAGACAAATCGAGCGAAAGCCCGGCGGCACGAGTGATCACTTCAAACTTGCGGGAGATTGCCGGCGACGTTCTGCAAACACTAAGTCCACGTGAAGAACGAGTTATTCGCTTGCGATTCGGGTTGGACAATGGCGGTCATGAAAGAACGCTCGAAGAAGTTGGCCAGAACTTCAACGTGACGCGCGAGCGCATCCGTCAAATAGAAGCAAAGGCACTGCGAAAACTTCGTCATCCTTCGCGGGCCCGTTTACTTAAGAACTTCCTCGAAGGCGAGGGTTGATTTTAGAAAGATAACAGCAAATTAGGAGCGACAAGACATGAGTGAATTTGTTAAGGATGTGAGCGACAGCTCGTTTGAAAAGGATGTGCTGACTGCAGACAAGCCGGTGTTAGTGGACTTTTGGGCAGAATGGTGTGCACCGTGCCGAATGCTTGCGCCTACGGTTGCGGCCGTCGCAGAACATTATGGTGATAACGCTACTGTTGTGAAACTCAACGTTGACGATAATCCGTCAACTGCACAACGATACGGGATCAAAGGAATCCCAACCTTGATCCTTTTCCGTGAAGGAAAAGAGGTCGAACGAGTAGTGGGCGCGACAAGTAAAGAGTCGATTACCAGAATGATCGAAAAGTACGTTACGGTTAAGGCGTAGACGAACAGCAAAGTTTTGTATTCAACGAAAGGCCAGGCGTCAAAGCCTGGCCTTCTTTTTTATAGTGAACCTTTTGCCTCCAATGCCTTTGCATCTGAGTTGCTAGTCCGCGACAATACAAGCCGACAATCATATGGAACAGCCAAAACCCACGCGACTCATCGTCGGCATCACCGGTGCAACGGGAACCATCTTCGGTGTGCGTTTACTGCAATTGCTGCACGGCTCCGGTGTGGAGACGCATCTTGTGTTGAGTAATTGGGGAGCGAGAACTCTTGTTCACGAGACTTCTTACTCCGTGAAAGAAGTGCAGCAACTTGCCACCAAGACTTATAGCATTGGCGAACAGGGCGCTGCGATTTCGAGTGGCTCGTTTGTCACGATGGGAATGGTCATAGCCCCTTGCAGCATGCGAACTGTTGCTGCGATTGCTCACGGCCTTGGTGATAATCTAATCCATCGTGCCGCTGATGTTGTTCTCAAGGAGCGCAGAAAGCTGGTGCTCGTCGCACGCGAATCACCGCTTAGCGAAATCCATCTTGAAAACCTCCTCAAGCTGGCGAGAATGGGCGTTGTGATTCTTCCACCTGTGCCTGCGTTCTACAATAGTCCCCAAAACCTGGACGATATAGTCAACCATATTGCGATGCGAGTTATCGATCAGTTTGATATCCATCTCGACGTTATGAATAGATGGGATGGTGTCATGCTCGATCAAAAGCGTTCGCAGTCAGATGTATCGTAGGAGAACGATCATGGGAGAGAACGTAACTTTTCGCAGTAACGGCGGTGAGACGAACGGATATCTGGCGACGCCAAAAACAGTGCAGGGTCCGGGCGTCGTAGTTATTCAGGAATGGTGGGGCCTGGTCGATCACATTAAGGACGTGTGTGATCGATTGGCAGCCGAAGGATTCGTGGCGCTCGCTCCCGATTTCTATCACGGTGAGATTGCGAAGTCGCCGGATGAGGCCGGCAAGATGATGATGGCGCTTCGCATCGACGAAGCCGAGAAAGATCTAAAGGGAGCGATCGATTATTTATTGGCGAACGCAGCCACCTCCTCGAGCAAGGTAGGAACTGTTGGATTTTGTATGGGTGGAGCACTATCACTTTACGCGGCTACCAAGAATGACAATGTCGGCGCCTGTGTTGTGTTTTATGGCGGTCATCCGAACGTGAAACCAGATCTTGCGAATCTAAAGAGTCCTGTGTTGGGAATCTATGGTGAGCGGGACAGATCCGTATCACCCTCAGTTGTCCATGAGCTCGACCGAAAACTCAAGCAGCTGGGAAAGAGTTTCGAGTATCACATTTATCACGGTGCTGACCATGCCTTCTTTAATGATACTCGTCCGACGGTTTACAACGCTGAAGCCGCGGCCGATGCGTGGACGCGAACGATCGAATTCTTGAGAAGCCATTTGAGTGAGTAAGCAATCCGGACTCGGATGCAGTCAGTACGACCTCGCGGTAGCGGGTGTCTCCGCAGCTTGCCGTGGATGATTAATTGGCTGCGCACCCACCCGCTACCGCGAGGTGGTACTGACTGCATCCAAGCCGGCTCCCATGTTTTACGACTCTTTGCCGTAACTGAATCCAAAATGCTACCTTAACGCTTCCAGTTCTACGTTCTCTTGATACCCGTAACAATGTGAGTCGATCAACCAGCACCCATCCGGGTGTTGGGTGCCGAGAAGCACGCTTCCGTCGTGCCGTTGTATTACCCAAAGCACTAATCAATTGAGGAGCCACTTATGTCTACGTCTGCCTGCCCTGCTGCGAAGCTCTCATTTAGCAGAATGTTGATCTCGTTATCTTCATCCTGTTTGCTGATTCTCACGATGTTGTGTGTTGCCAGCGAGGCACAAACGCCATTGAATCCTGCAGGCAAAACACAAGAGCCGTTGGTCGCTCCATCACCAACGCCCACTGCTGCACCCAAAAAAACCGAAGATGAAAAGAAACCTGACGACGCCACTCGACCAAAAGAACCAATGTCAACGCCGACATTCAATGGCTTGCGGTTCCGTTCCATTGGTCCGGCATTTACTTCAGGCCGTGTCGTTGGCTTTGCAGTGGATCCAACAAGCGCATCTCGCTACTACGTGGCCGTCGCTTCGGGCGGCGTTTGGAAGACTGTCAACAATGGCACTACATGGACACCAGTGTTTGAGAATGAAGGGTCATACTCGATTGGCGCCATCGCAGTTGACCCAAAGAATCCTTCTACGGTTTGGGTGGGGACGGGAGAAAACAATAGTCAAAGAAGTGTCTCGTATGGCAATGGCATCTATCGGTCCGATGACGGAGGTCGGAGTTGGAAAAACGTCGGACTCAAAACGTCCGAACACATTGGTCGGATTGCAATAGATACAAAAGATTCAAACGTCGTGTACGTCGCTGCACAGGGACCGCTTTGGGGACCAGGCGGTGAGCGCGGATTGTTCAAGACCGCTGACGGAGGCAAAACCTGGAAGAACGTTCTCAGCATCAGTGAAAACACAGGCGTGACGGACGTAGCTCTCGATCCAAATGACCCGAACACGGTGTATGCCGCTTCTTATCAACGACGACGACACATGTGGACCCTTATCGATGGAGGTCCTGAAAGCGCGCTCTACAAATCCACAGATGCAGGCGCAACCTGGAACAAGTTGCGGGCCGGTCTGCCGACAGTCGATTTAGGACGAATCGGGATTGCGATATCTCCGGTCGACTCGAATGTGATTTACGCGATTGTCGAAGCTGCCGATCGCAAGGGTGGAATTTTCCGTTCCTCTGATCGCGGTGGCAGTTGGGAGCGACGTAATGAATTCGACGTTGGCGCGATGTACTACGCTCGCATCGTAGCCGATCCCAAAGATGTGGATCGGATCTATGTAATGAATGTCTTTCTTATGGTTTCCGACGACGGCGGGCGGACCGTCCGCCGGCTTGGAGAAAAGTCTAAGCACGTCGATAACCATGACATCTGGATTGATTCCAAAGATACCGATCACTACCTCGTTGGTTGCGATGGTGGTATTTACGAGAGTTTTGATCGAGGGGCCAATTGGGACTTCAAAGAGAACCTGCCAGTCGCGCAGTTTTACGACATCACGACCGACAATGCGAGACCTTTCTACAACGTTTATGGTGGAACTCAGGACAACTTCAGTTTTGGTGGTCCATCCCGTACTCGCAGCGCCTCGGGTATCGTCAACTCGGATTGGTACGTCACACAGGGCGGCGATGGTTTCCGGACGCAAGTCGATCCGGAAGATCCGGATACTGTCTACGCATCATTGCAGCATGGTGTGATTGTTCGTTTCGACAAGCGAACCGGGGAACGCTTAGGCATTCAACCTCAAGTGGACCGCAACGAAGATGCACTCCGATGGAACTGGGACACGCCGTTTATTATCAGTCCGCATTCCCACACACGTCTCTACATGGCGGCAGACAAACTTTTCCGCAGTGATGATCGTGGTGAAAGCTGGCAGGTGGTAAGCGGGCAGCTTTCACGCGCAATCGATCGCGACAAGTTGCCCGTGATGGGAAAGGTCTGGAGTATCGACGCAGTAGCGAAGAATGCTTCGACCGCGTTTTATGGAAACGCATCTGCACTCGCTGAGTCACAAAAGAAAGATGGGCTGATTTATGTGGGAACCGACGACGGTTTGATTCAAATAACAGAAGATGGCGGCAAGAACTGGCGCAAGCTCGATAAATTCCCGGGTGTACCCGAGAATGCCTACGTCAGTCGAATCATTACCTCGAATCATGATGCGAATACAGCCTTCGTTGGATTTGATAACCATCAAAACGCCGACTTCAAACCTTACCTGCTGAAGACTACTGACGCCGGTCGCACCTGGACTTCAATTAGCAGCAACCTTCCCGCCAATGGCCCGGTCTGGGCAATTGCTGAAGATCATGTGAACCGAAATCTCTTGTTTGTTGGAACCGAATTCGCACTCTTCTTTTCAGTTGACGGCGGGCAGAAGTGGATTCAGTTGAAAGGTGGATTACCAACCATCGCCGTGCGAGATCTGAGTATTCAGAAACGCGAGAACGACCTGGTGGTGGGAACTTTTGGTCGCGGTATTTATATTCTCGACAACTATGCGCCCCTGCGTTCGATTACAGCAGACGCTCTGAAACAGGAATCAATCCTGTTTCCCGTGAAGGATGCGCTGATGTACATCCAGTCGCAACCACTTGGTGGACGTGGAAAAAGTTTTCAAGGCGAAACATTTTACACAGCAGACAATCCTCCATTTGGAGCGGCCATAACCTGGTATCTCAAGGATCCGATCAAGACTCGCAAAGAGAAGCGACAGGAAGCAGAGAAGGACGCGGAAAAGAAGAACGCCCCGGTTGGCTGGCCAACCCAATCAGAATTGCGTGCGGAGGATGAGGAAGAAGCTCCAGCTGTAATCGTGACAATCACTGATGCAAACGATCGCGTGGTACGACGACTGACAGGGCCGGTTACCGCCGGCATGCAACGTGTGACGTGGGACTTGCGGTATCCCGCGGCAAATCTGGCCGCACCTGCGCCGCCGGATGCAGATTTTGATTTCGAGCCGCCATCGGGTCCGCTCGTGATGCCTGGCTCCTACAAAGTTTCAATTGCAAGACGAGTTGATGGTGTTTTAACTCCTCTCGGTTCGCCGCAAGAGTTCAATGTAGTCGTCGAGGGACAGGAGAGCATGTCCACGGCTGATCGATCTGCATTGGTTGAGTTTCAGCAGAAGGCTTTGCGTCTACAACGTGCCGTAACTGGGGCGACACAAGCAGCAACCGCATTAAAACCACGGCTTGCTGCGATCAAACGAGCGATTAATGAAACACCTTCTTTACCGACGCGGCTTCAAGATGATGCGACCACTCTGGACAAACGCGTGACCGAATTACTGCGAACTCTGAACGGAGATACGTCTGCACGGCAACGAAACATGAATAC
Organism: Pyrinomonadaceae bacterium; assembly: GCA_036522415.1. Classification (GTDB taxonomy): domain Bacteria; phylum Acidobacteriota; class Blastocatellia; order Pyrinomonadales; family Pyrinomonadaceae; genus PSRF01. The sequence continues at coordinate 13,147 of DATDFV010000197.1, read as the reverse complement.
GCCCCCTTCAATTAACGACCGGATCGGATATGTCGTTGGTGCGCAACGCATGTCTACATCACGGCCAACTCAAACACAGATCAATCAGTACAGCGCAGCAGCACAAGACTTTGAAGGAGTGCTCACGCAACTTCGTCAGTTGGTCGAGGTCGATCTGTCGAAGCTTGAGAAACAATTAGAAGCTGCTGGAGCGCCATGGACCCCGGGAAGGATTCCGGAGTGGAAAGACCAATAGGAATTTCAGATCTCAGATTTCAGAGTGAGAATTTGCTGAGCCTGCGAAGCAGGCGAAATCCCGACACGTCGGGATTGGGGGCGTCAGCCCCAGGAACATTCATCCCGACGTTAAAGCCCGTGAAACGGGCGACAGCGGCATTGGGTCTTTCGCCCGCTGTCGCGGGCTCGCAACATAAATCGATTTCATCCTGGGGCTGGCGCCCCAGGCTTTCTGCTTTCGCCTGCTTCGCAGGCTAAGGAGTACTACATGATTCGATTTCCATTCACATTCTTAATCTTGTTGATCTTGTTCACTCCTGTCTATTCACAACCTCGGTCGGATTCATCGAAGACGCCAACAATCACCGAGAAAGTCGCGGGCATGGAGAAGTTTCCTGGTTATTTCACGTTCTATTGGGAAGCAAAGACGGGAAAACTCTGGCTCGAGATCGACAAGTGGAACACTGAGTTCCTTTACGTTGAATCACTGCCGGCTGGCATTGGTTCAAACGATATCGGTTTGGATCGTGGACAACTAGGCCAAAGCTTCATCGTTCGTTTTGATCGCGTGGGTCCTCGAGTTCTGCTCATCGCTCCTAATTATGACTTTCGAGCTATCACCAATAACGTAGACGAACGATTAGCAGTGAAAGATGCTTTTGCTGAATCCACGTTGTGGGGATTTGAAGTTGCAGCAGAAGAGAACAACAGAGTACTGGTTGACGCAACGTCCTTTTATCTTCGCGATGTTCATCAGGTAACCAACACACTCCAGCGGAGTCAGCAGGGAAACTATCGACTCGATCCAACACGTAGTGCCTTTTATTTGCCCAACACAAAAAACTTTCCTCTCAACACCGAAGTCGAAACGACACTAACGTTCACTGGCGAACCAACCGGACAATTTATCAGACAAGTTGTGCCCGCTCCCGAAGCGATCACGGTCCGTGAGCGACATTCGTTCGTGCAACTGCCCGGTCCAGGTTTCAAGCCTCGCGTGTTTGATCCGCGTGCCAGCTACTTCGGCATTACTTACATGGATTTTGCGACACCAATCGAGGAGCCGATCACGAAACGTTTCATTTCTCGACACCGTCTGCAAAAGAAAGATCCGAATGCGGCAGTTGGTGAACCAGTGCAGCCAATTGTCTATTACGTCGATCGGGGAGCACCTGAGCCGGTTCGTTCGGCGTTGATCGAAGGAGCGAGTTGGTGGAATCAGGCGTTCACTGCGATCGGATACAAGGATGCATTTCGAGTTGAAGTGATGCCACCCAACGTTGACCCGATGGACGTACGTTATAACGTGATTCAGTGGGTGCATCGTTCGACACGAGGCTGGTCTTACGGTAACTCGTTAACTGATCCGCGAACCGGTGAGATCATTCAAGGTCGTGTGAGCCTGGGTTCGCTTCGCGATCGTCAAGATTTTATGATCGCTGAAGGACTCTTGGCTCCTTATGAAAAGGGAAAGCCGCTATCGCCAAAACTCCTGGAGATGGTTTTGGCTCGCTTGCGACAGCTCGCTGCACACGAGGGAGGTCATACTCTCGGCCTGCAGCACAACTACGCTGCGAGTCCTGTGAATAGAGCCTCAGTAATGGACTACCCCGCGCCTTATGCAAAGCTTGGTGCAGATGGAATCCCGGATCTTTCGGACGCATATGCCAAAGGGATCGGCGAGTGGGACAAGGTTTCGATCGCCTACGGTTACCAGGATTTTCCCGGCAGTGTTGATGAGGGATCAGCTCTTGATCAAATTCTGAGTCAGGCATTCGCTCGTGGGCTTATGTATTTGACTGATCAGGACGCACGACCTGCGAGCGCTTCAAGTTCGGTTGCTCATCTTTGGGACAACGGCGCAAATGTCGTTGATGAACTCAGTAACGTGATGAAGGTCCGCGCAGCCGCGTTACGACGCTTCGGTGAGAACAACATTCGCGATGGCGAGCCGACGGCGACGATCGAAGATGTGCTGGTTCCGATTTACATGTATCACCGTTACCAGGTCGAAGCTGTCGCTAAAGTCGTTGGTGGTGAGGACTACACATTTAGTTTGAAAGGCAAAGGCGATCGTAATCCGCAGATCGTTTCTCCCGAGGAACAGCGACGTGCGCTGGCGGCGGTGTTGGAAACTATCAAGCCGGATGCCCTGATGTTGCCAGAACCTCTCTTGCGTTTGATACCACCGCGGCCTGCCGGATATCCACGAACGCGTGAAGACTTTCGAATCCGGACTCAGCCAACATTCGATGCCTTAGCTCCAGCCGAAGCCATTACAGATCACGTCAGCAATTTCCTTTTCAATCCTGAGCGTGCAGCAAGACTGGTGCAGTTTCATGCGCGCGATAATCGTAATCCAGGCTTGGGTGAGGTTATAGACAGGATTATCGCTTCAACGTGGAAGTCGCCCGTGGCTGCTGGGTATGCTGGTGAGATTCAACATACGGTGGACATGGTGATACTCGGCGACCTAATGGGACTGGCATCGGCCAAGCGCGCGCCCAATCAGGTGCGGGGGATTGCAGAGCTAAAAATTGAGCAACTCAAGAACTGGCTGGGTACTCAACGAACACTAACGATGGACGACAGCCACCGAGCGTTCTTGTTCTACGCAACGGAACAGATCAAGCGGTTCCAGGACGATCCAAAAAAGATGAACCTTACAAAACCACAAGATCCTCCGGACGGCCAACCGATTGGAAGCTTCGCGTGTGATTGGGAGCGCTAAAAGGCTTGTTCGTCATGTTAGTGGTCAGGCTTATTGAAATAATTCTGATAGGTCGAATAGGTCCTATTCAGTGATCACTCAGAACCTTTTACTCGCCTCGCCGTAGCAGACACTTTAATCTAATTCCTGTAGCATGACGGTCGAATGATTGGCCTCGAGAAATACGTTGGTGAGATTCTCGACGACAAGTACCGGCTTGAGCAGTTACTTGGTTCGGGTGGCATGGGAGCTGTGTATCTTGCAACGCACCTCGGAACTGAACGCTATGTTGCGCTGAAGTTAATCGCGCCGCAGTTCATGCGTAACGAGGAGTTTGTCGAAAGATTCAAGCGTGAAGCACGCGCAGCCGGTCGTCTGCGGCACCCTAACGTTGTTGATGTCACTGACTTCGGGTTTGCTACGGTTACCAACGGACGTGTCGCTTACCTCGTCATGGAGTATCTGGACGGTTGCACGCTTGGCGACGTCCTCGCCGAGGAACAAAGGTTACCGCTCGATTGGGTCGTCGATATTCTCGAACAGGTTTGTTCTGCTGTTCACGAGGCACATCAGCAGGGAATCATTCACCGTGACTTGAAGCCGGATAATATCTGGCTCGAACCAACGCGGTTGGGTGGTTATCGCGTTAAGGTCCTCGACTTTGGTATCGCAAAATTGGGTGAAGCGAGTGTGCCGATATTGAGCGACAATTCGGCAGCGACGATCATTGACGGTGTCACTGCAGTCGCTGACGAAGATGCGCCGGCACCCACCGCCAATTCAGAGAAAGCGACACTCATTCAACCATTGCGTGACGATGGTCGAACTCAACGTGCGGCAGGTGGTGGTGGCGCGGCAGTGAAAACGGCAGTTTATGACAGCTCAGAAGAGGCCGGGACACGAATCTTTGCCGCAAAGACAGGTGTGCACGATGCACCAAACCTCACTGCCAGGTTTGCCAGCCAGCGCGATGAACTTCACGACAGCGACGGCACGTTGCTCTTCGACAACGGCACACACTCTTCAGGTACGCGTTCAGCTCATGCAACCACGGCTGAGGCCGGTTCCGCGCTCACCCGCGTCGGCGCAATCATGGGCACTCCTTTATATATGTCACCAGAGCAATGCAGTGGCGGGCAGATTGATATGCGATCAGACATCTATAGCCTCGGCGTGATCGCATACCAGATGTTGGCTGGTGAACCGCCTTTTTCCGGAAACACATCAACCGTGATGCGGGCACATCGCGAAGAGTCGCCAACTCATCTGCGTGAACGTACAACGAAGATTCCAAAGCGAGTAGCTGGTGTTGTGATGTCATCGCTGTCAAAGACGCCATCAGAACGACCGGCGACGGCGTTTGCGCTTGCGAGTTCGCTGCGAGGACAAGCGGAGGGAGTCGGTGCGCTTTACAGGCGCGCGTTTTCGTTATACAGCGAATACTTTCCAAAGTTTTTGAAGCTGTCGTTTCTGGCGCACATTCCAGTGATCGTTACCAGCATATTGTTGTCAGGGATGTTGATTCTTGATCACTTTCTTCCTCCGCGAGGTCTCGGCCAAAAAGTGGCCATCATCGGTGTTACCGCACTCTTCGGGCTCTTGAATGTGGTTGCGTACTTCATAACGACCGCCGTCATCTCAGGTGTTACTTCGATCATCGTCGTGCAACTGGGTGTTGCCCCGTTACGTCCGGTAAAACTCAGAAAGGCGATGGCGATCTTGCGGAAGAGGTGGCGACCATTTATCAGCACGATGATCCGCGTGATATTACGCGTTTTCGGCGGCTATCTACTGTGCATAGTTCCCGGAATCATAATGCAAATCCGGTATACGCTTTGGGCTCCGATTGTTTTGATCGAGGGCGTGGAAAAGAAGGCCGCCCTAAGGCGTTCCAGGGAACTGTGCTCGCGATCCTGGCGGACAGTTATTATTGTTTCAATACTTCAATTTTTGATCCCGATGGCGGTCAGTATGATGGTTGGTCGTGTAAGAATTGGTTTCGGAACAATGGCAAAAAATAGTTTGGAGCATCAACTGTCCCAACAGTTTCTGGGCTTAATAAACATCTTTATCGTTCCGTTGATTTCGATTGTTCCGGCTCTCCTCTATTTAAAGATGAGGCAGCTTGGTGGCGAGCATCTGAGCGCGGCACTTGCTCAGATGGAAGAGGTGGATGCGCGAAGGAGCCAGTGGCAACAACGAATGAGGACCAGGTTGAGCCTGCACACACCAATTACTGACAAGACCTCGACAACGAAAGAATAGGACCCGGGACCTATTCCCCTATTCACTTTCCTGAATAAATCAGACGATTAATCGAACCTGTGATTTCGAAAGTGGGATTAGAGAGTCCCGCAAGCGAACCAATTTTGGGTAATTCTCCGGCGCAAAGTCTTCGATTCTTCGGCCGGTTCAATGAAAATTCCCCCGATTAATAGGGATTTTCCGAACGAGACGGCATAATAGGTCGTATTCCGGAACGCTGGCACAGTCCTTGAATCGGCAGGATTCCCGGAGAACTGTATATCTGCGCGAAGTTGGTGATTAGGTGCATCAAACTTCGCGTAAATCGCCGCTCTCTCAACAAGGCTTGTACAGCTCTCCAATAATTTCTAAGAAGTATGGACATAAAGCGACCTCCAAAATCGAAGATTAAGAAGAAGATTCGCACCGCGATTCTCGTTATCGTTGGACTTGCGGCTATAGGCGGCATTACGTATGGCTTAACTAAGCTCAAGCCTGCGGCCCCTACAGTCGAGCGTGCAACTGTTGTCATCGAGACCGTGAAACGAGGCGAGATGCTTCGCGACGTGCATGGAGTAGGAACGCTTGTCCCTCAGGTCACGCGATTTGTTCCGGCGCCGGCTGACGGTCGCGTTGAGAATGTCTTGCTGCAGGCAGGCGTGGAAGTTCAGGCGGATACGGTTATTGTTGAACTGACCAACCCCCAGATGGAACAGCAGGCAGCGGACGCACAATTCCAGGTGAAGGCTGCGGAAGCTGATGAAGAGAACCTGAAAGTCAAACTTGAAAGCGACACGATGACGCAGAAATCTGCGATTGCGAGTATCAACGCGGAGTACAGCCAGGCAAAGCTTCAGTTAGATGCGGATGAGGTTCTTGCAAAACAGGGACTCGTGGCTGACCTGGTTTTGAAGATCTCCCGCGTTCACGTTCAAGATCTCGCTAATCGTCTTAAGGTTGAGCAAGACAGACTTGCGGTGAGTTCCAAAGCAACAAAAGCACAACTCAATGCCCAGAGCTCACGCGTACAACAGCTTCGAGCGTTAGGGAAATTAAAACAGGATCAGGTTGATGCATTGAAAGTGCGAGCCGGAACGGCCGGTGTACTTCAGGAAGTAGCCGTGAAGGTGGGGCAACAGGTGCAACCCGGCTTCAACATCGCCAGGGTTGCCGATCCCGCTTCACTCAAAGCTGAGCTAAGAATTCCTGAGACCCAAATCAAAGACGTGCGAATTGGGCAGACAGTGCAGGTTGACACTCGCAACGGCATCATTCAGGGGCAGGTCGCACGAATTGACCCCTCAGCTCGCGAAGGCACATTCACAATAGATGCAAGTTTGGAGGGACCTTTGCCGCCGAGCGCACGGCCGGATGTGGCTGTTGATGGAACGGTCGAGCTCGAGCGGTTGAAAGACGTTTTGAATGTTGGCAGACCTACCTTTGGTCAGGGACAAACAACGATTGGAATGTTTGTTTTGACTCCCGATGGCCAGGAGGCTGAACGCCGGACTGTGAAACTGGGTCGTTATTCCGTCAGCAAAGTGGAGATCCTTGACGGCTTGCGAGAAGGGGACCAGGTAATTGTCTCCGACACTTCCCAGTACGACAGTTACCAGAGAATTCGAGTGCGATAAGTCCGCCGAGCGCGGTGTTTTAAACGTAGAGCTTTGATCTTTGTGCTTTGATCTTTGTTTTTGAAGCACAGTCAAAGCTCAAAGCTCAAAAATCAAAGATCAACTTAAGGAGCAAATTGATGAGTTCATCGGGCCCTCTCATTCATCTCTCTGATGTGAAGAAAGTTTTCTACACTGACGAAGTGGAGACCCATGCACTTTCGGGTATTCATCTCGATATCAAACAAGGCGAATACGTCTCAATCGCCGGACCTTCCGGTTGTGGCAAGTCGACGCTACTTTCCATTCTTGGATTGCTCGATACCCCAACTGATGGCGAGTACGTCCTGAACGGTCATGCGGTAGAGAATCTTTCACTTTCGGAACGTGCGCGTATTCGTAATCGCGAAGTTGGGTTCATCTTTCAAAGCTTTAACTTGATTGGTGATCTCACCGTTTACGAAAATGTTGAGTTACCGCTCACGTATCGCGGCATGAGTTCAAGCGAACGGAAGAAACGCACTACCGAAGCGCTCGAGCGCGTCGGGATGGCGCATCGCGCGAAGCATTTGCCAAGCCAGCTCTCCGGCGGTCAACAGCAACGCGTGGCAGTTGCTCGTGCGGTTGGTGGACAGCCAAGCATCCTCCTCGCAGACGAGCCAACCGGAAACCTGGACTCAACCAATGGTGAGGCCGTGATGGAATTGATGCGCGAATTGCACCGTGGCGGCGCAACCATCTGCATGGTTACACACGATCCACGTTACGCACAGCACGCCGATCGCATCGTTCACTTGTTCGACGGCTTGATCGTCGAGGAAGAGGCCGGTTCGGAACGACGTGAGATTCACGAACAACAACTCAAGGAAGCAGGGTTCGGAGCTATTTCATGATCAGTATGCGGAGCATCGAGAAATCGTTCCCTCATGGACCTACAAGAACTTATGTCCTGAGGCGGATCGACCTCGACATCAAGGCGGGTGAGTTTGTTTCGATCATGGGGCCTTCGGGAGCAGGGAAGTCAACGTTGCTTCACATTCTCGGAATGCATGATCAATCCTGGAGCGGCGAGTATTACTTCGATGAAGTTCCCGTACACAAGCTCGACGGCAAGAAACGAGCGCATCTACGGAACAGCAACATCGGTTTTGTATTCCAGAGTTATCACTTGCTGGACGATCAAACGGTCTTTGAAAATCTCGAGTTGCCCTTGTCTTACAGAGATGTGAGTAAGAAAGACCGGCAATCGATCGTCTGCGATACTCTCGATCGTTTTCAGATGGTCGGCAAAAAAGATCTTTTCCCCACGCAGCTTTCAGGAGGTCAACAGCAACTAGTCGGCATTGCGCGTGCCGTGGTTGCAAATCCCCGGATTATCCTGGCTGACGAGCCGACCGGAAATCTACATTCAGCGCAGGGTAAGGAAATAATGGACATGTTTAAGCGCTTGAACGAGGAAGGTACGACCATCGTTCAGGTAACGCACTCGGAAACGAATGCTGCTTACGGCAACCGAATCATCCGTCTTGAAGACGGCTGGATTGTAAACACTTAGTTCTTAACCTGCAGTTGCTCTGAGATTCGACAAAAAACCCGTGGACCGCGGGCGCCTCTTACTTCACCCCGACGGCGTCGACGTCACTAGTGTGTCTGGTCGCGGATCCTCGGAATTGGTCTTTGGAGGCCGGTTCGATGGATACACTGCTGAAGGATCTTCGTTACGCTGTTAGAAGTCTTTTAAGACAACCGTCATTCACTGTCGTTGCAGTTCTGACGCTTGGCCTGGGAATCGGTGCGAACACTGCAATTTTCAGTGTCGTTAATGCCCTCGTCCTGACCCCGCCTTCGATTTCCGATCCTCAACGCGTGGTAGCGATTTGGGAAACTACGACCGAGAGGCGAGTCGAAGGATATTTCTCCTACTTAGATCTCGTTGATTACAGCTCGCGCAATCGAAGTTTTGAGCTCATTGCCGGGTACAAGCCAAACGGCTTCGTCATTAGTGAGAACGGCGACGCACAACGCATCGAAGGCATGCGCGTGACCGCAAACTTTCTCCCGCTTTTACGAGTGTTGCCAATTCGCGGTCGCAACTTTCAACCTGACGAAGAAAAGGCTGATAGTCAAAAAGTAACGCTACTCACTTACGACTATTGGCAATCACGATTTGGTGGTGCTGAAAACGTCATCGGCCAACAGATCAGTCTCAACGATGAGCCGCACACGATCATCGGAGTCTTACCTCAGCATTTTGAGTTTCCGCTGTCCGTGAAGGATCCCGCAGTTTTGACCACGGTTGCTGGTGAAACGGGAAATCTCAAACAGCGTGGCGCACATGTTCTCCTGGCAATCGGACGTTTGAAGCCCGGCGTTACAGAGCAGGCGGCTCAAGCAGATCTCGAAAACATCGCAGCGAGTCTCAGCACCGAATATCCGCGTTCCAACGCCAAAATTACAGCCTACCTGCGGAGTGCTCACGAACAACTTGTAGGGCGCGACATGCGGCAAGCGCTGTGGCTGTTACTGGGAGCTGTTGCTTTTATACTGCTTATTGCCTGTACAAACACGGCCAACCTTTTGCTCGTTCGAGCGACTGCCAGACAAAAAGAAATTGCAATTCGAGCTGCGTTGGGGGCTGGCAGATGGCGCATTGCGCGGTCGTTGTTCACCGAAAGTATCGTAATGTCGCTGTTAGCTGGCGCCACGGGAGTATTCTTGTCCGTTTGGGGTCTTCGCATAATTAAGTTCTATGCGGAGGATCAGGTCCCGCGAATTAATGAAGTAAGCATTAATGGGCCGGTGCTGCTATTTACATTGGTTGTTTCAGTATTGACGGGCATTCTCTTCAGTCTCGTTCCAACGCTGAAGTCTTCACATCCAGACGTTAACGAAGTTCTCAAATCCTCTTCCAAATCAGCGACCAGTGGCAAAAGTTTACGTTGGTGGCGCAACTCCCTTGTCGTGTCCGAGGTGGCCCTAAGTTTGATTCTGTTGGTTGGCGCAGGTTTGATGATTAAGAGTTTTGGTCAGTTGACGAATGTCTCGCCTGGTTTTGACCCAAACAACGTGCTAACGGGCCGCATTAGTCTGACGAGCAGCACTTACGACAAACCAGAAGCATGTGTGCTTTATGTGAATCAAACACTAGCGCGATTGAAAGCGATTCCGGGCGTGGAGGCGGCATCGTTTGTTGCTCCCATGCCGTTCAGCGGCGGAAATGTGGGTTCTGATTTTCGTATCGAAGGACGCCCTGAGCCTGAACCTGGAACAGAACCAACCGCGAGAAATCGCAGCGTCACACCTGAATATTTTGCGTCGATGAAGATCCCGCTTCTAAAGGGACGCTACTTCACCGACCAGGACGAGCGAGGACAGATCGGTGTGGCAATCATCAACGAGACCCTCGCACGTACTTACTTTCAAGGTCAGGATCCAATCGGTCAAATTGTTTCTCACATAGGTGCCAATCAGAACGAAGGGGATCCGGCGAAATGGCAGATCGTTGGTGTTATTGCCGACGTGCATCACAGTAGTCTGACTACAGCCGCCAATCCGGAACTCTATCTCCCGTACAAGCAGAATAGTTGGTCGTGGGGCAATTTCCTTGTTCGCACCACTGTTCCGCCCGCGACGCTGACCGAGTCGTTTCGACGCGAAATCAAATCCGTGGATCGAGGCGTTGTGCTCACGAATGTTGGGCCGTTGACCGAAGCGATCTCGAAAACTGTAACGGAAGCACGTTTCTACACTTTCTTGTTTGGTTTCTTCGGGGCCATCGGTTTGTTGCTAACCATGACCGGTGTGTACAGCTTGATCTCGTACACGGTTGCGCAACGGACCCAGGAGATTGGAATTCGGATGGCACTTGGAGCAGGTCGAGCTGATGTGGTTCGGTTGATTCTGGGCCAGGGGATCATGCTTGCAGTCGTCGGGTCAATTTGTGGTCTGGCCATTTCGTTCTGGCTAACGCGACTGATTGTGAAACTACTTTTTGAAGTGAAGCCCACTGATTTGCTGACGTTTGTGATTGCGACCCTTGTGTTGCTTGTTTCGGCGGTGCTCGCGAGTTATCTGCCGGCACGCAGAGCGACGAAGGTCGATCCTTTAGTGGCGCTGCGTTTTGAATGAAGGAGGTGTATAGGAACTATTGGACCAATAGGACCTATCTTGACGATATGGACAACTTGCTAAGTGATATTCGATACGGCGTACGCAACCTGATCAAACGACCAGGTTTCACTCTGATCGCGGTTGTTACGTTGGCCCTTGGCATCGGCGCGAATACTTCAATCTTTAGTGCCATCAATGCCCTGTTGTTACACCCACTGCCGATTCCGGATCAAAGCCGCATCATGGCGATCTGGGACAAGAACCCGAGTCATGGTCTCGACCACAATGAAGTAACAGTGGCTAACTATTTTGATTGGCGAGCGCAGAACAGCTCGTTTGAAAAGCTCGCACTTTACCGATGGTGGAGCGTTAACCTCACCGGCCTGGAGACTCCCGAGCGCATTCAAGGATTCTTGGTGACAGGCAATTTCTTTGACACCCTTGGTGTACACCCGACGATGGGTCGCGCATTCACCGAAGAAGAGAATCAACCAGGCAAGGACGCGGTTGCGATCATTGCATACAGTCTCTGGCAACGACGCTTCGGTGGTGATCCGAACATTATCAATAAGACGATCAATGTAAACAGCATCACTCGCACTGTTGTTGGCGTATTACCTCCCAAATTCAACTTTCCTAAAGGCGCCGAAGTCTACGCTCCAATCGCTCTGACACCCCAACTGGTCGCTAGTCGTCAAAACCATGCGTACTACGTGCTGGGTCGTCTCAAGTCGGGTGTTTCTCAACAAGCTGCACAAGCAGACATCGACGCGATTGCCGCTCGTCTCGAACAGCAATTCCCTCAAACGAATACTGGTCTGGGTGCTGTCGTCATTCCAGTTTTGAAGGACACCGTTCGCATGTACGACGTTGCGTTGTGGATGTTGATGGCGGCAGTGGGATTCGTCTTACTCATCGCGTGCGCAAATGTAGCTAATCTCATGCTTGCGCGCGCGAGCGGAAGACAGAAAGAGATCGCCGTACGTGTTGCCCTGGGTGCAAGCCGGTGGCGTGTTGTTCGCCAACTCCTTACGGAGAGCTTAATTGTTGCCTTCATCGGTGGTGGATTCGGTGTCCTCATCGCTTTTTGGGGAATCAATCTTCTTCGAGGTGCGAATCCCGGAGAAGCCGAAAAGTTTGCGCCCGGCTGGGACCAGTTAGGCATCAACTTTCCAGTCCTCGCCTTCACTTTGTTCTTGTCGTTAATCAGTGGCTTGGTGTTTGGTCTGCTTCCGGCGGTGCAAGCGTCGAATCCAAATCTGAACAACTCGCTTAAAGAGGGTGGGCGTACTGGCGGCGGGGGGTCCCATCGCCTGCGCAGTTCGCTGGTAGTGTTTGAGATCGCTCTTTCCCTGATTCTTCTTGTTGGCGCCGGCCTGCTGCTTCGAAGTTTTCTTTCTTTGCTGAAAACAAACCCTGGCTTTGAACCGGATCACTTAATGACGATGAATCTGTTGCTGCCATCTGCGAAGTATAAGGAGGACGCGCAGGTCGTGGCGTTCTATAAAGAACTCGTTCAACGTGCACAACAAGTTCCTGGTGTTAAAGATGCTGCGTTGGTTAATTACATTCCATTAGGTGGTTCGAATTCATCTGATGGATTTTTGGTTGAAGGTGTTCCAGAACCGCCACCCGGGCAGGAATTTGTCGGGCGATACCGCGTTTGCACTCCAGACTACTTCAGAACGATGGGCATTTCTGTTCTGAGGGGACGCTCATTTAGCGACGCAGATAAAGCTGGTTCACCGCCAGTTGCGATTGTAAATGAGAATATGGCTCGGACGTATTGGGCCAATGGTGACGCAATTGGTAAGCGCTTCCGTTTTTACGGGCCATTGGAGAGGAGTCCATGGATTCAGATCGTCGGCATTATCAACGATGTACGACATGATCTGAACACACCAATCAATCCCGAGTATTACCTGCCACACGCCCAGGACACGTGGAATGCAATGGTCCTGGTGGCGAGAACTACTGTTGATCCCGCAAGCACGGCATCAGCACTCCGACAACAAGTCTGGGCGATCGACAAAGACCAGCCAGTCTTCGACGTGAAGACGATGACGGAAGTGCGATCCAATTCCGTTGCGCTCTACTCATTCTCATCAGTGATGCTCGGAATATTTGCTGCCGTGGCTCTGCTCCTGGCCGCCGTGGGAATCTACGGAGTACTTGCTTTTGCAGTGACGCAACGTACTCAGGAGATAGGAATTCGCATGGCCCTCGGTGCGAAGTCGAGCGATGTTTTGCGTCT
>DATDFV010000196.1:0-43915 GCA_036522415.1 Pyrinomonadaceae bacterium | reverse complement strand
CGGCATTGATGACACTAAAGATCGCTGTGTTTGCTCCGATACCGAGAGCAAGCGTCACAATCGCGACGATTGTAAAAAGAGGATTCTTAATGAGGGTTCGAGCGCCATAGCGCAGATCGTTGATGAGAGTTTGCATTACTTAGCTCCTTTAGAATTATCCGGTATGCTTTAAGGCCTTGAGCAACAGTCCTCACTCCGTAGGAGTGCCATGTTTATAGTTTTGAGTGTCCGCACGGAGCGCACTCCGTAGGAGTGCCATGTGACTGTTGTCCACAATTTATCTTAATTCTCATGCGACACTCGTAAAGCCAAGGACCATTTCCTTGCACCACCACATAGCACTCCTACGGAGTGCACCGATTACTACACCTGGTTCTATAAACATCGCACTCCTACGGAGTGGAGACTCTTGCGAGAGCTCGGGTCTTAACTTGAGACCCTTCGACATAGGTCGGTCGCGCAAATTTACTTCGTAATTCTCAAGTTCGAAAAATGCGCAACCGTTCCTGGTCCGACCCATAAAGCAATCGCGCCACTGGTTAATCCCTGCTTTAGATCGTTGACGAGCAGCGTCGGCTGGGACGAATCGTGCACAAACAAACGCACTTTCTCGCCTTTTACCTCAATCTTCACCTTAGTCCATTCCCCTGGAGCCAGATCAACATGAGTTTCATATTTCTCTGGAAAGTTTTTGCGGAGGAGATCCCATGGGAAACCGGGAATTGAGATGTACTGCACTGAATGATTACGTCTCACTTGATCCTCAGCTCGTCCATTCGTAGGCCGAAGGTAAATACATTCGAAGCGCGTTTGATCGGAATTCACTCGGAATGCAAGTCCGACAAATCCTCGCGCACCTTCTCCGGCATTTGGCAGAGGTGCGCCAGCCAGGTCGACCTCAATCGTGCCGTCCTGAAAATCAGTGTTCGCCAATACGGCGAGCCTGCCTTCGTCGCCTAAACCTGCGGGTGCAGCATCCGTCACCCGAACCGCTGCGCGTCCGTTATAAGTAACTGCTTCGGCCGCCACGTTAACCAGCTTCAGACCTTGCGTTGAAGTTAGTGGCAATTTCTGAGTCTGCATTGATGAGATCGCAGTGCCTAACAATCCGCAGAGAAGTATTAATGCTGTTAGGAGTTTCAATTTGATTTCCATTAGTCGTCTCAGGCTCTTAAAACCTTCCTCGAGACTAGGTGGCCAGGATCACAAGCTCAACCTTGAAAAGAACAAGCAGGGAAGGGCTGTTTACCCCCGCTGGTGGCCCAACTCAGATCTCAGGGGTAATTGTGGGCCACCAGCGGGGGTAAACCGCCCTTCCCTACTTGTTCATTTCAAGTTTCATCTCGTTATCTGCTTGCAAAATGAGCAGAGATCCTGTCGTTAAAATATGCACCACCCTAAACCACAGAGTCGCAGAGAGCGCAGAGTGAACGCAGAGGGGGTAAGGCTTTATTCGTATCGCAACGCTACTATCGGATCGACCTTCGTGGCCTTCTTCGCCGGCACATAACAAGCAAGCAATGCGACGAACACCAGTAATAATGAAACCGCTCCGAATGTCAGAGGATCAGTGGCGCTGACACCATACAAGACACTAGTGATCGCGCGCGTCACCAGGTAAGCGCCAAGTAACCCAATCGCAACTCCAATAATCGTCAGCTTCACACCGTGACTCAACACTAGCTTCAACACATCGCCGAGTTGAGCGCCCAGCGCCATGCGTATTCCAATTTCACGTGTGCGCTGCGCAACCGCGTATGAAGTAATGCCGTAGATGCCAATCGCCGAAAGCATCAGCGCAACCAAACCAAAAACTCCCAGGACGGTCGCTGCGATGCGAGCCGGAAACAAAGATAGACGCATGTGCTCAGTAAATGTTTTCACGTCGAAGAGAGGAAGATTTGGATCTACAGCCTGTATTTCCCTGCGGACGTTGCCGAAGATCGACGTAGGAGTACTTGTAGTTCGAACGACAAGCGTGCCATTCGACGAGTAATCCTGAGCGAGAGGCGTCCAGGCAAATGGGCGTGGTTCCTCGGCAATGTTGAAGTACTTGCCGTCTCCCGCAACGCCGACAATTCGAATAAATGGCCCATCGGGACCACGGAAACTAAAACGTCGATTGAGTGCGTCGGCGTCTGAACTAACAAATGGCAGCAGGCGGTGTACAAAAGTTTCGTTTACGACCGCTACTGCTTCACTCTTCTCCGCATCCTGCTCGTTGAACTCGCGCCCTTGCAGGATCGGAGTTCCCATCGTTCCAAAGTAGCGTGGCGTGACGTTAGCAGTCATGGCCTGTGGCACATTTGCTCCACGTTGTGTTTCGTGGCCTTCGATATACACCGTATTGCTGTTGTAGTTCAGACTGAGCGGGACCCAATTAACAACCGCTGCCGATTGCACGCCTGGCATTGACTGCACGCGCGCGGTTACATCTCGATAGAACTGCTGTCCGTGAGCTTCGTCGTAGCCTTGTAATCCGAGATCAAACGACATCATCAAACCGTTGTTTGTATTAAATCCCGGATTCATTGTTTGCAGGTGTTGCAGTGTACGAACAACCAACCCTGCGGCAATCAATACAACCAGCGATAGAGCTATTTGCGCCACAACCAAAGTACTTCGCAACCGACTCCGACTCGTGCCTCCGCGAGATGAGTTGTCCTTCAGTGAACCAAGAAGACTTGGCCGGGTAGACTGCAGTGCCGGGGCAAGACCGAAGATTGCGCCAGTTATCAGGGAAATGCCCATCGAAAAAAGAAGAACGCGCCAATCAATTCCAACGTCCATAGACAATGGGAAGTCGAGTGGTGGTTTGAATGCCAACAAGCTGCGAATGATCCAGATGGCCAGGAACAGACCGCCGAGTCCACCAATGATTGAGAGCAGGACGCTTTCCGTTAGCAGTTGGCGAATCAAACGAAATCTATTGGCGCCCATCGCCAGACGAATTGCGATTTCACGTCGACGATCGGTAGCCCGAGCCAACAACAAGCCTGCGAGATTCGTGCAGGTGACGAGCAGAACGAGCGCCACCGAACCCATCAGGATCCAGGTGAAGCTGACAACGGCACCACGTAGTTCAGGGAGAATGAATCCCGTCGGGACAATCTTGATCGAGATCCCTTCATCCTCGTTGGGATATAGTTTTCCAAGCTGCAGCGCCAGCATGTTCAACGACAATTCTGCCTGGCGCGGACTCACGCCCGGTTTGAGCCGTCCCACACCGAAGAAATTGTTTGACTTTCGACTGTCGAGCCAGGTCGCGCCTGGTTCAACCCATTCCATCATGTGTGCGGGCACCCAAATTTCAGGTGAGTAAACAAGCTCAGTTCCCTTGAAGCCTTCAGGCGCGATTCCAATAACCTTGAAGGGATGATTGTTCAGGAGCACTTCCTTGCCGACCAAATCAGGGTCGCCCCCGAATCGGCGCTGCCAGGAATCGTAACTGACAACAATGACTGGGTGGGTAAGCTTGGTGCGATCTTCTTCAGGCGCGAATGTCCGACCTCTAATCGCTTTGACGCCGAGCACGTCGAAGTAATTGCCGGACACTTCGTAGCCCCATATGCGCTCATTGTTACCAGATCGACTCATGCTTAAAGGCGCGAATCGATAAACGAGCAAGCCGGACAGAGTCTGGTTTTGATCCCGAAAGTCGACATAGTTCGGATACGAGAAAGCCTGCATCGTATCGTCTTTCCCACGCACTGAGACCGAAACGATCTCTTCGGGTTTGTCGACTGGAAGTGATCGCAAGAGCACGGTGTTGACCAAACTGAAGATTGCGGTATTGGCCCCGATGCCAAGCGAGAGTGTTATCACGGCAACGGCGACAAAACCCGGCCGCTTGGTCAACCCACGAAACGCGTAGCGAATGTCTTTGAGCATGTGTTTATTTCAGATTTCAAATTCAAGATTCAAGATTTCAGACTGGTCAGTAGTCGAGTCGATAGGTCCTACCAGGTCGCATAGGTCCTATTGATCACTGGCCACTTAAATTCACTTCATTCATTCCTCAGCGCCACCAACGGATCAACTCGTGTTGCGCGGCGCGCGGGTAAATAGCAAGCAATCAACGCGACTACGATCAGGCCGCCACTGACCAGGAAGAAGGTCGTAAGATCAGTTGGCGCAGTGTCGAACAGAAGACTCTTCATGAGCCTGGTTACTGTGAACACGCCTATGGAGCCTATAACCACGCCAGTCAAAGTTAGTGAGAGCGCGCTTCTGAAGATCAGAGCCAAAACATTTGAAGTGCGCGCACCCAGGGCCATGCGAATGCCGAGTTCATGAGTGCGTTGCGCAACGGCGTAGGACATGACGCCGTAGATTCCGATCGCTGCCAGCGTTAGTGACAACGCAGCAAACGCTCCCAGTAAAATCATCGAAAAACGCCGCGTCTGAATCGAGTCAGCCATGACTTGCTCCATTGTCATGACATCTGTTGGCACCTGATCCGGATCAAGAGATTGAATTACCTGTTTCACTGCGCCTTCTATCGCGACTGGATCGCCTTGGGTTCGAACTGCCAGCGTCATGAATGGAACTGGATATTGCGCGTATGGTAGATACAAAGCCATGCTGCTTGGCTTGTCCGGTCCATACTGCTTAACATCACCGACAACGCCAACAATCGTTCGCCAGGGTTGATCATCGCGTCCGGGGTTCCAGGGAAGTTTGATTCTCCTTCCAATCGGATTCTGATTGGGCCAGAAGCGTTCGACGAGGCTCTTACTAACCAATAAAACCTGCGACGTGTCGTGTACATCGCGTTCTTCAAGTGATCTGCCTCGCACAAGAGGGATGCGCATCGCTTCGAGATAACCAGGAGTGATGATGTAACGGTCGACGCTAGGTTCGAGACCGGGCTGCACCGGCTGGCCTTCAATGCCAATTCCAGTCTGATCAAAGTCACTTGAAGGCAATGGCGTAGTTACTCCTGCACTTGATACGCCTGATAAGGAGCGGACACGCGCAGTTAGTTCACGATAGAAATTTATTTTCTTGTCGTCCGTGGAATATCTGAGCGATGGCAAGCCAAGATCCATTTTTAGGACGTGCGAATAATCAAAACCTGGATCGACTTGTTGTAGACGACGAACACTACGGATAAGCAGACCTGCGCACATCAATAACACCAGCGCAAACGCGATCTCCGAAACTACCAACGCGCCGCGAAGGCGACTACGGAACTGTCCGGCCGTAAAACTGCGCCCGTGTGCTTTTAAGGCTTCGACGAGATCTCTTTGGGAGTTGTGCAGAGCAGGAAGTAATCCGAAAAACAGAGCAGTCAGTAAGGAGAGACCCAAAGTGAAAAAGAGCGCCGGCTGACTCAGTTCAACGGCCTCAAGCTGGGGAAGCATTTTGCCACCAACGATCTTAATAACGTTGATGCCCCAGAGCGCAAGTACAACTCCACACGCTGCACCAATGAACGACAGCACCATGCTTTCAGTAAGCGACTGCTGGAGCAAACGCCAACGTGACGCGCCCAGAGCTGTGCGGATACTAATTTCTGAAGCACGAAGAGTGGCGCGGGCAAGTAATAGATTCGCTATGTTGGCACAAGCAATTAACAGTACGAATGCCACCGCGCCTAATATCAACCAAAGCGATCGTTTGAGGTCTCGCACATAATCTTCCTGGAGACCAACAAGATGAATACCCCAATTAGTATCCGATTCGGGATGCTCCGTCTCGAGTCTACGGGCAATGACGTTAATGTCCGCCTGGGCCTGCGGAAGTGTTACGCCTTCTTTCAACCGTCCGATCGCACGTAGATGACGAGCCGAACGAAGTTCCTCATTGTTACTCTCGGCCACCGGCCTATAGAGCAAAGCCGTCTTATCAATCAGGGTGGTAGGCAAGGAAGGAAATTTCGGTGGCAACACTCCGACAACAACGTGTGGACGAAGGTTCAAGAGGATAGTCCGGCCAACAATTGCTGGGTCAGAGTTGTACCTTTGCCGCCATAACTGATCGCTCAACACGACCACCTGGTCTTTACCTTCCTGTTGCTCTTCAGGAAGAAAAGATCGACCTAAGCGAGGTTGGGTGCCCATGACTTTGAAGAAATCGTCTCCCACCCAGGCGGCGCCAATCCGTTCTGGTGTAGCACCACCAGAAATTAGAGGGTTCCAACTGCCGAAGGTCGAGATGGCTTCGAAAGTGGTTTGTTGATTGCGGTAATCGCTGATATCCGTATGCGAAACCTGGCCACGAGAATTGCCCTCAGACCTATTGTCGCCCCACAACAGGACAATCCTGTCAGCACGATGAAATGGCAATGGCTTCAAGAGCACTGTATATACAACACTGAAGATCGCAGTATTGGCGCCAATACCGAGGGCGAGGGTGATAACAACAACAGCAGTAAATGCTGGTTGTCGAATCAGTCCACGAATTGCGTAGCGAAGATCTTTCAGTATGTTAGACATAACCCCTCAACGAAATTTCAGATTGTCCGACGAACTTTAGTTTGTCGATCGTGGAGTGCAGGTACACCAATCTGAAATATACGACGCAAGCAGCACCACCACCGTTAACAGATTCGATGTCCGACGAACTTTAGTTTGTCGTGTGTCGTAGGCAAGGCTTTTGTTCTCACCAGATCGTTCGACTCCACGCACGACAAACTAAAGTTCGTCGGACATCGGCGACCAATCTGAAATCTGAAATTCATTCATTCATACCGAAGTGCTTCCATTGCGTCCACTCCCGTTGCTCGTCGGGCTGGAACGAGAATGGCTATTAATGAGATCAGCAGAAGAAAGACTGCGACTGCCGAATAAGCCACAGGATCGATCGGACTGACATCGATTAGCGCTGCAGCCAGTAATCGTGAAATGATCACGCCTCCTACAAGACCACAGGCCATCCCGATGCTCGTCAATTTCAAGCCATGGAAAACGAACATTCTGATTACATCAACGGGTTTTGCCCCGAGAGCGACGCGGATTCCAATCTCTTTCGTCCGGCTTGCAACCATGAATGAGACCACTCCATAAAGACCAACTGAACAAAGCAACAATGCCAATACTCCCAACGCGCCCGATAACCAGGCGATTGCCCGAAACGGAGCGGTCTGGAACGCAATGTTGTCATCGATGCGCGTTGCTGATGCTCGCAGTCGCGAATCAATCGTCGGCAACATGCTATGTACCTGGGCCATGACTGGCGCGGAATCGCTTTTGGTTCGTACCAACAAGTAGTGTCCGGCGGGATCGTTCGACGGCAATGGCAAGTAGATCATTCTGTCGTCTGTTCGCCAGACCCACCGATTACGTGCTTCGCGCGCAACACCAATCACTTGCCATTGCTCATACTTTTTATTCTCGGCTGGTTCGTTCGTGTTGCCGTTCTGGGAACGGTCTGCGATGCCGATGTGCTGTCCCACAGCGTCGCCTCCAGGCCAATAGCGCCGGGCTATTTCTTCACTCACTACCACCACGCGAGATTTTGCCTTGACTTCGTCTTCGCTAAACGATCGACCACGCACAATTGGCAACGACATCGTTTGAAAATAGTCAGCACTCACGAGGTTGAACTGAGTCTCGACGAACTGGTTAGGTTTCTCTGCGCCCAGAGCAATAAGTGTGTTGTCCATCTGGCCCGACAGCGGTTGACGATAAACGTGACTGACACTCAACACGCCTGGTGTATTGCGGAGACGCTGAGCAAGTTGCTGTCGTAGATCCGTTGTGAGATCGGGATTCGATTTTTCACTTCGATCCTGTGCGAGACTTGCCGATACGCCAAACACATTCCGCGTTACCATGCCGGTGTTCGCAGTTTGGAGTCGCAAAGAATTCTCGACGAGTAACCCGGTTGCGGTCAGGAGGGCAAAGCACACGGCTATTTGCGCTATCACCAACGCACCTCGTAACCTCGACTGACTGATCCTACCGGCGAAAGTGGAACTCTCGTCTTTCAGCAATTCGAGCACTTCCGGTTTCGAGGATTGGAGTGCCGGAGCCAACCCGGCAAGTAAACCTGCCACAGAGGCAAGCAAAAGCGTGAACGCGAACATGCGCCAGTCGGGTGTGAGGTTGATAGTGAAGTTATTTGCGATATCTGGCGGCAAAGAAAACGCAGTCAAGACGAGCGGATACGAAGTGCTAATCGTCCACAATGAAACGATGAGTCCTGCAAAGCCGCCGATGGTCGATAACAGCAGGCTTTCTGTGATTAGTTGTCGGATAATTCGCCAACGACTCCCGCCCAATGCCAGGCGAACAGCAATTTCGCGTTGCCTTGAAACCGCACGCACTAACAAGAGATTCGCCACATTGGCACACGCGATCACCAGAACCAAACCGAAACCAATCAGCAAAGGCGTAACGAGAGGCAAGAAATTTTCGTCGAGCTTTACGAACGTTCCACCATCCAAAAGTGTAATTCTGGTTTTGCGCCCCTCCGCAGGATAGGCATTGGCCAATTGAGTGGTAGTCAGTTGAACAGCAACTTCTGCCTCTTTACTACTGACGCCCGGAGCCAGTCGGCCGACCACTACAAAAACTTCTGTATTTCGATCCTCAAGCCATCGTCCATGTCCCCAACCTGCCATCAGGTCGTCTCGCATCATCAGCGGAACCCAGAACGAAGGAAGGTCAGGAGTTAAGCCGCCAAACCATGGGGCTGTAACTCCCACGACTTGAAACGGGACTCCGTGAAGTGAAATCGTTTTGCCGACAATTGTTGGATCCGACTGAAACCTGCGCGCCCAAAACTTATGGCTGAGTACCACAACAGGACTCGCGCCTGGTCGTTGATCCTCTGCAGGGCCAAAGCCTCGCCCCAATTCCATATCTGCACCCAGCATCGTGAAATAGTTGTTAGAAACGATCTGGCCAAACAGATACTCATAACCTTCGTTCAGAATGGAATCATCGCCGGGGTTTGGGGGTGCCTCGCCCAGGGTCACAGTGATCTGGTTCCAGGCAATTACATCTGAAAAAACATCGGTGCGTTTTTGATAGTCTTTGAAGTCCAGATATGAAAAGAGCCGTGATCGATGACCGTAAGAATCTCGGCCATCAAAATTGACTAACTGATCGGGATTTTTCACTGGAAGCGGTTTCCAGACAAACGCGTTAAAGACAGTGAAGAGAGCAGAATTGACTCCGATGCCGAGTGCGAGCGTCAAGATTGCGACGATCGTGAAGCCCGGCCGTTTCGCAAGAGTACGAAGTGCGTAGCGAAAGTCTTTAAGCATAACGGTTGGTACTTGGAACGGGTCAGTACCACCTCGCGGTAGCGGGTGGGTACGCCAGTCTTATAGGTGTTGATCAGCTTCGCACCCACCCGCTACCGCGAGGTGGGACTGACCCGTTCCAAGTTCAAAGCACATGAATTCACTCGTACCTTAACGCCACCAACGGATCCACTTTCGTTGCACGACGCGCGGGCAGAAGCGAAGCAACAAACGCGACCACTCCCAACAACCCGATTACCACCACAAACGTTGTCACGTCGTAGCCGCTTATTCCAATCAATAACGACGAAACAACTTTCGCTAATGCAAGTGCCAACGCCAATCCGACGGCAGCCCCAATCAACGCCAATCGCATCCCCTGGCTAGTTACCATCTGAAGTACATCTCTGCGACTTGCTCCCAACGCCATGCGGATTCCAACTTCCTTCGTCCGTTGGGAGACTACATAGGCCATGACGCTGTACAGTCCAACCGAACTCAACAACAACGCCACCAGGCCGAAGCTGAGCGATAAACTTGCCGCCATGTTCGGCGCCCAGAGCGGCCACGTCATGTGTTCCGGCATCGTCCTTACACTCGATAAAGGCACTGTGCGATCGAGCGTCTCCATTTCATGTCGAATGGCGCCAACGAAATTGCGTGGATCACCGTTCGTGCGCGCAACCAGGGTCATGATTCCAGGCCGTCTTTGCGTCACTGGAAAATACATGAATGAACGTGGATCCTCCGCCAGGTTACGATACTTACCGGTTTTGACGATACCGATGACTGCGATGCCCTCATGATCGTCAGTGCCAAGAAATATTCGTTTGCCGATCGCGCTCTCACCAGGCCAAAGTTGTTCGGCCATGTACTGATTGATGACGACAACCTTTTGCGCATTCATCTTGTCGCGGTCATCGAAATTGCGGCCGTCAAGAAAATCAATTCGCAGTGCGTTGAAATAGCCTGGACTTACGACGTTTGTGCCGACGCTCCGACCGGAACTGCCTCGCTGTAAGACTTCACCTTCTTTTAGCACCGGCCCAGTGGAGTTTGAGCTGTCACCCAATGGAATCAAGCGAGCGACACCGGCGCCTGAGATTCCCGGAATGCCTGAGACACGCGCAACGGCTTGCTCGTAGAAGTTGCGTGCGCGGTCGTTGTCAAACCCGACGAGTTGCGGATTCAGCGTTACCAGCAAAACGTTCTTCGTCTCAAATCCAGGATCCATCTGCTGAGCGCGTCGGAAACTCTTGATGAACAGTCCGCCACAAACGAGGACTACGAGAGATAAAGCCACTTGTGCGACCACCAACGAGTTTCGCAGTGTCAGCCGTCTGGTCTTTCGCTGTCTGACATCAGATCCGCCTTTCAGGACCGGCAGAATATCAGGGTTCGAGGAATTCCATGCCGGTGCCAATCCGAAAACCAGACCAGCCGTCACCGCAACGACAAACGTGAAGACAAGAGCCCGCGAATCGAGTGCAAAGAAGTTTTCAATGATGTTGTATTGGAGGATGGGAATGAAGCCCTCCATCAAGTGAGTGATCCAATACGCCAACAATAATCCCAATCCGCCACCGACTAATGAAAGGATCAGACTCTCAGTCAACAACTGGCGAATCAGTCTGGTTCTGCTGGCTCCGAGCGCCATGCGAATACCGATTTCCTTACGACGAGAAGCGGCACGTGCCAAAAGCAAATTGGCGACGTTTGCACACGCAATCAGTAATATGAGTCCAACAATTGCCATCGCCACTCCGCTGCCGCTCTTAAAGACAGCTCCAGCATTTCCCCAACGACCATCGGCTTCCGTTAGTACTCTTGCCCGAGTGGTATTTGCGCGATCGTCCGGATAGATTTGATTCAAGCGACTGGAGATCGCATTCATCTCCGCAGTCGCCTGATCGAGTGACACGTCGGGTTTCAACCTGCCAATCACGGTCATCCAATGACTGTCGCGCGAATTTAGCCAGCCAGTTACACCGCGTAACTCCTCAACCATCGCAATCGGTACCCAAAAATCCATCGACAGCCCAAACTTTGATCCCTTAAAGAACTTGGGCGCAACTCCAATCACGTCATATGGTCGATTGTTCAGACGCAGCTTCTTACCAACTATGTTTGGATCTGAACCGAGGCGACGTTCCCATAAACTGTGTCCCAACACGACCACCGGATGCGCGCCCGGCGCACCGTCTTCTTCTGGAAGAAAAGCGCGACCCATGAAGGGTTTGACTTGCATGATGTCGAAGTAATTACCGCTGACAGCCTGCCCCCAAATCACGTCGTTCTGATCCTGGGTATCTATCGCAACCTGGAGCATGTCTTCGCCTGAAAGACCTGTGAAGGATGTGGTTTGATTGCGGTACTCAACAAAGTCGGGATAGGAGATTTCATCATCGGTCCGTCCATCCTCACCAGTCTCGACGGGACGCACCAGACGATTGGCCTCAGGCACCGGGATGTCGCGAAGAATAAACGCACTGACGCCGCTAAAGATCGCAGTGTTCGCGCCGATTCCCAGCGCGAGAGTCACAATTGCGACACAGGTGACGGCAGGTGTCTTTGTTAACGTGCGAATGGCATAGCGGATGTCTTTCAGCATATTAATCTCAATGAAAAATGTGCTTTGTGCTTTGTTCTTCGTGCTTGGTGCTTGGATCGGGTCAGTACCACCTCGTGGTAGCGGGTGGGTGCGAAGCGTTTAAGTAATTAAGGAGACTCCGTACCCACCCGCTACCGCGAGGTGGTACTGACCCGATCCAAGCACCAAGCAAAAACCAAAGCACAAAGAACATCACTCGGATCTAAGAGCCTCCAACGGATCGACTTTCGTTGCGCGACGCGCCGGTAAGTAACACGCGAGGAGTGCAACCAAAGTCAGAAGCGCTACAACTAACGCGAATGTCTTTGGATCACTCGCACTGACTTCGAATAGCAACGTTCTCAACAACCGGGTAACCGCGAAGGCGATTGCCAGACCGGCAACGATGCCAATCGCGGATACACGCATTCCCTGCCCCAGGACCATTCTCAGAACGTCGCCGCGATTTGCTCCCAATGCCATACGAATTCCAATCTCCCTGGTTCGCTCATTTACTGAAAAAGAGATCACGCTGTAAATCCCGACGAGCGCCAAAGCCAATGCCACAAACGCAAGCGAGCCAATCAAAGACATTACGAAGCGACGGGGCGCTACTGAACCTTCGACCAGCTTTCCCAGCGGTTCGATGGCGTACACTGGTTGCTGCGGATCGATAGCAACGAGGCTTGAACGAACTGCTGAAATCAAACTCGCCGGATCTGTTTTTGTCTTCAACACAAAAGCCATTCGCGACCACGATTCAACGTCCTGGCGATAATCAATAAAGGCACAGGGCACCGGGTCTTCTGTCAAACTTGCATGTCGCACACTGCCGGCGATACCAACGATAGTTCGCCATGAGGTGTCCTTTGAGCTCTCCCCGATCGCCATTCGCTTACCGACCGGATCCTCATTGGGCCAATAGCGACGAGCCATCGCTTCATTGATCACGATTACACGGGGAGCAGTCTCATTGTCCTCTTCGCTTAGGCCACGCCCTCGCAGGATTGGTATGTCTAAAGTGGCAAAGTAGTCGCTGTTAATCACCTGATAATCCATCGCCACATTTTCGTCAGGCTTTGGCTCCGGTCGTCCTTCCACACTGAAGCCGCGATTCATGCTGGCGCCACTCAAAGGAAGATTCATCACCATACCAACCGAATTAATGCCGGGTAGCGCTCGCAGCTGTTCAATTACCTGCGAATAAAACTGCACTCGACTTTTGGGGTCCGGATACTTCTTTGCGGAAGGAGCAATTTTGGCGGAGAGAACATGGTCGGAATTGAATCCGGGATCGATCTGACTGGCCTTGACGTAACTCGCGATTAGTAAGCCTGCTCCGATTAACAAGACCTGGGCTAGTGCGAGTTCAGTGACGATCAGTACATTGCGTGAAAAGAGCTTGCGCTTCCCTTCACTCGCTTTTGAGCCAGCATCTTTGAGCGATTGATTTAGTGACCCTCCGGTTGCATGCAAAGCGGGCCACAATCCAAACGCAAGGCCAGTTAACATCGATACAAGGAAAGTGAAACTGAGCAAGCGCAAATCGACGCTTACCTCCTCGAGACGCGGAATGTCACCCGGGCTAAGTTTCACGAAAAGAGAAACAGCCCAAACGGACAGGCCAAGACCGACGAGACCACCAAGAAAGCTCAGCACAACACTTTCCGTTAGCAGTTGGCGCACCAGCCGAAAACGGCTTGCGCCCACAGCTCTGCGAATTGCGAATTCACGATCGCGTTGAGTCGCCCGGGCTAAAAGCAAACTCGCAACGTTCGTACAAGCGATTAACAAAACAAACGCAACCGCACCCAGCAGGATCGACAACAACCCTTTGACGTTCCCCACGATTTGTGTGTGAAGCGGGATCACGCTGGAGGCAAGACCCGCATTGGTCGCGGGAAAATCGTGTTCGAGTCGTTGAGAGATACCTGCAATGTCCGACTGAGCTTGCGATAATCCCACGCCCGGTCGCAGACGGCCGATAACGCTTATGAAGTGCGCATCGCGCTCGTGGCTCCAATCGTTTTTCGGGAACTGTGATATCAAACTCATCGAGACTGCATTGCGGTCACGACCCAATACCCAGATGTCCGACAGCACTGGATACTTGAAGCCCGGCGGCATCACGCCAATGACTGTGTATGAAGACTCATCGATGGTGATTGTTTTGCCCGTAACATCC
Source organism: Pyrinomonadaceae bacterium (assembly GCA_036522415.1). Classification (GTDB taxonomy): domain Bacteria; phylum Acidobacteriota; class Blastocatellia; order Pyrinomonadales; family Pyrinomonadaceae; genus PSRF01. The sequence continues at coordinate 29,944 of DATDFV010000196.1, read as the reverse complement.
TGAGCGCCGCCAAATCGTCGCTGCCATAGCGAATCACTGATAATCGCCAGACGTTGATCCTGATGCTCGTCATCAGCAGCCTGGAATGTGCGGCCAAGTCGAGCGGAGACACCAAGGGTACTCATCAGGTTTGAAGTTACAGTCGCTCCGTTGATGCGCTCCGCTGGACCATCACTGGTTAAATTGAAATTGCCATAGAAGGTTGCGGCCAAATCACTAAAGGATTTGTTCTGTGCGCGCCAATCGGTGAAATTGCCAGGCGCTACGGAGCGTCGATCATTGCCGGCGATCGTTTCCCAAATCACAACAAGGCGATCAGGATCGGCATAAGGCAAGGGTCGAAGAACGACTGCGTTGAGCACACTGAAGATCGCGGTGTTAGCTCCAATGCCGAGTGCGAGCGTCACCACAGCAACAACTGTGACCAGCGGGTTTTTGAGGAGAATGCGGACGGCGTATTTTAGATCTTGGTTCATTGGTCTTTGGCCTTTGGTTTTTGGTTTTTGACGGGCTCGAATTGGAACAGCGAAAATTAAGACCTAAGGCCAAAGGTCAAAGGCCGTTGTCATCCAATCTGCTTGTTCTTCAACAGCGCAGACAACACGCGTCCGCGCTCATAATCCGACTTAATTGTCTCTACAACCTTCAGAAACGCCTCTTTCAGTCTTGCGTTGCCTGTGTAGGTGTTGGAGACTTCCAGCAAAAACGTCGCCTTCTCGTAATCCGACGAAATTGTTGCTGCGGAGTTCAGCATGTAGGTCAAGATGTCCGCGCTTAAGTCTTTGTTCTTTATCAATGCGCTTAGCACACCACGATGTTCATAGTCCGATTGAATCGTGTTGACTGTTTGGAAAAACAGATCACGCAACGCGCTATCGTCGAGATACCTCGGCGCCACCTGCTTGAGTACACCAGCTTTTTCATAGTCTGACTGAAGTCCCTTAGTTGACGTGGCCACGTGGACTAACAAGTCACGACTTTGCGGATTCTTCTCCAATACGGTTTTTAATACTCGAGAGTGCTCGTAGTCTGACTTTACGGTTGCGACCGCTGCAAAGAATTCAGTCATCGCCGCCGGCTTATTCGCCAACGAGGGTGCAATGCCAATCAGCAGTTGGCCCTGCTCGTAGTCTGAAGAGATCTGAGTGGCGGCTTTCCTTAAGACACTCTGTAGTGCGGCCCCATCCAGATTCCCAAACTTAAAAAGCGCTTCGAAGTAGATGCGCCGGGCATAATCGCTCTGAATTTGATCGATCTCTTCAAGAACGCCGGCAGTTCCTCGTTGACGCAAAATCGTCTGCACTCTTCTTTCCGCGTCGAGACCACCCTGTCGCACTGCCTGCAGGATCATTTTCGCGATCCATTCACGAGCTACCTTATCGATCGTTTGTGCTTGTCCGTTAACCAAGTAGCTTCGCGTCAATGAACCTTGGGGTTGATGTCTAACTTCATAACGACGAGACGTGCCTTCTCGTTCCTCCTCAATTTTTACGTAACCTCCGGGAGTAACGTCGCGCACCTCGGTGTAGTCGTCTGTGAACTCAACCCGGCCCTTAATCTCGAGCATCCGTTTCAAGTCATCATCTGTTTGTTGCCACCGGGAAGTATTCTTGAGCTCATCGGTCGTGCTTTGAGCTCGCGCAGAACTAACCATGCAAGCACTGCATAAAACTAGAAACGCTACGAAAATTTGTTTACGCATTGGTCAAAACTCACTTTCAACAACTTGTACGACAGGCTGTTAGCCTGTCGTTGCGTGCGAACGCGCGCTAAGCAACACAGTGCCGAGCGAAAACCACGACAGGCTGACAGCCTGTCGTACACATCACTCGTAGCGCAGTGCGATCAACGGATCGACTTTGGTTGCGCGACGCGCTGGCAGGTAACAAGCGAGTAGCGCTACAACACTCAGAAGTAAAGCGATGCCTGCGAACGTCAAGGGATCAGTCGCGCTCACCTGATAGAGTTGCTGCGTATCAATGAAGCGCGTGGCCGCGAACGCTGCCGCAATTCCAACTATTACTCCGAAAGCAATTAGTATCAGCCCCTGTTTCAAAACTAAGCGCAATACATCTACTGGCTGAGCACCAAGAGCCATACGAATGCCGACTTCCCTGGTCCGTCGACTTACCATCCACGCCATTACGCCATAGAGTCCAATGCATGCCAGAAGCATTGCCACTATTCCAAAAACACCAATCAGTGTTGACGCAAGACGAGTGGCTGCGAGCGTCTTATCAATTTGAGACGACATCACCGTGATGTCCGTGACATCCAGAGTTGGATCAAGTCCGAGAAGAACATTGCGAACCTCGGGAATAATTGACGTGGCATTACCGTTCACTCGCAAAACGATGTTGGTGTAACTGTCGTAGCCTCGTTGCATCGCGGGCAGATCAAAATGAGGTAACGGGTTTTCCGTCAGCTCGTGGTGCTTGACGCTGCGCGTAACGCCGATGATTTCGAGACCAGGCGCGTTAGTTTTCAGGCTCAACCGCTTTCCTAATGCAGATTGATTTGGAAAGAGACGTTGAGCCAGCGCTTCATTAATAATGACCACAGGTGGCGCTCCGGTTTTGTCCTGTTCCGTAAATCCTCGACCCTCAAGAAGCGGGATGCCCATCGTTTCGTGATAGCGCGGACCTACTACGCTGGCGTCGAAAGCCATCTGCTCGTTCGGAAGTGGTTGTTTACCTTCAACAAAAATACTGCTTACATAACGACTGCCGCTGAACGGCATAACCAGCCCATAGCTGAGCGACTGAACTCCCGGAATGTTTGACAGACGTGCAAACACTTCACGCTGAAAACTTGCGCCACGAACCTCGTCATATTTCCTGTCATCGAGCTCAAGTGGAATAGTTACCAGGTTCTGTGACTGATATCCCGGATCTATCGACAGAAGGTTTCGCAGACTCTTGATACAGAGTCCGGCCCCAATTAGAACGACAATGGAGAGCGCCAATTGGCCTACAACTAACAGACCGCGAAAATTGAATCGCCGTTCGCGTTGATTCAGTCCGGCGCTCTCATCTTTCAACATCGGAACAAGTTGTGCTTTTGAACTCTGCCATGCGGGAAAGATGCCGAAGAGCACTCCTGCGGCTATGGTCGTCAACGCAGTAAAGAACAGGACCCGCTTGTCCAAAGTTTGTCCTAACAAACTTCGCGCAACATCAAGTCGCGACTGGCTATTCACAAGTAGTGAGACTAACCACGGTGCAATCAATAGTCCGATGGCCCCTCCAGTCAGGGCCAACAACAGACTCTCGGTTAGCAGTTGACGACCCACGCGCCATTTGTTGGCGCCAAGCGATAGCCGAATCGCCATTTCCTTGCGCCGCGCGACGCCTCGCGCCAGCAACAACCCGGCGATATTTGCGCAGGCGATTAGTAATACAAGAAGCACTACCACCATCAGGAGTTTCAATGGCGAGGCGAATCTCTTACGCAGCAGTGAAATGCCTTTGCCGCCAGCTTCGAACTTGATGTGCTGTTCAGAAAAAGGCAGTCCTTTAGTGATCGTTCCCGCTGGTGTGTGCGCTTCCTTCACACGTTGTGCCAGGACATCCAACTGCTTCTCTGCCTCTGTGACGGCAAGACCATCTTTGACACGGCCCATCAATTGAAGAAATCCATCGTTACGGCTTTCGATGAACTTCGACTGCCGAAGTTGCGGATGCATCAGGACCGGCACCCACACGTCGGTAGGCTGTTCGAGGATCATTCCTTCAAATGTCGGTGGAGCAACGCCGATTATCGTCAATGGGACGTTGTTAAGTGTTAAGGTCTTTCCGATTGGATCCTCGCTCGCAAACTTCTTTCGCCTGAAGCCTTCAGCTATGACCACCACGGGCTGTGAACCCGGGGTAACATCTTCTTGTGGAGCAAACGTTCGCCCGCGCGCTGCCGAAACGCCCAACACGTCAAAATAGTTTCCAGAAACTAACTCGCTCGTGACTCTTTCGGTCGTAGTTCCGTTGCTCAACTCGAGTTCGCCGCGTTCGAATGCGATCAATCCGGAGAAGACATTGTTATCTTTCCGATAGTCACTATAAATCGGATACGAGAAGACATTACTGACGAAGTGCGGACTTACACTGACGGACGTAACAAGAAAAAGCTGGTCCGGGTTCTTTACTGCGAGCGACCGCAGCAGAAGCTTGTCAGTAACACTGAAGATCGCGGTGTTCGCGCCGATGCCGAGTGCGAGCGTGAAGATGACAACCAGTGTGAATCCGGGCCGCTTGAGAAGAGTTCGGATGGCGTAACGGACGTCCTGAATGATCGTTTGCATATGGATCTGTTCGTCGATTTCAGATTCAAGATTTCAGATTTAAGATTAGTTCATGTGTCCGACGAACTTTAGTTTGTCGTGTGTGAAGTGCAGGTGCGTGGTGACCACAACGTTCTCAATTGTCACGCACGACAGACTAAAGTTCGTCGGACATTCGCGCACAATCTGAAATCTTAAATCTGAAACCTTAAATTCCTTCATTCATACCGCAGCGCCACCAACGGATCGACCTTGGCTGCGCGGCGAGCCGGGATGTAGCACGCAACTAAAGCCACTATCTGCAAACCGATTGCGACTGTCACATACGTGAACACATCAGTAGCCTTCACTTCGAAGAGAAGCGTCGTCATCAACCTCGTCAATCCAAACGCACCTGCCAGGCCAATCACGACCCCGATGACGGCGAGTGTCATGCCGTTTCGAATCACGAGGCGCAAAACATCAGAAGCCTTTGCCCCCAACGCCATCCGAATTCCAATCTCGTGTGTTCGCTGTTTTACTGAGTACGTCATAACTCCATAGATACCGAGGACAGCAAGAATCAGGGCCAGGCCCGCAAAACCGGCAAGCAACCACATATTGAATCGGCGATCAGCTATTGAAGCGTCGACGAGTTGGTCTAGCGGTCGGGTTTGCCAAATGATCTGGTCGCGATCCATCTCAGCCACCAGAGAGCGAATGGCGCTAATGAGTGCGGACGGATTCGCATTTGTCGAACGAGCTACGACATTCATTCTTCTGAAAGGTGCCTGAGCATAGGGCACGTAGAATTCAGGAGCCGCTCGAGTCGCAAGGGAGATGCGACGAGCGTCACCAACTATTCCAACAATTTCGATCGGTGGCTGGTCGGGATCGATCGTTAATCTCAATCCGATCGGGTTCTCCGAAGGAAAGTAAGTGCTCACCAGGGATTCGCTCACGAGCATCACGGGGGGACTGTCCTTACGATCTGCATCGTTGAAGAAGCGACCTCGCATCAACCGAATCTTGAGAGCATCGAAATAGCCAGGCGTGACTAGTGTGTAATGCGCCTGATGAATCGACCCGAGCGGGTAAGGGGCACGCCCGAAAACTTCAAAGTCGAGCTGATCGATCGAGTTCGACAGCGGTAAATTGTTGACTAAGCCCACGGCCTCAACACCTGGAACCGATTTGGTTTTTTCGACTAGTTGAGTGAAGAACTGTGCCTGCTTTTCCGGTGTATCGTAACGTTGACGACTCAATGGAATGTCGAGCGTTACAACCTGGCTCGAGTCAAAGCCCGGATTTGTGTTGAGTAGTCTGACAAAACTCTTGAGTAGAAGTCCCGCGCCAACGAGAAGCGTTAACGACAGCGCCACTTCAGATATCACTAAGAAGCTGCGCGCCAGGTTCTTTCGTGGCCCACCACTGGATCCTCGTGCACCGTCCTTGAGCCAGCCGGTCACATTGGGACTTGACGCCTGCAATGCCGGCACGAGACCAAAGACGATCCCAGTCACGATCGACACGGCAAAAGTGAATGCCAACACCCGAGCGTCCAGGTGGACTTCTCCGAGTCGCGGAATATTCGCTGGACCAAAGGTTACTATGAATCGACCAACCCAGATTGCGAGCAGCAGACCAAGACTTCCACCAATTAGCGCCAGGATAAGACTCTCAACCAGCAGTTGACGCACGATGCGCCAACGACTGGCACCCAACGCAGTTCTCACAGCGATCTCTTTTTGACGCGAGGCGGCGCGAGCCAGCAGAAGATTGGCAACGTTCGCGCATGCGATCAGTAGAACAAAACCAACTGCGCCGAGGAGAATCAAGAGCGCCGGCTTCGTATCACGAATGAGGTCATCGCTGAGGTTGGCCGCTGCAATAACTACTGAAGTGTTTGAGTTGGGATACTGTTGCTCCAGCCGTCGAGAGATCGTATCGAGCTCTGCTCGAGCCTGTTCGATACTTACTCCTGGTTTCATTCGCGCAATCACGCGGTAGCTTCGATTGTCACGTTGATCCGAACCTGGAAGCGGACGATCACTGAGCGGTTCCCAAAAATCCCGGTGCTCGGAGCGAAACGGATACTCAAAACCTGGGGGCATCACCCCGATGATGCTCACCGTCGAAGTGGTCATCCGTATCCGTTTGCCGACAACATCAGGCGAGCCGTGAAAGCGTTGCTGCCACAAGCGGTGGCTTATTAACACAACACCGGCGGAAGGTTTGTCTTCCTCCCTGGTAAAAACTCGACCGAGCTGAGGTTTCACTCCGAGAACATCAAAGAACTCCGGCGAGACATCCGCACCAAAAATGCGCTCATCCTGAAATCCCTCGCTTCGCAACACGGTACCCGAATTGAGATATGCCGACACGTAAGAGAGGGTCTGAGTTTGTGCTTGCAGATCTTTGTAGTCCGGAAATGAGAACGAACCACGTTCGGCAAAATCCTGTCCTCGTCCCCCTTCGCCGAGCGTCAATAGCTGGTGCTGATCAGGGAATGGAAGAGGCGCGAGAATAACGCCGTTCACAACACTGAAGATCGCGGTGTTTGCGCCAATGCCGAGCGCCAGTGTCAGAACTGCGACCAATGCGAACCCCGGATGCTTCAACAAACTTCGGAAGCCGTAACGAATGTCTTTCAGTAATGTTTCCATGATCGTATGTCCGACGAACTTTAGTTTGTCGTGGTTACCTCCCAGGCCCGCAAGAATCCCACTAACCTCTAATCGATGCACGACAAACTAAAGTTCGTCGGACATTTGAAACCAGATCATTCACACCTCAACGCCTCGATCGGATCGACTTTCGTCGCGCGGCGAGCCGGCAAGTAGCACGCCAACAAACCGACTGCACCAAGAAGCCCCGCAGCCAGGGCGAAAGTCAGCGGATCTTTAGTCGTCACGCCAAACAACAACGACTTCACAATCCGGCTCGCTGCGAATGCTCCTGCCAGCCCAATTGCGAGTCCCAGCAACACAAGTCGAAGACCTTGAGCCACCACCAGCGAGACCACGTTGCCTGTCTGGGCGCCAAGTGCCAACCGTATTCCGATCTCATTTGTTCTTTGCGCTACTGAGTAACTCATCACCCCATACAAACCAATGATCGTGAGAACCAGTGCGACACCGGCAAAAATGGATAACAGAGTCGTATTGAATCGCGGCGCAGCCACAGAAGACGCAAGGTATTCATCCATCGTCTTCACGCTGAAGACAGGGAGATCTTTGTCAAACTGAGTTAGTTCCCTGGTTATCGTTGGAATCAGGGCGTGAGGGTCGCCCGTTGTCTTCACGACGACCGACATTTGTGGGAAGGGTACCTGTGTAATTGGATCGTAAAAGGCGGGCCGTGCTGGTGTGTCCAGACCACGATTTCTGACGTCACCCACAACGCCCACAATTTCGCGCATCGTGGCCTTCTCATTATCAAAGGTTGAAATTCCTGGTTGAATCCGTTTGCCGATCGCGTCTTCACCTGGGAAGTGCGTCCTGGCAAAGGTCTCATTCACGATGATCACCGGAGTCGACCTATGCTGATCAAATTGATTGAAGTCGCGACCTTTCAGAACAGGGATGCCCATTGTCTTAAAGTAGCCGACGTCGGCGCCAAAGAAATCGGCTACCGGTTCGTCCTTCTTGGGAACAGGGCGGCCATCAATTTGGAATGAGAGGTTGAAGAGATCACCACTCAGCGGCAACGGCAATACGGCACTCGCTGATTGCACACCGGGAAGTGCTTCCAGTTTGGACCGCAGTTGCTGGAAAAACTGACTCTGCTTTTCACCATCGTATTTAACATCAGGAAGGGTGACGCTAAGCGTGAGCACGTTTTCCGTATTGAGACCTGAATTCACTCTTTGCAATCGCCATAAACTTTGAATCAACAATCCGGCGCCCACTAACAACACGACGGCGACGGCGAGCTCAACAACCACCAAAGTACTGCGCATTCGATTGCGCCGTGATCCACCTCCAGCTCCGCGCCCCTCCTTAAGGGAGTCTGTGAGTTCGGTCTTCGATGAGTGGAAAGCCGGCACGACACCAAACACAAGGCCCGTAAGAATTGATAGGCCGGCGGTGAACGACAAGACTCGCCAGTCAACTCCGACCTGTAACGCGCGCGGGATGTCTTCTTTACCAAGCGCAACCAAAAGATCGGACCACCAAACCGCGAGAACCAAACCGACGCCACCGCCAACAACCGACAACAACACGCTCTCCGTCAACATCTGGCGAATGACTCGAACTCGACTTGCGCCGAGTGCAGATCGAATAGCCATCTCCTTATAACGACTCGTTGCACGCGCAAGCAGCAGGTTTGCGACATTCGCGCACGCAATCAGCAACACACAAGCAACTGCACCCAACAGCATCAGGAGTGGAAAACGCACATCTCCGACGAGCGCATGGAGGGCTGTCTCAACAAAGATTCCCTTGCGCGAGTTTGTATCGGGGTATTGCTGCTGGAGCCGTGTGGCGATGGTGTTTACATCGGCTTGAGCTTGATCTTGAGTGACTCCCGGTTTGAGCCGCGCAACGAGGTTAAGAAAATGCGCTCCTCTTTGGGCGGTCATTGGAGACGCACCGGCGGCGTCACCCGCAATCGTCGTCCACAACTCTACTGGCTCATTTTGAACTGGGAACTGAAAGGCGCGCGGCATCACGCCGATCACTCTGTACTTGTAGCCATCCAGTGTTATTGATTGATTGATTAAGCCGGGATCAGAATTGAACCGCTTTTCGAAGAGAGCATGACTAAGAACAACTACTCTGCCAGTCTCGCCAGGTTTATCCTCCTCCGAGGCGAACGAACGCCCGAGCTCAGGAGCAACGCCAAGTAACGGGAAGATATCCCAGGTCACGACAGCGCCCTGTAACCGGGTAGCGTCGCCACTGCCGGTCAAGATGTAGTCGCTACTGTGATAAGCAGCGATCTTCTCAAAAACATTGTTCTGTTCGCGCAGATCGAAAAAGTTTGGGAACGAGTAGGAGCCTCGTACCTGTCCGCGCTGCTGATCGGTTTCGAATACGGCCATCAACGCATCTGGATTTGGAAATGGAAGGGGTCTCAGCAACACCCCGTTCACCACACTGAAAATTGCAGTGTTTGCTCCGATACCGAGTGCAAGAGCAACAGTCGCTACGATGCTCAACCCCGGCGACTTGAGTAACATGCGGATGCCGTAGCGAATGTCTTGAATTACTGTTTCCATAAAATGCTCCCTCTGGCTCGATTTCAGATTTAAGATTTCAAATTTAGGATTGGCTCGGATGTCCGACGAACTTTAGTTTGTCGTGCAGCCGGTGCAAGTACCTCGTGAAAACAACGAGCTCGAATTCAACGCACGACAAACTAAAGTTCGTCGGACATTTGAACCAATCTAAAATCTAAAATCTCCTTCATTCGTATCTAAGAGCAACCAGCGGATCGACCTTCGATGCGCGGCGCGCGGGAATGTAACAAGCCACAAATGCGACGCCCAGCAAGATCACTGCAACAACTGCAAAGGTGGCGGCGTCTGTTGGCGACACTCCAAAGAGTAATTTGCTCATCAGTCTCGTAAGCCAAAGTGCGCCTGTCAGGCCAATCGCCACTCCGACCAGGGCCAACTTCATTCCATTTCGCAGTACCAGAGCCAGCACGTCCTTCACTTGTGCTCCCAGCGCCATTCGAATTCCGATTTCCTGCGTTCGTTGTGTGACTGCCTCCGCCATAACTCCGTAGATCCCAACAGCGGCAAGGAGGAGTGCGATGAAAGCAAAGCTGGCCAATAACGCAAGGTTCAATCGCTGCGGCGCAATCGAGTTTTGCATTCGCTGCGTCATCGTCATGATGTCTTCGACGAGGAGATCCTTTTCAGCGGCCCGCAAAGCTTCCCGAACAGGAACTGCCAAATTAGTCGGCTCAACAGTTGTTCGTACAACCACAGTCATCTCGCTCCAGGGTCGTTTGCCATGCGGCTCGTAAGAAGCAAAGTCCGGTTCTGAATCAAGGCCAACATGATTTACGTTGCCGACTACACCAACAATGGTCATCCAGGGCGCGCCTTCGGGCCCGATTCTGATTCGCTTTCCAACGGCGTCATTAAGTGGCCAGTAGCGTCTTGCCAGAGCCTGATTGATGATCACGACATCAGGTGTGCCGCCCGTATCTCGGTCATCGAACTCACGGCCCTGAAGCAACGGAATGCCCATGGTGCGAAAGTAGTTTGGAAGTATCCGTCGAAAACTGATGCCTGGTGCTTCGCCAGGACCAAATGGCCTTCCGTCGATCGCCAAGTCACCGTGAGGGTCACCTCCGCTAATCGGTAATCGATTGACAGCACTAACCGACTGCACGCCGGCCAAACTGGAAAGCCGCTGAGGTAGCTCCCTATAAAATTGAATGACTTGCTTATCTTCGGGGTACTTAAGTTCTGGTAAAGAAACGTGAAGGGTTAGGAGGTGATCAGAATTGAAACCAGGATTGACTCTTGTGAGTTGCCAGAAACTCTTGATCAGCAAACCTGCTCCGACAAATAACATCAACGACAATGCGACTTCAGCAACGACCAGAAATCTTCGCAAATGACCTTTGCCCTGAGTAGCTCCTTTACCACCTGACTTCAGCACTTCGTTGACATCAGTCTTTGCCGATTGAAGCGCAGGTACTAGTCCAAAAATAATCCCGGTGAGAATCGCAACAGATGCGGTAAAAAAGAGAACTGTTTTATTGATGCTGATCTCGGATGATCGCGGAAAGCCTTCAGGGAGGTGAGTCAAAAGCCACGAGACGATCCAAATTGCCAGAAGCAACCCCAATCCTCCGCCAACCAGGGAAAGCACCAGACTCTCAACCAACGACTGGCGAACGACTCTCCAGCGGCTTGCTCCCAATGCAACCCGAATCGCCATTTCCCTTTTACGCGACAATGTGCGCGCGAGTTGTAGATTTGCAACGTTGGCACAGGCAATTAGCAGAACGAACAGTACGGCGCCAAGTAGAACGTATAGCGCCGGTTTGAGATCTCCGGTAATTCGTTCCTGCAAAGGGGTGAGACTTAGTGAATGACCAGCGTCTTCACCCGGATGTTCTGCCTCAATACCCGCAAAAACCGTCGCCAGGTCATTAGCTGCCTGCGCTTGTGACACGTCGGATTTTAGACGACCGAGACCAAAGAGAAAGTGAACGCTCCGATCCCGATACATGTCTGATCCAGTGTTTGGGCTTATTGGAACAAACACTTCCATCTTGTCGTCCGGAAACTGAAAGTCGCTCTTCATCACCCCAACGATCGCAACTGCTTCGTTGTCGAGCGTCATGGCTTGTCCGCTCAAGGTCTGATTCGGAAAGTAACGTTGCCAAAATCCGTGACTTACAATTGCGACTTTTTGGGCGCCGAGCTTGTCGTCCTCAGGCAATAACGTTCTTCCCTGGTCTGCGTTTGCACGAAGCAAAGGAAATAGGTTCGAGGACACACGTATCGCCGATACCCTAGACGTCGTTCCGTTAAGCTTGAGCGTGAAGCCGGTAAACTCAATTCCGGCGAATTGCTCGAACGACTTATTCCGCTGCTGCACATCGAGCCAATTCAAGTATGAGAGTTCAAACGGCCGGACGGCCTGGCGAAGGTTCACCTCATTTACAACCATCAAACGCTCGGGCTCCGGAAAGTTGAGCGGCTGCAGCAAGACTCCGTTTACGACTGTGAAGATCGCAGTATTCACAGCAATCCCTAGCGCGAGCGTGATTACCGCGATTGCGGTAAAGCCCGGGTGCTTCATCAGACTCCTGATGGCAAAGCGAATGTCCTTGCGTAGGTTCTTCATGTTATTTCCGAATTGTTCTGATGTCCGACGAACTTTAGTTTGTCGTGCGTTGGATTAGAGCTTGTCGTTGTCACCACGTAGTAGGACTCGATGCACGACAAACTAAAGTTCGTCGGACAAATCTGAGTCACTCATATCTCAGCGCTTCCAACGGATTCACCTTCGTTGCACGGTGCGCCGGCAAATAGCAGGCAATGAAAGCGACGACTACTAATCCCAACGACACAGCAATCATCGTGAACGCGTTCGTTGCCTTAACGCCAAACAACAAAGACTCAAGCACCCTGGCCAATGCAAGTGAACCACCTATCCCGATCACTATCCCCACTGCGGTCAAGATCATCCCTCTGATCATGATCAACTTGAACACGTCGCTACGTTGCGCACCGAGGGCTACTCGAATCCCAATCTCGCGTGTCCGACGAACAACCGAGAACGTCAGCACACCGTAAAGTCCGAGCGCAGTCAGGAGTGTCGCCAGGACTGCAAAAGAACCGGACAACCACGTAACCAGGGTGTCCTGAGCCAGTGATTCATCAATCTCACCTTCCAATGTTTTCACGTTGTAGAGTGGCAGGTGTGGGTCGAGTGATTTGATCTGAAGTCGTAACTGTTCAGCGACGCTATTTGGATCGACGGAAGTCTTTACATGCAATACGAGATCAAACAGTCGCGGTATCTGCATCGTCGGCGTATAAAAATGACGCCGTACGTTGTTGCGCAGAGTGATGTAGGTCGCATCCTTTACGATACCGACGATAGTGGTGTCAAATTTTCCTTCCAGGGAAATCCGTTTTCCAAGTGGACTGTTGTTGCCAAAGAAGTAGTGCGCCATCTTTTCATTGATCAACGCCACCTTTGGGTTTCCAAGCTTGTCCTCGTCATTGATATCTCGGCCGGCGACGACCGAAATTCCAAGGGTCTTAAAGTAATCTGTTGAAATATAAGTGACATCACAGGACATGTTCTCGTCCTCGCGCGGCGTGTAGCCTTCCACCCCTATTCCGTTTTGATCCCAACCACCGGAAATCGGTGAATCGGAAGCAAGCGTCGCCGCAGTTACCCCAGGCATGGAGCGCACCTGACTTAACAAAGTGTCGTAGAACAAATGACCTTTCTCTGGCGAGTATCCATTAAGAGAAGGATTAATACTTGCAAGCAAGACATTCTTCTTATTGAAGCCAGTATCAACTGCTCGCAGGTTTTGTAAGGAGCGAACCAACAAAGCAGCACTGACGAGCAAAGGCAACGACAATGCGACCTGCGTAAGAATAAGCGCGCTGCGGACACTCAAAAGCTTTCCTGCCGACGTTACACTGCGCGATTCAATTCGTAATCCGGAACTAAAAGAATGACGAGCGGCCTGGATAGCTGGCGCAAAACTAAACGCAATCCCAACAAAAAGAGATACCGCAAAAATGAACAAGTAAAATCGCCATCCGAAGGGCATGTTCAAATTTGCACGCACATCAGCGGGCATAAACGCGAGCAACCCGACTTTGAGCCATAAAGCTATGAACACCCCAACAGCGCCTCCCAGCAAAGAGAGCACAACTCCTTCGGTTAACCATTGCCGAAGTAATCGAAGCCGGCCAGCACCCAGAGCAAGGCGCACAGCAATTTCCTGGGCCCGAACCGTCGCCCGGGCCATCATGAGGTTTGCCAGGTTGGCACATACGATGAGTAGAACGACGAAGGTCGCAGCAAAGAGCAACAACAAGGACGTCTTCATCTCATCTTGAAGCGATTGAAAACCCTGTGCGCCGGGTTTGAGCGTTATTCTCCGCGCGAAAAATTGTTCACGCTGATATGCACTATAACTAGTGGCACGCTCTTGAGCTTCTGACTCACGCAGCTGTCGATAAAGAACATCCGCCGCAGCTTGTGCCTGAACCGGCGAGACATCACTTCGTCGACGCGCCATCAAGGTTAGCCACTGATGGCTACGACTCTTCAGTCGCGTTGGCGGAAAAGGATTGAACACAGGCGTCATCATCAACGGCACACGGACGTCCGGATCGTCGGATAGGTTCAGGCCGTAAAATCCTGGCGGGGTAACTCCAAGAACAATTATTGGCTGTTCGTTGATGAGGATAGTCTTACCGATAATAGATGGGTCTTTTGCGAAGCGTCGGTTCCAGAAAGCGTAACTCAAGACAACGACCGGATGGGCCCCTGGATTCACGTCATCTTCCTGAGTGAAGAGGCGCCCCACCCAAGGCCTGACTCCCAACACCTGAAAGAAATTTCCACTTACGAGTTCACCTCTGACACGATCATTATGATCACCGTAGCTTACGTTCATCTGTGCACCGCCACGGGCGATGACTCCGGATAGGAACTGCCCGCTCTTATCTCGCAAGTCCTGATACATCGGATACGAGAAGGAATACTGAATATCCGGATTCTTCGGATCATATGTCGACATGACAAACAGCTCTTCAGGACGATCTACGGGCAGACTCTGAAGCAATACCTTGTCAGTAAAAGCAAACATCGCAGCGTTGGCACCAATGCCCAGCGCAAGTGTGAGTGTCACAACCAAAGCAAACGCCGGGTTCTTTGCCAGCATGCGGAAGGCGTAACGGATGTCGGAAAGAGTGGTGGTCAACATAGTATTCTCGAAAATCCGAGCTTTGTGCTTTGCCCTTTGTCCGTTGTTATTCGAAGGCTAATTGGCCCTTGAGCCAATGCAACAAAGCACAAAGTACTAAGCACGAAGAACGTTTTTCATTCCTCTCTAAGTGCCGTCAGTGGGTTCACTCGTGATGCTCTCCGAGCCGGTAAGTAACCTGCCGCGATTGCAACTCCGACGAGTACAACGGCTGCGGCTATGAATGTTCGTGGATCGCCCGGCCCCAGCCCGTACAGCTGGCTCGAAATAAAGCGAGCCGCAACAAGCGCGGATGGAACCCCAATGAACAAGCCGACAATCACCAGCAGAAGTGTTTCTCGCAGGACCATCTTTATGATCGTGCTGCGTTCAGCACCAAGCGCCATTCGAATACCAATCTCGTTTGTTCGCCTGGTAACGCTGTGGGCCATCATGCCGTAAAGGCCAATACATGCGAGTAGCAATGCCAGAGTTCCGAAAAAGCTCACCAGCTGAGTGACCAGACGATCCTGATTCAGAGTTTCTCGAAACTGGTCGCTAAGCGTAGTGACCTCGGAGATCGGCATGCGGTCGTCCACTTGTGCAATTGCCTGGCGAACGGTTTGTGCAAGATCGGATGGATTTGAATTGGTGCGAATCTGAAGTCTGGCTGTGTACGCACCTCCTTCCTGAACCTGTAAAATCGGCCGAAAGACAGTGGCCAACGGTGTGTCACGCGCATCTTCCCACTTCATGTCACCCAGCACGCCGACGACTTCGATCAATTCATCTTTCTTTGCGGGATCTCCAAACGTTATAGACCGGCCGAGTGGATTCTGGTTTTTGAAGAAACGGTCGGCGAAGGTTTTGCTAATTACGGCTACCTTCTGTGATGACGGTGTATCGCGTTGAGTAATCTCGCGACCCTGCAACAGCGGAAGTCTTAGAGTGTCGGCGTAGTTTGGTCCAATCAACATGTCCTGAACATCCATGTCTTCATTGGGCTGGGGTGTATAACCAGGGATAGCTATAGTGCTTGAACGATTAGACCCGCTCATCGGTGAGTAAGTGGCAAGGCTTACTGAGCGTATGCCGGCGAGACTACTCACACGCTCAAGTAGTTGGGTATACATTGCTGACAGCTCCGTAGTCTCATAGCCAGCCAGACGGGGATCTATCCTCATGAGCAGAACATTGGATTTTTCGAAGCCGACCTTCTCGTTTTGCAGCAGTAATAAACTGCGCAGGAATAAACCAGCTCCCGTCAGTAACACCATCGACAGGCCTATCTGCATAACCACCAGGGCGGACGAGAAGTTCAAACGCAAACGTCCACCACCCTGGCGGTTCTTCAATTTCATTGCTGAAGCCAAATCGGTCCTGCTGGCGCGAACAGCAGGCATTAATCCAAAGAGCACGCCTGATATTAAGGAGACACCGAACGTGAACAGGAGAACCTTCAAATCAGGCGCTGTGTCTAACGGTGTAGTCTTAGCAACCAACTTGACCAGCAAGCTGACTCCCCAAAAGGAAACTAATATTCCGCAGGCCCCTCCTACCGTCGCCAGTATTAAACTCTCGGTGAGAAACTGCCGAATAATCCTTACTCGAGTAGCACCCAGTGCCATGCGGAGTGACACTTCTGCCTTTCTTGCGGCGCCTCGGGACAACAACAACCCTCCGATGTTTGCGCAGGCAATCAAAAGCACCATCGCGACAATCACCATCAACGTTTGCAACGGCTTGGAGTAATGCGCTCGCAACCCGGAAATCCCACCGGCACCCGAAACAAGTTGCACGTAGGTATCTGCGATCCTTTTTCGTCGGTCTTCGCTGAGGTCGCTCCCGGCTTGTTCACTCAAAAACTGACGAAGCGCAAGATTCATTTCGGCTTGAGCTTGTTCAAATCGCACACCGTTTTTGAGACGACCCATCAACATCAGAAAGTAAACCTGATTATCTGTTAAATATGAGTCGCGGATTTCAATCTGCGGCTGGAACGCTAACGGCATCCAGAAATCGGGAGACTGTCGCACTCGCTCTCCAAAAAACTCTGGCGGCGTAATGCCTACAACTGTGAAACCGTTTCCGTTGAGAATGAATGATTTTCCAACCACACCGTTGTCGCTGTTCAAGACCTTTTGCCAATAGCGGTTGCTAATAACAGCTACCGGAGGTGCGCCGGGTTTATCATCTTCCGGAGTCAGCAGACGCCCGCGCATTGACGTCACCCCCAGAACCGAAAAGTAATTACCGGAGACTAACTGACCGATTGCTTGCTGAACGCCCGAACGATCGGCATCACTATGCCGCACACTTAGAGGACTACCGCCGCTGCGAACAGCAGCGACTTCCTGGAATGATTGCTGGTGATCACGAAGATATTGGAAGGACGCGTAGGAGAATCGATCCCATTTACCTGCCTTGGGCGGATCATCAATAGATGTTCCTTCGCCCGTGGAATCACTAAACAGAACCAATTCCTGCGGGTCATGAACCGGAAGTGTTTTGAACATTACTGCATTCACCAGCGTGAAAATCGCAGTGTTAGCACCAATGCCTAGCGTAAGAGTAACGATCGCGATTGCCGCAAACGCCGGTCTCTTTCGTAAGCTTCTCAAGCCGTAGCGAATGTCTTTAATTAAGTTTTCCATGATGTTTATTTCAGATTTCAGATTCCTTATTAGTCCGACGAACTTTAGTTTGTCGTGTTGTTGTCTAAGGTCTTCTAATAGAATTAAGGGCCTCGATCCGAACACGACAAACTAAAGTTCGTCGGACAATTTTCATTCTTCTCTCAACGCAACCAACGGATCCACTTTCGTTGCTCGTCTGGCTGGAACGTAACAAGCGAACAGAACAACGACCGCTAGAACCAGGACGACTCCGATCAAAGTGATCGAGTCGGTCGGCGTAATTCCAAATAACAAACTCGTCATCAGTCGCGTCAGACACCACGCACCAACCAGGCCTATAACCACTCCTTTGATCGTCAGTTGAAGGCCGTGCCCCATCACGAGACGCAGTACGTCTATGCTCTGTGCACCCAACGCCATGCGAATCCCCATCTCGCGAGTTCGTTCGGTAACTGAATAGGCGAGCAATCCATATAAACCAACTACCGTTATCAGAAGTGCGACACCAGCAAACACTCCAAATACAGTCAAACTAAAACGTCGGGCGGCGAACGCTTCCGAATAAACCGTTTTCAACGTGGAGAAACTTACGGGCGCATCTGACCGAAGACTTTGCACGGTCGATCGCAATGCAGGAATCAGACTTTGCGGCTCGTTGCTGGTGCGAATGACAACAGCCAAATTAGCTACCTGCCACCACTGGGGTCGTTGCAACGAATAGCCATAGAGCGTTGGATCAGGAGGTCGCTCGAGATTCACGTCGCGCACATCGCCGACAATGCCGACGATTTGCATCAGATGCTTATCGGTATCCATGTTTCCGAAATAGATCTGCTTACCAATCGCATTCTGATTGGGCCAATAACGCTGTGCCAGTGACTGACTGATAACAGCGACGTGTTGACCATTAACTCTGTCCGATGCATCAAACATTCGTCCACGCAGTAACGGAATTCGCATTGCGTCGAAGTAGCCTGCACTTGCGACTCTATATTCGGCGTAGCCTTTTTGATTCGGATCGTTATCGATCAGAAACTGTCCATCTGCACCTCCGCCTTGTAGCGGCAGATGGTTGATGCCTCCTACTGCTGTCACTCCGGGAAGATGTGCAACCCGATCAAGCATCTGCACATAGAATTGGCGAGTCTGCTCGTCCTCTTCCACCGAAATCGTTGTCGGAAGCGACAGAGTCATCACCATCGTGCTCTCAATGTTGAAGCCGGTGCCAACCTCCATTACCTTCAAGAAACTGCGACCGAGCAACCCGGCGCCAGTTAACAACACCAGTGTCAAACCGATTTGACCGACAACCAGCGCGCCACGCAGGCGTTCGCCACGCCCAATCGTCTGACTACGGGAACCAGCCTTGAGACCCGGATTCAAATTGCGCCCTGAACGAAGACCCGGCAGGAAACTGAGTACAATCGCGATGAGGATTCCGAGTAAGCAGGCAAACGACATCACACGTGTATCAATCGCGATTGCGTTGAACTGGGGAAGGGTTCCTTTATCGAGAACGAGCAATAACTTCACCGCTATTGTGGCCAGCAAGACTCCCAATATCGCACCCGGCAAAGTAAGAATCAGATTCTCGATCAACACCTGGCGTGTAAGTCGTGCACGTGACGCACCCAAAGCAACTCGCAAAGTGAATTCTCGTTGACGTGAGATCAGCTGGCCCAGAAGCAAATTCGAAAAGTTTGCACACGCGACCAGAAGTAACAATCCGACCGAACCCAGTAGCAGCCACAGTCCCTGACGAACATTCCGCGTTAAGTAGGTCTGAAGTGGAATGAGAGCAAAGTCGACGAGATCTATCTTCTCGCCGTAGTCTTGTTTCAGCTGCTTGCCGATAAGGCTCACGTCCGCTCTCGCCTGTTCGATGGTGATGCCCGGACGGAGTAGGCCAATGACAGGATTGTTGTGTGCAGTGCGAGAGGTGAGCGGTGGCTCTGTGTTTCGAGTAATCCAAACTTCAGTGTTGACCGGATAATTAAAGGTCGATGGCAAAACGCCGACGATGTTGCAGGCAACACCATCAACATTCAGCCGGGCGGCTGTGAGGTCGGCGCGCCCACCAAATGAATTTTGCCAGTATCCGTAACTAATCAAGGCCGCGACTGGACCGCCCCACTTCTCTTCTTCGGGATCGAACAAGCGGCCGGCAATCGGTTGTGCACCCATCGCCTTCAAGCACGCCGTTGATGCGTAAGACATGCGGGTTCGGTTGGTTACATTCTCCGCAGTTACGACCAAAGGATAACTACCTGCACAAACTCCAATTTGCTCAAAGCTCTTGCTGCGACCAGCGACGTCGAGATAATTCGCCTCCGCCACAGCCATCAGATTTCCCTTCGCACCCACTTCGCGCATCATCACGAGTCGGTCGGCATTGGGATAAGGCAACGATCTCAATAACAACGCGTCCACGATCGAAAAGATGGCCGTGGTCGTGCCAATCCCCAGGCCGAGCACAAGAATCACAATGACGGTGAAGCTGGGCCGCTTAAGTAGATTCCGAAATGCGAAGCGAATGTCTCTGATCATTTCAGATTTAAATTTTCGGATTTAAGATTGACTGTCCGAGATAGGTCCTATAGGTCTAATAGGTCCTATTGATAACTGTCCAATCTGAATTCTTAAACTCCTTCATTCGTACCGCAGCGCCACTAACGGATCGATCTTGGTTGCGCGTCGCGCCGGCAAACAACACGCAAGCAGCGCAACAAGTGCCAGCAAGATCGGAGCAACAACAAATGTGATCGGATCGAGTGCCTTTACTCCGAACAGCAGCGGCGTCTTGCCTGGCCCAACTTCTGATAAAGAAGCTCCGAGCACACGGGTTAATGCAAGAGCACCCAACAAACCAACTGATACACCTGCAAGAACAAGCAAGCTGCATCGACGCAGAACCAACCACATTACATCTCGTCGTAAAGCGCCCAACGCCATGCGTAACCCCATCTCGCGAGTGCGTTGGACCACTCCCCATGAAATGACGCCGTAGATACCGACGATCGCAAGTAACATTGCGACGATCGCGAACGCACTAAGTAAGATCATTGCCGCTCGCTGCGAAACCACAGCTCGCTGCATACGATCTTCCATCGTGCGAACTTCATACAATGGAATCTGACTATCAACAGCATGGATTGCGCCTTGAATTGGTGCGTTTAGGCTTTGGGGTTCAACTTTTGATCGCACAGTCAAATACACCCTCCCACTGCCATTTTGTGAGAGGGGCAAATAAATATGAAGCGGAGTCTTTTCAATGACTCCATCCAATTTGACGTCACCAACAACCCCGACTACCTCACGCCACGGCGACTGCTCTGTCGTCCATTCCGGCCAACCCTGCTTCACTCGCTTGCCAATTGGATTCTCGTTGGGCCAGAACCGTCGGGCCATCGTCTGATTGATCAGAACCACCGGTGGTGACTTCTCTGTGTCTGCTTCGGTAAAAAGTCGGCCCTTCAACAACGGAATTCTCATCGTTTTGATGTATTCAGGGCTGATCGGATTGAAGGCAGCGCTCGGAAGTTGCGTGCGCTCGGGTACAGGTCGATCTCCAACAATAAACACCGATCCCCACTGCGATCCTTCAATCGGTAACGACAGTGTGAAGGCCGCGGATTCGACACCCGGAATAGCCTTGACCTTAGTTATTACATCGCGCCGGAAGGATTCCTGGTGTGCAACGTCGTATTTCGGATCCTGGAGATCGAGCCGCATAGTGAGCACATGATCCGATTGAAACCCAGGATCGACATGAGCAATCTTGTACATGGTGCGAGTCATCAAACCGGCACCAGTTACCACCATGAGTGCAAGAGCAATCTCTGCCACCAACAAGCCATCAAACAGACGGCGACGCAAAGGCCCGGAGGTTGACGACCGTTGATTGAACGCCAAGGTAGGGTTGGTGCGCGTCGCAGACCATGCAGGAAGAAGTCCAAACATCAAACCAGTCAACAACGTGATTCCTGCGGTAAACAGCAACACTCGTCCACTCAATCGCACATCATCGATGCGCGGAAGATTCGGTGGCGACAGCTTAATCAATGCAGACAATAGCCAGCGCGCACAGAGGATTCCGGCCAAACCTCCCAGGACTGATAGCAGCAGACTTTCATTCAACATCTGGCGAATCAGGCGACGACGTCCAGCTCCTAACGCCATTCTGATTCCCATCTCCTGTTCCCGAACCAGCGCACGCGCAATCGACAAATTTGCTACGTTGACACAGGCGATGAGCAAGACAAATCCAACCGCGCCCATCAGGACAAGCAACGTCGAGCGCACTTCGTGAACAATCATTGTTTGCAGTGAACGCGCGTATGCACTGGTTCCGTTATTTTTATCCGGATACTCGTTCGCCAGCTGAGCCGCGAGCTGTCTCATCTCAGCGTCGCCCTGGCTTGCCGAAATTCCCGGTTTCAGTTTGGCAATTGCAACGAGTCCCATATGGTTTCCGCGATCGAACCATGCCGAGTTGGGTCCCAACCAACCGCCCAGTGGCGCCCAAAGATCAGTCTTTCTAATGAATTCAAAACGAGGGGGCATTACACCGATGACCCAATAGATGTAGCCTCCGAGGTTTAGCGTCCGTCCCAAAATACTTGGATCCGAGCCGAACGCATTCCGCCAGAGGGAGTCACTGATGAGTACGGCCGTACCGACCGGCGTGAACTTCTCTTCCTCCTCAGTGAAGATTCGACCCAACTGTGGTTGAACTCCGAGAATGTGGAAGTAATTCAACGTGACTTCTTGTCCGATTAAACGTTGTGGACTCGCCGTGCCAATTAGGTTGAATGTATCGAATCGATAACCGCCGATTTCCTCGAACGATTTTGCACGCGCTTGCCAGTCTCGAAAGTTAAGTAACGAAACGCTCATTTCGTCACCCTGGTTGGTGATCTCATTTATCACTACAAGTCGATTGGCATCTGGCAATGGCAGCGGATTTAGAATGACTGCGTTGACGAAACTGAAAATCGCGGTGTTGGCTCCGATCCCCAATGCGAGAGTGATGACGACCACACACGCAAAACCGGGGTTCTTGCGCAACAGCCGAAAGGAGTACTTAAAATCCTGATAAGTTTCGGAAAACATGAGACCAGTGCCTCCTTGCAGTCGTTTACTTGGTCCTTCGTACTTCGTGCTTTGTATTTTGTACTTCGTGCTTTGCTCATTTCTTCAAAGCACAAAGTTCAAAGTGCAAAGCTCTAAGATCTATTCGTACCGCAGCGCTTCCAACGGATCGACTTTCGTTGCGCGGCGTGCCGGAATCAAACATGCAATCAATGACACCAGCAACAACACTCCTGCGGTAACCGCAAAGGTGATCGGATCACGCGGCTTCACTCCAAACAACATGCTCGTCAAACTCTCGAGGTATTTCGTCAAAACGTAAGCAGCAGTCAGACCTATTGCGATTCCAATCACGGTCAAAACCATTCCATGGTGAAGAACCATTCGCAACACTCTGCTTCGGTTCGCGCCGAGAGCCATTCGGATACCAATTTCCTGAGTACGCTGCGTTACCGAGTAAGCCATTACGCCATAGAGCCCAATTGCTGCGAGAAGTTGTGCGATCAGCCCAAACAGTGAGAGCAACTTTGCAAACATTCGTTCCATCGCGAGCTGCTCATCAGCTTCTTCGATCTGTGTTTTGACATTCATGACAGGCAAATTTGGATCGACTTCTCTTACCGCCTGACGAATGCCGGAAATCAATAAGGTCGGATCGCCACTTGAACGCACTTCAAACGTCGCGGATCTCATAAAAGCAACCGACTGGGCCCACGAGTGATAAGCCGTAGGCGGAACGTCGTCGCGTTGTGTCGTGTATTTGGCATCTCTAACGACTCCGACAATTTCGATCGACTCCTTGCCATCCTGTTCATAACTGAAACGCTTACCAAGCGGATTCTCATTGTGGAAGAAAGCTCTGGCGAACGCTTCATTTACAACGGCCACTTGCGGCGATCGAGCATCGTCGTGGACTGAGAGCGATCTGCCTCGCAACAATGGCATTTCCATTGTCTCCAGAAAGTTCTCGCGAACGTTGTGAATGTAGGTAATGCCAAGATCAAGTGGCTTGCCGTCAGGTCCGTTAACGCCTGGAACAAACAAGTCGCTATTCGTTCCGCCTCCACCCAACAATGGATGACGCGAGAAAGTTACTCCTCGAACGCCCGGCACTGCTTCGATTCGCTGGTTAAGTTGCTGATAAAGGCTCGCCAGCTTTTCTTCTTTATAACCAATCAGACTTGGATCGAGACTGAACAGAAGAAGATTATTGGCATTGAAGCCGATCTCGACGTGCTGCAGATTTCGCAGTGTTCGAATCAGAAGTCCTGCGCCGATCAGTAGTAGCACTGACAATGAAACTTGAATAACTACCAGGGAACGGGTTAGCAGCGAGCGGCCTATAACACCCGAACCGCGACCGGAATCTTTTAACGAGGGAGTTAGATCAAACTGTGTTGACTTAAATGCAGGTACCAAACCGAATCCGATGCCTGTCAAAAATGAAAGAGCCAGCGTAAAAATCAGCACTCGTAAGTCAATGCTTGTGTTCAGCGCACTCATTGTTTGGCCACCCCATTCGGTGGCTACGAGCAAGCCGTCTTTGATCCACAAAGCGAATAAAACTCCAAGCCCGCCGCCAACAACCGAAAGCAGCAGGCTCTCAGTCAACAACTGACGGATCAGTCGCCGGCGACTCGCGCCTAAGGCCAAACGAACAGCAATCTCTTTCCTTCGCGAGGTTGCACGCACGAGCAGGAGATTTGCGACGTTGGCGCAGGCGATTAGCAACACCAGTCCAACTACACCAAGGAGAAGTTGCAGCGGCTTAGCGTAGTACCTTCGCGAATTCATTTCTCCCTGACTGCCAGACTCTACGCCGAGCCGTGGATAGTCGTTTGGTTCAAGCGTGCGTAATGAGGTCTTAATTGTCGCCTGGCGAGCTGCACGATGTTCGATCACCGATTGCAAAAACGGTCCAGTCAGTTTGGCTTGAGCTTGTTCAATGGTGGTGCCTGGTTTAAGTCGTCCCATCATGCGAAGCCACCAAATGCCGGCGCCTCTCATCATGCTTCGATTCCCGGAAATCTGGGGTTCCCACGCGATTGGAATTGTCACGTCCTCGGAAGTTCCAACTTGGGCTGTACCTTCGAAGCCCGGTGGAGTCACACCTACTATCGTGAACGCAACGTTGTTTATGTTTACTTGCCTGCCGATTACAGATGTGTCGCTACCAAACTGTCGAGACCAGTATTTGTAGCCGAGCACCGCGGCAGGAGATGAACTTGAATTGTCGTCGCTGTCGTTTAGCGTGCGTCCGATGAAAGCAGGGACACCTAGTGCCGAATAATAGTTTCCAGAAACGGCCTGGCCATTGATCACCTCAGCCTGTGTACCGGTGTTCAGATTGATATCGACAGGCGAAAACGCAAAAACATCAGAGAGTGGTGATTGCGGATCTTTTGCGAACTCTCGAAATCGCGAAAGTGTTTGAACTGGAAAGGAGGTTCCAATTTTCAAGCCCGAAGCGGGATCCAGCGGATTAGCGCCGTTGTAACCGCCAGTGCCAAACTTCTCGGGGTTATAAGTCTGTTTGAACAAAACAAGCTGATCGGGATTTGATACAGGCAGTTTCTTCAACAACACAGCATCGACAACACTGAACAGCGCAGTGTTTGCGCCGACACCGAGTGCGATTGTCAATACTGCAACAGCGGTGAACGCCGGATGCTTCAACATCATTTGAAGACCATAGCGAACGTCTTGAAAAAATGAAGACATGAGAAGTCACCTCATTGCCGACTTGTCCGACGAACTTTAGTTTGTCGCGTGTTACAAACAGTTACCGACGACACATTCAGGCCCTCTAAAAATCAACGTTCACTATCGTCACCACGACAAACTAAAGTTCGTCGGACATTTGAGATCCTAGTCGTGTCTCAACGCGATGAGCGGCTCGACCCTTGTTGCACGTCGTGCCGGAATCAAACACGCAGCCACAGCAATCGCGAACAGGCCGACCGACACGATTACAAATGTCCTCGTGTCGGTTGCGGTCACTCCATAAAGTAACGACGTCAAGAATCTCGTCAGTGCAATAGCGCCCGCGACGCCAATCACAATTCCACTAAGCGCAAGTGTCACTCCCGTACGCAGAATCAACCTCAAAACATGTCTGCGTTGTGCACCTAAGGCTATGCGAATTCCAATCTCATGAGTGCGTTGACTCACCGAGTAAGAAACGAGTCCATAGATTCCGACTGCGGCAAGAATCAATGCCAACACAGCAAATGCCGAGAACAAAAACATCAAAGCGCGGGAAACTGACAACGCTTCCCTAACTCGTTGATCAATTGTTCGAATATCGTAAATCGGCTCATTCGGATCGATCGCGAGTACTTGTCCCCGTACTGTGTTGGCGACACTGAGTGGATCAACTGACGTATGAACTAACAGTGTCATGCTGTTCAACGGCATTTGAGTCGCCGGTACGTACAACTCGGGCACCGCCTCATCTGTCAGACTTTCCTGGCGTATGTTTCCAACAATGCCAACAATCGTCCGGCATAATTCCTTTTTGCAACCAAACCCGACGTGCTTACCAATCGCGTCGTTTCCGCCAAAGTACCGTTGCGCGAAAGCCTGGTTAATAATTCCGACTTTTGGAGAGTCCGCGAGATCGCGATCGTCGTAAACTCGACCAGCCAGCAAAGGAATCTGCATCGCGCGAAAGTAATCGCCAGCCACCGCTCCAACACCCACAGGTTTCTCTTTCTTACGATCAAGCTGACCCTGACCCTCGATCCCCATGAATGCAACGATTGAGAATTCCGAGAGAGGCTTGTGACTTATGATTCCGGCTGAATCGACACCGGGCTGTGCTTTTACTCGCTCGAGCAATTCATGATGAAAGCTGATGGATTGAGCCGGAGTGGAGTACTTGCTTCGAGGCAAATCGTACCGCAGACTCAAGACATTCTGGCGCGTGAAGCCAGGATCGATGGAGTTGCGCTGATTAAAACTCCTCACCAACAAACCCGCAGACAAGAGCAGGACCATTGCCAGGGCCAGCTCGGCGACGACCAGCCAACCTTTGACGCTGCGCAATCCAAAACCAAGCAGCGAGCGCGGTCCGCTGTCTCGAAACGATCTAACAAGATTAGGTTTAGAAGCCATTAGCGCGGGAACAAGGCCAAACACGATTCCAGTGACAATAGATAGCGACAACGTGAACGCAAATACTCGCCAATCCATACTTGTCGCGTTCAAATCATGGACAGCGCTCGTGAAGCCTTCCGGCACTAGTGAGACGATCAAGCGTTTGCACCACAGCGCAATTACAATTCCAACCGTTCCAGCGGCAACACCCAACAATATGCTTTCAACGAGTAGCTGACGCACCAATTGCCATCGCCGGGCACCAACTGCCGCGCGTACTGCCATCTCTCGTTGTCTCGAGGCAGTGCGTGACAACATGAGGCTCGCAACGTTCACACACGCGAGCAGCATTACCAATCCGACTGCGGCCCATAACAGCAAAACCGTTCGTCGAATACCCGTCACCAGAAACTGATGCAACGGCAGGATCTCAGTAGGCGTCAGAGGAAACTTGTCAGTGCGCTCCTGAGAACTTTGTTGAGACAGAAGAGTTAATTCACTTTGCGCGTGTTCGACAGAAGCGTTCGGTTTCAGTCGCCCAACTACTTCCACCAGACTGACCATATCGCCTTGTGTTTCCCTGACCGGATCAAGTGCCATTGGCACCCATAGATCGTATTCATTGGGGAAACGCAGCGTCCGCGGCATTACGCCAACTACGACGTAACTCTTATCGTCGAGAGTAAGGGTGCTGCCTACTATCGATTCACTTCGACCAAAACGACGCTGCCAATAAGATTCACCGATGATCACGGCCTGGCTGTTGCCCGGCTTGTCTTCATCGGGTAGAAACACACGACCGCGCAGAGGCGCCACACCCAACGTGGTGAAGAAGCTCGCGGTCACCTCACCGCCGGAAACACGTTCGGGTTGACCCTGGCCGGTGAGGTTAAAGTTGTCACTGCTATATGCACCGATGCTCGCGAAGTCTTTGCTCTTTTGGCTCCATGCAAGATATTCGTAGGCAGCTAACCCTGGCAGGCCTTCAGACGACGCAGACTTCCCAACTGAAACGAGCTGCTCCGGATTTTGGAAGGGTAAGGCACGAAGAAGCACCGTGTTAACGACGCTGAAGATTGCGGTGTTCGCGCCAATGCCGAGCGCAAGTGTAAGCACGGCAACGACAGTGAAAGCTGGTTGACGTAAGAGAGTGCGGATGCTGTAACGGAGATCTTTGAACATAAGTTTATTTAAGGTTTCCAATTTAAGATTTCAGATTGATCCTCCGGAATAGGTCCTATTGGTCGAATAGGTCCTATTAATTACTGTCCCAATCGTCGTCATTCATATTTCAACGCTACTAACGGATCGACCTTCGTTGCGCGTCGTGCCGGTATATAACAAGCCACCAACGCCACTATCACGAGTAATATAGAAACAGCTGCGAAAGTAAGCGGGTCGCTAGTTCCTACATTCACCAAGAAACTCGATAAGACTCTCGTGACGAGGAACGCGCCGAACAAACCAATCAGAATTCCAACGATCACCAACGCGATTCCCTGGCGCAATACAAGTCTGATGACGTCGATAAGCTGTGCGCCCAGCGCCATGCGAATCCCAATCTCTCGGGTGCGCTGTGAAACTGCATACGTCATGACACTGTATAGACCCATTGTTGTGAGTAGTAACGCGAGCAGGCCAAAAGCGGTGCCGATTCCAGCCGACAGTCGCGGACCCCAATAAGCGTAAGTCAGGTTCTGTTCGCCGAGGAGCATGCCGACGACCGGTAAACGAGGATCTAAAAGGGCAATCTCACGACGCGAACTTTCGGCAACTCGCGTCACGTCTGCAGCAGAATTTGCCTTCACCAACAACGTCATTCCCGATTCGTACATTTGAAACTCAGGAATGAACATGTAGGGACGGCGATCTTCATACAGGCTGCGGTAATAGCCATCCTTGGTTATGCCCACAATCTCCGCCAGCGGAGAACCTGACCACCAGAAGTGCAATCGCTTGCCTAAAGCGTTCTCTTCACTTCCATAGTATCGGCGGGCAAATTCCTGATTCACGATCGCAACGTGCGGCGCCTTCGAGTCATCACGTTCGGTGAAGTCGCGACCGCGCAATAGCTTGATACCCATCGTTTCCAGATATCCGGGCGCAACCAAACTGCGATCGACGATGATCCCTTGATTTGGTAGCGGCTCAGGATCGCCCTCTTTAATGATCTGGATGCCTGAGTTGCTGTCGCCGAGCAACAGATACGTGGTAAGAGAAGCGGAGCGTACGCCCGGCTGTTCTGCTATCCGATGCAGGAGTTCAGTGTAAAAGCGTTTGCCGCTCTCCTCGTTATACCCAAGCGCCCCTGGATCGACGCGCATCGACACAAGATTATCGACGTTGAATCCTGGATCAGTGTTGACGGCTTTTCTGAGACTTCTAAGAAATAGTCCAGCGCAAACCAGAACTACTATTGAGATAGCGAGCTGGGCCACAACCAGCGCTGCGCGAAGATTCACCCGTCGGGCTGCTCCGCGTTTCACAAACAACTGCACTTCACTCTTCAATACGGAAACCAGATCGAGTCGCGATGCTATCAATGCGGGCGCCAGACCAAATACAAGGCCTGTCAGCACAGAAACTCCAAACATCCATTTGAGTACAGCGAGATCGGGATTCACATCCAGATTGATCGGATAAGGTAAAGGTGGAATAGAAGAATTGATGAGGTGGGCGCCCCAGTAAGCGAGACCCCAACCGACAACACCGGCAAGCAAACTAAGGATTACGCTTTCAGTCAGCAACTGGCGAATGATGTGGTTCCGGCGTGCTCCGATGGCTAATCGAATCCCGATCTCTTTGGTGCGAGCAGTGGCTCTCGCCAGCATGAGGTTCGCAACGTTCGCACACGCAACCAACAGCACGAGACCAGATACACAAAGAGCAATCAAAGCAGCGAATCGGAAATACTTCGCAAGCGTGTCAAATCTTCCATCTTGTTCTGAAACAACTTGAATCTTGATATCTTTAGCGTTGTTCGGATAAAGACGAGCAAGATTCTCCACAATCACATTGAGATCTCCCTCAGCCTGTTTCATTGTGACGCCAGGCTTGAGACGACCCAACAGATTCCAGGTGGCCCAGCCGCGTTCCGTCTCCCAGGTTGGATCAGGTGGGTAGAATTTTGTTTGCTGCATCAACGGCACCCAAAAATCCTGGCGGATCGCAAACTTGACTCCTTCGTAGTCTTTCGGTCCGACACCAACCACAGTGAATGCCGTTCCATTCATGTAAATGTTTTTGCCAACTATTGATGGATCGGAGTTGAAGCGGCGCTGCCAAAACTTGTATCCGAGAACAACCACGGGTACGGAACTCTGCGAGAGGTTATCTTCCGGCAGGAAACCACGACCGAGTGACGGCGTCAGTTCGAGGACTGAGAAGTAATTACTGCTAACTATTTCGCCCCACGCGATCTCTGCCGGTCTGTCATCAGCCGAACCACGAC
>DATDFV010000195.1:0-22933 GCA_036522415.1 Pyrinomonadaceae bacterium | reverse complement strand
TTCGTAGTTCGATACATCATGAACCAAGAAGCGCACCACGGCCTTCGCTCTTTTCGCGTTACTGCGGCAGTTCGAGATCGAGTTCAAAGAGCACGTCATCGAGTTCTACGATTGAGATAACATGGCACTCCTAGCGGAGTGCAAAAACATTTCGGGGCGTGTGCTATAAACATGGCACTCCTAGCGGAGTGCACTGCGAGCATCGCACCTTTCTCATCAGGGAGTTAAACCATGACAAGCCTGCTTCAGGATGCTCGATATGCGTTTCGGATGCTGCGCAAGCATAAAGGTTTCACGATCGTCGCGACACTTACGCTGGCACTGGGAATTGGCGTGAACACCGCGATGTTTAGCGTGCTCAACACCTTTCTCTTTCGCTCTCTTCCTTATCCCCAGTCGTCGCAGTTGGTGAGCGTCTTTCGAACTTCACCTATTTCCCAGAGTTGGCCACATAACCCTGCCGTCTTTCTCACGGAGCATGAGAGGAATACGGTGTTTGAGAAGTTGGCCGCCTATAACTACGTCAGCCGCAGCCTGGTTGAGCAGGGTCAGACAGCTGAACGTGTGAGTGGTCTTGCGGGAACGGCCGACTTCCTTCCGGCGTTCGGCGTTGCGCCGGCGCGGGGTCGTCTTTTCAACCCGGAGGAATTTGAACCAGGCGTGGACAACGTCATCGTGCTCAGCGATCGCTTTTGGCAAAGTCGTTTTGGAGGCGATCCAGATGTTGTGGGTCGCAAGCTGCAACTGGATGGAAAGACTGTGAGCGTCGTCGGAGTAATGCCTCCGGGATTTGATCATCCCATCCTTTGGGGAAGAATTGATTTCTGGCAACCGCTCGCCTTTACCCCTGAGCAAAAGAAAACGACGGCTAACTTCCTACAAGCGCTCGCCCGGCTTAAACCTGGAGTAACGATCCAACAGGCCGAGCAAAGCATGGTTACTCTGGTTGCTAACATTAACAAAGAAAACTCACCGAACAAGCAAAACCCCGACAGTGTTCGGCTTGAACCGCTTCAGCGTTCAGTCTCTGACGACATCAGCAGAAAGGTGATGTGGTTCATCTTTGGTCTCGCTGGTTTTGTCTTGCTAATCGCCTGCGCAAACATTGCCAACCTCCAGTTGGTCCGTACTGCTGCGCGTTCACGCGAGCTCGCTGTTCGTGCTGCATTGGGCGCTGGCCGATTTCGGTTGCTGCGCCAGTCGCTCATCGAAAGTGTCGTGGTGGCGCTAATTGGTGGGTCGTTGAGTCTGGTACTGGCGGTGTGGGCTGTGAGGTTCATCAGCAATCAACTCTTCCCCAACTTGCCCGGTGCTGCAGTCGAACTTGATCTGAAGGTTTTTGCTTTTGCCTTTGCTTGTTCTTTGTTGACTGGAATGTTGTTTGGAACTGTGCCTGCATTTTTCGCGTCACGCGCCGACATCAATCAGGCTGTACGCGAGAACGCGCGTGGCACGACGGCGGGACGCTCACAGCATCGTTTGCGACATGGCCTAATAATCGGTGAAGTCGCATTCGCGATGATTTTACTCGCCGCTGCAGGGCTATTCCTCCGCGGTCTGCAGAGATTTCTTAATTCGGATCCGGGCTGGACCGTCGATGGACTGGTGACGGCGCAATTGAGCGTGCGTGGAGAAAAATATGCGAAGGATGCGCAGTATGTTGCCTTTTATTCGGAGCTGGAGAACCGATTAAAGACTCTGCCCGGCTTCAGCCACGTCGCACTCAGTGACTCACCGCCAATATTTGGTTTCAACAGCAGTGATTCGTTCCGAATTGACGGTCGACCAGCACCGCCGCCCGATCAATATCCTGAAGCGTTTATCGAGCCAGTGACCACCGATTATTTCGCCACGTACGGAGTTCACTTATTGCGTGGACGCAGTTTCAATAATGGAGACATGCGTGAACAACCGCTGGTGGTGATTATAAACGAATCAATGGCCCAAAACTTTTGGCCTAATGAGAATCCAATCGGCAAGCGCATTAGTAATCCCCGCCAGGAGGAATGGCGAGAAATTGTTGGTGTAGTTAGAGACATTAAGTTTCCCGGCGGTCTGGGCGAACCCTATACGCGCTACCAAACCTTTGTACCACTGCCCCAGTGGGTTCCAGGGTCTATCTCCATTGCCGTGCGCACAGGGCAATCTCCCGAAGCAGTCGCGAAAAGTTTACGGAGCATCGTGGCGGGTCTTGACCCCGCGCTACCGGTTTATAGAGTTCGCACCGCGCGCAGCGCTATAGACTTAGGCATCGGATCTATTTCGTTGCTTGGTAATTTGTTGGGTGCGTTTGCGACGTTGGGTCTTGTGCTCGCTGCTATTGGAATCTATGGAGTCATCTCATACATAGTGGTCCAACGCACGAGCGAGTTCGGAATTCGTATGGCGCTCGGGGCGCGAGGTCGCGATGTGCAGTGGCTGGTATTGAGGAGAGGAGCGGTAGTGATCCTGATTGGCGCAGTAATTGGTAGCGCCGGATCTTACGCGGTAAGTAAGTTACTGATCTCTTTGATTCCGTCTCTACCGACTCGCGATCCCGTTACGCTGGCAGTAATGGGCGCTGTTTTGATCGTTGTTGCGCTAGTCGCGTGTTACCTACCAGCACGCCGCGCGACTCAAGTTGATCCACTGGTGGCGCTGCGTTACGAGTAGAAGAAGCTTTGCCTGACCCATCGGGGGTGCCTTAGAAAGAAAACGAACGTTCGAATTGAACAGGTTGGGAAGGGTGGTTTAACCCCGCTGTTTCCCGATCATTAATGCTGGAGACGGGCGGGGGTAAACCACCTTCCCAACTCGTTCTATTTTGCGTTTCATCTTTCCTATCTGCTGGCTTTTTGTACAAGCAGTGATGCTCCGGAGTGCCCTTAGTCAATGATCAACTTGCCGGAGTCAGATGAAGAACTGTTGCGTGAGTGCGAAGTGGAAACGTTTCGGTCGAGCGGACCCGGAGGACAACACGTTAACAAAACGGAAAGCGCCATTCGTCTCCGCCACCTACCTTCTGGAGTCGTTGTTACTTCTCAGCAGGAACGCAGCCAATATCGAAACAAGACGATCTGCCTACAGAAACTGCGCAAGCAGATAGAACGTTTGAACTATCGACCCACTAAACGGGTTCCAACGCGTCGATCTCAAAACGCAAAGAATCGAACGCTTGAACAGAAGTCACGACGTGCACAAATCAAGCGGGTGCGCGCCAAGCCGTCTTCAGATGACTAATCAACAGTAGTGACCTAATTTTAAACTCCTCTCCGCCATCCGCGGTGCGCGTTTCTCTACAGTGCTTTCGTGTGTTTTGTGTATTTCGTGGAACGGACTTTCACAACCGGCGCAAACGATCCACGAATCACTCGAAACACACGAAAGGACCAACAGCGGAAATTCTGACTGCATTCCACAATGGTGTTATGCCCCTGGGCATAATCCAACAGTTGTGGTTTACATTTTAGTCCTACCCTATGTAGAATGCTGGCTAAGTAGAATACTAGCCCTGCAAGAAAACATTCTGGGGAGTGGCAACGGAAAATGGGAAAAGGATCTCTGTCTTACGCGGCGACCGTCATTCTGCAAGCGATTAACAGTGGTTATCTCTATGGCTTCGACATCACCGACATCACCGGACTACCAGGAGGAACGGTTTACCCCGCACTGCGACGCCTCGAAGAATCCGGTTATCTGACCTCCAAATGGGAAAAGCCGAATATTGCGCAGGCTGAGCCACGTCCTCAACGCAAGTACTACGAACTGACTCGACCGGGGCGGGAGATTTTGGCCGAAGCCGTGAAACGTTACCGGTTGTTGGACCGCACTCCACCCCGCAAACAACATCAACCGAAATCGTCACGAGCATAGGTGAAGAAGTGTTTTTGATTTTCCACTTGAGGCGATTGGTCTCCAAACCACACCTTCATTTAGTCGCGCTGTTAGGCATCATTGTACCGCTTCGGTTGCGCGCCGACTGGGCGGCAGGAATGGGAAGCCGAGTTGCAGCATCGTGAACTGTTGCTCGCCAGGTGGGACCGGCTCGACTTCCGCAACAAACTTGACTTGCTCCGTCGCAGCACGAGCGCATTCTGGGATGCGTTGTGGATACAGCGGCAACGTTGGGAGGACGAAATGTTTCAAGACATACGTTATGGCTGCCGAATGTTGCTGAAACGACCGGCCTTCACGTTGACGGCCATCTTCACACTCAGTTTGGGTGTTGGCGCGAGCACGGCAATCTTCAGTGCAGTGAATCCCATACTGTTTGAATCGCTGCCTTATCCGCAGGCGCGGCAACTGATGATGTTGTGGGACCACGGCGCTGACGGCACACGCCAGGAGGTAACTTTCGGCACTTATCGAGAAATCGCGCAACGCAGTCGTTCCTTCGAGTCATTGACAGTGATGAAATCCTGGCAGCCGACGATTACCGGACAGTCTGAGCCGGAGCGACTTGAAGGGCAGCGGGTGAGCGCGAATTACTTTCAAGTTTTGCGCGTTAACCCCGCATTGGGACGAAGCTTCGATGCATTCAATGATCGCGATGATCGGCCCAATGGTTCGAAGGTTGCGATTCTTAGCGATACGTTGTGGCGGCGGCGGTTCGGTGCCGACCCTGGAATTCTTGGACGCCTGATCTCCCTCGACGATGACGATTATACCGTCGTCGGTGTGATGCCAAACTCATTTGAAAATGTCCTTGCACCTTCAGCAGACATCTGGACACTCTTACAGTATGACCCAACACTTCCCAGCTTCGAGAGCCGTGAGTGGGGACATCACCTGCGCATGATTGGGCGCTTGCGAACAGGTATCGGCAGGGATGAAGCCACTCGAGATATCGACTCTATCGCGCACGCTCAAACGCCCGAATTTGCCAGGCCTGCCTGGTCCGCACTCAAGAATGGACTAATCGTTAATTCTCTGCAGGACGAGATCACCCGCGATATTAAACCCGCGCTGCTGGCGGTTTTCTTTGCGGTGCTACTCGTATTAGCGATTGCGTGTGTCAACGTCACAAATCTGCTGCTTGCGCGTGGCGCACAACGACGTGGTGAATTCGCGATTCGGAACGCACTCGGCGCGCGACGATTGCGAATGATCCGGCAACTTGTTACGGAGAGCCTGCTTTTAACATTTCTCGGAGGCGCTCTCGGAATACTGGTGGCCGAATTCGGCGTGCGCGCCCTCATTGCGCTGGGTCCGTCAGGACTATTTCGTGCAAGTGCGATTCACGTGGATGCTGCCGCCTTTGTTTTTGCAATAGTTGTCACCACGCTGATCGGTATACTGGTCGGCCTGATTCCAGCGCTTCACGCGTATCGGTCTGACCTCGTCGGCAGTCTGCAGCTGAACTCACGCACCAACATTGGTGGTCAGCAATTTACCAGACACGCGCTCGTCATTGCAGAAGTCGCACTCGCTCTGGTGCTGCTGGTGTGTGCTGGCCTACTCATGGTCAGCCTGCAGCGACTGTTCGCGATACCTGCCGGGTTCAATGCTTCGAACATGCTGACCCTTCGAGTGCAAACTTCCAGGCGGTTCGACATACAGGCCACTCGCCGGTTCTTCACGCAGTCTCTAAACGCCATCCGGCAAGTACCCGGAGTGACCGCGGTTGAGTTGACAAGCCAGTTGCCATTGAGCGGTGATGTGGATGAGTACGGTGTCCACTTTGAAAACGACGACCCCAAAGTTAGTTACTCTTCGTTTCGTTATGCCGTCAGCCCTGGTTACTTCGAAATGATGGAGATCCCGTTGCGACGCGGCCGGCGTCTCGATAATCGCGACGTAGCGCAAGCGCCGTTGGCAACGCTCATTAGTGAATCGCTGGCGAAGCGGAGGTTCGGCGATCAAGACCCGGTTGGGCAGCGTGTTAGGCTGGGTCCCTCCGATGGACCATGGCACACAATTGTTGGCGTTGTAGGCGACGTGAAGCAGACTTCCCTGGCAGCGAGCGACTTGTACGCGTTTTACACAACTCCTGAGCAGTGGCGCTTCGGTGACAACACGATGTCGCTGGTAATACGCGGCGTCGGCAACACAGCTAATCTCACGCCCGCAATCAGAGAAGCAATCTGGTCAGCAGATAAAGACCAACCGATTTTACAGGTTGCCATGATGGACGATTTGCTAGCCGCGTCTGAAGCCCAGCGACGTTTTGCGTTGATCCTCTTCGAAACATTCGGACTCGTAGCCCTCACGCTCGCAGCGGCGGGTATCTATGGGATGCTTTCATACACGGTCACTGAACGCACGCGCGAGATTGGCGTTCGTTTGGCGTTGGGCGCTGAGCGACGCAACGTGCTCAGCTTGATCTTGCGGCACGGTCTCAAACTGACAATCGCCGGAATTGGTTTAGGATTGTTGATGGCTTTGGCGGCTACACGATTGCTGACTAACTTACTATACGGCGTCGGCGCCAAGGATCCATCGATCTTTGGAGGTGTAGCCGTTGTATTGATTGTCGTCGCGTTGCTCGCGTGTTACTGGCCCGCACGTCGAGCGACGAGAATTGATCCATTGATAGCGCTGCGTCATGAATAAGCGGTTGTTCGCGTTCGTTCGTGGATCGACTTGCGCCAAAAAAGAACGATTTAGACATCTCGAAATGTGTCGTATAATGGTGTCCACTTTACTCCGAAAGGAAGTATCGACATGTCATTGAACCTCACTGAAGAAGCCAAGAAACTCGCGGTGGATGAGCGAATTACCCTCGTCGAAGAAATTTGGGACAGCATTGCGGAGGACAACGTCCTCGGCCGCCCCCGTCGAACAGAAGCACGCGACGGATCATACGCACGCTCTTCTGTCGGAGCGCGGCCGTCCTCGGCCGCCCCTGTCGAATAGGACCGCCTTGACGAAATACACGGCCGCCACTCTGTAAACGCGGCTCAAAACACAATCATCAATAGGTATGATCCGTCGCGGTGCTTCTGATCGATGGGGGCGGCCGAGGACGGCCGCGCTCCGACAGAAGAGCGTGCTTATGATCAGTCGCGGTGCTTCTGTTCGACGAACGGACGCCCGCCGGGAACTTACGCCGTGACTGGCAAGCTGACGTTTACTTCTGTGCCCGAGCCGCCAAAGAAGGCTGCCAGCGGTAATCCGTACCGCTTCAAAGCTCGCTTCATTGCTTTCACTCCATAAGGGATAGTTCAAGACCACCTGGTTTCGTTGTCTCGATTGTGGGCGAATGAAGTAAAGCGAACTGCTCGAATATTTTTAGGCAGTTTCGGTCCACAAAACAATAGGTATTCGTACGGGGCCACAGATTTCAACTGCCCCACCACCACCTTAGCTGCACATTGCACTCCTCCGGAGTGACCCTGTGTTACGCTCCGTTCTATAAACATTTCGCTCCTCCAGAGCGAAGCATCCTGAGGAGAAGCATAGTGAACACTTCAACCAGACTGCGCCTACTTGCCGTGATTGTATTCGCGAGTTCTGCGTCACTTACTATCTACTGTCAGTCACAACGCCCGACAATACTTGCTCCGACTCCTCCGATGGGATGGAACAGTTGGGACTCATACGGCAGAACATTGAACGAGGAGAGCATCAAGGCAAACGCGCTGTGGATTGCTCGAAACCTGAAACGCTATGGATGGCAGTACGTTGTGGTTGACGAGGGATGGTATCTTGCCAACCTGAATGCAAACGATGATCGTAACGTGCGTTTCGAGATGGACTCTTATGGTCGTTACGTTCCTGTGCCTGCGCGTTTTCCATCGGCTGGTGCTACGAAGACCTTCCAGCCGCTTGCTGACTACCTTCACTCGTTAGGTCTGAAGTTTGGCTTGCATATCATTCGAGGCATTCCTCGGGAAGCCGTCGCACGAAATCTTCCGATCGCTGGTTCCAAATATTTTGCTAAGGAAGCAGCTGACATTTTAGATGTGTGTCCGTGGAATGCTTACAACTATGGCCTGAACCCTTCTCACCCAGCAGCGCAAGCCTATTACGACTCGCTCGCTCGACAGTACGCGGAGTGGAAAGTCGACTTCATCAAAATCGATTGCATCTCGGATCATCCATACAAAGGTGAAGAGATTCGGATGTTCAGTGAAGCGATCGCCAAGTCTGGTCGCCAGATGGTGCTGAGTCTTTCTCCTGGGCCAACCGCAATCGACAAACGTGAAGAAGTCTCAAAGTATTCTCAGATGTGGCGCATCTCCGACGACGTTTGGGATGTCTGGTATAGCGAGAAGAATTTTCCTCAGGGTGTTAAGAATCAATTTGCGAAGGCGGCATTGTGGGCGGGTGTCGCTAAACCCGGCCACTGGCCCGATGCGGACATGCTTCCGATCGGAAGTCTGCGACCAGCCGCGGGTTGGGGCGAACCACGGGAAACCCGGTTGACGCACGACGAACAACGCACAATGTTAACGCTGTGGTCCATCTTTCGCTCGCCCTTGATTATGGGCGGCAATTTGACTCAGGCGGACGCCTGGACCAAATCGTTGCTGACGAACACCGAAGTGATTGCGGTCAATCAGCATTCCATTGATAACAAACCTGTGGTTACCACTGACGATATCGTTGTTTGGACCGCGAAACTCGAAAAGGGCAAAGGTTTTTATGTAGCGATCTTTAATGTGAGCGATCGACCACAGACAATTAATTACAGTTTTAAAGATTTGGGTTTGTCCTCTTCCAGCTACGGAGTGCGGGACGTGTGGGAACATCATGAACTTGCAGCCGCTGCATTGGTGAATGTTACCCTGCGTCCACATGCTTCAGTGCTTTTATTTTGTAAGGCGCCAATGCGTTCTAACTGATAGTCCACAGATTACGCCAAATACGATCTCCTCTGCGCTATCTCTGCGTCTCTGCGGTTTTATAAGGTGCGCGCCTTATCATTACGGCAGAGACGCAGAGAACGCAGAGCTAGCGCAGAGAGTTTGTTGTCTTTCGTGGTTCATTCAAGAACGATCCACGAAACACACGAAACAACCCAAGCCGCGGTGAGGGTGTAGCCCAATTTTTCACGAGCGACTACATCCGGCGGGGCACAGCCGCCCGCCTCACGACAGGCCACAGCCAAAATTACTGTCGTCTCGTAAAAAATCTTGACGAGCATCACCTGTGTCACAGTAATATGTGGCTATGGAATATATGCACGTTTATCAGGAGATTCGACAGAAAGAGGTCTTTCGAGCGCAGCGAAGTACATGGCAAGCCTGCGTCGAAAAATTAATCGCGTCACTGGTTTTATAAAATGCCTGATTGGAAAGCAGAGCTAGCCAGGCGCCTGAGTAATTTACGAATCGCGCCAGAACGTGAGTCGGCGATAATCGACGAGCTCGTGCAGCATCTTGAGGAACGTTACGACGAATTGCGACTGGGTGGCGCGTCACCAGAAGAAGCTGAACATCAAACGCGCGCCGAACTAAGTGAGCATGACGCTCTGGCGAGGGAACTTCGAGACATTGAACGGAAAGAAGCACCCGCAGCAGTTCCACAGTACAACAGCAAATTCCACTTCATCACGGACATAAGGCAAGACGTCCGCCACGCAGCGAGGATCCTCCGCAAGAGCCCTGCGTTTACCCTCGTAACGATATTAACTCTGGCGTTGGGCATCGGCGCAAACACCGCCATCTTCACATTTATCAATGCACTCCTCTTACGCTCGCTGCCGGTTGCAGATCCTCAGGAACTGGTACTCTTCAGAGTTGGCGGTCCTAATGTGCCGGCAGCCGCCGGTTACAATTTCAGCTATCCACTTTATGAGATGTTCCGCGATCAAGGTAACGCTTTCGCCGGTGTCATCGCCGCGAACAACGTTGGCCGTGGTCGACTTGTGGTCAGTGATCAAGCAGGTGGTGTCGCTGAATCGATCCAGCAGCAGAGAGTCTCGGGTAACTTCTTTTCCGTTCTGGGAGTGAGTGCTGTGAAAGGGCGCACATTAAGTGAGACGGACGATAACCCATCTAACACTCAACCCGCTGCAGTGATTAGTTATGAATACTGGCAGCGCAGGTTCGGTCTTGATTCAAATGTCGTCGGGCGCTCCGTCACGGTAAACAACACCCCGCTCACTATTGTAGGCGTTACTCCGCCCGGCTTCTTCGGTTTCGATGTCGGCGCGCGGCCTGAATTGTGGTGGCCGCTCAAAGCTATTCCCGATCCAAATCTTCAGCGAACACAATCGTGGTGGTTACGTGTAATTGGTCGTTTGCGACGGGACGTGAATCGAGCGCAGGCCCAGGCTGAAGTCGAAACAATCTTTCGCAGACAAGTAGACGACGAAGCGCTGAATACGAAATGGACATCGTCAGAGCAACGTCGCAACCATTTTGAGCGACACGCGATTCTGGAGGCTGGTGCGACCGGCTACACAAGCCTGCGGCGTCAATTTCGTCAACCTCTTCTGATTCTTATGGCAACCGTGGGATTGGTGCTGCTGATTGCCTGCGTTAACGTTGCGAACTTGATGTTGGCGCGAGCTGCTAAGCGTAGGAAGGAAGTCGCTGTACGGCTTGCTCTCGGTGCAAGTCGATTCCGACTTGTCCGCCAGTTGTTGACTGAGAGCGTGTTGTTAGCTGTGATTGGAGGAATTGCGAGTCTAATAGTCGCACGCACGTGCGTGCGTCTGCTCACTGCGTATTTGCCGCAACAGTCGCGATCAGCGTTGGACCTTGCCATCGACGCACGCGTACTTCTGTTTACTTTAATTGTTTCAGTGCTAACTGGTTTAGTGTTTGGTCTGGCACCCGCGTGGCAAACAACGCGGCAGAGCGTTACAACAGCTCTAAAAGACCAAACTGGCGCGAGTGCCGGACCATCGCGCTTAGCGGTCAATAAGTTCCTGGTCGTCGCACAAGTGTCTCTCTCTCTTTTTCTTTTGATCGGCGCTGGATTGTTCGTCCGAAGTTTACAGAATTTGCGCAGCCTCGATGTCGGAATGAACTACGAAAATATTCTGCAGTTTTCGCTCGACGTCGGAGACTCCTACAGCCCACAGCAACGAAGCGATCTCAATAAGACGGTTCTCGAACGTCTCGAAGCGCTGCCCGGCGCACATTCGGCAACGTTATCGTATTTCAGTTTGTTGGGTGGAGCTGGTCTTTCATTCAACGTCACCGTGCCTGATTTCCCGCAGCCTCCAGATGTGAACAGTGAGTGTGACTCGATGGCGGTCGGCCCACGTTTCTTTGAAACGATGAAGATGCCGATTCTCTACGGCCGCGACTTCGGTCCCCAGGATGAGCGACCCATACCTGCCGCTTCGCCACAGAGTGTCACTGGAGCTCCAGTGCTTTACGCAGTCATCAATCAATCAATGGCCCGTTTCTTCTTTGGGGACAAGGATCCCATTGGTAAACGGTTCAATTCGGAAGGCACGAACCAATTTGAAGTGATTGGCGTCACTCAGGATTCAAAATATGCGGATATAAAAGAACAAACGCCGCGGATCTACTACACCTATTACTTTCAACGGCCGCGAAGAGAAGGTGTCACATTTCAACTGCGCACTGATACTCAAGCACTTGATTACGGAGCAGTCATTCAACGACTCGTCCGCGAGCTGGACCCGCAAGTTCAAGTCGTTGGCTTACAAACGATGGCGGATGTTGTCGACCAGTCAATCGTGCAGGAGCGTTTCATAGCTCAAACTGCAACTGCATTCAGTCTCGTGGCTTTGCTGCTGGCTTGCATTGGTTTGTACGGCGTGATGTCAAACGCGGTAACGCGCAGGACGAACGAAATCGGTATTCGCATGGCCCTGGGAGCAAAGAGCGGCGACGTCGTAAGGCTTGTTATGCGCGAGGTGCTGGTGCTCGTTGTGTTGGGCACGCTTATCGGACTACTGGCATCGTTCGCAACTATGCGTCTTCTTTCCAATTTTCTGTTCGATGTACGACCGACCGATCCGTTTACGATCGTTTTCGCAACCTTGTTGCTGATTATGGTAGCGGGGTTCGCGGGCTACTTACCTGCACGCCGAGCGTCACATGTAGATCCTCTTATTGCGCTTCGTGCAGAATGATGTCGTCCTCCTGGGACCGCAGGCGTCCCGGCCTGCCCGCGTCCAGTTCAGCCAAGATCGGAACGCGTCAATGCAACTCAATTGGTTCCTTTTGACGCGGGCAGGCGGGGACGCCTGCGGTCCCAGCACGACGATGCTCATGGGTTACGTGGCAAATGACTTCGCCTCAACATTAAATCCTCGCGCGATCAACCACAGGGCCAGAATTAGATAAATAATTCCAAGTGGCAGGCCCATCAACGTTGGGAATGGGCTCGGATACAGAATGAATTGTGGCAACGTGATGCCGGTGATCTGGAGCAATGAGCCCAGTGGGACAAGCGCTGCCAATACACGTGGTGCGACGTTAGACCGCCAAAGCGTCACGCCAAACAGAAACATCCAAATTACCATGATTAACAGATGCGTGTAGTGTACCCACTTCCAAATCATGCGCAGTGCTACGCCAGCTACATGAAACATACCGATCTCGCCGGCATTTGCCTTTGCGTATTCCTGACTAAACGTCAACAGTGACATCCAGGCCGCGTTCTCCGCACATTGCAGCACGAAGTTCGCAATTCCCAGCGCGAGCAGCCACGCAGCTAACGCAAAGCTGTATTCGCGAAAGACGGACCAGCCGGTTACTGAGATTGCAATCGTTATCGCTCCACCTACGAAGAGAAGCATGACAGCAAGCCTCACCTGAGCGCCGTTAACTCGAGCGCTCGCATCGAGGGCGGTGCCGAGGGGCCGCAAAATGACGTAAGGCGTGATTAGGCCAGTAAGGAGATGGAGTAGCAACAGAGTGCCGATCAGTCTTCCAGTGTCGTGCGGGGAGCGCATGTCGAAAACCTCCACGTGAACTGAATTTCAGAGTTATGTACGGAGAAATTTTGGGTGGAGTTCCGACGAGGCAAGATGATCCACAAATTTCGCGGACTTTATGGAGTCAACCTCAAACAAACTTGGATGTAGTCAGTACCAACTCGCGGTAGCGGGTGGGTACACAATCTCAAAATGAATCCACAATACAGACTACGTACCCATCCGCTACCGCGAGGTGGTACTGACAGCATCCAAGTCAAGGTCTGATCCAAAATAAATCTTCACGCTTCCGAACCTTTTCCCTGGCACTCGGGTCATAATCAACGAATGGCGGACGACCAGGACTTGGAGCACGAAATCTTTTGCGTGCTAAGAGCACAGTCAGGAAGTCATGAGGCGCTGAACGAGCTATTTAAACTTCTTCAGGAGCCGCTCTTTCGATATTTGAAGAATCTGGTGCGTGAGGAGTTCAAAGCTGAGGACATCCTGCAAGAGGTGTTCATTCGCATTTACCGGAAGTTGAGGTGGCTGAGAGAGCCGAGAGCGCTACGTTCGTGGGCGTTTCAAATCGCAACGCGCGAAGCATTCAGATATTTGAAACGTGAAAAGCATTTTCACGAGACCTCGGATGAAGAGTTCCTGGTTCAGACGCCATCGAGTGAAACAGAGAACTTCCCGCGCGAGATGATTGAACAGCTGCCAGGGTTGATAGGCAATCTGTCAC
The DNA here is from genome assembly GCA_036522415.1 of Pyrinomonadaceae bacterium. Lineage (GTDB taxonomy): Bacteria > Acidobacteriota > Blastocatellia > Pyrinomonadales > Pyrinomonadaceae > PSRF01. The sequence goes on along the minus strand of DATDFV010000195.1, from coordinate 9,422 downwards.
CCGCGAGCAGAGCGGTAATTGTTCTGTACTACCTGAACGAGTTGTCACTAAACGAAACTGCGGCCGTGTTGGAGATTCCGGTAGGCACGGTCAAATCAAGACTTGCGTATGGATTGGCAAAGCTGCGACGAGAACTTGAGACGTAGGGCTGTGGCCATGGGTCTTCGGTCTTTGGGGAGCGGGCTTTTGGTTTTTGAATGAGGAGCCAGAGTCTTGGGTATCGATATTGGGTGCGGGCAACTTGGATGCAGTTAGTACCACCTCGCGGCAGCGGGTGGGTGCGCAGCTAATCATGGTCATCAACCAGGCTTCGCACCCACCCGCTACCGCGAGGTGGTACTGACTGCATCCAAGCTTGGTCCTCATGACAGTTAGGAGGGAAAACGAATGACAAGCGAAAACGTCGATGAAGATAAATCTAAAAAAGTGATCAAGATTGCGGTGATTGTCTTTTCCATTATCGAACTGGTGGTGATGGTAGCAATCATCTACAGCCGGAAGGGGTAAGGAGGAGACTAATTTTTAAGAAACGGAGTGACTGATGGCTGAACCTCTAAAGCTTGACGAAGTACGGGCTGCTGCGCTCACGAGAATCAACCGAAGTGAAAGGAATTTCAAGCTGGCATTCTTCGCAGCTGCTTTGGTTGAGATGCTCTTTGTTGTGTCCTTCTTATTATTGGCAGATCTATCAAATCGAGTGCACCTGCTGCTTCTGATTTCGACCGTCAGCTGTTATTCGATCGTAGTGCTTGGATTGTTTGCACTTGGGGCCCACATCAATCGCAGTGCGCTGCGCGTGTTGACGGCTATTGAGACGTTGAAGAAGTAGAGAAGGATCACCCCAACTCCAGCGCACAGGCTAAATGAAACGAAACAATAGGTTCACGTTCTTAATGCTGGCAGTACTCGGTGCAGTCGTGCCGCTAGCGATGTTGGCTCCGTTTGTTTACGCCCACGGATTGGCGCCGGGTTTGTTTATGAAGCAATTGTTCGCGACGCCTGTCTCACGTTTCTTCGCGTTTGACGTTTTGATCTCGGCGATAACGTTTTGGGTGTTCATGCTCAGCGAAGGGAGACGACTGGAAATGAAGAACGTGTGGATTTATGTCCTGGGAACGTTGTTGGTAGGAGTGTCGCTTGGCCTGCCGTTGTTTTTATTCTTCAGAGAGAGAAAGATGGGCCACAGATTGCACTGATTGCGCAGATTCATAATTTCTCTGCGCTTCCTCAGCGTTCTCTGCGTCTCTGCGGTTGAAAATTGCGGGTCCGATCATTACCGCAGAGACGCAGAGAACGCTGAGGAAGCGCAGAGAGACTTTTTGAGAGTTACAGCGTTTTTAAAAACGCAATCAACGCTTTGCGCTCCTCATCCGTAAGACTCAATCCAAACTCGTGTCCTTTCACAGCGCGTGTCTTTACTCCGTGACCGCGAAAACCCGTCGGAACGTAATCATCTCGCAGACGTCGAATATCGAACCAGTCTTCCAACGTCGCCACTGATCCGTTGTGTTCGAAAGGACCACGGTACCAGAGACCTTTCAAGCTAGGCACTTTGTAGTACCCAGTTCCTCTACGAGTGCCGAGGGCTAAGTTTGGATCGGTGTTAATGGGGATGTTTAGGATGTCGGTTGGGTTTGGAGGGCTTGAGTTGGACGACTCGACAAACTGAAGTTTATCGGACACCGGCATCAGCATGTTGTTTGTGTACAGCGGTGGTGTGTGACAAGCGTCGCAAGCTTCAGTCATGAAAACTTCGTAGCCGCGTTGGGCCAGGGCGTCGAACTTGTTTGGGTTGTCTGGAGGTTTGAGTGAGTAGATGTAAAGCGCCAGCGCATAAAGTTGTTCGTCGCTGTACCGACTCTGAGTGGACGCGGCGGGCAATTTGCCGACTGGGCGAAACTGACCATACAAAGTTAATTCATCCGCGCCCTGGTTGAGTGCCGCATAGCGCATCATATCGCCAATCGAGCGCTGCCGCGCCAAACCTGTACTATCGAGATAGAGTCTATCCTTCACCCCAATCAGATCGGGAATCGCGGCGGGATAGAATGCACTTGTGCCCTGACGACCACACGAACCGGGCACGATTGCTTCCATAACCGAAGCCAGTTCAGAGACAGACATTCGATCTGCTCGAGCGCTTGCATCGTTTTTGATCCAGGGAGCGCCATAGAAACGGCGCAGTTCCTCGCGAAACTTTTTAAGGAACGCATCTTTGTCTTTTGCTTTTGCTTCCGCGATTCTCTGCTCATAACCAAAGGCGCGATCGTCGGGGAAATTCCCCTGCGCCCCTTTAATGACCGTACCGTTGGGCATCACTCGAGTGTGACATGCAGCGCAGGCGAGAATTCCCAGCTCTACTTTGCCTTTTTCTCTTACAACCCATCGCATGTTGGGCATTACGCCCTCACTCGTAATCAAAACCTTGTTCTTAACGAACCAGTCCATTCCGCGAATCTCGGAATACAAGGTTCCGTCAGCGACGAACTCTATCGGTGCGTCGAAGACCATCTCACCGGCCTTAGTCCAATCTGCTTCGGAACGTAGTTTCGATGAATCAAAAATGATCTGAGGGTCCTTGCTCTTCAGCTCTTGCATATAGCCGGGTGGCTCGTGATCGGGACGGTAGACCTCGTAGCTCTTATATATAGGACGAACTGGCATGCTGTAGTAATAAGACGCAGAGATGAGTTTAGTAGACAGCTTGCGGTCTGCGAGCGGCAGTTCAAACGAATTGATTGCCTCGGTTTCCCAGGTTTTGGGAATTACTACGGTTGGTCCCGGCTTCTGAGCCAGGCTTAGACTTGAGAGCAATAAGCCCGCCGCGAAAGTGAAGCTCAAGCACAGCGTCTTAAACTTTAATTGTCGTGTCTTAGTTGGGTGTCTCATCGTTCTGCGTCAACAGATTACACCGATTACACAGATTCTTGTTCTGAAATGAAAGAGTATTCCTTGGATGACCCGGAAACGACTGATTGCAGTCCGGGTGAAGTGAAGCAAGACTGCGGGCTAAGACCGGCAGAAGTATTTGAGAAATTCCGAGACGTCGCAGACGAAAGTAAAACAATCTGCGTAATCGGTGTAATCCGCGGACAACTAGGTCAGACCTAATACGCTGCCCGCATGACCAGGAACCGGCACTTGTTGTTCGCGTTCGATCACACCTGGTCTCAATTCAACCGGACTCACTTCGGTTGGCAACGCACGTTCAGCCGGTACGTAACTGGCTTCGCTTGCAATAACCCCGAGCAGATTGTGGATATTAAAAAGCACAATCCAGATCTCGCATAGCACGCGCCAAACAAGATTGCCCACGATGGCTGCACCGGCTCCGATTGCGATGTAATAAATGCCAATTCGCGTAGGCAGCGTTGCCGCGCGAAGGCCAAATCCGCCCCATACTGCCAACGCTATTCCGCCGGCGGTTATGACGAGAAGTCCGACTGCGTAGATGAACTTTACAAAACGCGGAGTAATCAGCTTTTGAAACGAGAAGTATCCTGGCATTGGTGAAGCTCCTGATTTTGAATGACTCAGAGGGCTGACTGATTAAACCAAGAGCTGGCTCGTGTTTCCTGCCCATTTGAGAATATTCTCATTACAAATTACTAGTGCATCCACAGATTACGCAGATTACACAGATTTCTTTCTCAAGCCATGAGCTGCAAATTGCGACCTCAAGTTTGAGTGGCACTAATGCGAATTCCTCAGACGGCAGAAGCTGTGAAAATAATCAGAGACCTCAGTCCTGGGACCGCAGGCGTCCCCCGCACGCCAGCGTCGAACGTAACCAAGTGGTTTATCTCAACGATCTTGCTTAGCGGCTGATCAGGGTAGCGCGGGACGCGGGCCCGTGGGGACGCCTGCGGTCCCAGGACCGAGGTCTCTGATCATTTTCACAGCTTCTGCGGTATGCGAAATTGGTAACGCATGAGGTTGTGTCCCATGACGCCTTGTGATAGATCGCCTAGGCCACTCGTACCGCTGAACTGAATTCATCAGGAGGAAATTCGAAATGAAATCCGACCGTCTGGCCCCTCGGCTCGGCCTTACACTCGCTGTCTTACTTGTTGTAACTGTAATCACGGCAGTCCGAACTACCCACGCTACTGCCGATGACACGAAGCCGATTACTTCGCCTGCTTCCGAACCGCGAGCGAAGAATGGGAAGAAGTTATTAACCGCCTTCGACCTGATGAAGGTTGTGAACATCGGCGCACCCCGCATCGCACCTGATGGCACCCGTGTCGCATACACGGCGAGCGAAACGAAAACCGAAAAGGACAAAGAGTGGAAAACTGTGACGCAGATTTGGGTAACTCCGATGTCGGGCACAGGGGCACGCCAGTATACGCGCGGTGAGAAGAGTGCGAACGCTCCCGAATGGTCTCCAGACGGAAAGTTGTTGGCGTTTCTCAGCGATCGCGAAAAAGACGGTGAACGACAAGTCTGGATGATGCCCTCCGATGGCGGTGAAGCGTGGGTCGTCACGTCACACAAGGGTGGCATCACTGCGTTTCGCTTTTCGCCTGACGGCAAACAGCTGGCATTCATCGCAAATGATCAACCAAACAAGGACGAAGAGGAACGTAAGAAAGTCAAAGACGACACGATCCTGATCGATCGCGATCTGAAGATGGCACACCTGTGGCTCTTCAACATCGAAAAGAAAGAAGAGAAGCGCGTCACCGAAGGCGACTTCACTGTGAGTGATCCGCAGTGGTCACCGGACGGCAATCGAATCAGTTACACGACGCGCCCGACGCAGAAAGCTGACGATAGCGGTTTGAGTGATGTTTGGATGATGAACGTTTCAAATGGCGAGAAGAAGAAGATTGAAGATACACCTGCATCGAGTGACAACGCGCGTTGGTCACCTGATGGGAAGTGGATTGCCTATACGGGAGTCACTGATCCCAACAGTGGCGTTTCGACGACTTACGTGTACCTGGTTCCATCAGCTGGTGGTACTCCGAGACAATTAACCTCGAAGTTTGATTTGAGTGCGGGCGCACCAGTTTGGTCACGCGATGGCAAGAGTCTCTACTTCAGCGCAAATGTGCTCGAGGCGAATGAGATTTTCTCTGCAGATGTGGTAAGCGGAAACGTTACTCAGCTTTCAAAAACAGGTGCGAGCATTAACCTTGCCGACATCACCAAAGATGGAAACACGGCTATTGGCACCTTGACGCTACCAAATGCACCGGCCGAAATCTACAAATCAAATCTGAAGTTTACTGAGCCGATCGCTTTGAGCAGTCACAATCGGTGGTTGTCTGAGTTCACACTCGCAGACACTGAGATCGTGAAGTGGAAGAGTAAGGATGGCACCGAGATCGAAGGGCTCTTGACTAAGCCAGTTGATTCAGACGGAGGCAAATTGCCGTTGTTGCTGAACCCGCACGGTGGACCGACAGGGGCTTCGACCAACTCCTTCAACGGTACAGTTCAGGTGTTGGCGGCAAATGGTTTCGCGGTGTTGCAGCCAAACTTCCGCGGCTCGACAGGGAAGGGCCTGGCATTCGCTCAGGCAAACAAGAACACGTGGGGCAAAGGCGATTACGAAGACTGCATGACTGGCGTAGACGCGCTTATTGCCCGTGGGCTCGCCGATCCGGATCGGCTCGGCGCCTTTGGATGGTCCTATGGCGGTTACATGACGTTCTGGATACTAACGCAAACTGATCGCTTCAAAGCAGTGTCGCCTGGAGCCGGACTAACGAACATATATTCGATGTATTCGCAGAATGATATTCAGCGTTACTTGCGTTGGTTCTATTCAGACAAAGCTCCCTGGGACGCGACGGAGCTTTACTGGGATCGCTCGCCGATGAAGTATGTGAACAACGTAAAGACTCCGACGATGATCATGCACGGCCAGGTTGATACGCGCGTGCCCATCGCGCAGGCGCAGGAGTTTTACCGGGCATTGAAAGATCGGAACGTGCCCGTCGAGTTTGTAGTCTATCCACGAGAGAATCACGGCTTCACTGAACCGAGACATCAAATGGATCGGGTGCAGCGTTATGTGCGGTTCTTCGGCAAGTATCTTGGTGTGAAGGTTGTGACTGAAGCGACGGACTAATCCATGGATGTCCGACGTACGTAGTTTGTTAGTGTAGTCAGAACCGAAACGCGGTAGGGTCGGGTCTGCATCCAATTAAGTGCGTTGATGGTAATTGCAGACCCGACGCTACCGCGTTTTGGTTCTGACTGCACGACAAGGTGACGCATATCTGACCTTACTTCGTGCTTCTGAACAACAAGTAACCGCGTTTCCACTTAAAGAGTTTCCATCTTACAGTTCCTGCCGTCAGTTCCCGCCTTAATAAATGGAAGCAAATTTCACGTTTCGCGAGTGACCCGCAAAAAAGAGAACGACGCAGCCGCGAAGATCGCCTTCAATTTGCCCCTTGTCATCTGTCAACCGTCCTGAGTCGCCCTAAGGAGGTTAGTCATGAGAAGAATTCAGCGCTGGAAAATACTGCTAGTGTTTGTAGTTTCAGTTATCGGAGGTTTGAGTTTGTGGAGGAACCTTCCTGCGCGGGCTCAAATGACAGATAGAACTCAGAATCCCAATGTCGCGAACTTCGGAATTGCAAAGTCGCTGACTGAAGAGATTGGCGCGGGTCGTGGAAATTTGACTACACCGAACTCAGCGGCGTTCATCATCGCGCGGGATCCATTTCGAGCAATTCGCCGGGGACGCCAGCTCTTCCAAAGAAAGTTCTTACGAACTCAGGGTCAAGGTCCCCTTGCAGGCGATGGTGTCGGAGACATCAATAATAATCTGGCCTTGGGTGCGGGCCTTTCCGACAGTTGCGCCGGATGTCACGGTCGCCCGCGCTTATCTGCCGGCGCCGGTGGCAATGTTGTCACCAGACCGGAAAGTCGTGACGCTCCCCACCTATTTGGCTTGGGCCTCAAAGAAATGTTAGCCGATGAGATCACGCATGACTTAAGAGCCATACGTGACGCTGCTATCGCTGAGGCTCATAACAAGCAATCACTCGTTACCAAATCTCTCAACAGCAAAGGTATCGCCTACGGTTCTCTGACTGCTCGACCAGACGGAACGCTTGATACCTCACATGTTGAAGGCGTGAATACCGACCTGCGAGTGCGGCCGTTCTTTGCACATGGTGGAAAGATCTCGATTCGTGAATTCATCGTTGGCGCTTTCAACGATGAGATGGGCCTGCAATCCGTCGATCCTGAGTTGATGCAGGCACACAATGGCGGGCAGTTTACGACGCCCTCGGGCATGGTCCTGGATGGCACACAGGATCAGATTGAGTCTCCGCCGACCGACAACCCGCTGAGCGATCCGGATAGCGACGGCGTTGTGAATGAGATACCCACGAGTCTCGTAGACTTCCTGGAGTTCTACTTACTCAATTACTTCAAGCCGGCGGTTTATCAACAAACAGACGAAACACGACAGGGACGAGTACTCTTCGAACGCATCGGGTGCAGTCAGTGTCATGTTCCGGATCTTCAAATTGCACAGGATCGCAGAATTGCCGATGTGGAAACCTCTTACGATACTGATCGAGGAATCTTCAACAACCTGTTTGCTGCTCCTGTGACATTGTTTGATTTGCTTGACGATCACTCAGGCTTTCCAGCCATCAAACAACCAAAGATGCAGCCGTTTCTCGTTCGCAACATCTTCACTGATTTCAAGCGCCACAACCTCGGTCCAAACTTCTTCGAAAGAAATTTCGATGGAACGATTCGTAAGGAGTTTCTAACCACTCCATTGTGGGGAGTTGGCTCAACCAGCCCTTATGGTCATGACGGGCGGAGTATTAACTTGTTGGAAGTTACTTTGCGTCACGGGGGCGATGCGCAAGCAGTGCGAGATGCGTTTGCACGGCTCTCTTTAGTTAACCAGGAGAAGATAATCGCGTTTCTGAATACGCAGGTGTTGTTTCCGCCGGATGACACAGCGTCCACGCTGGACCCGGGTGATCGATCAGCCTTTAACTTTCCGCAGTTCGGACACGGAAGCATTAACCTGACGGCGTTATTCAATAACCCGAGCGACCCTGAGTAGATTACAAAAAGATTACTCAATCCACAGATTGCGCAGATTACGCAGATTTCTTAAACCGTATATGATGTGAAAGAACTTCTGTGTAATCTGTGTAATCTGTGGATATGAAGACCCCTCATTACCGCAGCTGTAATTTGTGCGAGGCGATTTGTGGCATCGAGATCACGGTCGAAGATCAGCAGCGCCTGACTATTCGCGGTGACAAAGATGATCCATTCAGTCGCGGTTACATCTGTCCGAAGGCCGTCGCTTTACAAGACTTCCACTTCGATGACGATCGCCTGCGACATCCTGTGCGACGAACCTTAACAGGATGGAAACGCATCGAATGGGACGAGGCCTTCGATGAAGTAGCCCAAAATCTGAAACACATTTACGCGAAGTACGGAAGAAACTCGACAGCCACTTATCTCGGCAATCCTACGGTCCACAACTACGGTGCGGTGCTTTTTGCACCTGGGTTTCTGCGCAGCTTGCACACCCGCAACCGATTTTCTGCAACTTCGGTCGATCAACTGGCCCACCACGTCGCGGCATACCTGATGTTTGGTCATCAACTCATTTTGCCGATTCCCGATCTTGACCGAACAAATCTGTTTCTGATGCTCGGTGCGAATCCTGCAGTTTCAAACGGCAGCATGATGACTGCGCCGGGTTTTAGCATTCGATTGCAAGCACTGCGACAGCGTGGTGGCAAGGTTATTCTGATTGATCCTCGTCGAAACGAAACGGCTCGTCTCGCCGATCGGCATCTGTTCATTCGCCCAGGTACAGATGTCTTTCTGTTGCTTGCATTACTTCACGTTGTCTTTGAAGAACGACTGACACGCATGGATGCCCTCGTTTCTTTTACAGCTGCTACTGAGATCGTGGCGAACATTGTGAAGGAATTTCCTCCGGAGCGCGTGGAGTCAGTGACGGGAATTGATGCGGACGATGTTCGCCGTTTAGCGAGAGAGTTTGCCGGGGCGGAGTCTGCTGTGTGTTACGGAAGAATTGGCGTAAGCACTCAGGAATTTGGCGGCGTGTGCCAGTGGTTAATTAACGTTCTGAATATTGTGACTGGAAATTTCGATCGAGAAGGCGGCGCGATGTTTCCGCTGCCGGCCTTTGATCCTGTTTCGGCGCCGGAGTCGTTAGCACCGCGTGGTAGTTACGGGCGTTGGCATAGTCGCGTAAGAAAGTTGCCTGAGTTTGCCGGCGAATTGCCGGTGGTGGCACTTGCTGAAGAGATACTCACGCCCGGTGACGGGCAGGTAAAGGCTCTGGTAACACTTGCAGGCAATCCAGTGTTGTCAACACCAAATGGTCGTGACTTGGATCGAGCGCTTGAGAGTCTTGAGTTTATGGTTTCTATAGATCC
>DATDFV010000194.1:0-39878 GCA_036522415.1 Pyrinomonadaceae bacterium | reverse complement strand
GAGTTCACACTAATAGTCGAGCGAGCAGCTATCACCTTACATATCTTTGACCATCATCCAAGTCGAACCAGCTTTCATGAACTTGAAAGTACATAGGCATCTGAAGGTACTTGGGATTCACTTGTAGAAACTACGAAGAGTGTGTTGCGCTAACAGGGGTGAGTAACAGAACGGGATTCGGCGGGAGCTTACATCAGTCCATTTTCGATATGGCTTTTCGTCGATTAGGCTTAAAACGATAACTGCCTCAGACGCTCAGTTTGGTCCGGTGGGTTATGAGACCAACCTACTCTACATAGCGGGATTGATCACATTGGCGCTGGCTGAACCATCAAGACTCTCCCTGGATTATTGGTTGAGGCAGAAACAACTAAGTCGTAAGGCTGATGCGGCTTCGGTTTGTAAACACTGTTGAGAGCGAATGGCAGATGTCCATCTCTTGACCAAGTAAACCGACACTCCAATCATCTTCTTCAACCGATTTGCGGAAAAAACCTCGAACCAACTACGGGGATTTGGCTACGGTGTAAATAAAGTACTATCAGGCTGCCTACAAGAACCGCCATGGCAAGGGCAAATAGTTCGCCGTGATCGTCAACAGCCGCTATCTTAATCCCCAACTTCGTAACGTGAGCGAAGATGGCACCGCAGATTGTCCCAAGTGCAAGAATGGCTCCCAGGGACGCTGTGCGTGGAACTAATAAGAGGATTGAGGCGATCAGCTCGACTACGCCGGATCCGATGCGTCCCCAGGGCTCGGCACCGAGTGTTGTAAAGATGTAAACAGATTCTTTCGCGCCGGTGAATTTGAAGAACAAGGTTTGTAACAGGATCACTGCAACGACAATTCGGACCAACCAGTCAAAGATCTTCAAAGCTTTCGATAGCGGCATAATAAGATACTCCACGGGGTCAGATTTCTGTTGCCAGTTGCGAGGCTGCGCAGTCTCCCGATTTATTGGTCGCGTAACCCGCCAGGACCTTTCACCGTTCCTGCGTAATTTTTGAATCACCAGGTTTGCAAGCTTTATCAATGAAGCCGGTTCTGCACCTAGATTGCGGTTTTGCACGCCAATTTCGAAGGCGGTGCGCCATTGATGGAAAAGAATGCGATAGGCGGTGAGAAGACTATTTCGAGGGTCGTAAATATTTGTGGCTTCCGAGGTGACGCCATTAAGTTCGATTACTTTGAAATTCTTGCCCTGCTGAAAATCACTGAGCGAAGGTGTGCGAATATCAAATCGACCAAAGTAGAACCCATTGAAGCCTCGGGCCAGGCGATCGATTGTCTCCTCCATTGCACCAGTCTTAATGTCACTTCCATCAAGAAAAACACTTCCGCGGCAATGCGTTCCGATTTCAATCAACTGCACCGACTCGTTCTTTTCGGGAATATCCAAAAGCCGCTCCTTCAGTTCGCTAAAGTAAACGCGAGCCATGCATACCGCCCGGTCGTCTTTCAAAATCAGCTTCTCAAGCGTGTTCTCACCATCACCAATCACCGAAGGGAACAGCTTCTTTGTGATTGAAAAGATAATTCCATGCTCTGACTCAGGATATCGGTAGTAGAAAACGCCGAACTCTAGTCCTTCGGCGTATTCCTGAATAATCACATTGGTACCAGACGAAGCGAATAAGTAATCACTTAGTTCAGCGTCAGATCTGATGACGGAGACACCGGAACCTCTTTCTCCGGCATCGGGTTTCAAAACAACTGGAAAATTCAACGCGTGTTTGTGCATGAATTCGCGAGCGCAATCTAGTTGTGCATGATGACTGCCACTTTGAAGCAATGCTGAGCGGGCAACAAAGGATCGGGAGTCGAACCTCTGTGTCAGGCCTTGAAGAATCTTGCTCTTCGACTCGCCGATAAATCCACCTTCTTCTATCGCCGGATTAGCACACGTGAATAGCGTCGCGCAACGATGCTTCAATCCGAGAAAGGCAATGTAAAGAACGACCGGCGGATAGAACATCCAGGGCGGCCAGAACTCCCACCGCGTAAGTCTGCGCCACCGCGCCAGCAACAACCGTCGTCCTCGAAAACTCGCGAGGCGAAGTAGCAGTCGAGTGCCGATGAATACGAGCAGAGCCGTGATTGCGATCCTCAAGAAGAGATGCTCGTTCATCAAGGTCGACTCGATTACCTCGCGGCCCAACACAATCGAAGCCCCGACCAGAAGTGGCGTCCACACAGCAGCGGCCACCAAAAAATAGAAAGTGAACTTCAGGAAACTGGTACGCAGCAAGCCCGCCGCGAAATAACTTGGTAAACGGGTGCCTGGCAAGAAGCGGGTTAGCATGATAGTGCTCATGCCCCGGCGTCTGAGCCAGATAGAACTTCGCTCCACATCTGATTCGGAGACGAGCCATTTCAGCGGGGCGTGGCGTAAAACCGTCCGGCCAATGAGTCTGCCTGCCAGGAACAACAGAATGTCTCCGATGACGATTCCAAACAAACAAGCGATCGCGGCGAAAACGAATCCAATTCTTCCTTCGGCGACAAGAACGCCGGCCCAGATGCACGTTAAGTCTTCTGAAATCAGAGTGGCGAGCGCCAGGAGCCCGAAAAGAACCAGAGCTGTTGGTCCCATTGCTCTTGGAATAGACGAAGCGGCGTTGAAAGGTTCGGCGGCTAACGCGATCCTTTGCGAATCGGCATTCGCTCTAACTCTAACCTGGCCTTTCTCAACGCGGTCAAAGAAATTAAGGGCCGCAGCCGCCTGGCGTTGTGGACCGGCAAAAACATAGAAATGGTTCTCATCGAGAAAGAGCACCAGCTCGCTTTGAGGCACGAGTCGATAATCTTCGCGCGCAACTTCTACTGGCACCATGATGTCCTGCTGGCCATGAATAATCAGCATCGGACCGGAATATTTCGAAAGGATGCCTCTCAAAGGCCGCTGGTCTGTGTCATAGAAGTTCCGTGCATATGAGAGGTCGAGCATCGAGTGATCCAACCAGCCAAAGTGAGGTATCGCTTCGTACAGAAACCAGAGGAAGGCGAGTTGTGCTCCGTGAATTCCATGATTGAGATGATAATTGCCCAGCAGTTCCATCTCCTGCACGCCAATTCCCGAAAGCATCGTCAACGACTCGACGCGCTCCGGTGCGATGTCTGCAATGTTCAGCGCTACTCCGCCGCCCATGCTGAAGCCCACGAAATGCGCTCGCTGGATATGCAGTTGGTCCAGCATCTCCAACACGTACCGCGCGTGCGCTCGATTCGAATAGTCAGGAATGCTGTGCGAGGAGGAGCCGAAGCCGGGAAGATCAGGAGCGATTACGCGATGTTGTGTGACCAACTCTGGAGCAAGCTTGTGGAAGTCTCGATGGTCTCCAGGACTTCCTTGCAAAAGGACTACCACTGAAGCATCCGGGCCGAGTTCAGACTTGTAGTCTCTATAAGCGAGGCGAACAGTTTGACTGCTAGTCTGCTCGCCTTGAATCGCTTTCACTGAGAGAACAGACATCTCAGACGAAACCGTTTCAGTGGCGCGCTGCCAACGCACGAGATGAGAGGCGCCGAGTAAGAACAGATAAGCAATCAGGAGCCGCCACTTCCAGCTGGCGATTCGTTCCAGAATTCGTGCGCCGACTCTCATGTCGACGCCGCCTGTAAACTTATGGAGGTGCGCCCAACAAGAACCTTGGCCGCCGGTGCCGGAACGCAGGGACAATTCGAATGATAAGAGAATTCAACTGTCTCAGCTGTGACGATGACAACGCTCAAACTTACGGTTGAGGCGTCATGACGATGCATGCAGACCGATAATGGCCCACGCTCGGGCAGGTGGCTCCGATCGAATCGCTGGAGTAGCGCTGCATCAACATCGCCGTGTTTGGCCACCATGTCGCCTAACAGCTTCCTCCTGAGCTGGACGACGTTTGGATCTTTCAGCGAAGAAGATGTAAGTGGCATCTGTGCCTCGCCATCAAGATCTATTTTGTATTCACGTCCCGTCCATTCGATCAGAACGACAGGCTTATCAACCAACAGGACCGACATAATGAAAGGCTGAAAAGGTTCGAGTTTCATACTGCTCACGCGCTCAATAATCTGTTGGATATTTTGGCAGTCAAGCAAATCCCTGAGCAGCAGACCTCGGCTCGTGTAAACGCGATCAGCCGTCGAATTGGCTACCCTATAGCTATTTAATAAACACAAAGTAAGCCCAAACTGATTGACCCCGATCCAGGAACCGCCATGATCGCCATCAACTGGAGCAATGAATGAAACTCCGCGCAAACGGCCGAGTTGCGGAGCACTTGCGGGTTTGCGCGTGTGACGTTCGTCGCGATTACACAGCAACAGGTAGCTGCCTTTCTGATGCAACCAGCTTACTGTGCACATGCTGTTTCCTCTCGCCAATAGCGTAGAGTGGACGGGGCAACACCAAATTCCTCGCCAGCCTCGATTCTATCGAACCGGAGTAATACCGCCATCAAGGAATAATGATGAGAGGTATGACTTTGTAGAAACTCCAATTCTCGGACCACAGAAGAACCGCACCAGAACTCTCGACTATCAGCACAGTCTTCGGTGCTCACCAGAATTGGGGCGATGCGAAAGAGAGGTAAGATTTCACGCAGCTGGCTTATCAAGCGGTAAATTTCGTCGATGGCATATCGGCGATCGATTTCGAGTTTCGGATCGCGTCGCCGAAAATTGTAATCAATCCGATTAGACTCAAGACCCTCTAAGAAACTTCGATAGAAATCCACGCAGTGTCTCAAGTGCCCACCCACGCTGCCACGGGGTGAGAGGACGCTCCTTTTTGCATATACGTCGTCGGTGAGCTGCTCGAGAAGCCGGGCGCCCTGTTCGAGTAAGCTAATGCAGTTGATGATCAGACGACTCTCTTGATGCATAGCGATTGTTCTTCAGCTCTCAACTCTAAACGGTTCGAGCTGGGCGTTGACGGCAGACCAAAGTTGCGCCGCGAGTACGTGCCGGTCCTTACCAACAATCGGCTGAGGCCCAAACGTCAGCTTCGCTTCAAACTCAGGCAATTGCAGCAGCCTGAAAAGATGGTCTGGGAAGGTCATCGAACCCCACCAGCAAACCGACTGGTCCGCTGGCTGCTCGCCTTGCGGCACAGCATAACTAACACTTGCATAGTGAACAGGCAGTCGCCTTCGTGCGGCAAATTCAAGTAATGATGATTTGAATGGCTTAGGTGATCCGCCGCCCGTACTCGTTCCCTCGGCGAACAGAACCACCGCCAGGCCTCGCTGCAGAGTGGTTTCTATCGTATTCATTGCCCTCAACACATCATGTTTCTTCTTCCTGTCAATGAAGATTGTGTCCAACGTGCTTGATATCAAACCAAGCATGGGCCACCTGGCTACTTCGCTCTTCGCAACAAACGCGCAGTGGAGCAGCGACGCGAGCACCACGACATCAACGTAGCTAAGATGGTTTGAGATAAGCAGGAACGGAGCGTCTGGCGGCGTGTTCTGCACATTAACCGTCAGGCCCATGATCCGAGCGGACGTGCGGGCCCAGCTGCCGAAATTCCGGTTGCGCCATCTTAACGCGTGACCTTTAGACGTAAACACAAACGGAAGGCCGGCCAACCAGCGGAGATAAAAGAAGCCAGTGACACCGCCCAAACCAAGTAGCCTGATTGTCGCGCGCAACAAATTCATCAATCAGACCTTTCAACGATCAAAGAATCGTTTTCGAGTGCTTGAGTCCATCGCCTCAACGTCAAAGAGAACAAGGAAGTCAATGGTTTTGAACCGCCGATCAACTGCGGGCGGACTGCACACCTTGGCCCCTAATGAGAGATACGTTCTGAATAACTGCGGAATCTTCACTTTGCCACGTGGGCTAGAGCCTGAAAAATCGATCTCGCATTCGTATTCACGTTGTGCCGGCACAAAAATTGTGGGATGCATATAACCACCGCTTAAGAGCTGGACGAATAGCTCATAGCCTTCAGCAGGGTCCTGGCTGGTAAGTGAACAGCAACCAAAAAGAAAACGCTTTCGCGTGGCTTGAACGTAGCTCGCCAATGCCTTCCACAGCAAAAAGAGAACTTGCTTATTTCGGTGACTCTGAGCTATGCATGCGCGGCCAAGCTCCACGGACTGGTCCAGCAGTCCTTTGGGCAGACAGTTCAGATCAAACTCGCCAGCTGAATAAAAGCCTTCGGCATGTGCCGCCATCTCGATTGTCCTGAGCCGATAGGTACCGAAGACCTTTCCATTGGTTTTGTCGGCGGCAATGAGATGATGGCAGGTTGCGTCGAATTGGTCCCGATCACGCCCGGTTCGAAATGATGAATCGAGTCCTTCACCAAGTTCGAGATTGAATACTTCAAAGCGCAGTTTCAGCGCCGCGTCGATCTCCTGTGGGGTGTGGGCCAGAGTGACGACATACTTACCGCTTGACGTTTCTACGCGCAGGTCGTCATGGACAAAGGCTGGTTGCCCAAGTGACTGCGCTACTAATGAAACCGTCTGCATGAAACTTGTCTCCAGGTCGTTCCGGATTACTTTAGGGCGTCAAGAGCCGCTCGGATCTCACTATTTACGGGACGCTCACGGTAATTGGATTCGATTTTGGCCCAGGAGACGCGGCCGCTTTTATCTATTACATACACAGCAGGATGCGGAATGCCGTAAACGTCCTGTCCCTTGTAGGAGGGATCAAGCAGACCATACAGGTCTATGATTTTATGCTCTGGATCAGAGAGTAGCGGGAAGTTGAGTTGTCCTTTCCCATCCGCCGCAATCTTCTCTGCAAACTTTTTACTTACATCCGGAGGATCAATACTTATCGCATAGAGCTTCACGTTCTCACCTTCCTTCAGCAGACTGCGCAATGCGGCCAACTGCCGCGCGCAAAACGGTCACCAGTAACCACGGTAAAACACGAGCACGACGGGGCTCTTAGTACGAGCTTCTGACAAGGTGACCTTCTGACCTTTATGATCAGCGAGCGTGAAGTCCGGAGCTATCTCCCCGACAGCAACAGGTGATGTGCGGGCCGGCACTGTGACGGTTTGCGAAGTAAACAACGACGAAACGGCGCACAATGCGATTAATTGAAGGACGGTTGCTGCAAATCTCATAGACTCTCTCTAATGGGTGGCCTTAGCCGCACGAGCTGACGGTTCGGTTGCATAAACGTCCTCGACGGCTGCACGCAGAAGTTCGGCAACGCTCCAGGCTTGGGCAATACAGCCGCGAGGTTTGTGTGGCGCATCGCCGTCAAAAATTTCTGAAACCTGGCCCAGGCAGGCTTCGTCAAGATGTTCCTCGAAGTTCTTGAGCCATTCGGCGGTGGCCGTGCGTCCGGCTTCCGCACTAAAAGTCTTCACGTACGCCGTAATGTATGGACCCATCAACCATGGCCAGACGGTTCCCTGATGATAAACACTATCGCGGCTCAAAGGATTGCCTTCGTAACGACCTCGATATTGAGAGTCACCTGGCGATAACGTTCGCAGACCCCGCGGTGTCAGCAGTTCGCGTTCCACCACCTCAAGAATCTTCTTGGCCTGTTCTTGCGACACCATTGAGTTCTTCAAGCTGATCGCGAAAATCTGATTTGGTCTGATCGAAGCATCGCGCGCATCGCCATTTACCACGTCATAAAGACAGCCTGCGGCTTCGTTCCAAAATAGCGCGTTGAAACTATCGCGCGCGCGATCTGCCATGGCGGCATAGTTCTTCTTGGCTTTCGTGTCCTTGTATTTATCTGCGAGGTGCTCCATGACACGCAGGGCGTTGTACCAGAGCGCCTGAATCTCAACAGGTTTTCCGTAGCGAGGCGTAACTACCCAGTCACCAATTTTCGCATCCATCCAGGTAAGCTGAACACCTGGTTCGCCTGAAAAGAGAAGTCCGTCCGTGTCGACATGGATATTGTAGCGAGTGCCCTTTACGTGCCAGTCGATAATGTCTTTTAGGACTGCGTAGAGATTCTCGCGAACGAATTCATAGTCTTCGGTGTATTGGAGCAGCGCTCGTACAGCCTCAAAAAACCAGAGCGTGGCATCGACGGTGTTGTACTCAGGAGTCTCGCCGGCATCGGGAAAACGATTTGGCAACATTCCTTGATCGACATGATTAGCAAACTCCGCCAGGATGCTTTGGGCAATCTCTGCACGGCCCGTGGTTAGGGTCAATCCGGGAAGCGCAATCATTGTGTCGCGACCCCAATCACTAAACCAGTGATAACCTGCAATGACGGTCTTGCAACGCTCGCGGGCAACGATAAACTGATCGGCTGCAAGTGTGAGCTTGCGAACTAACTCATTTGCCTTTGTAACTCGAGAAGAAATTGCTTTACAACGACTGATTTCTGCTTTGCGATACCGATCGGCGCTCCCGACCTTTTGACGCTCGGTGGAAGCAATGATCCGACTTTTGGCTTGAGCCTTCAGATCAAAGGAAAGTGAAAAGGGGCTAAAAAGATCCTCGGCGAAATCCAGGCCGCGTTCCTGCTCTACCTCGTATTGGAAATTGCGATACCAGAAACCGTCGGTATCGACCTCGCAGATGTCATGTGCAAAATGAAGTGATGGCAGGTCGCTGTAAGGCTTGACGCTCGTTAATCCTTCTTCCTTATCGACATGAGAATTAAGCACGCCATTCTCGTGCGTTGTGCTGTGGTAATCACGAAATGCGATTAACGGTCGGACCTCCAATCTGATCGAATCGAACCCTTTATTTTTGGGTTTCAATTCATAATAAATGACCGTCGTGTTCTGCAGCTGCACCATGAACACAGATTTTTGTAGAACCAAACCCTCGACGTCGTATGTGAAAACAGGAAAGGGGTCAAGGCGAAATCCAGTCTGATAGTTAAAGCCCTGTGGATGGACCACACCGTGATACTGATTAGCAGACAGCTCGTAGCGACGGCCATCAATGACCAGCGTCTCCTCTAATTTGGAAAGCATCACAATACGACCCACGGGAGGCTTCGTTGCCGCAGTAAGCAGACCGTGGTATCGCCTCGTGTTTAGTCCAATAATCGTTGACGACGAAAAGCCGCCGAGGCCGTTCGTCTCAAGCCATTCGCGTGACGTGGACGCCTGGAGGTCTTGCAGTGTTTCATGAGTAATTTGGGTCATGCTTTCTCCTTCGTACGAACTCACGCCGCTCGCCCGCAACAAGCTCCAGGCTAAACTACGAGCTTCCGCGGCTGCGTGGCGAGACGCCTGATGCGCTCCTGGTGAATTAAAGCTCCGCTAGTTCGCAAAAGACTTTGATCGCGCCGTTTGGGTTTGTTAGCTTTGAGAAAAGCTCCTGGTAGTTCTCAAGTCCTCGCACCGGATGAGTTAACAGACGCGATAACCAACCGGGATATTCGGATTCTGCCTGCGCCATGTCTTTGACACCCATCTCAAAGTATTCTCGATTGGCGTTGACCGTGCCGACCATGACTTTGTTACCCAACACGAATTCCAGATTGATCTTGTCAGCGGGCACTTCTATTTTTCGTTCGCCACCCGTAACGCTTGAAAGCACCAGCACGCCGTTCTTGCCAAGCGCTTGCATGCTGTCAAATACCACGGGCGAAAAGCCGGTAGCTTCGAAAATGATGTCGAATGGTCCATACTTCTTTGCGCCGTCTAGAATTGATAGCTCCTCGGTTGACTGGTAAGTTGCCCCGATCGCTTCGATTAGATCGGAATTGAGATAAGGCTTTGGAGTCCTGCCGAAAGTGGTGACCTGCAAACCACGCAGACGCAGCACCAGGGTCGCCAACAACCCAATTGTTCCTGCGCCCATCACCGCAGCGCGATGAGGTCGCCAAACTCGCAAACGTCGCTGAATTTCATAAGCCTGTGCAACGCCCTTTTCGACTACGGTTGTCGGTTCAAGCAACACCCCAACCTGTTTCAGTCCCTGCGGAACACGGACGATGAACTCGGCGTCATCAACGTAGTATTCACTCATGTAGCCATGTCGTAGATTAATACCGCGCTCAAAATAGGTATCGTCGGTTGTCATGTCATTCGTACCAATCAGGTCATAGATACTTGAACCTGGGCGGCGTACAGTCGCGACTACATAATCGCCGGCTTTTACTTCGGTGACATTCGAACCAACAGCTTCAACCTGACCAAAACTCTCGTGGCCGACGATTAAGAAATCGTAGCCCGGCGGAGCTTGACCATACTCAGCCGCGTTAATCTCTTTGTCGGTACCGTCGACTCCAACGCGTAGTACTCGAACCAGCACGCCGCGACCATTTGGAATGTCCGATATGGAAGGCGCGGGCAACTCAGTTAAGTGGACTGTGTTTGGCACACCGGGTTTTACTGCGATCGCTTTCATGGGTCCTCTCTTGTGACACAGACTTGCGGTCTGTGGAATAAATAGCCCGGCAAAAGTCTATGCGGAGGCAGCCAATTGCGCTTCAACTCCGAGCCGGGCAAGCGTCGTTAACACTCTTGATGGTTCGCCGAGATCGCTCCAACCGACCTTTTCAACTCTCATCACCGCAAGATCATCAGGCCGCATCGCCAGCACTTCCTGCGAGAAGTTTGTCGAGGGAATCCACGAGTAGAGTTCGCGAAGCTGACTTGATTCGGCTGGCGTCTCAAACGACGGAACTATAGCTGCGAAGAAATCACAAAGTTCCGGTAGCGTCCGCCGCGCCATCCTTAGGAACGCGTCGACCCGGCCCACCATCACAAAACTGTTCCAGAGACAACCTTGTTTCATGAGACGACTTGCGAGATTGGCCGACGGTTTCTCCCAGAAGCGCCGCACTCGTGATATAGCACGTGGCAATTTCTCAAGAATTGATGTTTGCGGTTCGATCCATCCATATTCAACTTCAGGATTTTCAGGTGTGATGCCCAACAGCGTAACGATCGCCGGCGTGGTTAGCGACGCATCAAAGGCCGACTCGACGTGAGACATGAATGTCGCGTCGTCTGAAAAATAATGATCGGATGGGAATATGGCTACTGTCGCTCCAGGCGATTTCCACGCAATACGCATCAAGGCATAAATGATCGCCGCCGCCGTTCCCTTATTCTCTGGTTGGATAAGCAGAAGATCGCGGGACAGGTTGGTCGTGAGCTGTTTGTAATAAGGCTCATGCGACTCAGTTAACACCAACAAAGTTTGGTCCTCGGAAACCGAAGTCGCTACTCGGTCACGTGTCTGGTCCAGCAAAGTTCTGCCGTAAACTATCGGACAGAATTGCTTAGGTCTTTCGTCGCCGGTAATCGTGCGAGTAAAGGAACGCAAACGAGTTCCATCGCCACCAGCAAGAATGACTGCCCACCGGTTCAGACAATCGCTGGATTCGCTGCGAGTAGATTCTTTCGGCCTGCTTTCCTTTTTTGAAATAGTTTTCATGGGCTCTACGATCCTGGTCATTTGGACTGCCAAATGGATATTTGTCGTTACGGCCTGGCAGTTCCTTTCACTTTGACTTATTCGCCGCTCTGTTGCAGGAGCTTCGCGACCAATCCCGTCCATCCGGTCTGATGGCTGGCGCCAATCCCCGGCCCATTGTCACCGTGAAAGTACTCGTGAAAGGGCACCAAATCACGCCAGTATGGATCGGTTTGAAACTTCTCGGTGCCACCAAACACCGGCCGGCGCCCATTCGAGTCCTGCAAAAAGATGCGCGATAGCGGCGTTGACTGTGGAACGCCATGAAGCGAGAGGAAGGAGACGCGCGAGCTGTTAAATGCACGCGCGTCCGTTGGCAGGTGGCTCGCTACAGCCGGTGATCCAAGGAGACTGAGCGCAAGTAAGAAAACGAATGACAGATGAGAGAGTTGAAATGGAAAATGGAGAATGTTTTGGCTAAGGAGTTGCGCCTGCAAGACTCTGATTTTCCACTTGTCATTTCTCATTTTGATTTACTCCGATCACGCCTAGTTCATTTTCAGCCGAGCCGCTCCAACAAATGGTCACCCACTCGCAATGCGTTCGCCATGATTGTTAGAGCCGGATTCACCGCGCCACTCGATGGGAAGAAACTCGCATCGACGACGTACAGGTTATCTAGTTCGTGGGCTTTGCAATTGCGATCAAGCGCTGAAGTCTTAGGGTCGTTCCCAAATCGGATTGTGCCGTTCTGGTGGGCCACAGCGGCCAGTGGCAATTGCTGACCGAGGTAGAGATTCCGCGCAAACAAACCCTGATGGCATTCGTGTCCGTGCACATCACAGTTGGTCTGCTTCATCGCTTTCTGAAGACTGGCCTTCAAACGATCATGACCCTCCACGTTGTTCAGCTTATAGCTGAGCATGATCTGACCGTCGGCATTCAACCTGACGCGATTATTCGGGTCCGGGAGATCTTCGGAGGTCAACCAGAAATCAAGCGAGTGTTTGGCCATCAGATCGAGTGTCCAACCTGGCGCAATTGCAGGTGCTCCTGCCTTCAAGGTGTCGGCGTCCAGTTTGCCCACGAAAGAGATGTGGCCCATGGGGTAATCCCAATCTTTCGAGCCAAGATAGAAATCGTTAATCGCCAATGTCTTTTGGAAGACGGTTGGATTGGGGCACTTTGAAAGCGCCATTAACACCGAGTTGATGTGACCCATGTAATGACGGCCCACCACGTCTGAGCCGTTGGCAAGTCCATCTGGGTGCTTGTCGCTTGCTGAGCGCAGCAGCAAGGCGGCAGAGTTAACCGCGCCGCAGGAAACAACGACAACATCGCCTGAATACTCTTCGGTTACGCCGTTTCGGTTAACAATTACTTTGCTGACTTCCCGGGCGTTGCCGTTCGTTTCCAAACGCATCACTTGAGCGTTCGTCAATAGTGAAACATTGTCGTGTTCTAACGCCGGATCTACACAGATCGTCTGTGCATCAGACTTCGCGTTGATGAGACAGGGATGTCCGTCGCAAGTGTTGCAGCGAATGCAGGCACTGGTACGAGGATTCTTTTCGTCAATCCTGATGCCGAGCGGTACGTGAAATGGCTTCAATCCTGCGCGCTCAAGATCGTCCGATAGGTGCTGAATGCGCTGCTCATGGCTAACGGCGGGATACTTATAAGGAGCGCTGGCGTACGGCTCCGTTGGATCTTCACCGCGGTTGCCATGTACCTGATATAGATGTTCGGCCTGGGTATAGTAAGGTTCCAGCTCGTCGTAACTGATTGGCCAGGCCGGTGAGATACCACCATAGTGGCGAATTTCGCCAAAGTCTTCTTTTCGCAGTCGGAACAACGCCGCGCCATAAAATTTGGTATTTCCGCCGACATAGTAGTTCGTGTGCGGATGCAGTGCGCCGCCGCCCATGTCTAGCCAGGTTTCTTTCGTATTGTATTTGCCGTCAAGATTGACTGCCCGTGTACTCCAGTTGTCTTTCTCTCGCGGCACATAATCGCCCCGCTCAAGCAGCAGAATGCGTTTACCGGAAGGAGCTAGTTTGTAGGCCAGCGTTCCGCCGCCCGCCCCAGTGCCCATGATGATCACGTCGTAATGGTTTGACATCGCACGTCTCCCAAGATTTTGGCTAAGAATGTTCCCCAGCGTGTGTAAGACAGGCCTCCGGCCGCGGATTCAATGGCGTCTCAATAATTCAAATTGTTGGAAAGGTTGGACCTCTCACAGGTAATGAATCAACCTAGCCCATTAGTCGTAAGAGGGGCTGAATACTTACAC
This sequence comes from Pyrinomonadaceae bacterium, assembly GCA_036522415.1. GTDB lineage: Bacteria > Acidobacteriota > Blastocatellia > Pyrinomonadales > Pyrinomonadaceae > PSRF01. Next base: position 26,269 of record DATDFV010000194.1, on the reverse strand, counting down.
CGATCTTGAAGCGGCGAGCCCGACGAATCTGAGGCCTCGATGAAGCCTTGGGAACCGTATCAAGCGGGTTGCTTTTGCAGGATTGCTGGGTCGTCTCTGGAAGCTGCGTGGTTCGTTACTAAACCACTCGGCCTCTAAAGAACTCCTCAGCTTCTGCCGAGCCCGGTGGAGCATCACCCAGAGGTTGTTCGGAGAAAGATTCAAGATGTCACATATTTCTTCAGAACTCAGGCCGTCCACCTCTCTCAAAGTGAAAGCCATCGCGGTTCGTTTGGGGAGTTTGGATAGACAGCGGTCCAGGACTTCCCAGAATTCTTTGCTTTCCAGAATCTTGGAGGCGTCGAGGTGCCATTCGGTCGGTGCCAGGTCCGCGCGCCAGTGACCTGTCCACTGCCCGGATTTTTCAAACGGGTCGTATTCCTCAGGCGGAGTAGAGTCAGGGACAGGAATATCTCGCTCTCTGCTAAGCTTACGAAAATGATCTATGACCTTGTGTTTCAGTATTCCAACAAGCCACGTTCGCTCCGAGCTTCGGCTTTCGTATCGAATGCGTGCCTGGAATGCGGCCAGCAGCGTTTGCTGGATTGCATCCTCAGCGGCCTCGGTATCGCGTAAACGGAACATTGCGTAACGAAAAAGATAGTCGCCGTGGTTTTCCAGCCACATCGAAGGATCTAGCTGTCGCTCCTCTTTAGAACTCGTCCGTTCGGCCCACATCTTTTTAAATTCCTTGGGTTGTAACTGTAGTTCGACTGCTACTGCTGGCTCGTCCAAATGATGGCTACTTTGTTAGACGAAAATTGGCGGCTGGGGATGCAGAAAATGTTGGTTGTTGACTACATATTTCCTCTTAAAGAGTGAATCTTTCTGTCAGCTCGTCGCGTCCAACACAAGAGGCACTTCAGAGGGAGCAATCTGCGCATGACGATAGGAAATGCGACGCTTGATAAAGAAAGAGATCATGAAGCTGCCCGCGAAATATAGGCGGCGCAAGGGAGTAACGTGATCAGCTGCGATGAGTTCATTACTGAATTAGGCCGCCTGCTTGATCATGAGGTAGCAGAGGAGTTTCGCCAGCAGCTCGAATCACACCTCGACCATTGTCATACCTGCCAGGTGCTTTACGACTCGACGCGCAAAACCTTGAGGATAGTAACCGAGAGCGGTTCGTTTAAGTATCCCGAGCCGATAGTCGAACCGTTAGTGGACAAAATCATGTCGCGGATTCGTGGCAACTGCGCAATAGAGAAGCCCGTTTCGATTGAAAATTCCTAACGTGCCTCATGGTGTTACTTGGGGGAACGCTCAACGTAGCGGACCATAAGGAAACGGCTATCTTCGCGGGCACAGTTCCTAAGCCAAAGCCCACAGAATTGGCGAACTTCGCAAGTCCAACACACTACCGCCTCGTGTATTTCCGTTCGGTAAAATCGTAAGTGCGCAGAGTGTCCAGATTTTAGCGGGCTGCTTCTGCAATCACTGACTCAGTCGCTAACCGTCGCTGCTTCATAACTTGCTCAAAACTGTCCCGCATTGCCGGTAGGTTCGCGGCAAGAACATTAAACTCTCGCTTGTGAATACTCAGAACATCAAGCGATTCCAAGCAGCGGACCGTGGCGTTACGCGTGGTCTGATTGAGCAACGCCATTTCTCCGAAATACTCTCCAGGACCAAGCAGTGCGAGTGAAAACTCCTGATCGCCATCGTTGCGCACAACCTCGGCTTTACCGCGCGAAATGATGTAGATGCGATCACCCAAGTCTCCCTGACGGAAGATCTCCTGCCCTGGCTCGAAGTGCTCGTGCGCGACGCCCATGGAATTGGTCAGTTTTAGTTGGACCAACTCGGGTGGCAGGAAGAGGTCGAATGTCCACGACGCAGCAACCTTCATGCGCCGGCCCCAACCTGGCAACTTCATCAGGTAAATCGTACGCCACAGAAACCAGGCGAGAAATCCCGACACATTAACGCCAAAGACCTGCGCTACTGCTGATCTATGACCGAGCACACCGAGTCTGCCCAGCTCCTTAAATTGAAAACGTGTTGGTTCACCACCGCGGATTGCCACGACGATGTTGTTCGCGGCTGTCTTTGCCTGACGAATAGCGAACTGCGCTGTAGGCGGACATATGCCTCCATCAATCGTGGGAACCATAGCGCAATCGCCAAGTGCCCAGATGTTGTCAGTTCCGGCGACCAGCAGCGTGGAATCGACTTTGAGTCGCCCACGTTCCTTTGGTAAGTCCAGAGTATCGATCAAAGGATTTGGTGATGATGGCACTGTAGAGATTAGGGTTTTGGTAGAGATACGTGTGCCATCGGCAAGGATCGCTTCCTCTCCAGTCGCAGCTTCCAGCTTCGTGTTGAGGCAAATCTCCACGCCGCGCCGGGCCAGAATCTTCTGAGCATAAAGCGCCAGTTTCTCGTCCAACTCGGGCAGAATACGATCCAGTGCATGCAGCAACACGACGCGCACGTCTTTCGCATCGATCTGAGGATAGTTTCGGATCACTCCTCGAACGAAGTCATTGATCTCGGCAACTACTTCTACTCCTGAAAATCCGCCACCAGCTACGACAAAGGTTAGAAGTTGACGACGCAGGCTTTCATCTCGGTGCTCGATAGCGGCTTCTTCCAGAGCATGGATCACATGATTTCGAATGTAGAGAGCATCACCAAGATTCTTAAAAGGAATTGCATGTTCAGGGAGTCCGCGCAGGCCACGAAAATCCGTAACGTTTCCCAATGCGAATACGAGGTGGTCGTAATGGATTACATTCGGTTGCTGGCGGAATCCGGGTGTGGTGGTGATAGTCTGATTCCGCGTGTCGATCGACTCAATATCGCGCACATGGAGATCAGTGAGTGGCAACATCCGCCGGATAGGGCTAACCGTATCGAGGATTCCGACGCTGCCGGAAACCACCTCCGCTAACATTGGCTGAAACACAAAGTAGTTCTCTTTGTTAATTAGCAGAATCTCAAAATCTCTCCGTCGCTTTAGCGCCTTCTCCAGATGCAGTGCGATATAAATACCACCGAACCCTCCGCCAAGAACGACGATGCGTTTACGCTCTTGTTTGTTCATTACTTAATCTTTCTTCCCTCTGAACTGATATGCTCAGAATTGCGAATCACGAAAGCCAATACACCAACCGCGGCTAATAATGTGATCATTGTAACGATGACAACTACGCGCGGACCTATTGATGCGAAAGCCTGTCCAATCACTAGTGGAATCAGCATTGCGCCGGCGCTTGAAGCGACGATAAACCAGCCTGTTAGCTGACCAGTCATTTTCACTCGGCGACTCGCGAGTGAAAGCATAGTCGGGAAAATCGAAGCCATTGAAAGGCCCAGGCAAATCGTGCCGATCAAGACTGCCGCAAATGATTCCGGACTGACGAGAATCAATCCCAAACTAAGAAGACATCCGCCAAGGCTAACCAACAGTATTGATCGGAGGCTGAAACGGACTGCTATCGGAATCGTCACCACTCGACCAAGAGTAAGTGAGCCCCAGAACAACGAGGTCAAATATGCGGCTGTGCTCGCCACACTAAGCTTGAGTTCAGTGGCGTATGTGAATATCCAACCAGCGAAACCTACCTCCGCTCCAACGTAGAGAAAAAGAAAAAAAGCGATTAGAAATGCCAGGCGGGTGTTCGCAAGTGGCGACATCTCATGCTTTACGGCGGCAACAGGAACCGGACTTGCGAGTCGGAGTGTGTAAATAGCAACCGGCAAAATAAGCAGAGCCAACACGAAATAACTGTGTGTCATCGGTCTCTTGAAAGCCTCTGTCTGGGCCACAACAATTGGAGCTATTAATGCGCCTACGCCGAAAAATGAATGCATCGCGTTCATAAATGGCGCGACTCGTTTCCCATGCACCCACGTCAAAAGCGTATTACCACCCACATCAAGCGCAGACTCAGCGGCGCCGAGAATGATCATCACAACTAGCAACAGCCAGAGATAAGGCACTAGTGGAACCATGGCCATCATGATGGCCATGAGGCCGACCATAACGGCCATTACCGGATTACCGGATCTGCGATCGAACAGGTGCCCTCCCTTGACGGAGCCGAGCACATAACCCATCGACCGGGCTGTGAATAGGTAACTGATCGCGCTCAAGCCAACATGCGTTTGGTTCGCCAGGCTGGGAAGTGTGGGGCCGAGTGAACCGACTGTCAGGCCCAGAGCCAGGAATGAAGCGTAGTATGCAGCGGTCAGGGATAAAGGTCTGACGTTGCTACTCGCTGGAACCCCGGATATCGATGTGGCTGAGATACTCATTGAGTTTTCACTTAGCTAGCACGGTGTAGCGGGAGACAACCCCAATGACAATTCGTCTATGTTTGATCATCCCGCCCTCTCGCTTTCATCAGGAACTTTTGGCTCGGTGTTACTTAACTGTGACCCCTGAGCGTGTAATGCGCAGGTCGGGTGGGCCATGACGTAGATGTAATGCAACTAGCGTTTTGCGGCCGCAAGTGATTCACCAAGTGTAAAAATCGATGCGCCTAGTAGAACAACGTCTTTCAGGAGAAAGCCTCCCGAACCGGAAAGCGCGGGAAAGCCGCCCAGACTCTTTTCCCAACCTGGCAAAGAGAATAGAAAAGTTAATGTGGCCAGGAATGTGAATACAGCAAGCAGGCTTCCAATCGCAGAGAGTCTTGCGGAGAGAGGCCGAATCGCAATCAACACGGCTGCCGTGATCTCAGCAATTCCAATGATGTTAGAAGCAGCTTGTAGGCTAAAAACCTTATACATCCAGCTCATTAACGGACTGGTGGCAACCAGCGCCTGAATACCTTGCGCCTCGTAGTTAGTAAACTTCATTGCTCCAATCCAACCAAGGATTAGAACGAGCCCGTAACGAAGCAGAAACTCGCCGACCTGCTGAACGGGTAGTGCTCGTCGATTTCCAGCAACTTCCATTTCGATAATCATGTTTGCTCCAATTACATGTGCGTGCGGGACACTCGGGAATAGAGTGCCCGCCGCGGAATTAGTCTCGTGTCCTGTCTTGGGCGATCCTCCCCAAGCTGTAACCAAGCACGAATTATTTCTAGCCGATCTCAGCTAATTAACTAGTCGAGTCTAACTGACTTACCTTACAAAGCGCTGGCTCACCACAATTGGAAAACGTTGCGTGATACGTCCGCTGCGTGAAACAAGCCTGCAACGAATAACGAAATCAGGGCCGCCTTGTTTGAAAGTAAACCTTCGCTGAAAGCTCGGCGGCTAACAGCGTAGAAGAGCGGCGGATATAGCATCAGCGCAGTTATCAATCCCGGACAATAAGCTCCAAACACGGCGGTCGCTCCGACATGGAACACAACGTTGAAGCAGACAGCCGGCGTGAAAACGAATGTGAAAAAGACGAAGCTCACAATTCGATTTGGGAAGAACCAAATCACGACCGGCGCTAAGAATGCTACGGCGATACCGGTCAGGTGAATCGCCAGATAGGTCTGCATGGTGAAATTCGACGCCGCATAGTGTCTTGCCCAATTCGTGAACTGCGGCAACTCTTCCGACACGTGCAAGACATAGGCGACTGGAAAGAGCCACACCGCTTGCCGAAAGCTCATTGAGTGTAGGTAGTCATAGATTCGATCGACGTCCATAACTCATGGCTCAACTTCAAAGTAAAATCGGCTGGACAAGAGCAAGCAACGCAAAAGTCCATTCAACGATTCTGATAAGCATTCCTTACTCCTTCTCAAGAAAAGCTTTGACTGTTGCGGGTTATGGACGAACGCCTGCAATGTTCAGACGAATGCGATACAACCCGCTGCGCGCGCAAAGGTATAGTGTCTTGCCGTCTTCATCGCCCCAGGCGAAGTTATGCGCATGCTTCGGTGTGATGATCGTACCGAGGTGCTTGCCCGCAGACGAGATCACCCAAAGACCCCCGGGAGCTGAGACGTAAAGATTTCCTTTTTGATCGACCTTGATACCGTCGAGACCGTCTTCGCCTGGCGCGCTCGTGAAATCAAAGAAAAGCTTGCCGTTCTTGAGAGATCCATCGGGTTGCACTTCATAACGCATGATCGCTTTGTGCTTGTCGCCGATTTCGCTGACACCTTCATCTTCTTTGCGCAGGTCCTGACCTGTGATCGAACGCGGCCAGTTTCCGACGTACAAGTACTTCTCATCCGGCGAAAACGCGATTCCGTTCGGTCCGGTGAAATCTTTGCTGATGAGTTGCAACTTGCCTTTGTAGATTGAATAGACACCGTTGAACGGAAGCTGCTTGCGGGGATCGTTAAAGAACTTCGGAAAGCCAAACGGCGGATCGGTAAAGAAGAGCGTGCCGTCCGATCGATAGACCAAATCGTTCGGGCTGTTCAGACGCTTGCCTTCGTAGCTATCCGCCAAAACGGTCTGCGTTCCGTCCCTTTCATCGCGAACTACTCGATGATTGCCATGTTGATTGATCGTCAGACGTCCTTGCGGATCGAGCGTCAATCCATTCGACCCGGGCTGGCCGTATTCAGCAATGTCAGCAGCAGAGTAACCACTTGGCGTGCGAAAGACTTCCAGTTTGCCTTCCTCGTTTCCGTTTGGCACGTACTTGTAAATGGTGTTGGCGTTCGGATCGCTGAACAGCAGAAACCCGCTATCCTTATTCACCCAAATTGGACCTTCCGTGAATTTGAACCCTTCCGCGAGTTTAAAGACTTTTGGATTTGGACCAACGATTTCGTTCATCGCTGGATCATCGCGTATCACCTCGACATTAACTTCGCTGGGCGTCAACGCGACTGGACCCGGTTCAGTCTTGTAGAACGAAAGCTTCGCGTAACGAAGGTAGATAAAATTCGTCGGTGGATTCGACAGCGGCCCGTTGATCCCGAAGATGGCGAGTTGAATCTGCTGGCCTGGTTTTACATTTCGACCCACGACCAACTGATTACGCGCATTCCATCCGGCGATCACGGACCCACCTGATTGCCCGAGCGCGCGTGACAACTCGCCATCAACCCAAATCTCTGCGTAATCATCCAACGAGGTCTCGAACACCACGGTCGTCCCCGTTGGATCAAAGTCGCCTATATGTTCGGGAATAGTCAGCTTGATACGATACCAATTGAACCCAAGCCGGCCATTCCCACGTCGCTGATCCAAAGTCGTTGGTGCAATCACTTCCCAGTTCGAATCATCGAAATCTACGCCACCTGCATGCGGCGTGTAGTCATAAGTTTTAACCGGCGCTCCCGTCGGTTGCTTGTCTGCACCCGGGCCGGTGAAGTCTACTTCGACTATCTTCGTATCGCTGTAGCGCCACTCGCCCTTCACTTCAGTCACGCCATTCGAAGAGCCGAGATCAATCGTCGCGGCGGGAGGCCCTGCGGGAACGTTTGCCGAAGTCTTCGCAGGCTGTATCGCATTACGCGCATTCGCGGTGAAAGCGAAACAGAGGATCGCCGCGATGACGATGAAAAATGCGACACTCAACATGCTGATCAACTTTCGTGCGCTCATTGCTTCCCTCCTTTAATTGCCTCGACCGCGTAATCAGCACCGACTTTGGCGATGTCTTCATCTTCCTGTGGTGAATTTCCGCTAACACCAACAGCGCCGATTACTTTGCCGTCAATGACGATAGGTACACCACCTTGCAGCGCGACTGCGCCGGGCAGCGCGAGCGCCGACACGCGTCCATTTTTCACCTGGTCCTCGAACACCTTGCTCGGCCGGCGAAAGATTGCCGCGGTTCGCGCTTTGGCGACGCCGACATCGACGCTCGCTACCTGCGTATCATCGAGTCGCTCCAGCACAAGCAGATAACCTCCGTCATCAACGACCGCGATGACTACGGTCGCGCCGCGCTTTTTTGCTTCGGCTTCCGCGGCTGCGGCTATTTTCTTCGCGACATCCAGCGTCAGCACTTGCTTCGTTGGCAATTGAGCCTGCCCCGCGAAAGCTGTGGTTAGTGGCAGTAGTAACGCGAATGTGAATGCTTGAATCTTTTTCATAACAATTCCCTCCGAGCGAGATTAGCGCGCTGTGCTCAACGAACCTTGATCGTGTAATACAGGAACTCTCCACTCACTTCTTTAAACCAGTGCGGCGTATTGTTCGGAACAACGATCACGTCACCCTTCTTCAATTGATGCGCATCACCGCCATCGATACGCGAGCCGCGAATTTCATCCGGTGCAACCTCCTTCGCATCGACAGCCGCGCCGCCCGTAACAAACATTGCCGTTCCCTCCATCACGTAAATGATGTCGGTATCCAGTGTGTGAATCTCCGCCTGGCCAGGTTTGTCGCGACGGCTCGTGTGGACCATGTAATTCCGATCGGTTCCATCGAGCAGCACCGCGCCTTTCGAGAAAGAGGCATTTACCTGACTCGCGTCGAAGAACAGCGCCGGTTTATTAGCAGGCATCGTCTCATTCGTTTTCATGCCGGCCGAAAAAACGCTCGCTCCAGCTATTGCCAACTCTTCATCCTGTTGCGCGCTAGAGGCGCCGCTGACGCCTACACCGCCGACTATCTGTCCATCGATCATGATCGGTACTCCACCCTGGAGTGGCGTGAAATAAGCATCAGGTAAGGCGACCATCGCCGTGCGGCCATTCTTGATGATGTCTTCGAATGTTTTGGTCGGGCGTTTGAAAAGCACCGCAGTACGCGCTTTGCCGATCGAAATATTCGCGCCTGCGGCGAAGGTTCCGTCCAGCCGTTCGAGCGCCATTAGATTGCCCCCCTCGTCGACTACGGCAATTACCCCGCCGGGTGCGTTGGTTTTCTTTGCGTAAGCAACAGCCCCGGCAATTACTTTTTTAGCTCCGTCAATCGTCAGCGACTTCTTCTCGACTGTTTGCGCGTTGGCTGACAGCGTTGCGCTCAAGATCATCAACGCCAAGCTTGCGATTTTCAGATTGGTTTTCATTCTCTTCTCCCCAGGCTTTGAGCCTTCATAGGTTGTCAACAGAGCGCGAGCATTGTGCTGGCGTTTCAACCAACAAAGATTGCATCAGACAGCTAGCGAATGGCCGCGCTGCATCGAACTACATGCCGGCTTCTGGCGTAATCGTCACGCGGAAGAACTGCGCGTTATTCGCCCAGCGAGCATCCTTCACGCGACTCACGACACCATGCTCGTCCTCACCAGTGTTAGGGCCTTTCTGTCGGGGTCCCTGATTCGGACCGATGCCGATCTCTTCATCGACTTCCGTGCCCGCGTTCCACAAAACAAACTTGTCAGTGATGTCGCCGCTGACAGGGTTGCGCTTGGAATCGAACAACGCGATGCCGTTTGCATCAGGCGAGTAAAACCAATCATTCGACTGGCCAAACATCATCGTGCTGAAAAGCTTCATTCCCGGCATTGCGGTGAAGCTGTACTCGTAACTGTCACCTGGTTTAATTGGTCCCGCTGTCATTGCGCCGACCGGCGTATTGAATACTCCGTGAAGAGTCGACGCGTGATGCATGGCTTCAAGCGATTTCACCAATCCTGACGGATCGCCATCTTCGGCCTGCATTTCAAGACCATTGGCGCGCGCTGGTTTTCCCTCGCTGAACAGCGGCGCGTTCCTCGTGCTTAGCACGAACAAGCCCGGCGAAAGCGCGAACGGAAACTTGTCGCCGTTCGATGCAGTCGTGCCTGCAGGATCGGAAATGTTCTCCACTCGAATCGTGAACTTGGTTGCAGCAGCGTTACGTTTGGCTAGGGTCGGACTTAAATATGCCGCCGAGCTAACTGTTAGCAGGGCCAGTCCAATCAAAAGACTTCGATATTTCATGACTCAGATTTCTCCTTCTCAAAGATGTATGAAGTTAGCCACAGAAGCTCGGAGACGGCAGGTAACCGGAGAAATGGCGACCATAGCCTTTTCGTTTGGTTCTGTTTCGCATTGTCTTTTCATGCTGCGCTGTCTCCGCGCTTCTATGGCTAACCGTGGTTAGCGTTAGCGTTCGAAGTTGCAACGAAAGATGCAACGTTGGTTGTTGTGGTGATGCAGCTTCGCGCAGGAGATCGCGCGATCCGCCTTCGTGCGTTGATAGAGTTCTGCCGCCGCCAGCATCCCCAAGGGCGGCGCTATGAAATAAATCCAGAGCGACGCCCAGATATTCCCCACCGCCGCAGATCCAAAGCTGCGCGCGGGATTCATGCTCATGCCTGAGATTGGTGATTCAATAGTGATGTAAGTAGCAACGAGGACCCCTGCAAAAACGCCGGTCCAACGACTCAACCTCTTTGTGTTGGAGACCATCAAAATCACTGTCATAAGAATGAAAGTGATCGCTAGCTCTGCAAAGAAGGCTGGCAAAGGACCAGTTGGGCCAGGAACTGCGGCGGCAAACTTCACCGACCGATCGGCGACTAAGCCGCCTAAGAGCAGGTAAGCAACCAGAACGCCAGCAATGCTGCCAATGATTTGAAACAGTGTGTAGAAGGCTGCATCCCAGGGTTCAACTTTTCCAAGTCTCAGGAAAGTCAGCGTTACGGCGGGATTAAAGTGAGCTCCAGAGCGTTTACCGAGTGGTGAAAAGATAATAGCGATTGCGGTCAAGCCCATCGCGACACCCATTAGCATTCGTCTCAATGATTCCGCGGTGATGGACTGAGCGAGTCGTGAACTCGGATGATAGAGCAGGACAGTAAACGAGCACGCTGCGATCATGAAGCTTCCTAACTCCGTCGCTTCCATCAAATATTCTGGCCAATGTGTTCTTAAGGCTTGGATCATTGGTTCGCTCCAATAATTCGAGGCTTCGGGCGTCTCTACGAAGGTCTCTATCACCGGCATCTTCATTCGCCGACGCAGGCTATCGAACACACTCGTACTTTCAGAACTTGTCAGTTCCATCTTTGTCGTCGCGCGCAGCCGCGCGATACCTCAGTTAGTTGTTGATGCGATGCGGCGTTGTTAGCCCCAAAAAGGATCGGTTAAGCCGGCGCTGATTAGACAGGGGTTGTAAGTACTAAGAGAAGCTGCGTAGAGCCTTTGTCTAGCAACGGCCATTCGCTCTCTCATTCTTCGGCGCCGTGATCTTCTCTTTAGCAATACTCTACGTCGCATGATCTGGTTCCCTTTTTGAAACAAATCCATTGTTCAGGCTATTAGTCGCAAGATCTGTTCGTTCCTTACTGCTCTTCTTGATCTGTTCTTCTTTGCGGTTGAGGCTCGCTCCATTGGCTCTGCAGCGAAAGTAGTCTGGAAGAAGAAGGGACCACTCATCCGCCAACTGGTTAGATCGAAACGTCGCCGAGCACCGCAATCCAGGCAAGCTCTGTAGCTCTCATCGTCCCGAGTGAAAGGTCGACCCAGGTTTCGGTGCCAGCAGCCCAGAAGCATGGGCAGCGCTGCACGCAAGCGTGATACGGCACTGCCGCTACTGAATGGTTGGGAAACTGTGGATCGAGTCTGCATGGTTTCGAACTCCCTCCTTGGTTGTTGTCGGAGCGGGAGTCGAAAAGCTTACAAGAAACTATGGGTTGTGTTGGCGGAGGGATTCAGCGATTCGTTCGCGAGTTGCTTGGTGAAGCGAGGCTGAAGGAGATTTATCTAAGGTAGACGTAGAAGTTCGCCGACGAATTAGTCGTCGTAAAAACCTGATCTGTTTGAGGTACCGCGCACACCACGCGCAGACTAGCAGGTGCAGTCTCAGTTTCAGGTGTTCTCGGACACCGAGGCGGCGTTCCATCGACGCGGACATCAACGGAACCATCTCCTTGCAAGGCCCCAACTTGCGAAGTAGCCACCGTTTCAGCGCCCTCTTTGAACTTAGGTAGACTTTCATAGCCTGGCCTTCTGCTAGTTTGGCTAAGCGGCTGGTCCAGCGATTGGTTCACGCGAATGTCATTCATTCGATTGTAATCACTGAATTCAATCCTCCATAGTTATCAGGCACCTTTCTGCCGTTACTCGGATCTTCAATCCAGCGCCTACCATCCACGACAAACTTGTATTCATGATTTCCTGGGGAGGGAGCGCCAATTTCCACGAACCATAGTCCCTGATCATTCTTTGAGAGCGGCGTCTTTTCCCCATCCCACCCGTTGAAGTTGCCGGCTAGAGAAACTGTATTCGCTTCATCGTCGTGATAGACAAAAACAAGGTGGCCATCTGTCACGCGAGGTGGACTGCAACCCACGACCTGCAGTGCATGTTTCTCCGTTCTTGCCAATTCAACCGCCCGTCTCGCATTAACGACGCCATATCCTTGCCGGATTGCGGACGCGCTAGCTATGCGATCCGCGGTTGAGATCAAGATGTTCTTGATCACTCCTGCTGTTAGCTTGGGATTGGCCTCGATCATTTGTGCCACGATGGAGGTAACAATTGGCGCCGCGAAAGAAGTCCCATCGACGTGCTGATAATGAGCGGACACAATCTTTCGCTCGCTCAATGCCGCCTCCACGAAAGCTCGAATCGCGTGGGCTCCTTTTAGCGCTAACGAGATCGGCAATTCGATTTTTTCGCAAAGCTCGGGCACAAGTGCGGACAGCTCATAATCCGGCGCTGCTGCAATCTTTGACAGAGCTTCAGCTACCTGGTAATCGCTTGTGCCGGGAAGTATCGGCGCCGCTATCCACATTGCAGGAGCGATCATCTCAGGCTTAATCGAGCCATCAGCGGTGGCGCCAAAGTTTGAGTGATAAAGGTCAAGCCCATTTTTGTTTAAGTCATTCCGGTCGTCGTATCCGCCTACTGTAATCACCGATGGTGAGTTGGCTGGAGGAATAGAATGCTCATTGCCCGAGTTTCCGGCGGCAGCTACAACCACGAGGCCTTGCCCGATTGCCGCTTCGGCAGCTTGATCGATAATACTTTTGGAACAGGGAACGTCTTCATCTCCACCGAGTGAAATGTTGAGCACTCGGATGTTGTATCGATCAATGTTCTCAATTACCCATTCGATTCCTCGTGCGATATTGTCTTCACTGATACGTCCGTTTTCACTCGCCTTTACCAGTACGAGGTCTGCCTTGGAGGCAAGGCCCCTATAGATTCCAGCTGAGAGTTGACCATTCCCGCCCGCAACTACGGAGGTCTGCGTGCCATGCCAGCGCCAAGATTCAGTCATATCATTTGAATCGAGCGACTTGGTCTCTCCGCTTACGTCTTTGAACGCGATAATTCTATTTACTGGCTCGATCAGATCCGGATGTGGATAGAACCCGGAATCAAGGAAAGCCACCGTTACGCCACTGCCGTTATAGTTTGGATCTGCATCAAGCCTTAGGTGGGTAGGTATGACGGCGAATCGGTTTTGGGAGTGGAGGTGGTCGTGCACTGCCATAGGCTTTGTCATGATCAAGCTGAAACTCTGTGGCACAGGCTGTCACGCCATTCGATCACCCGCAACCTGTGCGTGCCACAGACAAACCTTCGCCTCGAAGTCCTTAGTCGGACTCAAAGGCGAAACCTTACAAGTTCAGATCTTCTAGTGCTTATTGTCTGCTAATTGCTTGCTTGATTCGTTCGCGGGCTTCCGGGGAAAGGCCGGGCGTGGAAAGAGAATCCAACTCGGGCAGCTCTGATGCGTTTTCACGCATAGTGTCTCTCATGATTTGCAAGTGTTCCAGGTACCAAACGCACCATATGCAGACCCAAAGGTGAAGCTTGAGCAGCACTCGTTCGCGCACAGAGAGAGGGCGCTCGAGTGATTGGGAGATTACTTTGACGGTCTCCTTGCAAGGGGAAAGGCGCCGCAGCAACCAGAATCTGACGGAATGTTTGGCTCTTGCGTACCAGCCCATTGTCAGCTCAGTGATCTCGTCCGAACCAGTTCATTTCGAGGCAGTTCCGCAAATGTAATCGCGCGCGATGAAGCATGACCCAAAGATTGTTTACTGTAATATTAAGCATTTCACAGATTTCTCCGCTGCTTAAGCCATCGACTTCGCGAAGCGTGAAAGCGCTCGCAGTCCGTTGCGGTAAGGGTGAAAGGCAGTCGTGAAAAACTCTCCAAAAATCGCCTTGCTCCACAAGTTGCGCCGGAGTTGCATGCCAATCAGTTGGTGCATACTCGGTATTCCAATGGTTGTCCCATCCATCAGTCCTTGTAAAGAATTCCGCGTGATCGGGGCCTGCGTCCTCCTCCAGGCCCAAGGGAGCCTCTCTCGCAGTTCGCCGAAAGTGGTCCATAATCTTATGTTTTAAGATTCCGACCAGCCAGGTCCGTTCAGAACCCCGCCTCTCAAAGTTTTCGTAGGCCTTCAGAGCTGCAAGAAAAGTTTCCTGCACGGCGTCCTCCGCCGCCGACTGGTCTCGAAGACGAAACGAAGCGTACTTGAAAAGATAGTCTCCATGCTGATCCAGCCAAACATGGGCATCAAGTGATGTATTGGGGGCTTTAACCTGTACCTCGCTCATACAGTATAGGTGACTCTCGACTAGCGGAATGCCTCCAATTTTGACCGGGGGGTTATTTCAACCGTAAGCTTGCCACGGTCACGGATCGACGGATTAAATACGCGCAGACTAGAATGCTTCGGGCAGCTAGACTAGTGGAAGTCGACTACGACGGCAAATTAATTCTCTTTCGTTCAGTTAATCCGCCCCCGCGAGGTGAGAAATATGAATGGCAAACCATGTCGTGACTGTGGTTATGAACTCCAACCAATCGATCGTGGCTGTCCCCAGTGCGCTCTTAATCTTGAGGCTGAAAGCATGATTGAGCGTTTTATCTGGCGACGGTTTGTACCCTGTATCCTTGTTGTCACTGTATTGGCGGCCGGTCTTGTGTATTACCTGGTTCGTTGAGAAAGACGAATCGCACCTAAAATCTTTTTAGGGATTTGAGGTGCGAGATCGTTTCGAGAATGGTGTCTTCTAGTTGTTCCCGCCCGCTTGCATACCTGTCTGACTAAGCACAACCTTCTGGTCGCTGCCACCGAAGGAGATTCCGACAAATGCCGTCTCATCGCCTTCCTTGACAGTATGAACTTCGGTTGCCCGTCCTTTGCCATCACGCATCGCAAGTCGAGCGGCTGCCTTAACGACAACCTTGCGGCCCTTCACGATCGACAGCTCGCTGGTTTCTTCGTCAAACACCACATCATATGTGCCACTCTTAACAAGTGTTCCGTTGACCTTCGTATCAACCGCGAAAGCCACGGTCGTCCTCTTGCCCTTTGCAAAGACTGCCACGCCGGTCATGGTCACGAGCAAAAGAGCAATAATAATTCGATTACCTACCGATTTCATCCAACCACTCCTTTTGTTTAGGCTCCGCTGCGGAGCGTTTCGAAATACACAGGAACACGATCCTATGCGACTTGGGACCTCCCGGTCCGTTTCAACAACCTATCTGTCGGAAGCCGGTACCAAAACTTACAGGTGTTTGCGTTAATCAGTCTTATGTAGGAGTTGGATCCCGAAAGAACGGAATGAACCTGGTAGGAATGATCCTTAAGATTACGTGGTTTGAGGCTCAAGCCTTCGCGGTGCGAGGGGGTAAGATGAGGAAACTCGTGAAGGACAGCAGTAAGCTTTTAAAGCGACTGACGACTACTTAGCGAAGGCCGGCCAACAAGCAACGAGGACGTGGCAACGTGTTACAAAAATTGACTTCCATTACCACTGCTCTATTCGGCGATGCCAGATTGTTCGCTCTGGAACACCGGCTCTTCAACACCATCAGTCTGCTCAACGCTATCGCCAACACCGTCGGTGCGTTTGCTGTCCTCAGTATGAAGAACGCTGCTTTCCTGTTTGTGCTCAACTTTGGTACAGGCATCATCTTCCTACTCTTCTACTACCTGTCAAGATTTCGGAATGCTTTCGAATATCTGTATTGGCCCTTCGTCTTATTGATTCTTGGTTTTCTCTTCATAAACGCGTTGGGGAACGCCGGTTCCCGCGGTGGCGCGCATTATTACTTCATTCCGGCGCTCGTTATTGCAATCATTCTTTCAGGCAAAGCAAGTCGAACAATCGTCGCAATCGCACTTTTTTGCGGAGCAGCTCTGGCCCTTCTAGTTCTTGAGCAGTTCAAGCCTGAATGGATTACGAGCTATGCAAATCAGCAGGAGAGATTCATCGACATTGCTGGAAACCTTTTGTTTGTCCAGGTGTTTATGGGAATTCTGGTTCAGGTTCTTACGCAGAACCTCAACCAGGAGCGAAGGAAATCTGATCGGTTGTTGCGGAGCGTCTTGCCCGAAACGATTGCTCAGGAATTGAAGCAAACCGATCGAGTGCAGCCGATCGATTATGAGCAAGCGTCCGTGCTTTTCACTGATTTCGTTGGCTTCACGCAAATAGCTGAAGGCTTCACGCCACAGCAACTCATTGAGGAACTCGATGGTTGTTTCAGTCAATTCGATCGAATAGCCAAAAAGCACAAACTGGAAAAAATCAAAACCATCGGCGACGCTTACATGGCCGTGGGTGGAGTGCCACTCGCTAATAGGACGCATGCGGTCGACTGTGTGTTGGCGTCACTGGAAATTGAGCAGGTCGTTTCCCTTCTACGAGAAGAAGAGATGGCCGAGAGTCGGCCGTATTGGCAAATCCGCATCGGTATACACTCAGGCGATCTGGTCGCTGGTGTTGTTGGTCGCGAGAAGTTTTCTTACGACGTGTGGGGCGATACAGTCAATATTGCGAGTCGCCTCGAGTCTTCCGGCGTGGCTGGTCGCATCAACATCTCTGGGGCGACCTATGAACTGGTCAAGGATTTCTTCGAATGTGAATTTCGCGGGAAGATTGCTGCGAAGAACAAGGGTAAGATCGATATGTTTTTTGTGAATGGAATTCGAGCGGAACTCTCCGTCGACTCAACCCGAAGAACACCTAATAGAGACTTCTTCAAATTGTATGAATATTTAGAAAGGAGCACCTTCGACACTCATCTTTCGCTCGTGGATTCCCAGGATTCACAATTAGTAGCTGGGCCAGCTGGTTGCGGAGTCAAACTTCGTATCTGAAATGAAAAGTGCGAACCCGCAAGCTGCGCAGTAGTAGACGCCTCTCTCGTGGTTATCCAAATAAGCACCCCGTGAACGACCTTTCAGTTCCGACCTCCCGCAGGACGTGATACGGCTCAGGCGTTAACTCCTTCTTCGTCATTCTTTTGAACTTTGCGCACTCACTACCATCTTTCCAACTTTTTGAGTATCCGGGGGGCCTATCTTATTCCGTCAACAATTGTTGAATAGTGCGCTCTGTTTGATCGTATGCTCCTTCCCCGACATGGGTCCAACGAACACGACCCGATTTGTCGAGCACAAAGATCGTCGGCCAGGCTTGGACCTTATAGGCTCGCCACGTTTCGTAATCGTTATCCGTGACTACGGGAAATCGAATCCCCAGAGAGGCGACTTGCCGGCGCACGTTTTCGATCTTCTTTTCATTGTCGAACTCAGGCGAGTGTACGCCCACAATCGTCAGCCCTTTCTCACTGTATCGTTCGTGCCACCGATTTACGAAAGGCAGTGTATTGCGGCAGTTGTAGCAGCCGAAGGTCCAGAACTCCACCAGCACGACGCGGCCACTCAAACTTTTTACTGTGAGTGGTTCCGAGTTGATCCACGTGCCGGTCGCGAATTCGGGGGCTTGAGGAGACCTGGTTTCTGACACTTCACTATCTGGCAAGACGAGTTCACCTCCGCCTCCAGTCAGTCGCGTGATGCCAGAATTGATTAAACCAAGTGGCCCGCAGCCTTTTGCGTAAGCGGCGGTCACTACTACCACGAATACCAAGACAAGCAGTCCTGCTGCTATAACATTCTGTCTGTGCATTGCCCACTTCCTTTACTGTTTCAAATGCAACTAACCTGATTGGAGATTAAGCTGTTCGCTCGGATTCCCTGATGTGCCTTGATACCGAAGGGGCGATGGCTCGCGCGATCGACAGGTTCTCAGTGTCACTAAGGCCTGACACAACATACACGGCGTGTCGCTCGGTCTCGAAATGTGCCAAATAATAGCCATCGGATTGCGCAGTCGCGAGCAGCTCCTCTGTACGCATTGGAACGGCTTGATCTTTTTCTTCAACACTGAAAACGAGCACTGAGACCAGTTGGCCTCGGTACTTCAGAATCACATGGCCGAAGCGTTGTCCCTTAAAAATGCAAGAATGCCCTTCGACTAGTTCGACGCCGCCAGGAAGCGACCCGTTTGACATCACCGCACTCGCGAGGTTGATATAGGCGCGATCATATTTACGTCCAGCTTCGTCGAGGCTGATGGGTTTTTCCTCCAGGCGATGATTCAGAGCGCAGTCGCGATGATCACCGATAGCACTTTCGGTTAGCGCTGCATTCAAAGAGTCAGGACGCTTGCCGTTTCTTTCGCGATCGGTCTTTTCGTTACGATCTTCACCGCTCGTGAAGTAAGGAGGTGTCTGCGAATGCCAGCGTTGGTAAGCGACCCTAAATCCCAACCCGGTTGCAATCACAAGTGACGCGGCAATGGCAATGTACGCTGCTCGTAAGCCAGCCGAAAAACGAGAGCGGTGCAGCGCCACGTTTCGCACTTGAGCGCTCAGCCTGGTGGCAAACTCATCACTCATCTGCAAGTCCGGCGCGTGTTGAAATCCCTCTCGCAACCTCTTGCGCAGCGCGCGACGCGCCGCTAACTCCACCCGGCAATCAGGACAGGTCTCAAGGTGCCTGATTACATCATGGTTCGTTTCAACCAGGAGTTCATCGCTGAGATACGAGTCAGCAATCTCGCGGAAATCACGACACAACACTTGATTTCCCTCCTTCCTGTTTCTCAGCAAGCCGCAGAGGAGATTTGGTCCTGGACGTTCGGCCGATGCCGAGGGTATTCGCATAGACTGCCAACTCCGCGCGGAGCAATCTTCGCCCTCGATGCAGACGCGACATCACGGTGCCCGTGGGAATGGATAGTGCTTCGGCTATCTCCTTATAAGTCATATCTTCTACGTCGGAGAGAATAACGACCTCTTGAAACTGTTGCGGCAAGCGGTTGAGCGCCTTTAAAACCTCTTCTTCGGTAATGTTCTGCGGCGTTGGGGGCTCAAAGGCGACCGTTTCTGCAATCTGCTCTTCGGTGTCACTAAAGGTACGAAGGCGGCCCTCAGCACGCCGCCGTTTGCTTAGCGTGTAATACATGATCTTGATCAACCACGCGCGGCAGTTGGTGCCTTTTTCGAAACGATGGAACGACCGCAACGCGGCCACTAAGGTTTCCTGTACAAGATCTTCGGCTTCGTCACGGTTTCTCAGCAACCACTTCGCCATCCGGTAAAGATCGGCAGAGTGCGGGAGGGCTTCGCTCTCAAACGAAGTCCAGTCCGCCAAGCATCTTTTTTCTCTTGCAAGTCCGAACATCAAGCGGAATGGCGCTCTTAGTCGCCTCCCATCCTCGATTCTGATGAATAAATACCAATACCGGCCCTTTTTATTCCTTAGTGGAGACCGTCCTTAGATTCCGAAAAAGAGTTCGAGTCGGGAATAAGCAGGCGCCGACAGGGTATTAGTCGTGTGGACTACGCAGGGATTACAGATTCGGAAGTTTAATGGAGGCCAGGCAGCCCGAAGATGTTGCGTGCGTGGTCCCCAATGTGCGAGCTAATGGAATTGCGGAGAGGCTTCTGAAATTCGTCGGCAGATTTCCATGGGCATGCCGCAGTGATAATCTCTTGGACTAGCTGATGTTCGTTCTGTAAAGCTGAGACGCCTGAGTTCAATCGTTTGGTCCGTCTTGGCGCGCGAAAGGGGTGCGTGTGCTCGGTATCAACATTCAGGACAGCGAGAATCGCACTCGAGCGCGAATCAAGGACTTCGTCATTCGTTATCCAGTGGCTCGAGACCCTGACGCGAGTGTTGCCCACCGCTATAAAGTTACTGCCACGCCAACTTTGATCCTCCTGGACGCGCAAGGAGTTACTTATCAGGGCAATAGACTGCCAGGATTACTACGACCACACTATCAACGCCACGATCTCTTCAGTCTCAGAGTCAATTCGACCTAACGTATCACTTCTGGTTACTAAAAGAATCTCTATGTTCAGGAACCACGAAGCGCATTGGCACTCGACTGCGCGGATCGAGACCACGGTCAGTCTCGTCTTCGATGATGGCGATCAACTCTGCTGTGAGCTCGCCAGGCGGTAGTTCCTCGAATCCCAGCCTTGTATAAAATGGCATATTCCATGGCACGTGGCGAAAGGTTGTAAGCGTGACGTATCGGTAACCCTTCGCGGCTGCCCACCCGCAGATAGTCTGTACCAACTGCGTCCCAATTCCGCGCCGCCCGTGTTCTGGATGAACATCAATCTCTTCCAGATGGACCACTGCATCATCGAGGACCTTTAAGTGCGCGAACCCGACAGGATTATCGTGAGCGACAGCCACCCAGAGGTACCCTGCTTTTTGCGCCTCTTCCAACTCTTCCGTACTCGTCGTCTCAGTGAGGACTGACTCCGGCGCGTGACCGGCGAGCATCCTCGCAGCCGCGAGCTCTATTGCTGCCAGGTATGGTACATCCTTGGGCCGGGCCTTGATGATCCTATAAGAAGTGTATGGCAGCATAGTTCTTATTCAGCCGAGCAGTGGGCCGCTTATCGCATTTAATAAGAATAATGTCCGCACCACCTCGTTTATTCCCGGAACTTACAGAGAATGGTAAATATCGGTTACTACTCAGCCCACCATGGCTGAGTGCAATCGAACTGAGGCTGATACTGGAAGCGGTGTTGCTGTCAGAACTACGCAAACTTGTTGCGTTCAGACCGGAGTCTCAAGAGTCAAAACACACTGAACGTGGAACAATGAGTTATGCACAAATCAAGGAGTCTGAGAGGGATGCGGTGCGATTCATTCGGTAGTACGGGCTGAGAGTGTCGGTAATTCCGGACGATCATATTCCTCGGCATCAATAGCTGCTCGAGCATGGGCCCGAACAACGTCGCTCATAGTCAGTAATCCAAGCAACCTGTGGCTATCCTTTTGGTCCACAACCGCGAGTTGCCGTGAACCTGATCGTTCCATTTTTACAACTGCTCGCACCAGAGTATCGTCGGGTTGCACGTGCGGCGACGATTGAGCAATCGTGCTAACCACTTGAAGAAGTCCACCCTCTGCCGCAGTACGACGCAACCGAGCTTCAGTCACAAAACCAATGAAACCACGGTGCTGATCGATAACGGGATAAGTTGAGAACTGATCGTTCTCAATGTTTCTCAGTGCCTCTGCCACCGATTCAGCAGCACCGATTGTGACCGGTTTGGCTGTCATGGCGCTTCCCACTCGTAGTTGTTCAAGCGCATGTGACAAACGTCCTCTGCGAGGCAGATAAATCCTGTCCTGATGCAATAGCGCCTCATAGATTGGTACGGGTCGAAAGTGGCGAGCCAGAGCGAATGCAGTCATATTTGAAATCATCAAGGGAAGAATCAGACCGTAGCTTCCCGTCATTTCAAATATGATTAATACCGATGTAATGGGAGCGCGAATAATTCCTGCAAATACAGCTCCCATGCCTACCAAAGCGAAGGCACCTATATCCAGGCCACTGTGATGGAGCAGCATCCGGTCCATGTAACCGAAGACACCACCTAGCATCCCGCCGATGAACAGAGCAGGTGCAAAAATTCCTCCGGCGCCACCGCTCGCATATGAGAAAACCGTTGCCACTAGCTTCAAGGCACAGAGAAGCAACAGTGCGCGAAGTGCAATACTTCCGGAAAGCGCTTCGGAAAGCGTTGCATACCCTCCGCCAGTAATGCCGTCCGTCTGGAGAAACCGAAGTGCGAGGGCCGCAAGAATGCCGGTCACTAGGCCACCAACTGCTGGCCGCATCCATGCCGGAATTACTGTCATATGCTGAAAGCGACTGCGTAATGAGAGTAGCAACTCAGTAAAAATCAACGATACCGCAGCTGCGGCTACACCCAGCGCTGCGTAAGAAAGTAAAGATGAGGCATGGCCCAATCCGTAGTTTCTTGTGATTGTGAAGACCGGATGCTCGCCTAGTATGGCTCGCTCAACGGCAGCGGCTATGGCAGCCGCCACTACAATCCATGCGAGGATCGCCTGATCCAGATCTCCGACTACTTCTTCAATGGTAAATGTGACTGCCGCGATAGGAGCATTAAACGCGGCAGCGATGCCGGCCGCGGCACCGACCGGTAACAGACGTCTGAGATTCTCTCTAGAGAGTGCGGCAGCACGACCCAGGCTAGTGGCAATACCGGCGCAGATCTGTACGGTTGGTCCTTCACGACCAAGGGAAGATCCTGAACCGATTTGTAAAACACCAACCAGAAACTTGCCAACCGCTTCGATTAGGGGGACGCGACCACCTTTCACCGCGTAAGCGACCTTGACTTGCGGCACCCCACTGCCGCGCGCGCCCGGAACAACAAACTGAAGAATCAATCCACAAAGGAGCGCGCCAATCGTTGGAATGAGAATTACGAGCCCTAAGCCCACATGTCCCGAGGCGTTAAACGCTCGCCCGATCAAGTTGTTCTCCGCAGCGATGATAGCGAGGTGAAAAGAGACTGCGGCAAGACCGCAAAAAGCACCGGCAGCAAGGGCCACCCCAAAGACACGGTGACTCTCCGATGGCACCACCCGTAGAAAAATGCGTAGAAGGGTAAGATTTACGCTGCGCCAGCGCTTCCTGAATTTCCGCAGGAGTTCGACGAGTTTCATCAGCCTTTGCTTCGAAAGTACGTTGGAACTATAACAAAAGCAAGCAGGGCGAACTTTGTTGTTCAAAACCAATGCGAATAGAGTCGAATGAAAAACTAGGGACACGCAAACAGATCAAAGCCTTCTACGATCATCTGGGACGGCTGCTAGATACGCAACGGTTTTTCAAGCAACCCGCACTTAATCAAATGCTCAAATACTCGAAGTTTGAAGAAGCTCGATTTGTATACGAGTTAGGTTGTGGAACAGGCAGAGTAGCGGAAAAAATTCTGATGATGAATAGCGACCTACGCTACAGCGGAATTGAGTTGAGCTCGACCATGACTGAATTAACCCGCAAGCGATTGGCGCGGTTTGGTGACCGAGCAACCGTCTGTCTTTCAAATGGCGATCCCAAGATCTCACTCTCTGATGGAGTCGCCGACCGGTTTGTATCGACTTATGTATTTGACCTCATGCCAGTAGCCGAGATCACATCAGTGGTCGACGAAGCTCATCGTATTCTCAATAGCGATGGAAGAATCTGTCTTGTCAGTCTCACAGAGAGTAATCAGCGGGTCGGCCGTGCGCTCACGTCAATGTGGTCCAATGTACACCAACTCAACCCAATGCTGATGGGTGGTTGCAGGCCGATCGAACTCACTCAGTTTATTGAACAGAACAGATGGCAAATCCTGCATCTTGGGCGAGCTTCACGATTGGGATTGACGTCGGAAGTTCTAATTGCTCGAAAGGCTTGAGGACAGTTCAGGGCTTGTCTGCGCATCCACCCTCACTGAATGGCGCGATCCTTCCGAAATCAGCCCGCCTTGTCTGCTCATCAACTGCGCCATTTACGCAGATTGAAATGCTCAGTTGCAATTCGGCGGTGCCGCGGGGTACACGCCGCCAACTTTGAAGTCAGGCGGCGAGAGCGCCTTCAGGCGGGCGATTGAACTAAACCCGAACTATGCCCTAACGGACTCAGGGGCGGTTTGATGAAGCTATAGCCGAAAGGAAACAAGCTTTGGAGCTTGATCCGCTCTCGGCTCGGACCAGCGCGCTGCTCGGCTGGGACTATTACATTGCGGGCCGCTACGACGAGGCAATCGAGCAATATCGGAAGGCGAGCGAGCTCGATCCGACCTTCCCCCTCATTGAACTGGGAAAAGTCTATGAACGCAAGGGAATGAACGAGCAAGCCATCCGAGAATATCTTAAAGAGCAGATCCGCTCGCACCGACCAGATGCTGACGTCGTAGCATTGAAGGCGGCCTACGCGGCCTCGGGACTGAAAGGCTATTGGCAAAAGCAACTCGAGTTACTTAAGGAAAAAGCAAAGCACACGGCTGTGCGACCTCTCGAACTGGCTGAACTCTACGCGCAAACGGGCGCGAGAGAGCAAGCTCTGGAGTGGCTGGATAAAGCCTGCGAGCGGCGCGATCCCCGGCTAATCGAATTAAGAATAAATCCAATCTTCGATAGCCTGCACACCGATCCGCGCTTCCGAACTTTGCTAAGGCGTGTAAATCTGGATCATTAAAATGACTTGCTGACGTCATTCCCCTTGTTTTGAACGGGTTGGGCTCTGGACCATCTCTTCTATTTCCGTCGCGCTCTTATTTGGTTGGCTATAGGTTTCAGCAATCACCCGAACAAGTCAGCTTGCGTTTTCAATTCGGGTGATATCTCGTTGTCTCACTCATTTGATTCTTTGTTCGCCTCACTCTCGCCATCCTTTCTTGAGAGTGCTATACGCTCCAAAGAAAGGCCAGCAACAGCTGAGAAGTTGCCTGAGTGTCGCCACTGTCCCGCCGCCGGCGATAGTAGAACTAAGAAACAACGGATTGTTTCTAGTAAACAACCGGGTAAAGCATAATCGTCAGCTTGATTTACTCGACGCGAGATTGAGCGCTTCTTCAGCACAAACCACGTTGCCACCGACCTTTCCATCGCAGAACATCGTCGGCGCCGACCTTTAAGGCACTCACTCCTCTGAGTGCGGTGCCGAGTTTCTCGATAGACATCGGCATATGAGTGTTGAAGTAGTATTCGAGATCGAACCGGCTACCTGCTTTATTTGGGTAGAGTATGTTTACTTTGATCATTAGTTCCTCCGCCACGACCAAATCTTTCTTGTTCTCAACCAATGATCCAGCGACAGCCTGGATGATCCGCTCAATGCGAGTGCCGCAAGTCCGGCGATATAGAGAAGATTCATCTCATAGCCGATGGGCCCAAACTGCGCGCCTGCGGCAGTGATTGCTTTGAGTTTGACCGACGAAAACCCGTATTCAAGGTGAACGCTAAAAATTGCAGTCAGCATGACGATGGCCAAAGGCAAACTCACAGGGACTACAAATATACCCGCCATCAGGCTAACTCCTCCAAGTAATTCAAGCAGGGTTGTCACCCAAGCCATGAGATGTGACGCAGGTACGCCAATGGATGAAAGAATCGTCGCGAAATTTTCCGGACCTCGACTGAGCTTTGCGTATCCGTGCGCCGCAAAGCCGAATCCGATTACTAGCCTGAGTGGCAAGAGCGCCCATTCTTTCGACATCTTCTTTTGAAACTCGAAACCCAAAGCGTTCACGCTGCTACGAACTTCAAAGCCACGCCGTTCATGCAGTAACGCAAGCCGCTGGGCTTTGGTCCATCAGGGAAGACATGACCTAGATGAGCATCGCAACGAGCACACAGAACCTCGGTGCGTGTTTCAGAGAGGCTGTTGTCAACTCGCTCAAGAACGTTTCGTTTGGCAATTGGAGCCCAGAAGCTTGGCCAGCCTGTATTGGATTCGAATTTTGTTTTTGAACTAAACAGCGGTAGGTCGCAACAGACACATTCAAAGGTACCGTTGTCATGAACGTTCAGCAGCGCGCTTGAATATGGCGGTTCTGTCCCAGCCTGGCGGGTTATGTAGTACTGGTCGGCTGTAAGTATTCGCTTCCATTCCTCATCCGATTTCCTGATTTTCCGGGGCGCGCTGTCAACCTCTTCAGGCCGTCCTTTATTTTGAGCACTAACGGAACCCAGGAATGATTGACCTACGGCCGCGACTACTCCAAACCTCGCACATGATTCAAGAAAGTATCTTCGATTCATTCTTTATTCGCCTCGTTTCTTAGGCCGCCCTCTCAATGCCAGTGATGTGTGCGTGAGCTCACGTGGGCCAGCGCCAGATTCTCGCTCTTCGACAAATCCGACACGACGTTACCAACCCATCGGGTTTCGCTCTCCAATGGAGCTTCTGGCGTCGATGCGCCGCCAAACATGCGTCTCTCTCGAACTCTCGAAAGTCCGAAATCCGATCTGTCCATTCCAGTAATACCGCGCGAGAGTTAGTTTATTCCCGCATTAGTTCGAGATCGTCCTTTAAATCCGACCGAAATACGATCCATGAAATCCCACAAACCGATACGAACGAAGGCCTCAGGCTAATTCAGAGTTTTCAAACGTCTCCTCACACTTCCGTGTCATGAATTTTCGCTCTTTCTGCAAAGCAAGTCACATAACCCCACGGCCAAACCTCCAACTGAATGTCAGCGAGGGAATAAATTTGAGCAAGTTTGGTATCACAAGGGTGACGCTTCCAACGAAGCGTTTGTGTGAAAGCCTTGAGGGGAGTTCTCTGAAAATTACGATGGATCCGATACGCACAAGTAAACGACC
>DATDFV010000193.1:0-11106 GCA_036522415.1 Pyrinomonadaceae bacterium | reverse complement strand
GGAAATCGGAAATAATCTAAAACATCGCTTGCAGCTTTTCCATCGGTCTCTTCAACGATCGCCTGGTCTTCAACAAATCTGCCCAGAGATCTCCCACCTCGGCAATGCGTTTCTCCATGTTCCTCAAAGTGAAACAACGAGGAGTAACGGCACCGCTTTCAACTTCCTCCCAGGTACAAGGTGCAGAGACAGGCGCTCCATTCTTTGCGCGAACAGTGTAGGTTGCAGCAAACGTCGCGCTGTATTCGTTGCGTCCCGTATCCATGAGGATTCTGCCAGCGCGATCCACCTTCTTAAATTCCAAGGTCATAGTGTCAGGATGCTGGTTCACGAAAAATCGTCCGACCCGATGTGTAAACCTCGCAACCTCGCCAAAATCCGATTTGCCGTCGAGTGGCACTGCAATGTGAAAGCCTTTAGAGCCCGTTGTCTTCACCCAGCTGGGGAGTCCCAGCGACGCCAGCAAATCACGGAGACCCGAGGCGGCCCGGCGTAAGCCGATCAGATCGTTCTCATTTGAAGGATCGAGATCGAAGATGCAAATGTCGGGGTAATAAAGTTTCGGCGTGCGTGAGGCCCAAACATGAATTGTGATGCTGTTTTGATTCGCGAGCCAAAGAAGAGATCGCACGTCATTGGCAATTGGGTGATGAACCGTGCCGTCCTTTTTAGGAACTTCAACTCGCTCGAGCCATTCTGGAAATCCTTTGACCACATCCTTTTGAAAAAATCCTTCAGCAGAAATCCCACGATGGTAACGCTCCATTGTGATTGGACGTCTGCGCAAATGCGGCAACATCACTGGCCCGATCATCTCGTAGTACGCGGCAAGCTCACCCTTGGTTATTCCATCAGCGGGAAACAGAATTTTGTCTGGGTGAGAAATCATGACTATCCACAGATTACGCAGATTACACAGATTCTTTTAAGAAAGGATAGCAAGGTTGATTTGGCAATAAAGAAGTGTCATGCGAGAATGCGTTAGGTTTACTCACAACCTGAAGGAGATCTTCATGAATAACCTCACACATTCTGACCCAAGAACTTACGCAATCATTGGAGCTGCAATGGAGGTTCATCGACAGCGGCTTTCTTGAACCTGTTTATCAAGAGTCGCTGGAAATGGAGTTCATTGAGCGCGCGATTCCATACAATGCTCAAGACAAATTTCTGATTAGTTACAAAGGAACTTTTTTTAAAACGCACTACAAACCAGATTTTATCTGTTTTCAGTCGGTAGTGATTGAATTAAAAGCACTGTCCAGGCTGAGTTCAGTCGAGAGTCTCAGCTGATCAACTATCTGAAGGTGACTAGTCATGAGATAGGGCTGCTTCTGAACTTTGGCGGGCGAAGCTTGGAGAAGCGGCGATTCATTTTAACTGCAAATAGAACGGTGAATCGTGCTTAGTAGTTGTTTCGAAGAGTCAACCCAACGCAGGGATAACAAGAACTAAGCTCAAATATTAAAACCTAATCTGCGTAATCTGTGTAATCTGCGGATGTCTCTCCTTACTTCACCTTCAATAGTCTTGGGTGGCGCAGCTTGCCATGGTTCGTCCATTCGATGAAGCCAACTTCGACCGCAATTTCCGGTTTGACCCAGTGCGCGCGCAACCGAGGCAACCCGGTTGCTTTTGTAAACGGCGGCTTATCGATTTCGATTTGATCCAGACGGGCACGCAAGTCGATCAGTAGCTTTGTATCGAAGCCTGTTCCAATCTTTCCAGCGAAACAGAAGTCATCATTCTCGTAGTGACCAACCAACAAGGCTCCGAGCCCAACGCGCTTTCCCTGCGGATCAGTAAAGCCACCGACGACGAACTCGTGTGTCAACTCGCACTTCATCTTCAACCATTGTTTGGACCGACGTTGTTCGTAGACTGAATCACGACGCTTTGCGATCACTCCTTCCCAGCCCTCTCGTTGAGCACGATCCCATGGCGATTCATCCTCAAGGAGATCCACTGACTCCAGAGGCGGTTTCAATTGCATTGAAGCAAGCAGCGCTCGTCGCTCAAGTAAAGGCAATGAAGTCACATCTCGACCATCAATCCACATCACATCAAAGACGTGATACCTGACTTTTCCGCTACGCCAGGTGATCTCTCCATCAAGGATTAGCTGATTGTGCGGAAGCCGGGCGATTGCCTCGGCAACCGCAGGCATGTGTTGAGGTAAACGATTGCGCGAGTAAAGACGAACATCCGAGTCGTCTTTGTAGGCAAGCAGTCTAATGCCATCAAACTTTCGTTCGAAGATCCATTCAGGATTCGTGAACCGATCCTGCGTCAGCGTCGCCGCCATCGGAACGATCCATTCGGGCATGATCATCTTGTTTAAGCCTCGGGAACAGTCTAATCCGCAGATTACGCAGATTACACAGATTTCTTTTTGAAAAGTGCTGAGACCCCTTCAGTTCTTATGAAGAAATCTGTGTAATCTGCGTAATCTGTGGATGAGACCTTTTACCCTCGTCCGGTTTGGTGTGCTGTAGCTTTGCAGATTTTATCAACAACTGCGCGGGTCTCGTTTGCAAAGGCGCCATTTGGTTCGAGGCGGAGGTATTCGTCAAACTCAATCAACGCATCAACAGGGCGGGCAACTCGAAGCAGAAGATTACCTTTGAGAAGATGTGCGGGCGCAAGGTTGGGATTCAATTCCAAAGATCGCTTCACTTGTTCATACGACTTTTCCAAAGTCGGTTTCGCCTCGAACAGATCCTTCAGAGGGCGAGCTTTCTCCCAGTTCACACGAGCAAGACTAAGATGACCGACATACGAGTGGTCGTCGATCGCGAGTCCTTTCGTTAATACATTTTCGGCTTCAGCAAGTTTGTTTTGCCACAGATAGACCTCTCCGAGCGCAAAGAACGCGTTTGCAGCTTTGGGATCGATGTCCACAGTCGCAAGTAGAGCTTGCTCAGCCTTCTCCCACTGCGCGAGATCCATCCAGGCAGTTCCCAGCTTCAATCTCGCTTCCACAAATTGCGGATAAATCGCAATTGCTTTCTGGAAGTGACTGATCGCAGTTGCGATGTTCTTCTTGTCGCTACTCGCGAGAGCTGCAACACCCTTGTCGAACTCCTTTTGCGCCGCAGGTGGAGTTCTCGCATCAATGCTTCCGGTCGTCGAGGAAGAACTCATATTGTCCTTTGACAGTTGAAGCATGACAAAGCCACTGGACGAAGTCTGCAGGTCAACGTTCTGTTGCGCGTCGCGAAACCCCGGGTGATGCACTTTTATTGAATATTGTGCCGGTGGCAGACCTGAGAATTGAAACTTGCCGAGGCGGTCGGTGAATGCCTCGCTAATCGGCCCACCGCCATCGAAACTCTCGAGACGCACAAGCACGTTGTAAGCAGGCGTGCCTCCCTCAGTGAAGCGCACTTGCCCATGCACCTCGACTGTTGTGACTGATCCGTTTTGTGCCTGTGCGAGAGTAACAACTAATCCGGCCGTGAACGCGAATGTTAGGGGAAGCAGCAAACGAGATCTGTTGCTGAACATTTGACGTGCTCCTGGGGAGAAGAATGGGCGGTAATGCGGAGGGATTTTACTTCAAGAAGAATAGGGAGGGAATAGCTTCCCTCCCTATTAAAACAACTGGCGTCTGCGCGCAACTTAGAACTCGAACCGAGCACCGAGTCGCATCGAAAACGGCAGATGGAAAGCCGAGGTAAGGTTAATAGTGGACGGTTGCAGAAAATCGGGATTGTTTACGCCGTTGTCTAATTGCAGAAACTGATCGGGCAACCGCAATCGACGATTGTTGGTCACGTTAAAGAAGTCAGCAATCAAGCTAACTCTTTCGTGTTCGTTTATTACCCATGGGTAGTCCGCATGGAGATCCAGTTGGGCATAAAACGGCGTGCGACCTAATTTGCCTCGTCCGCCAACGGGCACCTCACCTGCATTTAAGTACACAGGATGTGCGAGGTATTCGCTGATTGGGACTCCTGTCTCCGTGTGGAAACCTAATCCGAGATTCAACCCATTCAAAAATCGACCACCAAAACCAGAGCGCTCTTTGCTGAACGCGTAGTTTCCGTAGATGTTCGAAATGAACCGGCGATCTGTGTTGAGCGGACCGACCGCAAATTGATCTCCCAGCAGGTTGAACTGTCCCTCTGTGAAATCAAATAGCGAACTGATGCCCGGGTCGGTCTGGCCATTGTCATTGCGAAGATGTCCTTCGTAATTTCCACGCAATGAAGCAACGCGGAAGTTCGACAACAACTGCCACCCGTCAGAGAATCGTTTGTTCAGTTCCAACTCAAACGCTTTGTACTTCCGCACTGGATCCCGGAACCCATCAGGAATTCCGTCAGGAACGTTGATTGACGCTCCCGTCAAAGGATTGATTCCGACCGATCCAAAGCAGACGTTTGAGATCGCCGCGCCTGTTAGAGGATCGTCAACTTCAGTTTGAAAACCTGACGTGCAACCAGCGGGCGGTGTCCCACCGATTGGAAACGCAAACTCTTGCAGGTTTGTGGCTGCATCGAGATGTGAACTTGGATTCCCGATAAAGAACGTCTGTCCGATTTGTGCGTTTGCAGCCTCTGGTGAAAGAACCGCCATGTCTTCAACAACACGTTTGAGATTTCGATATTGGAAACGTGCTGACAACACGAAGTTGTGTGGCAGTTGGAAATCGGCGCCGATAATGTGTTCGTCCTGGAATCCAAGTTTGGTTCCGGCCGTTACGGCACTGAGATCGGAAGCTGAGATGGAGATCCCGTTAGAAAGACCTCCGCTGGCCAGCGCACCGCTCAGAAGGTGAGCAGCATCAATCACGGGAATTGGTGCGCCGAACTGATCGAGTGTCACGATTCGTTGACCACCAACTATCGTAAACGCTGGCGCGAATCGTGCACCGGTGAAGTCAAGTTCTTGTGACAAAGATCGTTCAGCTGCATCCAGCGGCAGAAATTCAAAAAAGCGACCGAAGTTGTAATAGAACTTCATATTGCCGCTTCCTGTTGGATCTACCGTAACGCCTAATCGGGGCGCCCACTGATCGGTGAAGCTGTACGCATAACGGTTGCCTGTTACTGAGTTGGGACTACCGATCACGCGTTCTTGTTCATCTCTTAACCCGAGGAGTGCTGTTATATGTTTGTTAACGCGCCAGGTGTCCTGGATGTACCCCGCGTTGTAATTGCCTCTCGTATCGAAGTTGGGTGGTCCAAATTCTCCACGAAAAACTTGCAACGAGACGGGTTTCAATTGTCCACGTACATCGAAGAGTGGGCATAGTGTGCAGGTATCAGCTTCCTGGCGAAGCCGAAATTGCACATTGAATAATTGGTTTGCCGCAAAGTCCGGAATCCCGAGTTCCTCAGCCGAGCTTCCGATCACGTTGGAAGTCGGAATCGGAAAACGGGGTCCGCTTCGTTCGCGTGTTCCTGAGTAGAGCGAACGTTGATATGTGTAACCAATACCGAAGGTGTGTTGCCCCCAGTGATTCCAAATCTTCGCTGTATTGACGTCCCATTTCCAATTTGTGCTTTGCGTCGGCTCAAAGAATCCTCGACCGACGGCAAAGTAGTTTCCGCGAATGTCATCGATAGGAAGTCGAATCGCGATCTGGTTTATGTCCGCAAATCCCGTCTCGTTGAAGTGGCTCCTTCCTTGACTGAATGACGAATTCAAGGTCCACGTTGGCGACAGTGACCCGTTATAACGGACCGCCCAATTGCGCGTGCCGTAATCGAGAACGCTATCAGCCGTAGTGTTGTCGATGTTCAGAATGTTGAAAGACGAAAGGTTTGTCTTGGTTGGATCGCCGAATATTGAGAACGTGAGTTGGTGATTCTGGTTCAGGACCCAATCGAGTTTGCCGGCATAGTTGAAAGTGCGATACCGGCGAGCAAACTCGCCTCTCGACAAAAACAATCCGGTGTCAACGATTGATTCATTGCCGGCTGCGATGTCTGCGGCGTTCGCTTGTACGCCCTCCACAATCTCACGTCGGACGGTTGGATTGAATGAGCCAAAGAAGAACACTCGATCTTTCAGACCCGGGACGTAGCCGCCAAGGTCAGCGCCGACATCGTAGTTCTCTTCATGAAGTAAACTGCCTTGCTTGTTTGTACGAGTGTCATCAGCTTGTCGCCGGGTCGCTTCAAAGGCACTCGGACGCCCGAAGCCGTAGACCGCGCCATGGTATGCGTTACCGCCTGATTGAGTGATGATGTTTACGATCCCGCCTTCGGATTGACCATACTGCGGTTCAAAGCCACCCGTTTTCACCTGTACTTCTTTGATGAACGACGTGTTAATGCCAGTTCCAAGTGCGCCGTAGGATCTGGAGAATGTGCCGATGCCACCAAAGGCTGAGTTCGTAATATTCACGCCGTCAGCAACGTAAAGGTTGTCGAGAGCAGAACCGCCTGAGATTGATGGATTGTCGCGCCCACCACCGATGCTGTCAGTAGCTCCTGGTGACAAGTAGAAGAGACTCGAGACTTGTCGTTGGACGGGTACATTCTGAAAGAGTTGATCGTTGAGATTTTGGCCGGCGGCAGTGCTCTGCTGATCAATGCCTCCTACCGTTGCCGTTACGTCTACTGTCGCGGTGACTTCACCAGCTTCAAGTTTGAGATTCAAAGTAGATTCACGACCGACGTTAACAGTGACGTTATTTGCAACCGCACTTTTGAACCCACTCTGTTCGACCTTAACTGTGTAGGTGCCGGGAGTGAGGTTATCAACTTTGAAGATGCCAGTGTCGTTTGCAGTTTCGGTTCGTACACCGGTCTGACCGGTGACGGTAACTTTCGCACCAGGAATTGCGGCGCCTGTGGCATCAGTAACAGTGCCGCCTATCGATCCTTTCGTTTGAACGTCTTGCGCAAGCACGGCCGTCGCGGCCAGGCTCAGGCATGTGACGAGGAATAATGACCAGAATTTTTTCATTCTACTCTCCCTTTCAAAAGCAAGATGTTGTTTCCAGATAGCTCGCGCGCTTCTGGGAGAGACCGCGCAAGGAAAATGCAATGGATGTCACGGGGGCGTCTTAAGGCAATTGATTTGTAAAGAAAACCGGAAGACGAAAGGTCTGGGAAGGCACCGATTCGCTGGATTGTTCTTACACGCTTGAAGAAAGCAATGAAGATGCCAATTTGCAGAACCTACGAAAGCGTGGAGTGCAACTGAATGCGTGTCGGACAGGTGAAGTGTTTGAGCATTGAATTTTGAAGGATGAGCATTGATTAGTTTTTGCAGAGCTCCATTTTGCTGAACGCATCCTGATCCAAACTTTTGCCTTGATCCAAATTACTAAAGTTCTCACGATGTTATGGCGACGTTTACATTCGGAGATAAGTTGCACATTTGCGAATGAGGCAGCAACGCACGTGTGACAGAATTGATGTGGCGTGAGTGTCGCTACGACAAATTTGATCGGGTGGAATTGTAATTCAGACGTTTGTTGAGAAGATCAAAAACGTGCCATCTTCTCTGCGCTTCCTCGGCGTTCTCTCCGTCTCTGCGGTGTGCTTGGTTTGGTTCGGGTTCATTCTTCGATCGTCTTATCCAGCTTGAAACAATGACACGAATCACACCAACACCACCGCAGAGACGCAGAGAACGCCGAGGAAGCGTAGAGAGTTTTTAAGACGACACGAAGATACAAAGATGGCGCTTTAAGACGTACGCTTTTGTGACTTCGTGAGCGTGGCCAAGAATTTAGCTTGATGGTGGCTTCATGCCCATCATGCGCAGATACGTGATCAAATTTCCGTAATGAAGATTTGAGTGTGCGATGTTCTCGAGCAGCGGTTCGAGTTGACCATTATCTGCGGCGTAAACCGAGTTGCATTTATCAACGGCCGCTTTGAGTTTAGGGACCAGAGTGGCTTTATCAATAGTTCCCTTCTCTGCAGAGTCGCCCGCAGGCTTATTGCCGGTAGCCGCTGCACAATAGTAGTTCATCGAGTCAGCGACGTGTGCAATGATCTGCCCGAAGCTTCTGACGGTATCGACAGGCTTGTAATCATATTTTTCAGCTGGAACCATCTCTGCAGATTTAGTTATCCAGTCACTCACTTCCTGAAAGCCCTTACGAGCCGCAGCAGCAGGAGTACCTTTGGCGCCATCCTGAGCAGATACAGTTGTTGTATTGTGAGTTGAGAGCGACGCCGCTATTGCGAGGGCGCAACAAGCAAAGAATAGAATTCTGATCTTCATGATTGTCTCCTGTTAGTTAGACAGATATGGATTTCGGGTGTGCCCGAGCATCCGCATCTTCAAGAGATTAGGCAAGCACTAATACGTAAAATGGAGCGTGGCTGGGACAGACAGGTCACACGGTGTGTTGAGTTGAACTTTTTTACAAAAATTAACAATTAGGACGCTGGTGTAAGACAGGCTGTTAGCCTGTCGGCGGTTTGGAGTCACACAGTATTGCCCAACGGAACCACGACAGGCTAACAGCCTGTCGTACTAAAGTTCGTCGGACACTCGTCTACCTCGCCATCCAATCGCGACGTCCATACGCAATCACAGCGCAAAGTATCCCTACCACGAAAGGAATGATCGCCGCACCGACGCCCGGACCCATAATAGTAATTACCACGGCACCGATCATGATAATCAGCAAACAAAACGCGGCGATGGGCGTTAAGTTTCGGCGTATGTTGGTCAAGCCTGGAAGTATCAGGCCGAGTCCTCCGAGAATCTCCATCACACCAATAAACTTAACAAACGCTCCCGGAAGCATGATTGAGTTCGGAGGAGACATTTTCTGCATGGCCTCGGTCGACATTACTAACTTAGTTCCACCGGAAAAAAGAAAAAGTAAACCGACGAGTCCCTGGAGTACCCAAAGTAAAACGTTCATTGAACAGTTCCTTTCACACGTGAGCGCAAATGTAAAAATTCGAGGTAGCAGATCTTGCCATTTGCTAAGCGGTAGTTGATAACGGTATCAGATTTCGCAGGCGATGGTCTCTAAAGTACAGGCCTGCCCAAATCAGCACACCAATGATAACCGGGAAGATTACTGGAAAAGACCCTTGACCAGCACGCACATGAGTTGCAACTGCGCCACCAAGGTAGCCCGTCAGCAGAATCGCTCCTAGTACGGAAGTTACAGGTATGAGGTAGAGCACTGTGCAAATTACCAGGATGACTCCTATCGGTATAATCGCGCTCTCCTGGTATCCCAGCTGCATCGTGGCTTCGACAACAAATCGCGGTTTGAATAGTTTCATCACGCCGTCGAATAGTAGAAACAACGACGGCAAAATAGTCATGACATACCCGGTCCAACGTATTGCGGTGGATGCACTCGAGACTTCAGACATAAAGTTCTCCTATCGAATCGGACTTAAGGAAGCTCTGATTAAGTACGATAAGTTGTCAGCTTGTCGGCAGTTGACCCAATAATACGCAAACGGAACCACGACAGGCTGACAGCCTATCGTACTTAATCATGCTTCCTTAACGTCATTGCGGAAGGTTTGGTAATTCAACAACTGGTCGAACCTCTATCGTCCCTTTCTTCGCCATCGGGATTCGCTCTGCGATACTGAGGGCTTCATCCAGATCGCTGGCATCAACCAGGAAGTAGCCACCTAATTGTTCCCTCGTCTCTGCAAAAGGACCATCGGTGACCAGACGTTTACCATCACGCACGCGTACACTGGTTGCAGTTGCGGTAGGATGCAACGGATTTGCGCCTATATATTTGCCATTTGATTGTAGTTGATAAGTAAGTTCAATGGATTCCCCATAACATATCTGACGCTCTTCCTCGCTCAGTGCCTTTTCCTCAAGGTAAACCAGCAACATATATTTCATTTTTTATCGCCTCCAGTTTTTAATCGAACGACGTGCCAACAAATCGACACCCTGCCGCAAAGTTTTTTATCATCGAATATGCCTTCAAGCGCAAACACCGCAGTGGCGGACCTCTATCATTCAGACTG
The DNA here is from genome assembly GCA_036522415.1 of Pyrinomonadaceae bacterium. GTDB lineage: Bacteria > Acidobacteriota > Blastocatellia > Pyrinomonadales > Pyrinomonadaceae > PSRF01. Next base: position 1,171 of record DATDFV010000193.1, on the reverse strand, counting down.
GGGTCGAATTGTTGCCACTCTGATTCGGCATTTCGGTGATTTTGAAGTCGCCGAAGATGCAGCGCAAGAAGCGTTTGCCATAGCCGTCGACCAATGGCGAACCGAGGGAGTGCCAGAATATCCGCGTGCGTGGATTATCCAGACCGCCAAGCATAAAGCAATAGACCGCCTCCGCCGCCAGACCAGGTTTGAAGAGAAGGTTGCTTCATTCGCGACTTCCGGGCTGATTGAAACGACCGTTGAACCCAATTATGACACTGATGAAATTCCGGACGATCGTCTGCGACTCATCTTCACGTGCTGCCATCCCGCGTTGTCCCTGGATGCGCAGGTTGGGTTGACACTTCGTACGTTAGGCGGTCTCCAGACAGATGAGATTGCAAGAGCGTTTCTTGTTCCGACGAGTACGATGGCACAGAGACTGGTGCGGGCAAAGCGGAAGATTCGCGACGCCGGAATACCTTACAAAGTTCCGGACACCAACGAGATGCCGGAGCGGCTGGACGCAGTGCTCACGGCCATCTACCTGATCTTCAACGAAGGTTATGCCGCAACACGAGGTGAACCGATCGTTCGAGCTGAGCTCTGTGCTGAAGCGATTCGCCTCGGACGCTTGTTGCGAACGTTAATGTCACCCCAGGTGCCATCTGAAGTTAACGGACTGCTCGCACTCATGCTGCTACACGATTCCAGACGCGAGGCCCGGTCAGATGATGCCGGAAAAATTGTCGTCCTTGAGGAACAGGATCGAACACGTTGGAATCAAGCGTTTATTTCGGAAGCCTTGCCGCTCGTTGATGAAGCACTGCGACGCGAGCCCGGACAGTTTGCGCTTGAGGCTGCGATATCGGCTGAGCACTGCAAATCCGCCCGCCCCGAGGATACAGACTGGCGACAGATTGTTCGTTTCTATACTCTGCTTCAACAACTGACTGGTTCACCAATCGTCGCGTTGAATCGTGCGGTAGCGGTTGCAATGGCTGACGGAGCAGAAACGGGGTTGTCATTGATCGATTCTCTCTCGGCGACCGGAGAACTCGAGGAGTATCATCTCTTCCACGCAGCTCGTGCCGATTTGTTACGGCGACTAGGCTCGATGGACGAAGCAGCGAAGAGCTACAAGCGAGCATTAGAGTTGGTAACAAATGAAAGCGAACGACGGTTTCTAGAG
>DATDFV010000192.1:0-13265 GCA_036522415.1 Pyrinomonadaceae bacterium | reverse complement strand
CTCACAAAGAGCACCGAGGATCGCATCAGCAATTGCGTGAACGAGGGCATCCGCATCGGAATGCCCTTCTCCGCCAAAGTCAGATGCAATGTTCACACCTCCCAGCACAAGCGGACGCCCCCCAACGAGACGGTGCGTGTCAGTACCTGAGCCGATTCGGAGCATAACTTCGACGTGCTTTGTGCTTTGTGCTTTGTACTTGGAAATCCCGCTGCTACAACTATGATCTGAAATTACAGTTGCGCCACCCTGGTATCCATGTCAGGTGTCTGTGCTAACGTCATCCCATTCCTGATCCATGTAACCGACTAACCAATTCAATGCGTAATGCCGCTCCCAAACAACGCCTGAATTCAGTCCAGCTGGAGGATCCTCGCTTTTTAGTCGAGCATCAACACAAGCCCAATCGTAACGGTAGATGAGATCCGTGGCGTCCAAGATCTCGTTGTGTCCACGCAACTGAGCCGCTTCAATAAACTCCTGCGCGCTTCGCTCCTTCATGACCTTCACTGCACTTGCGGCATCACAAACATGATCAGGCCTCCCAAGATCCTTTATGTAACCTAAAGCCCACAGCAAAACCCAGTAACACTCGTATCTCCACACATATTTAGTCCGATCAGAATCCGAGGGAGCGTCATCAAAAATGAATTTTCGCTCCTTCGTGGTTAATGTTTGTTCAAGGCCGTATTGATCGATAATGCGTCGGACTCGTTCTTGCTCTAAGCCTTCACCTTTTGACGCGACTAAACATAGGGCCATTGCACGCCATGATACTTCCTCAGCAGTTCGGAAGTTGGCGGTCGCTTCATCTTCGACGACAGGCAGACTTGAGATGAATGGGACGCCTTCATTCTTTAAGATTGTCTCTGATCGATTCTTACGTACGATTGCCTCATTCATATTTGGGTATTTGCAGGCCTCAACTGAAAGCAAGCACGAACGCTAAATCGAAATGCAAAGCACAAAGTTCAAAGCACCAAACTCAAGTCTTAAGATATGCCTCCGCCATTAAGAGATCCTGTTTCGTCGTGATCTTTATGTTAGCCGGGCTGCCTTCCACAAAAGCTACTGGTGCGCCCAGTCTTTCGACGAGAAAACTCTCGTCAGTTATCGATGGATCATTCACATCAATATTCTCGAAGGCCCTCTTTAACAAGTCGTAACGAAAGCATTGCGGAGTTAGCGCGCGACGAAGCTGCTTTCGATTAAGCGTCCGTACAACTGAATCACCATTGACCTCTTTGATCGTGTCAATCGCGGGCCCCACTAGAATCGCGGCCCCGTTCTCTCGCGCTGACGCAACCGTTCGATCAATTTCTTCGACCGAAACCAAAGGCCGCACTCCATCATGAACTGCGACGATATCAGCGGTTGCGGGACGAATCGACATCAATCCGCGCTTCACCGAGTCAGCTCGAGTTGAACCGCCGGGTACAACTTTTCCGAGCTTTCGTAAACCAAATTTTCCCACCATTGACAGGAAACCCGCAGACTCCTCTGCGGGTAGAACTACGATTATTTCCTGGATGCTCTCACACTCTTCAAACTGCCTTAGAGTGTGGACGACGATTGGTATTCCTGCCAACAGGAGAAACTGTTTTGGCCGATCGCTCGCCATCCGGTTGCCTCTTCCGGCGGCGGCAATAATGGCGGTGTTCATGAAGAGAAATTGGAACCGGGTACTGTAGCGCTGGCGCCCAGCGGAGGATTTAAGATTTAAGCTTTCAGATTTAAGATAGGGCTGCTGAGCCAGAGGATTCGACTAATCTTAAATCTAAAATCTTAAATCTTAATCCGCCACCTCACGCCTCAGTGATCGCCTCGCTGTCAGTGATCCTTACTGGACCCGGAGCGGTACGCGATTCACGCATTTGACGACGCGAGGTGCCGTTTGTGCGATGGATTTCGTTATGGCTGCCGCTGTTCTCGGCTTCTTCCCAAAGACGTCCGAAAATCATCTTGCCTGCAGTGGTTTGCAACACGCTGGTTACCGCAATGTCTGCGTTCTTCCCGATTAACCTGCGTGCATTGTCGACAACGACCATCGTGCCATCGTCAAGATAAGCCACTCCCTGGTTGTACTCTTTCCCTTCTTTCAGGATAAACACGCGCATGGCTTCACCAGGAAGCACCACAGGTTTGAGAGCATTTGCCAATTCGTTGATATTCAGCACGCTGACACCACGTAGTTGAGAGACCTTGTTTAGGTTGAAGTCGTTGGTAACAATCACTGCTTCCAAATGCTTGCCAAGCTCAATCAGCTTCAGGTCTACCTCGCGCACTGATGGAAAGTCAGTCTCGACGATTTGAATATCAAGTGAGCTGTTGTTCTGAAGTCGATTCAACATGTCCAAACCACGACGTCCACGCTGTCGTTTGGAAGAGTCTGGAGAGTCTGCAACCTGTTGGAGTTCTCGCAGAATGAACTGAGGGATAATTAGAGATCCTGTCAGGAAGCCGGTTTCGGCAACATCTGCAATTCGACCATCGATGATGACGGACGTATCCAGAATCTTTAAGTCTCTCCGAGTTACCTTGTCACTAAAGATTCCACCTAGCGCAGATAACTCCAGGTAATCGCCTTTTGCAGCTCCTACCATCAAGCCGACGTAAGCCATGAAGAACGTCAGAGCGAGCGTCAGAAACGTCTTCACTTCCGGAGCGACCGCCATCGATTCCTGTCTACTAATTAGAGAGCCGATGAGATAAGCGCCGATAATGCCGAGGATGGAGCCCACAGCCGCGCCAATCAGAGTCTTCAGCGTCGCGCGGCGGATCCGTAATTCAAACAGGATGATACAAATAGCAACAAGCGCCCCAACACCGGCTGAGATCCATGAGTCGCCAGCGACTGGTTTGAGTATGTAACCCGCTGCTACTAAGACTCCCGTAAATATAAGTCGAATAAGAACGACATCCGCGTGCATGACAGTGGCATACTACCATGCTGATAAGCGCACGTCATCTCTTTGGAGTGCGGTGGCCTGCCACCGCTTTCTTACAGCGTCCCGTATCCGGCGGTGCTGCCGTACCAAAGCGACGGCAGGCCGTCGCACTCCAAAGTTTAGTAATAATCGTCAATCTTCAGTTGATCCGTTTTGAAGCTGTAGATGGTTTTTACGGTTGCGGGTGATGCAGTTCTTTCAAACCATGCCGCTGAACACCATGGGTACTGGTTAGCGACTAAAACAAGTCCATGTTTCACTGGGTTCTGATGCACGTAATTAAGTCGAGCCAAGTAAGACTTTGGGTACGTCAACTTTGTATCCCAAAAGTTGTACCAAACATCGCGTCCAGGAACATTATCAAATGCATTCAGTTTGCGCGCAGTCTCGCCATGCAAGTGATTCAGAAACAGCTTGAGATTCTTTGCCTCAGCATTACCTCGGGCGATAATGTGGTAGTGATTCGCGAAAGCAGACCATGCCTCAAGCTGCCAGAGATACTCTTTGGACAGCGAGAGCAAACTTCCTTCGAGTATATCGAGCCGATCACGACCGCAGAAAAGACGTTGCTTGTATAACGTTGCGCCCGTGACCATAAACACCCCGTCATTATCGAGTCTATGTACTGGAGCGTGAGGCCAGTCTTTGGTTGGATTTGACATATGAGGATCTTCCTTTTTGTGAGAATTGAACTGCCTTGGAACTATTGTGGGGCCATCTAGATATCATGACAAGATTTTGGAGTGCGGTGGCCTGCCACCGCTTTGTTACAGCAGGCCGTAATTGGCGGTGCTCCCGTACCAAAGCGACGGCAGGCCGTCGCACTCCAAAGCTTGCTCGAAGTTTCGTGTTCGGATTAAATGAGCGCCATGTTGAAAAAGCTAATTATTGCTCTTCTGGTTTTTTGTGCTGGATGCCAGGCTCAGCAGGGAGGCTCGACGCAACAAGCCGCGGCCAACACCTCGGGCACGCTCAAGTTTTCAGCACCGGCAGGTTGGGTTGAAGAAAAGCCCGGTTCGTCCATGCGCGTGGCACAGTACAAGTTGCCCAAGGTCGGCGACGATGGTGAAGACGCTTCCGCGATTCTCTACTTCTTTGGACAAGGTCAGGGTGGCGGGGCAGCAGCGAACATCGAGCGCTGGGTTAACCAGATGCAACAAGCGGATGGGGCAGCTTCTAAAGACAAAGCCAAGGAAGAGACCCTGACAATAAACGGCTTGAAGGTTACGACAGTGGATGTAACTGGAACCTATACAGCTGAGATGGCGCCAGGAAGCGGCACCTTTCACAACAATCCCAACTATCGTTTACGTGCTGCAGTGATCGAGACACCTAAAGGCTCCTATTATCTGAAAGTTGTTGGGCCCCGATAAGACGATGGTGAAATGGGATGGTTCGGTAACCGAGTTTTTGAAGTCGGTGGACTTTAGGTGATTTTTGATTTGGCCTTTGGTCCTTGACCTTCGACCTTCCCAAGACCTAAGGCCAAAGACCAAAAACCAATCCGCCAATAAACAGGCCTATTTGAACCGATACGTAATACGTCCCCTGGTCAAATCGTAGGGTGACATTTCTACGCTAACGCGATCCCCCACAAGAATACGAATCCTGTTTTTGCGCATCTTGCCGGAAATAGCCGCCAGCACGACATGTTCACTGTTATCAAGTCGGACTTTAAAAAAAGCATTCGGCTGTTTGTCGATTATTACACCTTCTGCTGGAATCAGATCTTCTGCTGCCAAGTAGTTTGCTCCTTAGAATAGTTAGGAAATGTTCAAGACGGAATGCACTGTAGCATACACACCCGTGAAAAACGGAATGAACTCTGTTCTTTGTACTTTGACCTTTGACTTTGTACGTTGTGCCTTGACGGCCTTTCGCGACCAACAAACTTCGGCGTCATAAGATAAACAAAGCACCCAGGCACCAGGAATAAATTCAATGTCTAATCACCAACACGTTGACCTTGCACGCATAGCTCGCGAAACAATGCTTAAAGAGGGTTTCCACCCGGACATACCCGCAGACGTCCAACAACAAGCCCAGGAAATCGACGAAAGCGCAATTATTAGCAAGTCGACGGTTCGAGACCTTCGCAAAATCCTATGGTCGTCGATCGACAACGCAACATCCCGAGACCTGGATCAGATTGAATTTGTAGAGAAGGAAGGCGAAGACTTCAGAGTCTTAATAGGTATTGCGGATGTCGACGCTTTCGCAGCGAAGGGTTCGCGCCTGGATGAGTACGCAGCTCAAAACACAACTTCGGTTTACACAGGTGTCAAAACGTTTCCTATGTTGCCGCTTGAATTGTCCACCGACAAATCTTCTTTGGTAGAAGGTGAAGATCGGCTGGCGATTGTCATTGAACTGAAGGTGACGCCGGACGGCTCTGTAACGACCGGCGATGTGTTCAGAGCTCTGGTAAGGAACCAGGCCAAGCTATCTTACGAATCAATCGGAAAGTGGTTTGATGATGATGACGCTGTTCCGGATGAAGTTTCGCGCGTGCCAAATCTCGAGCCGCAATTGCGGTTGCAACTCGATGCAGCTCAACACCTGGGTGAAGCACGGAAGAAACACGGAGCGTTACAGCTTGAAACTAACCAGGCGACTCCCCTGGTTGATGAGTCCAATCGAATCGTTGATCTCTCTCTTGACGAACGGAACAGCGCCAAAGATCTGATCGAAAACTTCATGGTCGCGGCGAATGGTGCGATGGCTGAATTCCTCGATCGCCTTGGCGTGGCCTCATTGCGTCGCGTGGTAAAGACACCCGAAAACTGGCCTCGCATTCAGGAAATCGCAAACGAACTGAATGACAAGCTACCGTCTGCTCCTGACGCGCTCGCGCTTTCACAGTTTCTCGAGCGAAGGAGAGTTGCCGACCCTGATCGTTTTCCAGATCTATCACTCGCAATTGTGAAATTATTAGGCCCTGGTGATTACGTTGTGCGCATACCCGGTCAGGAAAGTGATGGGCACTTCGGTCTGGCAGTGCATCGTTATACACACTCCACCGCTCCGAATCGTCGTTATGCGGATCTGATTATTCAACGTTTGCTCAAGAGCTCAAACCCTTCGCCTTACAGCGTTGGCGAGCTGGAAGCGATCGCGAATGATTGCAACGACCGTGAGAGCGCCGCACGCAAAGTTGAACGGAAGATGCGAAAAGTGGCGGCAGCCGTTTTTATGGCCAATCGAGTTGGAGACGAATTCCCAGCAATCGTCACAGGTGTTACTCCGAAGGGAACGTTCGCTCGCATCATCAAACCACCTGTCGATGGCATGATTGTGAAACGCGAACAAGGACTGAAAGTCGGCCAACAGATTCGGGTGAAACTGCTCTCCACCGATCCTGAGCGGGGCTTCATCGACTTCGCCGCGATCTAAGGCATAGTCCTATTCAAATCGTCGTTTGAGTCGTTCTGGTTCCTCTAAACAGAAACGTCAGCACCAATCCAGCAATAAAACCACCGATGTGTGCGAGGTAAGCGACACCTCCGGTATCAGCGGTTTGAGAGATTGAACCGATCCCGCTGATGAACTGCAGTACTATCCAGAACCCAATCACGACTAGCGCCGGCATTGGAATGACACCACGGCCCATCATTACCTTCACTTGGCCTTGTGGGAACATCACTATGTAAGCAGCCAGCACGCCCGCAATCGCGCCCGATGCGCCGAGATTGGGAACGCTTGAATTCGAACTCACCAACACCTGGGCGAAGGTAGCCGCGACGCCGCATAGCAAATAGAAGACTAAGAACTTCGCGTGACCAAAGTTGTCCTCCACATTGTCTCCAAAGATCCAAAGGTAAAGCATGTTGCCAAGCAAGTGTAGCCAGCCACCATGCATGAACATCGACGTGAAGATCGTCGGGAAATCGCCGGCAGGATTTGCGAGTAGCCTTCGAGGAACGACTGACCATTGTTGAATGAAAGCCTCTCCACCGTTCAGTTCGACCAGAAAAAACAGCACGTTTAAGACAATCAGTCCCCAGGTTACAACCGGAACAGTCCGTCGTGCGGAATCATCATCACCTATTGGAAACATGTCGTTGGCCCTCCGTTTGAAATGGTTGGATCGAATGGCCCATTTGCAACACAAGTACCAATTCGTACGCACGGGAAACCAGCGACTTCGAAGAACGACGGGTGGCAGACTGCATTAGAACGCTGCGCGTCGCGGTTGAGGTGATCGAAAACTGTTCGTTTCTGTTTGGATCGACCAGATCCGTTTAGATTCTGGTTGCCGTCTGAACGCCTGCGTGGATTCTAGCCTTTTTGCAATTTTTTGAACTCGTTCAAAAATTTCCCTTGACAGCCGAACAATCCAGGCCTAGAGTGCGTATAGTTGAACATGTTCAAATTCAGCTAAAAGGAGGCTGATCATGACAACTACCTACACATACCTGATTTACCTGGCGATCAGTGTTGCCCTGACGATCTGGGTGGCCCGCACCCTTCACAAAAACGGCCGCGTCTTTCTCGTCGACGTATTCCACGGCAACGAGGCTCTCGCCGATTCAGTCAATCACCTGCTGGTCGTCGGCTTTTACCTCATCAACTTCGGCTATGTCAGCATGGCGCTCAAACTCGGCTATCTGGTCAACAACGCACAGGAAGGCATCGAAGCGCTGTCGGTGAAAGTTGGGATGGTGCTAATCGTGCTCGGCGGCATGCACTTCTTCAACCTCTTCATCTTCAGCCGTATGCGCCGGCGCAAATCACATCATGATAACCGTCCGCCAATTCGACCCGACACCTTTACGGCAGTGAAACAGGAGGCGTAATCATGCTTACGCTCACTGTTCTGTACGATCCCGAATGCGGGTTGTGCCGGCGGGCCCATGACTGGTTGGCCGAACAACCCAAGCTCATTGATTTGGTGTTTGTTCCCTGCGCATCTGACGAAGCACGCAAAAGGTTTCCGATGTTGAACCACGATCTGACCAAAGAGGATCTGACCGTTGTTCGCTACGACGGGGCCGTTTACTTCGGACCTAAAGCGTGGCTGATGGTTTTGTGGTCGCTGGCGCGTTATCGCGACTGGTCGTATCGCCTCGCGAGTCCTGAACTCTTGCCAACGACCAAAAAGGTGGTCTCAGCCATCTCTCAGAATCGATATCAGATTTCGAGAGTGCTCGGATCTTAAACAGCCTCTTGGTCCTGGGACCGCAGGCGTCCCCGCCTGCCCGGGTACCAACTCCGGCTTTGGTAGGTAACACGGGCAGGCGGGGACGCCTGCGGTCCCAGGAACGAGGTAACAGATTCATGAGTGCGACGCGAAAAAAGAGGACAGCAAATACTCAGAAAGGAGACCAAACCAAAGCGCTGATCCTTGAGACTGCTCTGGAGATTTTCCACGAGCGTGGCTATGAGCAAACGACGATGCGCGCGATTGCCAGGAAGGCGAATCTCTCGCTCGGTAATGCTTATTACTACTTTCACTCGAAGGAACACCTCATCCAGGCTTTCTACCATCGCACTCATGAAGAACATCTCGCCGCTTCCCTTCCCGCACTTGAGAAGGAACGCACACTCAAGAATCGGCTGTTGACCGTCATGCGGTTGAAGATCGAAACCATCGAGCCTTATCACGAATTCGCCGCAGCTCTTTTCAAGACTGCCGCAAATCCCACGAGTCCACTCAACCCTTTTTCAGACGAATCCGATCCAGTCAGAAAAGAAAGTATCGAACTGTTCGCACGAGTGGTGGATGGTTCGAACACGAGCGTTCCGAAAGATCTGCGTGCTGAGCTGCCTTACTTGCTTTGGGTCTATCACATGGGAATCACTCTTTTCTGGATTCACGATCGATCGCCCAAGCATCGACGCACTTACCGTTTGGTCGATCACACTGTAGACCTCGTGGCAAAACTGATCACTCTCGCAAGCAATCCCCTAATGCGACCGTTGCGAAAACAGGCATTAAGACTTGTGGATGAGTTGAGAGAAGGCATCGCGAGCGATATGGAAAGCGAGTAAGACGTGACCTCAAATGATCAGATTGGCTGGTTGGCAGAGGGTGATGCTTCCCAAAGATCACCTCAGCCTGGATTCGGACACTACCTATCCCAGGGTGCAGCGACAGGGACAGTTCTTTCGTTCCTCTATGTGGCTGGCCAGATGGTGTTTGTACGGAATCCTTATAACTTTCTTTTCATTCCGGCACTGCCATTTTTCATGTTCTACGGACTTCTTGTCGGCACTTTTAAATCATTCATCATTTGGGTTTGCACAAAAATCTTCAGACGACGTTTGAGAGTACTTTCCAGAGTGACGATGACTGTTCCGATGTTCGTATTACTTATCGGTGTTTGGTGGTGGCAATGGTTTTCAAAGATTCCTTACCGTTCAGAATATTACTCAGGGATGTCGCCATCCGCTGTCGAGTCGTTGGAAGGGGTCAGAGTAATAAGACTCGCTGTTGAAGTCAGCGCTTCCATAGTTGGTGGTAAGCCTGAAGTCCTTACTGAAGCTCAGTTGAGGAATCTAGTCACTTACAAGTTGATGGACGCAGGCATTGACGTAGTAAGCGTTGATAGCAGGGCCTCTGCACAAGCAACTCTTTACGTCTATTACTCTTACTCGAACGATTCGAAGCAGCCAGATTTCTACAATACAAATTGTCATCTCAGACTAACGCAGGACGTGGTATTACAGCGCGATCAGCATATAAAGACCGAAGCACCCACTTGGGAGTATAAAAGCGGGTCTCTAATTGGCGGCATGCCGATACATAGCAAAATTGATGATGCCGTCGATGATTTTGTGCGCGACTACAACCGAGCGAATTCCAATGCGGCGAACGCTCCCTCCTCTCCAGAATCAAAAGAAATTCTTCATCTTATTTGGCAGTCTGCTTTTTTTATCGTTAGCGGCATCGTGATGGGTATAGTCATCGGTTCGAACCTTCGTCCGTTGCCGACATTAATGTATGGCGTAGGCAATCACAGGGATCGACTCACAATCCTGGCTGTCATCTCAGGATTCCTTCTGCGGATGCTGACAGTGTTTCTATACATGGAGTCGATTCTGGTTCTGATCACTACCCTGCAGTCAAACTCTGAACATCGCGATTTGAATTTTGCGCTCTTATTTATTGGCCACAGCGCTCTAGGCATCGTCACTGCATTTGGTAGGTTCAAGTTTGTAATTCTCGCCGCGTTATCGTTAATTGTGATTTCACCCGGCATATACTTACTCACACTTCAACAAAGCATGCATTGGAGTGTTCTGTCGATCATCATCGGCCACGTCGCTCTCTGGACCTTGTTTCTGTTAACTCGCTCCGACCTGGCTCATTCAGCATTCTTAAATATCAAACAAGAACTCAGGTACTACCTGATCGACTAGGAGCCAAACCATGAGAATTGCGATAACTGGCGGAACTGGATTCGTCGGCAGTCACCTTGCAAATCGATTGAGTGGTGAAGGACATGAAATAATTCTTCTGGCCCGCCATGCCAAACCGATTTCTAACTCGAGCATGATCACATGCAATGTCTCGGACATACGGCGATTGACTGCTGTGTTTTCGAGCTGCGAGGCCGTTGCCCATTGCGCCGGCATAAATCGCGAGGTGGGACAACAGACGTTTCAACGAGTGCACGTGGAAGGGACGCGGAACGTTGTTGAAGCTGCAAAGCGAGCCGGCGTGAAAAGAATTATTCTGCTGAGTTTTCTTCGCGCGCGTCCAAACTGCGCTTCTCGGTATCACAAATCAAAGTGGATTGCAGAAGAAATGGTTCGCAACTCGGGGCTTGATTACACAATAATCAAGGCGGGCGTCGTTTACGGTCGAGGCGATCACATGCTCGACCATCTGAGCCACGCGTTGCACACGTTTCCATTCTTTCCTCTCGTCGGCTTGAAAGAGAAAAGGGTGCGGCCGCTTGCTGTAGAAGATTTAGTTCAAGTTATGCGCGCGGCATTGATCGATCGACGACTAAGGCGCCAGACAATCGCTTTGTTAGGTGCAGAAGAAATCTATTTGCGTGAAGCAGTCAGGCGTGTTGCGGAGGTTGTCGGAAAGCAACCAGTCATGTTTCCCTTGCCAGTGTGGTGTCACCAGCTTGCGGCGCGTGTGTTTGAACTCACCATGTCGGTGCCACTCGTTTCACTTGCGCAAGTTCGCATTCTGGCGGAAGGGATAGCAGATGCAGCGTCACCGGTTGTTCCGGTGCCTTACGATTTAGTTCCAACCCGTCGCTTTACAACCGAACAGATCAGAAATGGACTGCCGGAAGCTGGACCATTTTGTGTTGGCGACTTGCGTTGGTGCTCCTGATCGCTGCTTTGAAAGCTGCGATCATACTTGGAAAGAACAAGTGAGGAAGGGCGTTTTACCCCCCGCTTGCTGCTTACCATCAACAATCTTCGACACCAGGCGGGGGTAAACCGCCCTTCCTAACTTGTTTTTGGCTTAGGTGTGATTTGCACTGGAGGAACTGATGAGCTTGCAATCCATTGACTTTTGGAGTTGGCAAGGAAGAGTCGGCCGGGCTCGCTATCTGGTAACCGGCGTAATCCTGCTGGCGATCAAACACAACATCGACCGCGTTGTCGCTGCCACGTATGGATACCCATGGACTGTATTCAATTACTGGGTATTCAAGACACCGTCAGGCATCGAAGGACTCACGCGAAAGGAAGCAAACTTTTATGCGGAGCTGCTCATTATCGCGCTTCCGTTTATCTGGATCGGAACAGTCTTAACGCTGAGGCGTTTGCGCGATACTGGATTGCCTTTGTGGCTCGTGGTTCTTTTCTTTCTGCCTTTCTTGAATCTGTTTCTGTTCCTTCTGCTCGTTATTCTTCCCTCAAACCAATCTGCCAGTACGCAGACTGATCCATTTCCAGCGAAGTTCAGTGATCTTATACCTAAGAGTGAATTCGGAAGTGCGCTGTTGGGAATTGTTGTCACAACCGTTCTGTCAATTGTGATCGCAACACTCGGGGCGAGCATGCTCGGCAATTACGGGTGGGGTCTATTTGTAGGCATTCCTTTCTTCCTCGGCCTGAGTTCCGTTTTGATTTACGGCTTTCATGAACCTCGTTCATTCGGCAGGTGTCTCGGCGTTGCCGTACTTTCAGTTGCTTTAGTGGGAATCGCTTTGTTTGCAATCGCAGTTGAAGGCATCATCTGTCTCGCAATGGCTCTTCCGCTGGCCGGCGTATTGGCTTTGTTTGGTGGAATGATGGGATGGGCTCTTCAACAACGACGTCAATACGCAGCACACTCTTTCCACATCGCGTCACTGTCCATCTTGCTGATGCCTGGTTTCATCCTGCTCGAACAGTACTCGGCAGAAGCACCTGCACTTTACGCAGTGCGCACGGCCGTGGTGATTAATGCCCAACCGGAATTGGTCTGGTCACACGTTGTTAGTTTTGCGGAACTTCCGCCGCCGACTGAAAAAATGTTTAAGACCGGCATCGCGTATCCAATCCGCGCTGAAATTGACGGGCAGGGTCCAGGTGCAGTACGTCATTGCGTGTTTTCAACTGGTGCGTTTGTTGAGCCGATCACTGTTTGGGATGAACCAAGACTGCTGCAGTTTGATGTCACATCGCAGCCCGCAGCAATGGAGGAGATGTCGTTATATAGCGACTTGCGCCCGCCACATCTCGAGCACTACTTGATTTCAAAGAAAGGTCAGTTCCAGTTAACCGCGCTTGCGGATGGGACAACTCGTCTCGAGGGAACAACGTGGTATCAAAACAGATTCTGGCCAGCGTTTTACTGGCACTTCTGGTCTGACTACATCATCCATGGGATTCACTACAGAGTCTTGACCCATATCAAGACCCTGGCTGAACGTGGACAACAGCAGTGAAACGAATTCCCGACACGGGCAGTGTGGGGATCGTTCAAGTCCTTTCTAAAAAAACAAGCGCGCCACTTGAGCTTCTCGAATCCCCCAAACGGGGCAGTTGGGGGATCGTTCAAGTTCACACTATTTATGAGATGCCTTTATTAGAAAGGGGAACAACCAAATAAATAGATCGAGCTTGAACGATCCCCAAACTGCCCGTTTGGGGGATTCGTCTCTCTTAGTTTAGTAGCTCGATTGAGTAGAAAGGACTTGAACCATCCCCACACTGCCGAAGCTGTGAAAATAATCAGAGACTTCGGTCCTGGGAGCGCAGGCGTCCCCGCCTGCCCGCGTCCCACATAACCACGTAGGTTACGTCAATGACCTTGCTCAGTGAACAGTTACGCATTTGATCAGGGTCCGCGCGACGCGGGCAGGCGGGACGCCTGCGCTCCCAGGACCGAGGTTTTTGATTATTTTCACAGCTTCTGCC
>DATDFV010000191.1:0-6706 GCA_036522415.1 Pyrinomonadaceae bacterium | reverse complement strand
TATGCTGTCGACGTTGTGCGATAGCGGGGACGACGAGACGACGATCGGATTCTTTAGAAGCAAGCCAAGGTAATTGGTGGTTAGGTTCATGTTGATCCTTCTTCCGTACAATCCGCAGCTACTCAGGTTGCTCTAGTCGCGTTGCGAGGTGTTTGTACTGTTGCCAACGCCTGGAAACTGCCTTCTCGGCCTGGCCCAAGAGAAACTTGGCTACAACCGGGTCGCTTTGCTGGAGCATGCGATAACGACCTTCGGTATAGATATAGTCCTGTAACGGAATCTTTGGATCGCTGGAATCGAGCTGGAAAGGATTCTTGTTTTCGGCAACCAGTTTTGGATTGTATCGATAGAGTGGCCAATAACCTGACTCTACCGCCAGCTTCTGATGCTGCATTCCCTTTGCCATGTCAATTCCGTGCGCGATGCACTGACTGTAGGCGATGATCAATGATGGTCCATCGTGCGCTTCTGCCTCGAGAAATGTTTTGATCGTATGAGTGTCATTTGCACCCAGGGCCACCTGGGCCACGTACACATCATCGTAACGCATAGCAGTCATTCCGAGGTCCTTTTTGGCATTGGGCTTTCCGCCCGCTGCAAACTTCGCGACTGCACCAAGGGGCGTTGCTTTCGAAGCCTGTCCACCGGTGTTTGAATAAACTTCAGTGTCGAGAACGAGAATGTTGACGTTTTGACCAGAGGCCAGCACATGGTCTAAACCACCATAGCCGATGTCGTAAGCCCATCCATCGCCGCCCACGATCCAAACACTCCTTTTGACGAGTGAGTCGGCGACATTGAGCAGATCGCGAGTTTCCTTGTCGCCACGCTCGGCCAGCTTGGCTCTCAACCCGGCGACAAGTTCACGCTGAATATTGATCCCTTCATTGCTCGATTGATCTGTTGCCAGCAGCGCGTCGGCCAACGTTTCACCAATTCTTGGGCGCATTGAATCGACCAGCATGCGAGCGTAAGCATTCTGCTGGTCCAGAGCGAGTCGCATTCCCAGACCGAATTCTGCATTGTCTTCAAATAGCGAATTGCTCCAGGCTGGACCACGTCCCTCTCTGTCTTTTGTGTACGGAGTTGTCGGCAGGTTTCCACCGTAAATACTCGAGCAACCAGTGGCATTTGCAATGATTGCTCGATCACCGAAGAGTTGTGTCAACAGTTTGATGTAAGGTGTCTCACCACAGCCCGCGCACGCGCCCGAAAACTCGAATAGCGGTTGTAACAACTGCACGTTCTTCACGGAGTTGAACGCAACGAGGCCATTCTTATGAAGGTCAGGAAGCGTCAGGAAGTAATCCCAATTCACGCGTTCGCTATCGCGCAGCGGTAACTGTGGTTGCATATTCAGTGCTTTGCGCGAGACGTTGCTCTTGTCTTTTGCAGGACAGATCTCGACGCAAAGACGGCAGCCAGTGCAGTCCTCAACCGCAACTTGAATCGTGTACAACTTATCCGGAAACTCGCGCCACTTCGCGGGCATCGTTTTGAAGGCTGCGGGTACGTTATTCAGGTCATCCGGGGAGCAGACTTTTGCCCGAATAGTCGAATGCGGACAAACGAGCATGCACTTGCCACATTCTATACACAGGTCGGGCTCCCACACTGGAACTTCCTGCGCGATATTGCGCTTCTCCCAGCAAGCCGTGCCCACTGGAAAAGTTCCGTCTTCTGGAAAAGCACTTACAGGCAGCTGATCGCCACGGCCGGCAATAATTTCACCTGTTAAGTTGCGCACAAACTCGGGAGCGCTGTCAGGGACCTTTGATTTGATCTCCCAGGTGCTCGTTACGGTTCCAGGAACAGCAACCTCGTGCAGGTGAGCAAGAGCTGCATCGACTGCGGCAAAGTTCTGCCGAACGACTGGCTCGCCTCGCTTGCCATAGCTCTTTCGAATGAACTCCTTGATCTTCGTCAACGCGTCCTCGCGTTCCAGAACACCGCTTAGCGCGAAGAAGCAAGTCTGCATGATTGTATTGATTCGGTTACCGAGCTGACTTTCCGTAGCCACGCTTGTCGCATCGATGCAAAAGACTTTCAAATGTTTGTCGATGATCGTCTTTTGCACAGTTGCCGGGAGATGATTCCAGACCTCAGTTGCTCCATAGGCACTGTTGATTAACAGAGTGGCGCCCTCGATTGCGGCGGCCAGTACGTCGTACTGTTCGAAGAAAGAGAATTGATGGACTGCGATGAAGTTTGCCCGTTGAATCAGGTAGGTGCTCTTGATGGGATGTGGGCCAAAGCGCAGGTGAGACACCGTCATCGCCCCCGCCTTCTTCGAATCGTACACAAAATAACCTTGCGCGTAGTTAGGTGTTTCTTCACCAATGATCTTGATCGAGTTCTTGTTGGCGCTCACGGTGCCATCAGAGCCGAGACCCCAGAATACTGCGCGCACCTGATCGTCGGGTTCAGTGTTGAATGATGTTTCGAACGGAATACTCGTGAACGTAACGTCGTCTTCAATTCCGATGCTGAAGTGATTTTTCGGCTCTCTCTTCTTTAACTCGGCGAAGACAGACTTAATCATTGCTGGTGTGAACTCCTTAGACGACAGACCATACCGTCCGCCTATAATGCGAACGTTGTGTTCAAACCGGCCCGTCTCAGCTAGTGAAGTGACAACGTCCTGATAGAGTGGCTCGCCGGTGCTGCCGGGTTCTTTCGTTCGGTCTAGCACGGCGATCGCTTTGGTCGTGGACGGCAACGATTCGATGAAATTGGATACAGAGAACGGACGGTACAGTCGAACCTTCAGCAACCCAACCTTTTCGCCGCAACAACGAAGTGCTTCGACAGTCTCTTCAGCTGCTTCGCAGCCTGAACCCATCATTACCAGCACACGCTCAGCTTCGGGATCCCCTACGAAATCAAAAAGTTTGTAATGCCGGCCGGTGAGCTCCCCGAACCGAGCCATCGATTTTTCAACAATCGCTGGAGTATTGAGATAGTAAATGTTCGCACGTTCACGCGACTGGAAAAACACGTCAGGATTCTGGGCAGTTCCTCTGACAACTGGTCTATCGGGATTGAGTGCCCGCGCGCGATGCTGTTGCACCAAATCGGGATCGATCATCGCAACGATCTCCGCGTCTGACAGAGATGTAATCTTCATGACTTCATGCGAAGTGCGGAACCCGTCGAAAATATGAAGAAATGGCACCCGCGCTTCCAATGTGCTGGCCTGAGAGATAAGCGCAAAATCCATCACCTCCTGGACGGAGTTGGCAAACAACATTGCCCAGCCGGTCGCCCGTGCTGCCATGACGTCGCTGTGATCGCCAAAGATTGAAAGACCGTGAGTGGCGATTGTTCGAGCGGCGATGTGAAACACCGTGCTCGTTAGTTCACCGGCGATCTTGAACATGTTTGGAATCATCAACAACAGCCCCTGACTTGCCGTGAAGGTTGTTGTGAGTGAACCTGTTTGCAAGCTGCCGTGAACCACTCCAGCCGCGCCGCCTTCCGACTGCATCTCGCGAACAACGGGGCTCATGCCCCAGATGTTCTTTTCGTTCGCGGCTGCCCAGGCATCAGCCGACTCACCCATAGCCGACGACGGCGTGATCGGATAGATCGCAATCACCTCGTTTGTTTTGTAAGCGACGTAAGCAGCTGCTTCGTTACCATCGATTGTTACTTGCTGTTTCATCTGCTGAGGATTCCTTCGCACCTGAAATGATAAAACGGGAAACATTGCTCACATTTGGCTTAAAAATGGAGCTATCACTGGTATTCGCAAACACGGAGCCACAAAAAACGCAGGCGGCTCTCAACCGCCTGCGCGTTAAAGGTGGGCTCTAGGAGTGAGCTGGCACCTACGTTATTTGACCTTCACTTCAATCTGCTTCGGGATCGCAGCTGTGTTCTTTGGCAGGGTCACAGTAAGCAACCCGTCGCTGAATTCGGCGAAGATCTTATTGCCGTCTACGAAAGTAGGCAGCGTGAAGCTACGAAGAAACTCTCCGTAGTTACGTTCGATTCGGTGGAAGTTCTCACGCTCGACTTTCTCTTCAAACTTACGTTCACCGCGCAATGTCAACACGTTGTTTTCGATTGTTACGTGCACATCTTCCTTTTTCATTTCAGGCAATTCCATCTTGAGTACGAGTTCTTTCTCTGTCTCAAAGATGTCGCACGGCGGAGTCCACGTGAAGGGCATTGTCTCTTCCGTGGGAAGGAAGGGTCGGAATGTTGTGAAGTCCTCGAGCAAACGCATCGGATTCATTTGAAACAACCGGAATGGATCCAGTGGTAGAAGATTTCTGGTCCTGTTTGGGACCATCATTCCCGGTGTCATGACTAATCTCCTTTCTTAGAATTGGCCCACCCGAGCAACTTGGCCTATGGACGATGTGACACAGACGAGCCGTCTACGTCTCCGTGGATGCCGTTCTGCCATGGTCTATAGACGACCAAGTCAGGATGATCCAAGCGAAACTCCTGCGTGATGTAACAGTTCCAGCAAACTGCTACGTACGTTTCAAGCACATTGCGGAGATCCTCCAAAACAACTTCTTTCCAGGTCACCAGTTTTCCGCTGGCATTTCTCAGAGCTGGTCGATGGTCGATCCAGTTAAGGTCCTGAAAAGTATGGCCGCAATACACGCACTGTTTGCCTTGGTACCATCGCATTAGCACGCCGCTAACCAGGCATTCATCGGACGCTACGTCGAGATCCATTAGGCACTCTTGACCGCACTGCCGCCTGATTGGCCAACGTGAACAGTCCTTGAGTCGGACATCCGGAAGGCCCACGGTCGACGTCAACAACGCATGAGGCGCGTCAACCTCGACGATCGTGGGCCTCCCGGTCTCGGGACAAGTAACGATACGGGAGCCTCGATATTTGGAGAACGACTGAACTATCCAACGGAAGCCGAACCAGAGAGCCGCAGCCAATACTGCGATGGCTATCAATGAGCCTACTGCGGTGTCCATGTTATTAATCCCTTTCGGCAGTTAAGACGCTTGCCAGTTCGTCGCGTTCCTCTTCGATCTCCGTAATCTTGCTACGAAGCCAGGCAATTACCTCCTGCTCGATTTTTGTTTGATTGTCCTGGAGCTCTAATTCCTCGATGGTATCTCCATCAGTATTTAAAGGTATGTAATGACAGGGCACTTCTTTGGTCCGATATTCAGGACCTACAAAATCGAGCAAATGACATTCGTTGCACGGGTGGACCCGATATGGGTAACCGTAATTAAGACAGGACAGCGAGTCCTGGAAGGTTGACGTTCTGAGCCACGACGGAATCGACTGACGATATCCGCCGGTTTCGATGAACTCCAGTTCGTTCTTGAGGAGTTCGAGGAGATCGCGCTGATCTGTTGCCATGGTTCTCAACCTCCACTCACTTGATCCTGGTTCCCGAAAACCTGTTAGCGCAAGCAACATGCCGCTGTGCGACAAGCGATTTAATTGCGATTCTTTGAGTGGTTTGTGGTGAAGGGTGGGTGACGTTGCCCAATGACTGTGCAAGACTTCCCAACTCTTTTGGCTGTGGATGAAGAGTTTTTGAGGACCCCAGCCTGAGATAGCCAGGCACTTAATAAAGGCTTCGCGGACCTTAGTGAGCCATCATTACGAGTGCCTTGCAATCCAAAACCTGTCGTGGACTCGCTTGGCCCAATTCCAAAAGCGTCCCTGTTTTACGACTGTGGGCTCGTCGTCCCAGAGCCCTTTATGAAGGTAGATAGATTCGCTTCCGCCTTCGTCTATCACCAACATCAATTCGTGGTTGTACACTTTTGATGGTTTCTGGCCCTTTAGCTCCGCGGCAAGATTCGCAGCTGCGACGAATGCCTGTTGCACGGCCATGTGTCCCATTTTTGGCCCGCTGAAGTTGACACAGTCTCCAACTGCGTATACACGATCGGCACCTTGAGCTTTCATCGTCGCATCGACCTCTACGTAACCTTCCTCATCGGCAATGTCCAATCCGGTAATTGCGCCTGGTCCACGAAAGGGTGGCAATAACATTAACAATGCGTAGTTTAACGAGTGACCATTGACCGAGAGCAATGTACCAGCCTCAACCTTATCAACTGGAAAGTCCGGAAAGTATTCAATACCGTGTTCATCAAGCGCTGACCTAAGTGCGCGCGCTACGTCTCCATCGCCGAACTGTAGGCCTGGAGGATCAGGACTTACGATGCTGATTCGCATTTGATCGCGTGCATCTCGTTCCTCGAACAAACGCGAAAGAGCAAAGGCAGTTTCGTACACCGGCACGGGTAAGCGCGAACCTGGGCATTGACCGATAACTGCCCTTCCCGTCTCAAAGTTCTTTATCCGTTCGCCAAACTTGATAGCCGATTCGACCGTCAGGAGGTGATTCGCGTGTTCGAAAAACCCCGAAACTCTTTCAGTCGCTAACCGACGACCAAGAGCAATAATCAGATAGTCGTAGGACAAATCACCATCGATTTCGCCATGGGCCAGTCTTACTCGTTGCGAGTCAACGTCAACTCGAGCGATCTCTCCCTGAATAAATCGGACCCGGTGACTCAACATTGCTTCACGCAGATCAAACCGAATGTCGTCCGGCTGGCACTTGCCGAATGCGAGCCGCACCAGCTCGGGATAGAAGATGAATTCGCGATTCCGGGATACAAGGGTAATCTGGTGCTCGCCGCCGATTTCCCGTGCTAATGATTCGGCAGCTATTACACCGCCGAATCCACCGCCTAA
>DATDFV010000190.1:0-57886 GCA_036522415.1 Pyrinomonadaceae bacterium | reverse complement strand
CGCGACCTTCATGGTAGCGTTTGCATCCATCGCCCAGGCACAAGCCTCCCGCACCTGGGTCTCAGGTGTGGGCGATGACGCTAATCCCTGCAGTCGCACTGCGCCATGTAAGACCTGGGCGGGCGCCATTTCCAAGACCGCAGCCTGCGGTGAGATTGATGCGCTCGATCCAGGTGGTTTTGGCGCCGTTACAATCACTAAGTCAATCACGCTCGATGGCACCGGCACGTTTGCTTCGATCCTGGCCTCCCTGACAACCGGGATCACCGTCAATGCTGGCGCGACCGACGTGATCACGATACGTGGTATTTCCATCAACGGGTTCTGTAATGGCCTTCGTGCCATGAATATTCTTCAGGCCAAGACTGTGAACATAGAGGACTGTGTGATGTTCAGATTTGCAGGTCCCGGTATCCTCGTTAATGAAACAAGCGATCTCCAACTGAACATCAGGAACTCCAGCATCCGAGATAACACCGGTGACGGCTTAGACCTGACTACTTCGGGCGGTACCGTCAAGTTCACTGTTGAGAATAGCTCGTTCAACGGAAATGCAAACGGTATTCACGCGCGGTCACGCACCCAGGGCACGGTCGACCGCTCCGTCATGTCGAGCAACACGACTAATGGAGTTTTCGCAGACGCCACTGCAGGCAATGGCATCGTGCGCGTTTGGAATAGTCAAATCAGTCAGAATGGTGGCAATGGTGTGAGGGCAGGCAACGCAGGGGGTGGGACCTCTGTCGTACAGATTGCTCAATGTCAGATCAACAACAACACTGGTAATGGAGCATTGGTTGGGACAGGTGGAATCGTCGAAACCTTTAACAATAACTCCATTCTGGGTAATGGCACGAATGGATGTCCATCGTGTACACCATCTGGACCTGGCAGCTGATGAGAACCTAGTTCTCTAATTCGAATAACGAGGCGGCCAGACTTAGCATTACTGGCCGCCTTACTTTGTCTACTTCAAACGAAAAAATCTTCTGAGGTCGCAGGAATGAGACGCTTGCTTCTTTTCTGTCTGCTGTTAATCCTGACTGTTTGCGGAATCTCAGGTCAAACTTCCGCACCTAAAGAGTCGTTGAAAGACGCCTCAATCGTTGGTCGCTGGCATGTGAAGTTCACCTTGATCGGGGGAGAGGAAAAGAATCTTGATCTGATAGCCAAAGAACACGGTGTGGCAGTCTTTGAGCTCAAAGACACCGGACCGGAGAACAAACCCGTACCAACTCCTCAACCGGCAATCTGGTCGACGACGGCTGACACATTAAATATCTCGAGTAATCTTGAGCTACCGATCGGCACCTGTTGTCGAGAAAACGGGACGTTGATCTTTAAAGCAAAAAATGTTTCCGGAAATTCCTTCTCGGGCAAGTTAATCTTCGTTACCAACACCGATGAAGAGGAAAGCCCGTACAAGTTCCGTTCGACAATCGGAACCTTTTCCGCCACGCGTCTCATTAAGAACTGAGCAATGGTTGCTGGAAGCGCAGTCGTCTTCGCTGTGGCTTCGTTCGTGTCTGTTCGTGTGGTTTCGTGGATCGTGCATTTCGCGGTTAAACGATCCACGAATTCACACGAAATAACACGAACAAAAACTGACTCCTTTCTACCTAATCCTTCCGGCGCATCAATTCGCACTTGGAATCCAACATCTTCGTTTCATCCGTCTGGATTGGTTCGAAGTGCATAACCAAATACTGCCATAAGTCACGATGGGTATTCTCAAACGCCAATTCAGGACGATCATCGACGTAGTGATGACAAACAAACGCCCAATTAACATGCTGGTTTTCTAACTGCTGCGCCATTTTTTGCTGCTCGCTCGGTGGCCTTGGAAGCAAGAAATAGATTTCCCACAAAGGACTGCGTCTGTCGAGAATTGCGTAGAGTCCTGGATAGTAAGGAGCGATAAAGATCTGTTCCTTTCCCTTTAGGAAACTTTGGTCGATTGCTTTTGCGCTATCGATCAATCCGGCTGTGTCTCGCGAGACCCACAATTTGTCACCCTTGACATCCGTCTTAACAAGATCCTGACTACTCATTGCCAGATCAAAATCGCCTTCATACCTTCTCAACAACTTTGCTTTTATGAAGCTTCTCGCTTTGACGCTGAAATAATTCTCCTGGCCCATCTCCAGCGCAGCCAGCGAGAACACAACCAGAAGAGACCAGACAACTATCGTTAGAGTTTTTTGCCGCTGTTGCGAAAAAGAAACCGGCAAAGCCAATAATCCGAGAATTACGGGAGGGATCGTCCAGGCCAGGTAATACAGGTGAGGGCGACCAAATGTGTAGTGGAGGTATATGACTCCCACAAATGCCGACGCTATAAAAACCGGATCCGCGCGAAGTGTTCGCTTCACCAAAAGACGGCCGAACGCATAAAGATAAAACAACGGAACTCCGAGGTAGAGAAGTCCAACAGCGAGTCTATGAATAGCTTCCCGAAAGCCAACTAAACGATAGGTCTGTCGCCACGGCCAGGGAACTGGAATTGGAATTGTCGTTCCGTTGTGAAAGTTAAAAGCGAGATCTTCTACGACGCGGCCAAAGAATCCCGGAACAAAAGCCATCATCAATAGCATCGGCAAATAGCCAACGACGATACCCAGCGCTAATGTACTTAATCGCGCAAACAGATCTCTTCTTTCGATCCTCCAAAAAACGAAGACTATCAAAAGAACAAATGCCACGGCGCAATAAACGCCATGGTTTCGTCCGAAGAAAGCCGCAACGCCGATAAATATGCCGGCGCCAAAATGTCTCATTCGTGATGGGCGCTCGATAATTAAGACTGCAAAATAGATTGCTGCAATCAGAATTACAGGCTCGTAGATCTTCCAGGTTGGAAACATCCACCGCGCCAAAATAGCGGCTCCAAAGATCATCGCCACCCAGCTACGGAGAAATCGACGTAGTAACAACAAGGCCAGGCTCAATCCACCAAACTCAAACACACTCTGCGAAACTCTTAACGCCAGGATGCCGTTGTTCCGAAGTAGTTTGAACCACAGTACACTCCAGTAATATCTGCCGGGTTCATAAGATTGAAAGTCTCTAATGGGAACTTCGCCCAAAGCCGTCCTGATGCTTCCATACCAGAGGAAACCCTCATCCGGGATGTTGAGGCCAACGTTTCCCTGAAGCAAAAATCCAATGATTACTATTGCGGCGGAGAGGATGAGAAGATTTCGCGTCGTGAGTTGCGATCGAATCTCGCCCGAAGGATGAATTTCCATGCGTATTAGTTTCGACGACCAACCAGCATTAACGATCCACCCACCGGAAACGATAAGCCTGCTCGAATCAATACTCGTTCAACATTCAGGATCTTCTCTAACGCGGTATTCGCGGAAGTAGTGATATTGAACTCGGAAGTCGGATCGAATTCCTGCTTACTCAATCGCTGTTTGAATCGGGAAAACACCAACAACGGTAACAAGAAAGATACAAACGACGTGATACGCAAGACTTCAAACCCGGCATTCCGCACTTTATTAGTCAGTTCGCGCGTTTTGTAGCGGCGCTTGTGTCGGGCAAAATCGTCTGACTCGGACCAAAGGAAGGGATGATGAGGAACGGTCACAAGGATACCGCCTCCTGTTCGAGTCGCCTGATACATCTGCATCAAAACTTCTTCGTCTTCTTTGATGTGTTCAATAACGTCGAAGGCGCCAATAACATCAAACTCTTCTCGAAAAGGGATTCGACGCGCATCCATCTGGAATAGTTCAATTCCTGGCACGCGCTCGGCAGCGAACTCCAGGCCGGCAGAAAAAACCTCGCTGCCGCAAAGCGTGAGACTCGGAAGAGCCTTCTGAATGCCGGATAAAACGAAGCCAGTGCCGCAGCCGATTTCGAGGAAGCTTTGAGCCTGCGGAAAATATTGCTGTAGCGCCCAGATCACCAGTTGATTACGAGAACGAAACCAAAAGTTGGCCGCCTCGAGTTTCGATAACCTGTCAAAATACCCGCGCTCGAATCCCTCATTCTGTTCCGCCAGGTCCGGAGCAAATGCCCAATGCCCATCTAGTCTCGTGGGTTCGTGAAAACAGAAGGTACATTTGCTTCCATGAGAGTCAACTGGTTTGCCACACTCAATACACAGTTTCATTGTTTGTTAACGCACTGTGCGACTATGTGTGTACACGGACTGCATACGACCGCCCGATCCCCGCGAAGTGAAGTCTCGCAGTGCAGATACAACGCGGGCCTGATCGTCTTCGGTGATGCTCGTGTAAAACGGCAAGCGAACAAGACGATCGCTCACGTTTTCGGAGACGGGGCACTGCCCTTCTGTACCACCAAACTGACATCCCATTCGTGAGAGGTGCAGTGGCAAATAATGAAAGACGCTGTTGATGTCGGCAGCGTTTAAAAAATTAATCAATTCTTCACGTTGCTGGAGAGTAGAAACAAGGAGGTAATACATATGAAAAGGTTGCTCGCAGTGTTGGGGTACCGTAGGCAGCTGAATGTCGTAGTCCACGGCCCATTCACGGAGGTGTTCATCGTAATACTCCCAGATTCGCTGTCGCCTGGCTTGAATACTCGAGCGTGCCTCTAATTGAGCGAAAAGGAAGGCCGCGAGCATGTCAGAGGGGAGATAACTTGAGCCGATGTCGATCCAGGTGTATTTGTCGACCTGGCCGCGAAAGAACCGGCTGCGATTAGTGCCCTTCTCCCGGATGATCTCAGCGCGCTCGATGTACTGCGGATCATTAATCAACAGGGCGCCGCCTTCACCACACGTGAAGTTCTTTGTCTCGTGAAAGCTTTGGGTTGCAAAACAACCGAGAGTACCCAGGAACCGACCTTTGTACTTGCCAAACAACCCGTGTGCATTGTCTTCGACTACAGCGATCTCATGACGCTTTGCTACTTCCAGAACTGTATCCATTTCACAAGCGACACCCGCATAATGAACGACGACGATCGCTTTCGTGCGCGAAGTTATGAGAGCTTCGAGTTGATTCTCATCGAGATTTAGAGTATCCGGCCGAATGTCTATAAAAATTGGCCGGGCCCCTGCCAGCACGAAGGCGTTAACAGTAGAAACAAAAGTGAACGAAGGAATGATCACTTCGTCACCCGGTTTCAAATTGAGCAGAAGCGCCGCCATTTCCAAGGCATGCGTGCAGGAAGTGGTCAATAGCGCCTTGTGAATGCCAAGCTCGCGTTCGAGCAGCGCATGGCATTTCTGAGTAAATGTCCCATCGCCGGAAAGTTTCCAACTTGCGATCGCCTGTTCAATAAACTCAAACTCTTTTCCGGAAACAAATGGACGGTTGAAAGGAATGTGCAAGGATTTAGTCCTCTCTACGGCGAACCTTGTCAGAATCGAGCGCGGTGGATGAAAACTAAAGCCATAGTGACTCTCACCAGACCGAAGCCCGATGAGAACGAGAAATCGGCATTGTGGTTATTTGTTTTCATGGTGTGTTACAGCGTCCGGTGCTGACTTAGCCCCGGGAAGTGACAATGATTCCGGCAATGATCAACAACATGCCAATGACTTTCGGCGCCGTGACCGTCTCGTGGAAGAAAAACGCGCTGAAAACTAAGACCAGTACGAACGAGAGACTAATAAAAGGATATGCGAAGCTCAACTCCAGCCTTGTCATGGCTGTCATCCACGAAAGTCCCGCAAGAAAAGCGGCGAGTATGCCGGTAAGGACCCACGGATCGAACAACAATCCAGTTAAGAATAGAAACTTCCTGGCGAGCTCAAGAGGCAACTGACCAGCGCGGTTCACGCGCCATTTTACGATCAGCTGAGAACTCGCTGTCAGCAAGATCGAACAAAAAACCAGCGCCATTGAACTGTAGTCCTTAATGGATTTCAACCAACCTTTCCACAGGCAATCATGGTCAATCCTAAATTCGAACTATAAAAAAAGCGCTGTAGCACGAACAATGGATAGAGAGTGACTCTATTGAGGATCAACTTAAACGACGAGGGGAAAACTGTTTTCCACGGTATTTCTCTAGTACCACTCGTTTCTGTCTGTTCACGCGCAGATTGCTTAACTTTCTCAAGTTCAGTGCTTTTACTAATAAAGAAATTACCGAGGTGGAAGAGAAGGTTAGCGACGGGAACAGCCACCGACCAAACAGTGACGTCAGTCAAACCAGCACGAGCAAGAGTCTCTTTCAAATCGGCTCGATCATACCGGCGTAAGTGACCGACGGTTTCATCCTCGATGCCCCAGCGATCACGTCTTCCCGGTACACCTATAATCACGTGTCCTCCGGCCTTAGTAAACTTGCCAATTCGCTCCACAAAGGCCACATGATTAGTGACGTGTTCCATAACCATCATGCTCAAGCCAACATCAAACTTCTCGTCACCGAGTTCAATCTCGAAAAGATCGCCACATATCAAGCGATAACTACCATCATGAATGTATTGACTCAAGTTAGCTTTGGCTTGCGTAATCGCGGTTGTTGAAAAATCAATCCCAACGCCTTGCCAGCCCTTTTCGCACAGTCGTAATGAAAGGCTTCCTGGTCCACACCCAACCTCTAAAAATGTCTTGCCGCCGGCCTGGCCCAACATCTCCATCACTGCTTCGTATTGGCACCAGGATCCCGGCGGATCTATCTTTACAAGCTTCATACAACTGTCCGCGGTCCAACGTGGCCTACCCCTGGCCTTTCCGGTAGAGGCGATCACTTTCCGATCGGTAATACTCGTCAAGACTTGTTACTACTCGCGTATACCAGCCGAGTAGTTGCTGGGTGCGAGGTGGTTGGGAAAGCACGACAGCGTCTCCCAAAGCACGCACGTAATCAATTTGCTGTTTGAAGTATGATCTTGTGAATTGGTGATTGATGGCCAATCTATCTTTGCCCGACGTATTGGCGCCCGCCGCATGCCATAGGGTTGAATCGAAAACCACCATAGATCCCGCAGGACATTCCACGGCAACCGCATTCTTCGAGAGATAGTCTTCGCCCGGACTTGTGGCTCGCTGATGTGTTTTCGGAACAACATGGGTCGCACCGGTCTCCGTGGAAAATTCGTCAATAGCAAACATCATATTGATTGAAGCCACGAAACCATTGAGAACGCGTGGAAAGTCCTGATGAAACCGATTTTGAAATACCCGGGGGCTATGTTCTCTAGTAGCCGATGGCAAGATAAAGCCGTTTTGCAGATGCATTATGGCAGTGTTTGAAACAGTGTTGTCTATGATCTCCAGCAGTTCGGGTACTTCGAGAAACTTGAAGAAGTGTCGATCATATTTCATCATCAATCTCAGCACGCCGACTTCCTGGGCACGGTCCAGGCGCTCCTTACCCACGTCGCTCAGAATTTTTTCCTGCGCGCGATACATGGCATCCCGGGTTGATTCGATAAACGATGCGCTCAGGACGCCTTCAACCACTGCATACCCGAGCGTGGAAACACTCTCGAGCACATTCTTTAGCCAATTACGATTTCTTTCGTGTGCCGCAACCAATGATCAAATCCCACGAGCAAAAACAGCCAGTCCTATTCCTGTCTTGCCGTATTCGTTTCCGTTGTACAACATGTATCGCTCGCCCGCATGATCGAAGACAAAAGGATACTCGACCATCTGTGAGTCCCATCCCGACTGCGACACATCGATTCCTACATCCCCGTCTTTTCGGACCCAGGCGATTCCGTCTGCCGATTCCGCGTAGCCAATTCGGTACGTCTCACCGCGGTATGAGTACCACATCTTGTAAATACCATCTTCCTTGATAACGCAGGGCCTAGACATGGCATATTCACTATCGTTCTTGAAATGTAAGGCGACGATTCCATTCCGCGTCCAGTGAATGGCATCATCCGATTCGGCATACTTGATCAAATGGGCCATGTCTTTCTGCTCTTTGCCCCATTTCAAATTAGATCCATACCACATCCGGAAGAGACCACCATCTTCAAGCACGAATGGATATGAGATTGAGAATGGATCGACGTCATGTCGATCCAGAAGCGGCGCCTTGCTGAAGCGTTTGAAGGTTTTCGTGTCGGGATCGTATATGGCTAATCCGATCGAGTTTCTCCAGGGAACTGTGACGCCGAGATTCCAACCCAGATAGTAAAGATACTTCGTTCCATCGATCTGCTTGATGCAGGATAGCGAGACTCCGCTGTCATCAAACGTTCCGACTTCTCCCGGGGCTAACAATGGTTCTTCAGCGATAGCCAATACTTGAAACGGCGGTTTGAGATTTACTTCGGCGAACCCGATGTGCGAACGAGATTCCGCATCGCGGCAACTAAAGTACAACCGGAATACGTCGTCGTAGAGATGTTCTGCCACCGGGTTGGCAGCGTGCGAGAGCATCCACGGGTGATTCTTGTCAGTTGCGAAAACCCGCCCAAGCTTCTCCCACTTCATCGCCGTCATAGCTCTATTTCAGAACTCTTCTTTTCAAAGAGACGAGCCCTCTCAGGCAGATAAACACCCTGGTCTACAGTGTCTTTCATGATGATAGCCCCCGCGCCAATCAGTGTCTCCGGGGCAATTGTGATGGCATTTCGCAAGGTTGAATTAACGCCAAGAAAACAATAAGCCTTGATGTGCGTGAAACCGGAAACGACAACGTGAGACGTCAGGAAGCAATGGTCTTCGATCACGACGTCATGACCAATGTGGTTGCCACTCCAGAGCGTGACATTGTTACCGATTTTCACGAAAGGCTGAATCGTATTGTCTTCAAGAATAAAACAGTTGTCGCCAACTGGATTGTCAGTTAGATAAGTGCATTTGCTACTGACGTAACTCACTAACTGATAACCCAATTCCTTCGCTTGATAGTATTTGGCCGCGCGCAACTTGTTCATCTTCGCATAACCGAGCGCAACGAACATGCTGTATCTATCTGGAGGATAACTTTTGGTGACTTCGTCGAAATCAATAAGAGGCAACCCTTGAAAAGAATCACTGGTTAGATAGTCACGGTCTACCGTGAATGCCGCGACCTTACGTTCGCTGTCGCGGGTGAAGTAGTAATGGGCCATTCTCGCTGTGACCCCTGAACCAACAATGAGTAAGTCTGACATGAGTTCTCTCTCGGGTGTACGACAGGCTGTCAGCCTGTCGTGGCCACTTCGCCATGACCCCATTACCCAACACAACGACGCAAACCCGCACACGACGGGCTAACAGCCTGTCGTACGGTTATCACCCAACTCAGCAGGCGCATCCCGTTCATAGACCTCTCTAATAATCGTGTATGGACGCTGTTTGGTTTCCGAGAAGATTTTGGCCAAATAAATGCCAATAACCCCCAGACAAAAGATAGTAATGCCGCCCAGCAGCCAAATCGAAACGATCAGCGACGCCCAACCTTCAAGCATCACGCCGAACAACAGTCTTCTAATTATCATATCGAAAGCAGCAATGCTTGCGATGATCATAATGAACGAGCCAAGGTAAAAAATAAGAATCAGAGGCTTATTGCTAAATGAAGTGATCGCATTCACGAGATGCGAGAATTTCCGGCGGAGACTATAAGTGCTGGGAGACGTATGATGTTTCGTGACGGCAATCGGAATCTGCTTAAAACCTGTCAATACCCACAATCCTGAAAGTACAAACTCTCGCTCCTGATGTTGCATTAGCGCAGAAACATATCTCCGCGTCATCAGTCGAGCCGTGATATGGTTCGGAGGAATCCGTTGAACCGACAGCAGATTGAAAACTCTGAAATACAAGTTCCCAGTAATTCGCTCAAAGAAAGCACCCTTACGGTTCTGCTGAACTCCAAAGACAACGTCGGCTTTATTCGTAATCAGGGCTTCGTAAAATATCCGCAAAAGCTCCGGATCTTCTTCAAGATCACTGTCGAGAAGAAATGCCAGGTCTCCTCGCACATAGGCCAGACCTGTCATTATCGCCTTGTGATGTCCGAAGTTTCTCGACAGATCGATCACGCGAATCCGCGGATCTTTCGCATGGAGCTCAACTGCAACATCCAGCGAGTTATCAGGGGAGCCATCGTTTACGAGGATTATCTCGATGTCGTCGCTGATCTGCTCAGTAGCAACGCAAACACGATCATAAAACTCCACAAGGTAAGGCGCGGAGTTGTAGAGAGTCGTCACTATCGACAGTTTCATCTTGGAAAACTCTTCATGTATTTAGTCGCTTCAGGACCTTCATTGAAAATTAGATCGATAATGCTGACGCTGTGCTCGAACGGTTGAAACAACTGATTGTATTCCGGGTAAGAGGAGTAATCCATATATTGCAGTTTAATTCTTCCACTCTCGAACAACGATTCGTCCAAATAATCTCGAGCAGCTGGTCCTGAAATGTACGTGGTGGCCCCAGCCTGCTGGCAAAGGCTGACCAACCTCGCTGTTTTACCATCCACCGAAACATAGTTCTCTGACCATGAGATTGTTGTAGCGATCCCCAGTATTTTGCAGATGGCACTCAGAAAAAGATAGTTTATGCGCGACAGGAATCGTTCGTCACAATTTAGGTATAACTCCTTAAACTGTTCACGGTACAAACCAAAATGTCTCGCCTTGGAGTAGCTGTGGACGATCGAGTCCCAATGCCTCCTGGCCCATCGGGGATCGCTGATAATTGTATCTTTGATTTTTTGCGAGAAATTCCCCTTCACGGCGACGGGAATCGTCAACCACTTCAAGCCAGCCGGGGTCTTTATGATGTTTCGATTGCGCCAGTCCCTGCGGGTGTACTGCATGTCGTCAAACAGGATGAACTCATCGACGAGGTTTATAAGATCGAAATAACCCTTCCAGGGAATATAGTTCGACTGGACAATCGCCACTTTCTTTGATGGCAGCGTTGTCAAAGGCACTGAAAAATCGTAACTTATCAATGCTTCGCAGGCAATTTTACAGGATTGGCTCGCGGTTCTAATCCATCGTTTTGTGTGTCGCAGGTTTTCTGTTTGTCGTTTTACCAAAGAGCTCTTTGACGGCCGCAGATACCAGGAAAATCAACTCCGGTATACTCGGTCAAGCGCTTAGCACTTGATGAAACCAATCGTTAGAGTCGACAGCGTGAGCAAGCGTTATCGTATCGGTGCAAACGCTGCGGCCTACCGCACCTTGCGCGAGACGCTCACCTCCGCGACCGCCGGATTACGAAAACCCTTTCGACGCAACTCCAAAAATAATTACGAGACTCTCTGGGCGCTTGAGAACGTCAGTTTTGAAATTGCCCCTGGTGAAGTTGTCGGCATAATCGGACGTAACGGTGCCGGCAAGTCGACGCTGTTGAAGGTTCTCTCACGTATTACCGAACCTACCCGAGGTCGTGTAGAGCTGTTTGGCAGGGTCGGAAGTTTGCTCGAAGTCGGGACCGGTTTTCATCCGGAGCTGACAGCAAGAGAAAACATCTACTTGAATGGCGCTATCCTTGGCATGCATCACGCCGAGATCAAAAAGAAGTTTGACGAGATCGTCGCTTTTTCCGAAGTCGAGAGATTCATTGACACTCCAGTGAAGCATTTTTCTTCGGGCATGTACGTTCGTCTCGCCTTCGCAGTCGCGGCGCACCTCGAACCGGAAATTCTGATCGTCGACGAGGTGTTATCCGTCGGTGACGCATCGTTTCAGAAAAAGTGTTTAGGCAAGATGGGAGACGTCGCCAAAACGGGACGTACAATCTTATTCGTAAGTCATAATCTTGGCGCTGTAACGCAGCTATGTTCTCGCGGCATTGTTCTCAAGCAGGGCACGAAAGTATTTGATGGCGATACACTGGGCGCCGTCTCAACTTACATAGATGACATGCGGACCTCGTCAAGCTCGATTGAGTTTGTTGACGAACCTGAGAAGGACATGCAGATCTTGTCGATGTCTGTCGTTTCGGCGGATGGTCAGATCATCAGCGCACACCCACATACCGAATCCTTCTCGATCGTGCTCAAGTATCGCGTTTCCAACTGGACCGAAGGGGCGCATGTTTGTCTGGATGTCTTCACTGAGAATGGGACGCGCCTGCTATGGACTACAGACGTAGAAACCGTTGAGGATCTTTTGGTGGAAAGGAAGAGGGGCGTTTACGCTGCTCGAATAACCGTTCCGGAAATGATACTAACCCCAGGGTTCTACTATTTCAGCAGCGGCATCTATGCGCCAAATAGAATGAAACCATTCGATCATCGCGAAAGCGCCGTTTCCATTGAGATACTCGACGGTGGTTCGCTGCTTGCGAATTTCGGAATCAAATCTCATGCAGCCACGACGATACCGCTGCGTTGGGAAACGCGGATGGAAAATGGAGAAGGCCCGTGCCGTTGATCTTGAAGCTATGGCAGGCAGTGCCGTCGTCGTTGCAGCTGTCGATAGTAAAAACTGTGCAACGAAACAAGCGTGTCTATCGATGGCTTATGTTTCGTCATGCCGATCTGAAAGATCGTTCGAACGGAAAAGGATCTGGTCTGCCACCTGCTGAACTTCGCTATCGTGTCGGGGCATCACCAGACTTGGAAGAGTTCATCACGATCGGCAGCGCTTGCGCTAACGATATTCAATCGATGCTTCAGAACGTTGGGCGCGATATTGGATCGTTCAAACGCATTCTCGATTTCGGGTGCGGTTGCGGTCGCACTCTGATACACATGCAGAATCTGGCTCCCCATGCACAATTCGACGGTGCCGATATCGACATCAAGGCAATTGACTGGTGCA
Source organism: Pyrinomonadaceae bacterium (assembly GCA_036522415.1). Classification (GTDB taxonomy): domain Bacteria; phylum Acidobacteriota; class Blastocatellia; order Pyrinomonadales; family Pyrinomonadaceae; genus PSRF01. The sequence goes on along the minus strand of DATDFV010000190.1, from coordinate 45,222 downwards.
AACGAAATCTCAAATTTGCTACCTTCAGCCTCAGCGCGGAGACTCCTCCTATCAATTACGCTGCGGATACTTTCGACTTTATTTACGCGATCTCGGTGTTCACACACCTTGATGAGGATTATCAATTTCGTTGGTTGGAAGAATTGCGCCGTATTGCCAGGAACGGTGCAACGATTGTGCTGACTGTTCACGGTGCCAAAAATGAGAACGGTTTCTTCTTTGAACGCTCGTATGAAGAGGGACTTTTTCCCGACTGGTATCAGAATACGTACCATTCAAAGGACTATGTTTTCAAAAACTTCGGTAAGTATTTCAAAGTCCTGGGTCATTTTCCGAATGCCTTGCACGCCCATCAGGATGTGGTCGTGTTAGAGAAGGCTAACTAAGATCACTTTACCCAGGTTCGACGCTGGCGCTTACTCTCAGTCTCACCGCGGCTTTAGCCCGGTGATAAGCTGACTCAGAAGCTACGGGAAACCGTCTAATCCGTTCGGTAGTTGCCAGCCGCGAAGGTCACCGGGCTAAAGCCACGGTGTGAATGAGAAAGATCAGCTGAGTCAAAGTCTCTTAATCCTGTAGAATCGTGTCATCCGTTATGCAAGATATTAGTCTCCCAAGCGAACCTCTCGTCGTTATTCAACCGACGAGACGCTGGTCCTTTCTCAACCTCAAAGACATCTGGGCCTATCGCGAACTGCTGTTCTTCCTGACCTGGCGCGACGTAAAGGTGCGCTACAAACAAACGGCGCTTGGCGCCGCGTGGGCCATCCTGCAACCATTGTTCATGATGGTGATCTTCACGATCTTTTTTGGACGGCTAGCCGGTGTACAGACGAACGGCATTCCCTACCCGGTCTTCGCACTTACCGCACTTGTTCCCTGGACATTCTTTGCGAATTCTGTGACAGCGAGTGCTAATAGTTTGGTTGGCAGTGCAAATCTGATCACTAAAGTCTATTTCCCCCGCGTGATTGTTCCTGCTGCGGCAATGCTGGCGGCGATTGTCGATTTCTTTCTCTCATTCGTGTTGCTGGCAGTTCTGATGGCAATCTATCGCGTAACGCCCACAATGCACATTCTGTTTCTGCCGGTACTAATCCTGTTAACTGCAGCCTTCGCTCTCGCAGTCGGTACCTGGATGTCGGCGCTGAACGTGAAGTATCGCGATGTTCGGTTTGCTTTACCATTTCTCATTCAACTGTGGTTGTTTGTTTCTTCAGTAATTGTCCCGTCCTCGGCAATTCCCGAGAAGTGGAGATGGCTGCTCTGGTTTAATCCGATGTCCGGCATTATCGAAGGATATCGATCGGCCCTGTTTGGTCTGCCTTTCGATTGGGCCAGTTTGGGAATTGCATCATTGTTGACCGCATTGGGTCTGTTGTACGCCATCTTTGCATTTAATCGCGTCGAGAGAAGTTTCGCCGACATCATCTGAGTTCTGAGTTTTTTAGGAAACGGAGCAAGGCCGGCTTGAAGATTTCGATCGCCATGTGCACCTACAACGGTGCGCATTACTTGTCCGAACAACTCGCCAGTATCGTCGCCCAAACCCGCCAGCCTGACGAGCTGATCGTCTGCGACGACGCGTCAGTAGACGAGACTCTTACGGTCTTACAGGACTCCACCAGAAATGCTCCCTTTCAAGTTTCCGTCGTCGAGAATCCGAGACGTCTGGGATCGACGAAGAACTTCGAACACGCGATAGAACTGTGCCGGGGCGACGTTATCTTTCTCTGTGACCAGGACGATATCTGGGTCGAAAAGAAGCTGGCAGAGATGGAGCAAGAGTTCATTCAGGAACCAGATGTGGATCTACTTTTCACCGACGCGGATCTGATTGACGAAAAAGGACAACCTCTGGGACGGACGATGTGGCAGGCGCTCCGATTTGATGAGGCAAGTAAGCGAAAGATCAGAAGCGATTCTGCATATGAACTGCTCGATCGCAGGGAAGTCGTGACAGGAGCAACTATGGCATTCCGATCGAAGTTCAAAGACCTGGTTTTGCCGATCCCTGAAAACATTCCTTTGATTCACGATGGGTGGATAGCAACAATGATTTCACATGCCGGAAAGCTGGAGTTTATCGAAGAACCGCTTATCAGATATCGCCAGCACGGTTCACAGCAGCTCGGTGCGCCTCAAACCGTCCGTGATTCTCGTTCGCGAATAACCAGGCTAAATGAATTAGCACAACGAGCAATGGATTTCGGTCAGGAGTTAAAGAAAGCTGAAAGCCTGCAACAACGTATGTACGCTACGCGTGACCGTTACCAGTTTGTCGGCAAACAGAATGTGGACCAATTGCTGCTACACTTTCGGACGCGAGAGTCGATCGCTAAAGCAAAGCTAGCCAATGCGCCTGCCATAATTAGGGAACTAGTTGCGGGACGATACCACCGTTACTCAAGAGGTTTTTCAAGTGCGGTCAAAGACATTCTGCGTTGATTTCTGATCAAGTACGACAGGCTGTTAGCCTGTCGTGGTTCCGTTACGTACATTGTGACCAACGCGTCGACAGGCTAACAGCCTGTCGTACTTCACTTGAGTCAATCGGGCACGCTCTGTGATATATACGTGATTGGAATGAGTTTGCGGCGACCTGAAGAGGACCAGGCACGTCGAGCCGCCGTCCTTTAGTTAAGAGTACTTATGCCGGCAATAATCCAGGTACATAACCTCAGTAAACAATATCGCCTGGGTGGCGCAGCTCTTCCGTATTCAACTATTCGCGAATCGTTGATGCATTTCGCACGCAGTCCGTTGAGAGCACTGCACCGCAATGGAGAAGCGCCCACAGTCTGGGCGCTTAAGAACATTGAACTGGAAATCGAACGGGGCGACGTCGTTGGAATCGTCGGACGTAACGGCGCCGGCAAGTCAACATTACTAAAGATCCTTTCGCGGATAACTGAACCAACCACGGGTCGAGTCGAGCTGTTCGGAAGAGTAGCCAGTTTGCTTGAGGTGGGCACTGGCTTTCATCCGGAACTGACGGGCCGCGAAAACATCTTCCTCAACGGATCTCTCTTAGGCATGACTCATAAGGAGATCGCAGCAAAGTTCGATGAGATTGTCGCTTTTGCTGAAGTGGAAAAATTCATAGACACCCCTGTGAAGCGCTACAGCAGCGGTATGTATGTGAGGTTGGCATTTGCTGTAGCTGCGCATCTCGAGCCGGAAATTCTCATAGTGGACGAAGTGCTTGCGGTGGGTGATGCGGCTTTTCAGAAGAAATGCCTCGGTCGGATGCAAGATGTTGCGAGAATGGGTCGGACGGTTCTTTTCGTAAGTCACAACATGGCTGCTGTATCTGCGCTGTGTTCCAAAGCAATGGTACTCTGGCAGGGAGAAGTGCAATACAAACTGGGTCCGGTGCAGGATGCGGTGCAGTACTACCTGTCCCAGGTTTCAGAAATGACCAGGGTGCATTTAGCGGCACGAACCGATCGCCAGGGCAGTGGAAAGATTCGAATCACGGACTTCAGAGCTTTTGACTCGCGCGGAAATGAACTTGAGTATTTATCTGCTGGCCAGGAGATAGACTTTCGCATCTTTTATTCAAGCAACATTGACAGAGTCGAGGGCATTACGGTGGCGATCGGAATTACCTCTAACGTCGGAACATTCGTTAGCATGTTGAGTAACGATTTAACGGGGCAATCATTTCAAACTACGAGCAGCGAAGGATATTTCACTTGTAAGATCAGAAAACTTCCGCTTGCGCCCGGGAACTACATTATCAATCTAATCGTCCGTTCCAACGAGCTGATTCAAGACTGGATTCAGGAAGCAACGACCATCGTAGTGGAGCCCGGAGACTTTTATGGTACCGGTCGAATGCCGCCTCAATCGCATTCCGGAATGCTAATGGAACAAGAGTGGTCGGCACGTTAAGACGCTGAACTCCACAATTTGGAATGAAGAGCTTAGTAAAAAAAGCATTTTCTCTGGTGGGCCTGGGTGTCTATCGTCTCAATCCGTCGCAAAATAACAATTCTCACTGGCCGCCAAAGCCGGTCGTCTCGTCACCGCTTCATCACAATTCGAAGGAAGGCCTAAACGAGTTTTACTCAGATAAAGAAACGGTTGAGTCGTACCTGGATCCCGGCTTCTATGACCGGCTCATAGATTTGTTGGCTTCGTACAAAGTTGAATACGAACAGAAGAGCGTTGCCGACATCGGTTGCGGCACGGGTGGACTGCTCAACGCTTTTAAGGCAAAAGCGCACGCGCAATCGCTCACGGGTTTTGAGTATTCCGAAAACGCACTCGCGATTGCGCGTGCGCAGGTTTCCGGGGTTGAGTTTTGCGACTTCGACATTTATGAAGAGCCGTCGCGGCAGTTCGACGTTATTTTCTGTGTTGAAGTGCTTGAGCATCTACTGCATCCAGATGTGGCGCTGAACAACATCGTGACGATGCTGTCCCATCGCGGCGTAGCGCTCCTTACCGTTCCAAATGGCAGGATTGATACGTTCGAAGGACACATCAACTTCTGGAGTCCCGAAAGTTGGGAGGTATTCTTAAAGCAGATGTGCAAGGGACTGAGCATTACGACCGGTTTAGCCGAAGAAGGTCAAACCAATTACGCTGTTATACGTAAGACCGCATGACTGAAGCGAAGCAAACAATTACCGTCGCCCAGATTGGCTGTGGCTACTGGGGCCCTAATGTACTGCGAAACTTCTGCGCGCAACCGGGCTGTCGCGTGAAATATGTAGTTGAGATTAATCCAGAGCGGCAGGCTTATGTTCGCGCTAACTTCCCGCAATGCGAAGTTGTTACCTCCGTCGAAACCATCCTGCGGGATCCCGAAATTGATGGGGTCGTAGTTGCAACGCCAGCTTCATCACACTACGAATTCGCCAACCAGGCACTTGAAGCTGGCAAACATACATTTGTTGAGAAGCCACTCGCCACGTCAACGCAAGAAGCCGACAAGTTGGTTAAGATCGCCGCTGAGTCTAAGAAGACCTTAATGGTCGGCCATACTTTCTTGTACAACGCGGCTGTCCGCTATGCGCGCGAATTGGTGGCTACTGAGCAGCTCGGCGAGCTCTATTACATTTACAGCCAGCGATTGAATCTTGGACAGGTACGTTCGGACGTAAACGCATGGTGGAACCTGGCGCCGCACGACGTTAGCATTCTGCTTTACCTGATGAACAACGAGCTTCCCGTGTCCGTCACTGCAGAAGGAGTCAGCTATATACAACCCGGAATCGAGGACGTTGTTTTTGCAACTCTAAAGTGGGCCAGTGGAATGATTGGCCACATTCACGTTAGCTGGCTTGATCCGGGAAAGATTCGCAAGATGACGCTCGTTGGCAGCCGTAAGATGGTTGTTTACGATGATGTCAGTGACGACAAGATCGCTGTGTACGATAAAGGCGTCGACCGGGTACCAAAGATTGGTGAACGCATGGATTACGACGATCCGCATAAGTTTCAGCTAATACATCGGACCGGCGACATCTGGCTACCCAAGATCAATTTTCAGGAGCCCCTGAAAACCGAGGCCTCACATTTCCTTGGATGCATTCGCAGCGGCGGGGTTCCTCTAACCGGGCCGAAACACGCTCGCGACGTAGTCGCAGTACTCGAAGCTACTCAACTCGCACTCACTTCCGGACAAGCTGTAAATCTATGATTGGTGTTATTCCCGCCGCGGGTAAAGCCTCAAGAATGGGAGAGATTGGCGGCGAGTTGCCGAAGGCGTTGATCGAGATCGAGCGTGTCACGCTGCTGGAACGAGCGATTACAACCCTCAAGGACCTGAAGGTTTCATCCGCTATCGTAGTGGTGGGACACCTGGGCGAGCAGATCTGCAAATACATCTCCAGCCACAACTTTGGAATTGACGTCAGGACAGTCAGGCAGGCACAAGCGTTAGGTCTCGCTCACGCGATTGCGACCGCCGCCGATGAAATCAATGGTGACTTTGTCGTGCTTTGCCCCGATAACATCTTTACTGACCCGGGCGATCTCATCCGTGCTCGTAAGACTTTCGAAGCGCATGACGCGACGTTTGTGCTGCTGGCCACCGTAACACCAAGCCAACAGCGTGACCGAAAGTCGTATTACACTTCTGCACATCGAAATCGAGACAGGAACGTCTTCGACTACCGCAGTCACAACAATCACACTTCAGGTCTCCCGATCAATTCAACCGGATGTTGTTTCTTCAAACGCGAAGCACTCGACTTTTTGCCTTCGTTTGACCACTCACAACGGGAACACATCTTTCGCGAGTATCTCGAAACAATCGCTAACGAGCGTGAGGCATTGCTCTACCTGTTGCGGGGTATGCGTTATGATTTTTCTGAACCGCCCGACATCGCTCAGTATGCGGAGCTTAGAAGCAGACTGCGCGAAACCGAGGGCAGCGGTGTTAGCGCGATCTTAATTGATGACCGAGGTCAGGTGTTGTTACAGCAACGGGACAATAATCCCGCGATACGTTATCCGGGTCATTGGTCACTCTTTGGAGGCACAATCGAAGATGATGAGTCTGCCGCTGAAGCTGTAGCGCGTGAAGTTTTGGAAGAGATCGACTTTGAAATGACGAACTTCGGGCTCTTTCGCGAGTTTGTGCAGAACAATAAGCACGAGTTTGCGTTTGTTGGTGAACTAACTGCTTCGCTTGACGAGTTGACTCTGACGGAAGGACAAGGCATGCGTCTTTTTCACCCTGCGCAGTTGCCACAGTTGCTCATCAGGCCGGATGATAAGCAGACCCTGGCAAAATACTTTGGAGTTGAAAATGGCTGAAAAGGTGGAACAAGATAGGGACGAGTTTGCCCGTTTCAAACGTGATACGTGGAACGCTACGGATTACGACAGTTGGTTCAAACCCGCGCGCGGGCAGGTGATTGATACTTTGGAAAAGGCCATGCTCCAAAGGGCATTGGGCAGCAAAAGATATGATCGAGCTCTTGATGTCGGAATCGGCAACGGCCGCTTGCTGCCAATCTACTCGCCTAGTGCTCAGCACATCACCGGCATGGACATTTCCTCAGAACAACTGGAACAGGCGTCGCAGGCAGCAGCAAAGCTTGGCATTTCTTTCGATACAAAACTCTGCCAGGAAGCTTCGCGCATTGAGCTACCTGACGCGTCTTACGATCTGATTATTTGCTCGCGTGTGCTGCAACATGTTTTTAACTGGCGAGAGTCGGTAGCTGAGTTTGCCCGGATCCTTAAGCCGGGAGGCGACCTCGTTCTTTTGACTTATAATCGGCTCTCCATTTACGGTTTGAAGAAGTATTACCAACACAAGTTTGTTAATCCAACGAAAGGACGTTTCCAGAATCCTGTCGGACTGGCCGGCGAGCTCAAGAAAGACGGACTCGTTATCGATTACTTTGTGGGTGGCTTGATGGGCCAGCCTGATCTTTTTAGCAAGGAACTCTCTTCGACGTCTCGAGGGTTTATCAACTCGTTGGAGAAGTTGTCAGCAGTTTGGCCAATCAAGTATCTGGGAAGTCGCTTGATCATCCGGGCACACAAGCCCCTCTCTCGTTAAGGAAATCAGATGTCAAAAAACATTCCCCTTGTGGGACTTCTCGATCAGTATCAGACGATCAAGTCTGAGATCGACTCAGCGATTGAAAACATCATCATTAGTAGTGCTTTTATTGGCGGCGAAGAAGTACGTCGCTTTGAAAGCGAGTTCGCGGCTTTCTGTGAAGCCCGCGCCTGTGTCGGCGTTGGCAACGGTACTGATGCACTTTACTTAACGTTGCGTGCGTTGGGAATCGGTCCGGGCGATGAAGTGATCACCGTCGCCCATACGTTCATCGCAACGTCCGAAGCGATCTCAATGACCGGGGCGACGCCTATCTTCATCGACATCAGGGACGATACGTTGTTGATGAATCCAGATTTGATCGAGCCGGCAATCACAAAGCGCACGAAAGCGATCGTTCCAGTTCATCTTTACGGCCAGTCGTGTGACATGGACGCAATCATGGAGATCGCAGGCCGTCACGGGTTGAAGGTGGTTGAAGATGCGGCTCAGGCGCACGGCGGCAGATGGCGTGGTCAGCGTGTAGGTTCGATAGGCGACGCGGCGACGTTTAGTTTCTATCCGGGCAAGAATCTCGGGGCGTTTGGCGATGCCGGTGCTGTAGTTAGTCAGGATGAAGCGCTGATAGAGAAGATTCGCATGCTTGCCAATCACGGTCGCCTCGAGAAGTACACACACAAAATAGAAGGTGTGAACAGTCGCCTGGATAGTCTGCAAGCAGCGATACTGCGTGTGAAGCTCCGACATCTTGACGAGTGGAATCAAAAGCGACGTGCACATGCAGATTTTTATCTGGAGTCGTTGTCTCAAAGTGAAGTCCGAACACAGGCGGTTAATCCAAATGCGGAACCCGTCTGGCACCTTTTCGTGGTCAGAGTCCAGGATCGCGAGGCATTACAGGAACGACTCAAGGCAGCAGGCGTATCGACTGGCGTTCACTACCCGATTCCACTGCATGTCCAACCTGCATACGAGAGTCGCCAGATCCCGTTAGGTAGTTTGCCGATCACCGAGGTAGCAGCAAGTGAAGTTGTCAGTCTGCCAATGTATCCGGAACTCTCTCAGGAACAGCTCGAGTCGATTGTGAATGCGATGACGATGGCTGTCGTTTCCGCTTGAACAAGTTTCCAACGATCCTGAATACACCAAAGAAGATCATATTTTTCAGCTTACGCTTGACTTGGGCATTAGCGGTGTTAGTAGTTGTCTGCTTTGTCTGGGTTGTTCTTTTTGCTTTGTTCCTTCCCTTCATTCTGCTCGCCGTCATAATCGCTGGCCGAAGTAATCAGGTGCCGCCAGGCCTGACGCCACAACAGGTAGATCGGAAGCCAGATGATGACGGTTCTATACCTCTGGTCTTCGATCGTCGACAAGACATCTCAAAACTCTTTGGCTGCAATACGAGAAACGTTCAGTATCGTTGGAACTTGTTCTCCTCAAGAATCGAACAGATTCTTAAAAGGCATGAACAACCGAAAGCGTTAGACTTTGGTGCCGGTTCTCTGCGTGACTCCTACGAACTGGCCCGTCTGGGCTTCTGCGTTACCTCGGTGGATCTCGATCCTGCCGTCATGGACCGCTATTTCAAATCATATGATTGGGTCCAGGTACATCGCGCGCCAACGATTTTCACAGCACCGATCGAAACCCTGCGTGATAGTGATACCGCGTTTCATTTGGCCATAGCCTTCGATGTCATCGAGCACCTGGAAGATCCATCGCATTATTGTCATAGCATTCACTCGCTGCTGAGAGAAGATGGCTTATTGTTTTCAATCGTTCCCAACCGGCGCAGCATTTTTGAACGATATTTCAGGCACTCCATAAAGAAACAGAAGGCGAAAGGCATCCCCCTCGTTCCTGGTGTGCCTCACCTGCAATTCAAACTGCCTTCGGAGTGGGAAGCGTTGTTCGAGCAGTGTGGATTCCGAATTCTTGAGCACGACATGGCCATCGGGTTTTTCGTGAACGATTGCTGGAACGGGTTGCTCGGGCTACCTCTCAGGGTTTATGTGACACCGGTACTCGCTCGCCTGGCCCAGGGAATGGGAATGAAGTTTAACGAAGTCGCTTTTGAAGAGCGGTTCTCGCCACCGTGGTTGATGAAATACGTCGACGTTCTTGATCAACTCTGTAAGAAACAGCTTGGTCCCAGGTTTGGATGGAACCTGATTGTCGCGTCAAAACAATGAGAATTCTGATTTTTGACACTCATTATCAAGAGTCGCTCCGACGCGTTTATGAGCATGATCCTCACCTGCCACAACGCTCTGCGCGTGAACAACTACAGACGATCTATGAGACTGGTTTTGGCAGAGCCGATTCGTTGCCTTTGAATCTAACGAAGCTCGGCCACCAGGCTCACCAGTTCATCATCAATGCTGCCCCAATTCAAATCGCATGGGCGAACGAGAACGGTCTGGAGATTCAAACGCATCGATCAATGGCGGTAAGAGTTAAGCAACGATTTGCGCGCGGTGTTAATCAACTACTGTCTAAGCCTACAACCCGTGGAATGAATGTTCCGCAATGGGAATTGGAGGTTTTGACCGCACAAGCAAAGAGTTTCAGACCTGACGTCATCTTCATTTGTGACGTACTTTATCTTCCAGCTCACTTCCATCAAACACTCAAGAACTACGCGCGTCTGGTTGTTGGGGAGATGGCCTATCCGCTCCCTCCAGGACTCGATCTCAGCCCATTCGATTTGATCATCAGCGCAGCTCCCCACTACGTCGATCGCTTGCGAAAGGCTGGCGCAAAATCTGAGTTATTACGGCTCGGCTTCGAGGAAACTATAGTCAATCGCATCGGCCACGAAGCCAAAGACTGTGACGTTACTTTTATTGGTTCTGTTGGAAAAGATCATCAACAACGGCTCGAGTTGCTTGAAGAACTATGCCGCCAGGTGCCGCTGTCTGTGTGGGGAGCAGGCGCCGAGAGTCTCTCGCCTGGTTCTCCGTTGCGCGGTCGCGTGAACCCCCCGCTTTGGGGCTACGACATGTACCGACAACTGCAGCGCTCGCGCATAGCATTGAATGTGCATATAGATATGGCTGAGCAATATGCCGCGAACATGCGACTCTATGAAGCGACGGGTGTCGGCACAATGCTGTTGACGGACTGGAAAACAAATCTTCATGAGATTTTTGAGATCGGAAAGGAAGTGGCGGCCTACCGGTCAACCCGTGAATGCGTGGAACTCATTAATTATTATCTGTCGAATGACAAAGAGCGCGAGGCAATTGCCAGGGCTGGTCAACAACGTACCTTGTCCGAACATTCCTATTATCATAGGATGCAGGAACTAACTGAGATTCTGGAACGCTATCTGCGAAACTAGTCGGAACCGGAAGAACCCATGCCATCTGTTATTACGATCGCCTCACGAATTAAAGGTACCGTCAGCAAGACTGCCTGGGATGCCGTCAAGCGAAAGCGGCTGGCGTCGTATATGAAATCCGATCGACGTCCCTGGCGAGAAGGCTACGATGAGTATCGCGAGCAACGTTTGAGTGAAGTCGTTAATGACGATGCCATGCTTGCCGCGTTCGCCGAGAATAGATCATTGCCACAGGGCTATGGCTATCGACTCGATGCGCGCATCATCGAGATTCCCTGGGTTCTTTCGCGGATGCGGGAAGGCGGCAATCGTTTTCTCGATGCGGGATCGGCGTTGAATTACGACTTCGTTCTAACGTCGCCGGCTCTAAAGGAAAAGCAAACAACCATTGTGACACTTGCACCCGAAGGTCAAGCCTTCTGGCAGCTGGGCGTCTCGTATGTGTTCGGTGATTTGCGTGATCTTGACTTTCGTGAAGAGCGTTTCGATTCCATCGCGTGCATATCGACGATTGAACACATCGGCATGGATAACACCATGTACGCCGAAGACCTTAAGATCGCTCAACGCAGTGACCCAGGTGAATTCATTCTGGCTGTGAAAGAGCTCAGACGCGTACTTAAGACGGGTGGTTCTCTTTTTATTTCCTTTCCGTTCGGCCGGTATGAAAATCACGGTTGGTTTCAGCAATTCGATGCTGATCTCGTCGACACTCTGGTGGGTGCCTTTGCACCATCGCGAAGCCACGAAGTCATCTTTCAATATCATCCGGATGGTTGGCAGGTTAGCAATCGTGAAGCATGCAGGGCTTGTGAATTCTTTGATGTACACGACAGCAAGTATTCGGATCCGAATTCAATGATCGAATATCCTCCAGATTACCCTGCCGGCGAGCGCGCACTTGCGTGTTTGGAGCTGGTAAAGTGACGACGGCCTACCGCCGCTTCCGCCATCTCGCTTCAGCGCTCGTCAATCGCGAACACCCGGTGCCGATGCCTGTCTATGAGAGTTTTGACGCGGCTCTGCGCGACTCAAATTCCTACGAAGACCCCCGCCTCATCGAAGTCGTTGCAGAAAAGACCAGAAACTACAAAGAAGCTCTTGCCCACTGTGATTCACGCATAGTCGAAAGCCGACAAAGTGTGCAGAACATGTTTGTCCTGTCCTTTGTCAAACAGCAAAGACCGTTAAATGTCGTGGAGATCGGCGGCGCGTGTGGTGCTAGTTATTTCGAAGCCAAACACCTGCGACCCGTTTCCATCGATCAATGGTCGATCGTAGAGACCCCCTTGATGGCTAGCGCTGGTAACCTTGTGAATGATGATCCTGCTTTGTCGTTTCATACAGACATAGATGCCGCGCTCCAGGCGTTAACCTCAGTTGATATAGTCATCGTTCAGGGGACACTCCAGTACTTGCCCGATCCAGGGCAGTTGCTCAAGAATCTGTTCAGCAGCGGGATCCCTTACATTTACGTAACTCGCACGCCAGTCACAAACCAGAACACCCCGATAATCACTAAACAGGAAACCGATCTGTCTGCACACGGCCCGGGCACACTTCCCAATATGGCCGATGCCAAATCGACTCAACCAATGACATTATTGAGTCAAGGGTTGCTTTTCTCGTTCGTGCCGCTCGCTTACGAAATCGTTTTCACTTTCAACGAATCGGAAGCGCGGATGCTGCCCATCGGCAACAGCAACTTGGCGGTTCGTGATATTGGGTTTCTAGTGCGAAAGCAGGTATATTGACCGACTTGATCTAAGGCCTATGAAAAATGGCATTGAAATAATCGAACGCAACGGCACTAAATACGCGGAAATCATCTGGTCGGGAACCGAAGTGAAGGAGACGAAGTTTTTCTCCGATGCAGCTTCTTCGTTTCAATTTGGATTGCTCGCCCACGAAGCCGGTTTCGTCGAAGCTGCTCATTATCACAAGCCCATCGAACGCACTATTAGTGATCTGCAACAGATGTTTGTGGTGCAACGCGGAGTCGTCGCGGTGGATTTCTTCGACGAGCAGGGTAATCGATTTCAAGAAGTCATTTTGCGCGCAGGCGACGGCATTGTGCTGATTCACGGAATACACTCCGTTCGTGTGTTGGAAGACATGCAGTGCATCAGCGTAAAGCAGGGTCCTTTTCTTGGTGCTGAGAACGATAAGATCGACGTCGAGGTCCAAAACAATCAATGATCGAAGTTTTCGAGCCCGTCATTGGCGAGGAAGAGATCGAAGCGGTTGTGGCGGCGTTGCGTCGCGGAGAAATCTCGGGCTCGTTTGGTGAATCGATTCCTCAGTTCGAACAGGAGTTTGCCGAGTATTGCGGCTGCAAGTATGGAGTCGCTGTCAGCAGTGGTAGCACAGCCCTCCATGTCGCTGTGGCTGCCGCAGGAATCGGCATGGACGATGAAGTGCTAATCTCAGCGAGCACCAACATCGCTACCGCTCTCGCTGTGATTCATAACGGTGCGATTCCGGTGCCGGTCGACTCCGAGGAAATTACCTGGAACCTCAACCTCGATCTGATCCCCGATTTAATCACGAAGCAAACGAAAGCGATTATTCCCGTTCACCTCTACGGTCATCCGGTGGACATGGATCGTTTGATGGAGATTGCGCGGCGTTACCAACTGATCGTAATTGAAGATTGTGCAGAATCGCATGGTGCGACCTGCCGCGGCCGAATGACCGGAAGTTTCGGCGACATGGCGTGTTTCAGTTTTTACGCCAACAAAGTGATCACCACGGGCGAAGGCGGAATGGTCACGACGAACGATGAACGAATCGCCGAACGCCTGCGGCTGTTGCGCAACCTCGCTTTTACCAAGCCGCGTTTTCGTCATGAAGAAGCGGGCTTCAACTTCCGCATGACGGGCTATCAGGCTGCGATGGGGCTCGCTCAGTTTCGCAAGATCGACCATATTCTCTTGGAAAAACGACGAGTCGCCCAAACCTACAATCATTTTCTGAGCGATGTAGAAGGTCTTCAGTTACCTTACGAAGCCGACTGGGCAAAAAACGTATACTGGATGTATGGCATTGTGGTCCAACCTGGATTCGGCATCAGCCGCGACCAGTTGATGCAGCGGTTGCATGACGCCGGCATCGACACACGCACATTCTTCTGTCCGATGAACCAGCAACCGTGTCTGCAGTCGCGTCCCGGGTTTCGCGAAGTACCGTGTCCCGTAGCCGATGGCCTCTGGGAAAAGGGACTTTATTTACCTTCCAGCTACACGCTTTCGGAAGATGTCATCAAGAAAATCACGGATGCAGTTAGGTTGGCACACCGAAATTGACTTCATACTCCGGCCGACACGCTGAGTTTTACGATCTCTTCTACGCGGATAAGCCGTATCCGCAGGAAGCCGCGTTTGTCGCTGAGTGTCTGCGTACTTATTCAGTTGGATCAACTGACCGTTTGCTCGAGCTTGCTTGCGGCACCGGATCGCACGCCCTTGAACTTGAGCAGCTCGGCTACAAGATTGTCGCCACCGACTACTCTGAAGACATGCTGCATCGGGCGCGGCAGAAGGCGGCTGAACGCTCGTCCCAAGTTGAATTTCAGCTTCTGAACATGATTCAGCTCGAACCAGGCGGCGCGCCGTTCGACGGCGCGTATTGTTTGTTTGACTCGATCGGTTACGTCGCCACCAACGAGGCCTTGTTGCAGGTATTTCAGGGTGTGCACAAACACCTGCGGCCAGACGGACTATTCGTGTTTGAGTTTTGGCACGCGGCGGCGATGCTTCGTCATTACGATCCAGTGCGCGTCCGTCGATGGGAAACGGATCACGGATCTCTATTGCGTATCTCTGAAACGACGCTGGATTACGCGCGGCAACTTAGTAATGTTTTATATTCCATCTATGAACTCAAAGCAGATGGCACTTACTCGAGTTTGACTGAGTTGCAGGTTAACCGTTATTTCCTCGTACAGGAGATGGCCGCGTTTATAACGGCCGGAGGATTTGCGCCGGTCAAGTGGTTTGCAGGTTTCACTATGGACGAGAACATCTCCGATAAAACGTGGCACATTGTCGCCGTGGCCCGGCGCATCTGAATATTTCACAACTCTACTAACGATGAAGGTCGGCGTATTTCTCGAAGACTTCGCACCTGAGATAGGCGGCGGCTACACCATTCAGCGCGACGTCTTCCAGGCCGTGCTCGAGCTGATCGATGAGACGCATCACTCGTTTGTACTTTTCTGCCGGCAACCTGAGCGCTTTCGTTCATTCCTGCGGTCGCCGCGTATAGAAGCCGTGGCGTTTCCTGGCGGTTTCGGTAAACGTGTTTTCGCACGCGCTGAACGAGGACTTAATTCACTACTGGATAATCAAAAACGCCAAACACGGCTCGAACAGTTGTGTAAAGAGACGGGCGTGGACTTCATGTGGTTTGTCGGCGCAGAAGCGGTGCAGATTGATTTGCCTTACATGGCTATCGTTTGGGATTTGCAGCATCGTCTCCAACCATGGTTTCCCGAGGTTAGCGCAAACGGCACGTGGCAACAGCGCGAAAGTTTTTATGGAGAATATCTGCGCCGCGCCACTATGATAATCGCCGGTACTGACGTGGGCCGCATGGAGATTGAACGGTTTTATCAGGTGACGAGTAATCGAATTCGAATTCTGCCGCATCCGACCCCGACGTTCACATTGCGTGCGCAGCAGAACGATCTCGAAGAGATTCTGAAGAAGTACGGCCTCAAGCGGAACTACCTGTTTTATCCAGCGCAGTTTTGGTCGCACAAGAATCACGTTAACTTGCTGCGTGCCGTAGGGATTTTGAAACAGGAGCACCAAGTTGAGTTTCAACTCGTCTTCGTAGGTTCTGACAAGGGGAATCAGGAATACGTGGAGAGTTTCGCGGCCCAGCTCAAGCCGTCGCTCAATGTTGCGTTCCTCGGGTTTGTGCCATTGGAAGATCTGATCGCATTCTATCGAGGAGCATTCGCGCTCACGTACGTAACTTTTTTTGGGCCAGAGAATCTGCCGCCACTCGAAGCGTTCGCGCTCGGTTGCCCCGTGATCGCTTCAAACGTCGCGGGCTCGCATGAACAACTCGGCGACGCAGCATTGTTGATCGATCCACGAAAGCCAGCGGAAATCGCCAACGCCATAAAGACTCTCCACGAAGATGGTGGCCTGCGGCGAGAACTGATAGCGAAGGGTCATACACGTGCCGAACGATGGACTGCGACAGACTTCGTACGCGGTGTCTTCAACGCACTGGATGAGTTTGAACCCGTCCGGAGTTGTTGGAAGAGCGGGCTCTAGAAACTAGGGAGGAAAGGTTCACTAAGGATGAGTAAGCGAGCGTTGATAACTGGAATCACCGGACAAGACGGCTCATTTTTGGCCGAATTGTTGCTCAGCAAGGGCTATGAGGTACACGGAATCATCCGGCGCTCATCATCTTTCAACACTCAACGAATAGACCATATCTACCGTGATGCTCATGAGGTCGGCAATCGGCTTTTTCTAATCCATGGCGATCTAGCTGATTCGAGTGCGTTGAATACCATCCTTCGCCAGGTGCAACCTGACGAGATTTATAACCTCGGCGCGCAGTCGCATGTTCGGGTGAGCTTTGATGTGCCGGAGTATACAGGCGACGTTACGGCCCTAGGTACGATTCGCATTCTTGAAGCTATTAAAGAACTTGGGATGAAACCGCGGTTCTATCAGGCGTCGTCGTCAGAAATGTACGGTTTGACTCCCGAGGTTCCGCAACGCGAAACGACACCGTTTCATCCACGTTCCCCGTACGCCTGCGCAAAAGTCTTTGCCTATCATGCTACGGTTAACTATCGCGAGGCTTACAATTTATTTGCCTGCAATGGAGTGCTGTTTAATCATGAGTCGGAGCGCCGTGGCGAGACGTTTGTGACCAGGAAGATTACGCGAGCCGCGACGAGGATTAAAATGGGTCTACAGGAAAAACTGTATCTCGGAAATCTCGACGCTAAACGCGACTGGGGTTACGCAAGAGACTATGTTGAGGCAATGTGGCTAATGATGCAGGCTGATGAGCCTGACGACTATGTGATAGCCACGGGTGAAACACATTCCGTCAGAGAGTTTGTTGAAGAGGCGTTTAACTGTCTTGATTTAGAGTGGCAGAAGTATGTGGAGATAGATCCGTGGTACTACCGGCCTAGCGAGGTCGATTTGCTTCTGGGGGATGCAACCAAAGCACGAACGAAATTAGGTTGGGAGCCTAAAGTTAAGTTCAAGGATCTCGTAAGACTAATGATCGAACA
This sequence comes from Pyrinomonadaceae bacterium, assembly GCA_036522415.1. Classification (GTDB taxonomy): domain Bacteria; phylum Acidobacteriota; class Blastocatellia; order Pyrinomonadales; family Pyrinomonadaceae; genus PSRF01. The sequence goes on along the minus strand of DATDFV010000190.1, from coordinate 28,074 downwards.
CGATCTAAAGCTGGCCACGGGCGAAAAGCACATGGAAGAGTTACAGAAGTGAACCCGTAACCTCACAATACTGAACAATGCATTATCACCTCGTCGGAATTTGCGGAACTGCGATGGCTTCACTTGCCGGTATGCTTCAGGCACGTGGTCATTTGGTCACTGGATCAGATCAAAATGTCTACCCGCCAATGTCCACGATGCTTCAGGACCTTGGGATCTCTGTTCATCAGGGCTTTCACGCAACGCATCTCTCGCCAACACCGGATTGCGTGATCGTTGGTAATGCAATTCCTCGCGGCAACCCGGAAGTTGAAGAGGCGCTGAATCGCAAGGTGCTTTACCGGTCACAGGCAGAAGTCGTAAAAGAAGAGTTCATTCGCGGCAAACACTGCCTTGCAGTTGCAGGTACACATGGAAAAACAACGACGACAAGCATCTCGTCGTGGGTCATGGATCAAGGCGGCTTGGATCCTGGCTTTTTAATTGGTGGGATTGCGCAAAACTTTGGTTCGAGTTTTCGCGTTACCGAGAGCGAATACTTCATCATTGAAGCAGACGAGTATGACACTGCGTACTTCGATAAGGGTCCGAAGTTTATGCACTACCTTCCGGAACTGGCGATTGTCAATAACATTGAATTTGACCATGCCGACATTTATCGAGATCTCGCAGCGGTGAAACTCGCATTTCGACGGTTCATGAACCTGGTTCCCGCAAACGGCTGCTTAATCGCCGGATGGGATAGTCCGAATGTTCGTGTCGTAGTTGAGGAGATGGGATCCAGATTGTTCACGAAGCTGGAGACCTTCGGACTCGCTGGCGATGCCAGGTGGCAAATCAGAAACCCTGACTTCAGCAAGAGTCTTGTCCATTTCGACGTTCATCGCGAGAACGAGTTATGGGGAAAATTTGAAACTCCCTTACTTGGAGAATTCAACTTACTCAATTGTCTCGCAGTGATCGTAGCCGCCGATGCCTGGGGATTGACCCGAGAAACAATCCAAAGTGCTCTAGCGAGTTTCAAGAACGTGAAGCGACGCGCTGAAGTCCGAGGCGAGCAACGTGGCGTTGTAGTGATTGACGATTTTGCTCACCATCCGACAGCTGTTCGCGAAACGTTGCGAGCGTTGAGGACCAAATATAATGAGCAACGGCTCGTCGCTGTGTTTGAGCCTCGCTCATGGTCTTCGCGCCTTGGCGTGTTTCAGAACGACTATGCCGATGCATTCGCGCCGGCCGATTATGTTGTGATAGCAAATGTGTTCGACAGCAAAAAGGTGACAGAAAAAGGACGAGCACTCGACACTGACGAACTAATAGAAGCGATTTCGAAACAAGGTAAGTCAGCTCTTGCGCTTCCTGACGCAGACGCAATTGTGAAGCATCTGGTTCTTGAACTTCAAAAAGGAGATGTAGTCGCGATTATGTCGAATGGAGGTTTCGGTGGAATTCACGACAAACTGCTCGCCGCGCTCGCAACGGGTTAGTTTTTCAGTGGTCGGTGGTGAGTAGTCGGTTATGACTAAGTAATAGGTCGAATAGGTCATATAGGTCCTATGAACTGCGGCGCTCTCAACCCCTCCCCCACTCTTCACACTTTAAGTAAGAATTCGTAACCCTCTCGCAGCGGGACTCCTGTAGGTTAATTATGGTCAGTCAGGAGACCCCCAACCGTGAAAAATTTTTCAGTATTCGAATATGCTCTTGATTACTCCGGACCCCGTTTGGATAACCTCGGAGAAATTGCGAGCATCGCTCGTAAAGATTTCGTCGATCGCGAATCGTTTATCTGTCGCACAACCACGGCGTCAGTCGAGTACGGATGCCTGATGATTGAAAACGATATCTTGCTTCGCACAAATCGCGGGGGCAAAGTCTACGCTGGTTTCGGCAAACTCTCTCAACTCCAACCCATCATCGGTCGATATCTGAGAATCGCAGATGTATCGGAGTACGTTTACATATTTGGTGAAGATGACTGGCAGCCGCCGCGTCATCCAAATATTCGCGTAGTGCTGTTGCGACCAGAGTTTAGACTCTCGCGAGAGTGGTTTCTTATCACCTCGTCTTCATCTCTCGCCACGGCGTTTGTGGCCGTTGATGAGGGAGGCTTTGACCCAAATGTGCCGGAACAGATTCATTACTGGGCACTAAAGACAAGTACCAGCTCGACTGTGAACAGTCTGGTGAATGCAGTCGAAGGAGTGATTGACTGGACGCTAGCCGCGTGAATGTCCGACGAACTTTAGTTTGTCGTGAGATGACACGCGAAACTTTTTCCCACCAGCTTTTTCAGAGTGCTGCTGACATCGATGGGGACTCTTTCCGAACCACGACAAACTAAAGTTCGTCGGACACTTGCTCAACCTGCGGACGCTCGACCAGGATCGGCGTCAAACGCAATTGTTTTTCAGCGCCAGTGGATTCCACGTGAGACGTGAGAACTCTGCGAATGCGTTTTGGAAGCAACTTCGATGCAATCATGGCAGTAGCGCCGAGCAGTTCTACAACATCGCCTCCACCCCGCCAGTGTTCGCGTACAATCATTGGATCAGTCACGGTTGTGAGTCGCAGCAGAGATAGTGCAATCAGATATGCGTCGTCGATTTGTCCGACAAACGGCAACATATCGGGTATGAGATCAAATGGAACGAGAGCGTAGACTATAGCGCCGGCAACCAACATCCTTTCTTTCGTTGGAACGCGCGAATCAACCATGAGGCGACCACACAGCAATACCATGTTGGGAACAAACATCAGCAGATTCTGCATTCGCGGAACCAAAGTTGATTTGGACATTCTGTCGTTTCTCCGCTCGGTTAAGTGTGACTGATTATCAAGGCAAACATTCAAATTGTCGATTTCCGATTGCCAATTGCCAACTTTGAAACGCTCAAGGACCACCATGCAAATCGGCAATCGGCAATCAGCAATTGGCAATCGGCAATAGTAAGACTATCCTTCGCGCATGAATATTCTCGAACGTATTCGACAACGCGCCGCATCGAGACCACAACACATCGTTCTCCCTGAAGGCAACGACCCTCGAACGGTTGTCGCCGCTGCTCTTTGTTCCGCTCGACGCATCGCGCAAATTACGTTGATAGGTGACGAACAGGTTATACAAGCGACCGCTCGAGAACACTCATTGGATCTTGGAGGTATCACGATCCTAAACCACAAACGTGCTCCTGATTTCGAGAAGATGGTCAACCTTTTCCACGAGCTGAGACGTGCAAAAGGTCTGATGGCTGATGAGGCGAGAACACTTGTTTCTGATCCACTCTACTATGGCAATCTGATGGTTCGCACAGGTGGTGCTGATGGCTCTGTCGCAGGTGCAACAAACACGACGTCTCACACGGTACGCGCTGCTCTTCACTGCATTGGAGTCCGTGCCGGCTTCAAACTTGTATCGAGTTTTTTTCTGATGGCTCTTCCATCAGGTGATCCCATGATCTTCGCCGATTGCGGAGTCGTGATCGAACCAAGTGCTGCGGAACTTGCGGAGATCGCCGTTGCCGCAGCAGATTCATGCAAAGCATTGCTCGGCACAGAACCTCGAGTTGCGATGTTGTCGTTCTCAACCAAAGGAAGCGCACAACATCGGTTGGTCGACAAGGTTGTTGAGGCCACCAGGACCGTTAAGGCACGTGCACCAGAACTGCTAATCGATGGTGAACTACAAGCGGATGCAGCACTGGTGCCTGCGGTGGCGCATTCAAAAGCCCCTGGTTCTCCGACCGCAGGAAAAGCCAACGTGCTGATATTCCCGGACCTCCAATCTGGCAATATCAGTTACAAACTCACTGAACGCTTGGCGGGCGCCACTGCAATCGGTCCCATTCTTCAGGGACTTGATAAACCGGCAAATGATTTGTCTCGAGGTTGCAAAGCCGAAGACATAGTCGATGCTGTGGCAATCACCGCGGTGCAAGCCCAGGCGCGTAAAGCGTAGAGCAGAACAGGCTGTCAGGAATGTCCGATATGCTTTAGCTTGTCGTGTCGTGACCAACTAAGCCCCATGCCACGTACAGACGCTCTGATCATTGTGGAGCTTGGTTGGTAGTGTCACGACAACCTAAAGCATATCGGACATTCCTAACAGCCCGTCGTACGTCTCAAGGCAACTCTGTATTACGGAGAGCATCCAAAAAATTAAACTCCAGCGATGGAACTATCGTGACTAGTTTAATTCCCAGAACTTTTTTCATCTTTCTTCTGACGCTTGTGATTGTCAGCACAATTCGCGCCCAACAACCCAAATCACAACCTTCTCCATCACCATCTCCAAGTCCCACTCCCATTGAGTCTGACCAGGAGCCGGTGCGCGTCTTTACGGAAGAGGTGAGATTGCCAGTTTTCGCGCTTGATGCCTACGGTCATTACGATCCTACGCTTGACCTTAACGACGTTCTCGTTATCGAAGATGGAATCATTCAACAGGTGCGAAGCATTCGGCATGTTCCGGCGAATGTACTTTTCCTGCTGGATACCGGTGGTGAGCAGAGCGGTCTGGGAGGTATTTCGAAAAGCACCTGGCTCACTCGAGCAGTTGCGGCAAATCTAATCAACAAACTTCCAGACGGTTCCTGGTTCGCAATACTACAATCCGGCAATACCGCTGACGTCATTCAACCCTGGACCAAAGACAAAACAGCAGCACTCAAGGTCCTTAAAAATAAATTGAATGCTTCGAAACGATCGAGAATTTCAGAAGCAATTGTTACTGCGACCCAGCAGCTAAAAGATCGGCCCGAAGGAAGTCGTCACGTTGTGATGATTACTGATGGCGTGGATTCACCCGGCGGAAAAGTCGATCGTAGTGTCGCCATAAAGAAACTGGTTGCGGCCCGAGCAACGGTTCATGTCATAAGCTACACCGAACTGGTCAGGCAGAAGAGCGACAAAAAAACTACCGAGCTGGTGACCGGCCAGGAGCCCAAAACTTACAATCCGATTACCGCGACCGATCCAACATTGCCACCTGGTACGACACGATCACCAGCATACAAGGTCGGTATTCGTTTCGATCCGGCGATGCGGCGTCAGCGCAAAGCATACGAAGCGGACGTGAAAAAGAGTGAAAAGGTCCTCACGGATGTCTCTGAAGAGACTGGTGGAAAGTTACTTCTGCCAACCTCGAGCGATGAAATGCTGGCCCAATCAAATGAAGTAGCGCGAGCGATCGGCGCTGAATACGTAGTGACTTATCGTCCGAAACGTCCTCTCGCAGAAGCGGCGCCCGGGGAGTATCGACGAATTCAGGTACAGTCGAGAAAAGTCGGAGTGACGCTGGAAGCGCGTCGAGGCTACGTCGTCCCAAATCCTGCAAACGAATAGAGTGACTTCCACTCCAACCTTTCAAGAACAGTTCCAACACGTCTACTGGATCGGTGGCGGCAGCGCAGCAGGCAAATCGACCATCGCTCATCGCATAGCGGCGGAGCAAGGACTCAGTGTTTACGCAACAGACGACTTGATGGCCGATCACGCCCGCCGAAGTTCACGCGAAGACTGCCCGCTGCTGCACAAGTTCATGGACATGGACATGAATGAGAGATGGGTAAACCGATCGCCGAAAACCATGCTTGACACGTTCCATTGGTTTCAGGGCGAAGGTTTCGACTTCGTCATCCAGGACTTGCTCCGACTTTCACTTGTTGCCGGTGTTATTGTCGAGGGCTTCCGCTTGTTGCCACATCTCGTCAAACCTCTCCTCTCCGTGCCTGGTCATGCCGTTTGGCTACTCCCGACGCCAGACTTCCGTCGCGCAGTAGTCGAAAGCCGCGGCGGATCGGCGTGGGGATTTCTAGCCCGGACAAGTGAACCAGAAAGAGCGTTGCGCAATTTGCTCGAACGCGATCGGATGTTTACCGATAACCTCCACGCAGAAACGGCGCGCCTGGGATTGCACTCCATTGAAGTCGATATGGCAACAACTGAAGATGATCTTGCTAACCAGATAATTGGGCTGTTTGGATTTTGAGTGTTCGTCGGACCAAAGCCATCCTCCCCTAACACACGAAAGCTCTTCTGTCGGAGCGCGGCCGTCCTCGGCCGCCACCATCGAACAGAACCCTCACATAATCAGTTTGCCCGTTTGCGATTGAAGAGTTTTGCCTTGGGCCCAAACTGGTCCGCGTCCAACTTGATACGCATCGTGACTCTGTTCGACGGGGGCGGCCGGACGGCCGCGCTCCGACTGAAGAGCTTTCGTGTGTTAGCGGATGATGCCTTCTGTTCGACGGGGGCGGCCCTGACGGACGCGCTCCGACCGACGAGCCTTCGTGTGTTAGCCGATGATGACTTCTGTTCGACGGGGCGACGGAGGAGGGACGCGTTCAGCTGTTAGCGGGCAGCGACCTCCTGGTGGGATTCAACCATCTGGACCATTCGACGAACATCAAACTGATCGGGTTTCGGCAGTAGAGACAGCCGGTGCAGCTCTTCCCAATCTTCTTTAGGGACTCGGTGAAAAGCTTCGACGACTTTCGGATCGAATTGGCGACCTGACCAATCATCTAATTCCTGAGCCGCCGCTTCGTAAGATTTTCCGCGGCGATAGACTCGATCGCTTGTAATTGCGTCGAAAGCATCCGCAACAGCAAAGATGCGGGCGTTCACATCAATATCCTCTTCCTGCAGTCCAAGTGGATAACCAGTGCCGTCCCACTTTTCGTGGTGTTGCGCAACTACTCGCGCTGCGCCCTGCAGGAATTCAATCCCTCGCAAGATCTGTTGACCGTGCAGCGGGTGTTCGCGCATCCGTACCCACTCTTCCTCCGTTAACTTTGCCGGTTTACGAAGAATCGAATCAGGCACGCCGATCTTGCCGATGTCATGAAGCAGTGAGCCAAATTCGAGCGCCTTCATTTGCTCACGATTCAATCCGTATTCGCGACCGAGGCGCAGACTATAGCTGACCACGCGTTCTGAGTGCCCATGAGTTTCCTGATCGCGGGTTTCAAGCGCAGTCGTTAAGGCTCTCAGGGTTGCTCGATATGCATCTTCAAGCGAGTCTAATGCTCGATCGAGTTCAGCGGTGCGCTGCTCTACAAGTTCTTCGAGATGATTCTCGTACCGTTGCTTGGCAACAATCAGGTCGTGATGTTCGAGCGCACGCTTGACGACGGCCTCAACCTGTCGCAAATCGAAAGGCTTCATCAGGTAATCGAACGCGCCAAGCCGGAGAGCTCCAATCGCGCTCTCGACAGTTTGCATTCCACTGATCATGACAACCACTGTATTGGGACACATATGCTTGACATGAGGAATCATGTCCAGGCCACTCATGCCCGGCATGGTGATGTCGCTGATGACGAGTTCAAATTCCCCCTGACGTAATTCTGATAAAGCTTGTTCAGCTGATCCGGCCGTTTGACAGTTGTAATGCTCGCTCAGCAAGTCCGCGAGGATCTCAGTAATCTCTCGCTCATCATCAACGATCAAGATTCGGGGGGACACGTTGTTCAGCATCTGTTATCTCCTGGAAACAGAATGGGGCAGCTCGGACTTCTATGTTCAATTACCGCGTAGGGCGAGAGGAGGGTCTGAGACTCCAGCTTAGTAAAGCCAAACGCATTCTAGACGATTTCCACAGCCTGTGGCAAACATGTTTTTACACTAGGGCTAAGTGAGTAAATAATTGAGGTTGAATGGCACTCAGTGAGGGTGGAAAGTGCGGCTTCTGCACGGTTTTGTACGAAAGAGGGATTAATTCTCGAGTTCGAGACTTATTCTTCAAGCGGCGTGCTTGGTGCTTCATGACGTCGAGTCTATCGATTAACGAAAACAAAGCTCCAAGTACAAAAGACGAAGTTCAAGGAAAGTTGCCTTCGATCGACGCAGTCCGTATTATGTCAGCCCCGCACGCCGGAGTGGCGAAATTGGTATACGCACTAGACTCAAAATCTAGCGAGGTTCACTCCTCATGTCGGTTCGAGTCCGACCTCCGGCACCAAACCTTTCGCTCAGGTCTGCCACGATAACCAGATCAGATTACATCGCCCTATTTCCAATTCCCGATCAGTATGAACGGCGCCCAGTAGTGCGGGTGCGCGAATGGCGCTTTTGGATCGGGCCGATAAGCTTTTAACCTACCTCTTCTTTTTCATTTTCGTCCGCTTTTGCCAGCCTGATACTTCTTCTGGCCCCAGACGCTTGCTTGCTACGCGTATCATCTCCCTTCAATAGAGCAAGTTGCGCCTGTCGTAACGCCTCAGACTTGGACCACTGCGGTCTTGCTTCTCTCAGTTGATAAAACTCACGCATCAATACTTCGGTACCAACATCCGCTACTGGCCAGAGACTCGCGACCACCGCTCGCCTGATCGAAACGGCTTGAGTCGTAGTATGCCTTCCCCAGATTGCCAAGCGAGCGAGCCTCTCCCAATCGATCGTTTAGTTCGCGGCTAATTGTTAGCGCTTGCTCATAGTATTCAACCGCCTTGTCGTATTGGCTAAGGAGATTGTATGCGAGACCGATGCTGTTAACAGTTCTGTCTTCCTCAATACGATCTTTCACTTGCTTGAAGATCGCCAGAGCGCGATTAAAGTAGTCGATGGCCTTCTCCTGGCGCCCTGATGCACCATAGGCAATCCCAATGTTCCGGAGTGTCATTGCTTCGCCTTCATGATAGCCAACGGTGCGACGCGACTGTGCCGCCTGCTCCAGATTGGCAATTGCGTCGTTATATTGAGCGGCGCTGAAATAAGCACCTCCCAACCCGTTCAGGGACATTCCCTCACCCTGCCCATCCTTTACTGCACGGTAAATTGTCAGCGCATCCCGTCAGACGTTTGAGGCAAAGCTATTTCGAGACCCTAAGAAGCTAAATTATCTAGCTCTGCGGCGCCAAAACCCAACCCAATCAAATTGCTTTTCTTTCTGTCAGGCTGCTTTGTCGATCAGTTAGTCTGACAGGTTAATCTGCTCGCAGCGGTTCAATTCCCGCGGTTTTTTGTGAGTTTTGATTGGCACGTAAGTGGCTTTTCTTTCGGAAGGCGGCGAGGTACGCGCGGCAGTTAACCGTGTGACGACGTCGCCGGCAGATATGTCCAGAGGCCCTCGAAAGGTAACACTTCTCACCAGTATTAAAAGTTCAAATGGTTCCCGTCAGAATCCCATCGGTTCCCCAAATAAAACGGATAGGCTGGCTGCTTCCAGGCGCGATCATCCCGCTCGCCATCGTACTTAGTGCGATGCGCCCCTCATTACTCGGCTCTTCCTGGAACATACTCTTTACGGTGCTCGTCATTTCCGAACTCGCGCTCACGGTGATCCTTTGGAAACGTTGGTCTCGAACCTCCTCTCAATTAGACGGAGTTGAAGGAGAGCTGTCGTATTTGCAGCGTATCGTCGATGTTTCGCGCGACGCGATTATCGGAGTCACACCTGACGGCGTAATCATGAGTTGGAATTCAGGAGCTCGAGCCATCTACGGTTACACAACCAAGGAAGCACTCGGCTCGCAGATCTCGATGCTTTTCGATAACCGGAAAGGCCAGGAAGCGCACCTGCTATTTGAAAAGGTCACGCGCGGCGAGATTGTTAGTCAACGTGAGATTACTCACCTCAAAAAAGGCCGAGTGCCAATCGATGTATCGTTGACTATCTGTCCGATCATGGATCGAAAGCGAATAACCGGAGCATCGGTGGTGGCCCGCGACATTACTGAGCGTAAACGGGCAGCAGGATCTCTGGCACAACAGGCAGCCGCCATGAAAGCCTCGATGGATGGCATGGCCATCGTCGATCACTCGGGTGACTGCATTTACTTGAACGACGCTTACGCCAAGATTTTTGGTTACAGCGATCCGCAAAAACTATTCGGCGCGAGCTGGGAAACGTTCTTCTTTGAAGAGGAACAGGTTCGCCTGAAGGAAGAGATCATGCCTGCGGTTTGGCGCGACGGCTCGTGGCGTGGCGAAGCAATGGGCCTGAAACTAAATGGCTCGTGCCTTCCTTTGGAGATCTCGATCTCCAGTGTCGATGGCGGAGGGCTGGTTCAAGTTGTTCGCGACATCACAGAACGAAAGAAAGCTGAAGAGAAGTTACGCGACAGTTCTCTGAAAGATGATTTGACGGGTCTGTTCAATAGACGCGGACTGTTACGACAGGCAGCGCCTTACTTCAATTTCGCGCGACGGCAAAAAGAGAAACTGCTTCTGCTCTTTATTGACCTCGATGGAATGAAACGAATCAATGACGAGTTTGGCCACCAGGAAGGCGACAATGCATTAATTAATACTGCTGCGATCCTTAATCGCAGCTTCAGAAGTTCAGATATTGTCGCGCGACTCGGTGGAGACGAATTTACCGTGGTTGTAACAGACCTCAACGCAAATAAAGATGATGCGATTCGTCGCTTGACTGAGAATTTGAAAGCCTACAACGCAAGCCAAGTCTGCCGGTATAAGTTGTCGTTCAGTATCGGAGTTGCCGCCCTTGAACCTCAACGCATGACCTGCTTCGAAGAACTTCTGGAGCAAGCCGACCAGGCGATGTACGAACAGAAGCGAATGAAGAAGCGGCGTGAATCCGAGAGAAATCAGCTTCAACAGGTGAACGGGGCAGCCTGCTCCTCCACTTCACAAATCGAGCGCGGTCCTATTCCCTTTGCTCTCTCCGCAACTACAGAGTTGTACCGTGGCAGCCACGGCACCTTCGATAATGCAGCAATCGGTATGGCTGTAGTTTCCGCGGATGGAAGTTGGCTGCAACCAAATGAAGCTCTTTGCAAGCTCATTGGCTATTCCGAACAGGAACTGCGTGCTACGACTTTCCAAAAGCTGACGCATGCCGACGACCTGAAGCAGGTCCAGTCGTATATTCAACGAGTGCTCGAAGGCTTTATACAAAGTCACGAACAGGAGAAGAGATATATTCACCAGGACGGTCGCACCGTTTGGGTACTCTGGCACGTCTCGTTATTGAAAGACTCGGAAAGCGGCACTCAACGTCTCTTCTTCCAGGTGCAGGACATTAGCGACCGCAAAAAAGCCGAAGAGAAACTTACTCAAGACGCGCTTACCACACTACCAAACCGCGCGAGATTCAATGACCTGCTGAAACTTCGTTTAGCCAGAAAGCAGACAAACAAGGACCAAAATTTCGCTGTTCTTCTACTCGACGTCGATCGCTTCAAACTGGTCAACGACAGCCTGGGGAATTCAAGCGGCGATCAGCTCTTACTCCAGATCGCACAACGCATTCAAACCTGCATGCGTCAGGGCGATGTGCTGAGCCGAGTGGCCGGAGATGAGTTTGCTGTATTGCTCGACGACGTGAGTGGCGAAGACGAAGCATGCTCAGTTGCAACGCGAATACAGCAGGCGCTTGCCATTTCTTTCAACCTGTTTGGCCAGGAAGTTTATGTCACGATGAGTATTGGCATTGCCCTTGGTCCAGGTCAGGGCGAACAGATCTCTGACATACTTCGCGATGCTGAGACCGCGATGCACCATGCAAAGCAGCATGGTAAAGCGCGATATGAAGTGTTCGGAAGAGACATGCGCGGCCAGGTGATGAGTCGTCTAAAAATGGAAACGGATTTGAGGCACGCATGCGAGCGCGATGAGTTGTTTGTAGACTATCAACCGATTGTTTCGCTCGAAACCCGAAGCCTTGTCGGCTTTGAAGTCCTCGCACGTTGGCGTCACCCCGAGTTTGGCCTGATTCCACCAAAGGATTTTATTCCCGTGGCTGAGGAGAGTGGACAAATACTGAAGATTGGTCAAAGCGTTTTGGAGACTGCTTGCCGCCAGGCAAAAGCCTGGCAGAACCTTTATCAGGGAGCCGCTCCGCTGTTTGTTAGCGTCAATCTCTCAGTCAAGCAGTTTAATCAGCCAGACCTTGTCGAACATATTGCGCATGCGCTGGAAGAATCGAAACTGCCGCCGCGCTGTCTGAAACTCGAGATCACCGAATCCGTATTCACCGAGAATATTGACGTTGCAGTTGAACTCCTGACTCGGCTGCGAAAACTCGGAGTTCAACTCAGCATTGATGATTTTGGAACCGGCTATTCGAGTTTGAGTTACCTGCAACGATTCCCAATCGACACTTTGAAGATCGATCGGTCGTTCGTTCATCAAATGATGGAGAATGAAGAGAACATCGCAATAGTAAGAACTATTGTCGCGCTGGCCCAGAATCTTGGAATGGACGTGGTTGCAGAAGGCGTCGAGACGGAAGATCAATTAGCGCTGTTGCGAAAGCTTGAATGCGAAAAAGGGCAAGGCTTCCTCTTTTCGACACCGGTCAACGTGAGAACCGCTGAAGAATTGATCACTGCTTGCGATCTTAAAAATTGGCGAAGAGCGCAGCCGCTTCAGTTGATTGAGGCCCGGGAAGCATTGGTTGCGTGATCCGAACACGGCAACACGGAGAGACGGAGACGCGGCGAAAGGGCGAGGGGGTGACGCGGTGACTAAGCCACCGTTTCGCCATTTCGCCCTCTCGCCCTTTCTCCGCGTCTTCGCGTCTCCGTCTTGCCTCCTCACCCCGCAATCCGTTCCACCAGCTTCGGCTTTGCATCGTAAGAGTGATACTGAAACGGGTAATCCTTCTTGTATTCCTTGATGAATACAGGAACATTTGCCAGCACACGTTCTATGGACTGCATCATCTGCAACAACATCTCCTGACAAATATCCGCTCGCATCTCCTCCGGCAATGAAGAAGGTACGCGACGATTAATCCTCACGAGCAAATCGTCAAACGGCGTGCGGCGCTCGCGTGCGAGAGTCTGCCAGCCAGGGCGACGATGACATCTGGTAGTGTGATAAAAGAGCTGGCCGCATTCACATGTCCGAGGGTCGTCAACCTGCAAACGTAAGCGTGCGACCGTCCGGTGGTGGCATTTCATCTTCGTGACGATCTGTTTATCGAGATACCCCGCCTTCAGCAACTGCAGGATTTCCCTTTCTCGTTGATAGCTCTTCGATGTATCTTTGTGCGACGCAGTCATACCTTTGCATTGCCTGCAGCGATACGAATGTGGTTTCCCAATTGAGGTGCGTGAGAAGCGGTGCATTCGGATGCGGCACGTAAAGCAAAACGGATTTAAGACCTTTGGATCGTCAGACCTGTTGGCAAATGTTTGGCGGCCCAACCCAGCAGTTAACTGAATTCGAGTCGCCACGTGACAATTCGAGCAGCTGAAATTCTTTCCGTGCCTCGCCATTGGCTGATGACAAGTCAGACACCAGGCGTTTTGTTCAGCCTTCTTCTGCCCGCGCTTCGTTTTTAGTTTTCGTGGTTGAGCGTACCGCACACCGCACCTATGCAGTAGAGTTCAGATTTAGGGTTTTAGGATTTTCGTTCTACGCCTGCGTAAACAGACTTCGACCGCAGTTCTGGTCGGAAGCAAGTTTCTAGTTTTTCAAGCAAATGCTACGAGAGTAGCCGGGATCTTCCCTGCGGAAGCTGTCCCAATGATGGCTAGGACCATCGAAGAAAAGGGAGGTGCCGTTTGGTAAAGCGTAATAATGAAAGCTGGAGAACTCGATCGAGCCTCGAAATAATTGCTCAACACCTCTGACACAAATATACAGTGAGACGTGGAGAAAAGTTTTGGTTTAAAAAGTTAGTTTCATTGCGATCATCTTGCACTGTCGTACGACAGGCGAACAGCGTGGACGCACGGATCAAGGAAAAGAAGTACAGCTGACGCCACACGACAGACTAACAGCCTGTCGGACACCTAGAGTTTATATAGATCACGACCAGCATTTTCGACTACAAGCGTATGAGGATCGCTTCGCAAATCGTCGATCGAGAGTTCTGCATGTTTGATAAAACCAAGATTGACGCGTTTGCAGGTGTCTTCATCAATCCCTGTGGCCATCGTTATCTTGTATCTAGGGACGACTTTCCCATCTTCATCGATCCGACCTGCATAAGAAACGTGCGCCAGATGCGCAGCGATGCAGAGATTCTCCTGGAGTTCCTTCGACGCGCCCAACATATCGCGCACAACCTCGAGAGGCGCATAACCATATTTTTCTATTAGCGCGCCATGGGTTTCGGAGATCCTCGTTAAGTGTGGCGCATAAATGATTAACTCACCCGCGTCTTCGATTATTGCTCCGAGTTTATAACTGGCCTTACCACCGACCCATAGCTCGTCATAGTGAGGATCGAGCAAGGCCACGACTCGCTTGTATTTTCGTCCTGTGTACTTGATGTGAACCTGCCCGCTTACTGCAGCAGCTTTCCGAAATGCTTCGCGTATTTCGCCAGCAAATAATGCATAGGTTATCAGGCGGCCCTCGTCGTTGCGGGAAACGACTGTGTTCAGGGAAATGATTTTCGCGGGAACGAGCGCTGTCGCCGCTTCAATCAGGCGCCGCGTAGGTGTCTCGACCTCGCCGATAATCGTTTCGATACCTGCGAGCGCTCCAAGCCAGTGAGTCATGTGCGTCAACTCCGGGCCGGCGACTCCGGGAAAGAAATATTTCGCGCCTCCTGCGAACCCGGCAACTTCATGTGGCACCGTCGCGCCGAACACCAGCACCGTGTCGTAAATGCCGGGCGCCAGCAACTTGTTCAAGGTGACGGGTACTGCTCTTGTAATCAATCCGGCGGTGAGTTCGGTAACTTGGGCGGCAGTTAGTTCACCCAGCGTGATCAAATCCTCCGGGCGATCCCAGCGGTGGTCAAATACGGTTCCGGTGAATTGCTCGAGCCCCAGTTTGAAAATCTTCTGCTCGGCACACATCGGAGGATGCGTACCCTGTGCAACTAATGCGTCGAAGGATTTGACTGAGCGTTGATCGAGAATTCGTGAGGTTATAGGAAACAGGACATCGGTGTTGTCATCTCGTGTTTTATCGGGAACGATCGCAAGGACTCTTTCGCCAGGCTTTATGATCTCAAGTGCCTGCTCGACGATTGCGGACAACTGTTCGTGGTTAAGATCGCTATCAGCTGCCCCTTCGCCGATTAGTGGCTGCGTGAGTAATTCTGTGGACATTTCGCTTGCTGGCTTAGCTTCTGAACAACCCGAGAATCCGCTGAACGCCATGATCTTCTCTGCGCTTCCTCCGCGTTCTCTGCGTCTCTGCGGTAAAAGATCGGGCCATGCTTTTTGAACGCAGAGACGCAGAGAACGCGGAGGAAGCGCAGAGAGAAGAAAAAGCTCAGCTCTGCAGTTTTGCGTCCATTGTGATGTCAGCTTTTAAGAGACGAGAAATGGGACAACCGGCTTTGGCATTGCCGGCAGCCGCTTGAAATGCTTCTTCACTTGCGCCCGGTATCTTTGCAATAACGTCCAGGTGGACTTTTGTAATCGTAAACCCGGCATCAGTTTTCTCGAGCGTGACTGCAGCCGTCGTGTTGATACTATCTGCAGTCAAACCTGCATTCCCTAGTTGCCCGGATAGCGCCATTGAGAAACAGCCTGCGTGGGCTGCTGCAATCAACTCTTCGGGATTGGTGCCTTTGCCATCTTCGAAGCGAGTGCTAAATGAATATTGCGTATTTTCCAAAACTCCACTGTCAGTCGAAATTGTTCCTTTTCCGTCTTTGAGTCCGCCTTGCCACACAGCTGATGCTTTTCGTTTCATGTCTTGCCCCTTCGATTTAGATGAAATGTTTGGCGCTATTGTCGCGGCATCGGAACCCTTAGTCAAAAGAAAATCACAAAGACTCAAAGACACTAAGACACAAAACAGAGAATCTTTCTGAGCTTTGTGTCTTAATGATTTGGTGTCTTAGTGGTAGAAACTTCCGAATACCAACTACAACGAAACCGTCTGCTCGGCCCAGAATTGAAACTCGCGATGCTTGTGTTTTTCCGCCTTCGCCTGTTCGCCGCCCGCCACTTCACAAATCTTTTCGAACACGCGTTTGCCTACCTCATCGATCGTTTCAGTTCCGTCGATTACGCCGCCCGCCGACAAATCAAGATCGTTAGCCATTCTCTCGAACACAGGCGTGTTGGAAGCCAACTTGATCACCGGCGCAATCGCATTACCAATCGTAGTTCCTCGTCCAGTTGTAAAGACGACCACAGTCGCTCCAGCAGCAACAAGCCCCGGCGTTGACTCCTGGTCGTAACCTGGGCCCTGCATCAAGTTCACGCCACGGTTCTTTGGCGTCTCGGCATACTCAACCACGCCCTCCACTCGCGTGGTACCAGCTTTCGCAACCGCGCCAAGTGATTTGATGGTGATGTTGAGTAAACCGCCAGCGATGTTGCCGGGGCTCGGATTGTTATTCAAGACGGCGCCAAACTTCGACGCGTACTCTTTGTACCAATCCACCATCCGATAGACCGCGCGCCCTGTTTCGACATCTTTCGCGCGATTCGCCAGTAAATGTTCAGCGCCACAAAACTCCGGCACTTCAGTAATCAACACTGTTCCACCTGAACGCACCAGCCAATCAGCAGCGCGCCCGAGCGAAGGGTTCGCCGAAATACCTGAGAAACCATCGGACCCGCCACACTTAACTCCCAGCACCAATTCACTGACTGAAACTTCTTCCCGAGCCGTTTTGTTGACTTCGGGCAGCATTGCTTCGACTTCTCGAAGTCCCTGTTGAATTGCGGCTTCAGTGCCACCGATTTCCTGAATGCCAATCTTCGCGACGGGTTTGTCAAAAGACTTTTCACGCTTCAACAAATATCGTTCGACCTGGGCCAGGTTTGTCTTTTCACAACCCAGGTCGATCAAAATAACACCGCCAACATTTGGATGGTCTGCGTAATTCGATAACGTGCGCAGCATGACTTCAATCGTTGATCCATCCTGACAGCCGCACCCTTTGTTATGCGGAATCGCAACCACACCATCGACGTTCGGGTACTTCTGCCTGTTGTAGATGGTGTATTCAGCAATCGTGGAGATCTGTGACGCCTCGTGACTCGCGCACATGCTGGTCGGAACAATCAGCAGGAAATTGCGCGTGCCGACTCGACCGTCTGGACGTCGATAGCCCATGAACGTGGCGCGATCATCGACAGAGATGTAGTCGGGAGGCGGTGTGTGCAAGCTTTCCGGCAAATCGCGAACGATAGGAACTTCGTTAGTCATGTTCGCGTGAGTAATCTGTTCACCTGCTTCAATGCCAAGCGACGTGCCAATCGGTTGTCCGAACTGCAAAACAAACTCACGAGCAGGAATCGCTCTGGTGGCAAATCGATGACCAGGAGGAACGGCATTGCGTAGCTGCACTATTTTTCCGTCCGGCAACACAACTTCCAAGTCGACGAAAGTTGATTTCTTGACGACCGCGACGTTATCGGCAGCGTCCACAATTATTGCGTAATCACTTATGGCAACCGTCTGGGGTATTTCAATACTCGACATGATCTTTTCTGAGAACTAAATTTCTAACACGTCAGCCAGAATGAGGGAACGCACATTGTTATGCAACCGCAACCAAAGACCCGGGTTTTCATCGAGTTGCCGAGCGCGAGCCGTGGGATCTGAAGCGATTTCAGTTTCAAGCAAACGCCTATAGCTTTCTCGCTTTGCCGGGGCAGTGGAGGCATCGACAATCGATTGGACAATTCTGCGCGCACCAATTATCGCTGCTGGACCTAAAGTAAGAATATGGTTCGCCGCCCTACACTTGACTTCGTCTTCTTCAGAGATCTCAGTGCCGCCCGCTTTGAATTTCGTAATGTGGTGTTCAAGAATTGTCGGTGATATCCCAATCATACCTGCGACATCGTTAACGCCCGCTCCTGAACCAGGCTTGATATAAGCGAGATGCGAAGCGCCACCAGCTTCAGGTCCAAGTCCGAGGAAGAACAAATCAATCCCACCCAGGGACTCGAGCCGGTCTACGTACCTGGTCAATTCCGATTCAAGATCGTCGGCATCGGTCTTGATCGTATTAAAGCTCAGGACCTTTTTAAAGAACGCTTCTCCCAGCAGCCGTTCGAAGTCGCGCACAAAACTCAAAGCATTGTTCATTCCCAACGGGGCGAGCGCATCTTGAGTAAAGATATGAAGTCTCCCGAGTAGAGAGTCCTTCTCATCCGTTTTCGCGAAGTTGCCAAGCAGCTTATGCAGGGCTTGCGCGCCGCGGCCACCGAGGATTATTACAACCAGCGATCCCGACCGAGAATTTGCGGCAGCTTCAATCTCTTCAAACATCGCGCGGCCGACGTCCTCTTCCGATGGTAAGACCTCATAATCCAGTTTTCGAGGCTGGAGCGCGGCAACGAGCACTTCACTCGGCCGGACATCGTGGGCAAGCCACACGTTATCCCCGACCACTCGCTTCTTTATCCTCTGGCGACTTGTTGCTGACACGAAACGGTTCTCGCTCTCAAAAAAAGGCCTATTCGTCTCCCCTGAACGCTTCAAAACTGGTTAGACCAATTCAAAGAATGGGAGATGACTTTAACACGCGTGGCTAAACAACACAAGCAACAATTTTGTCTGCGCTGGAGAGAGTAGATCTTAGAATTTGCTGAGGTTTTACGCTTGACTAGGCTCTTAATCCGATGTTACACAGTAAACGCCCTGATTCAAAAGTGGTCTAACCTCTTTGGAGTGCGGCGACCTGGCGCCGCTTTGTCACAGCGTCCAAGGATGCTACGTCCGGCTATAACAAAGCGGCGCCAGGTCGCCGCACTCCAAAGAAACTATTCCGTATGAGTTATTCTGGTCTCGAACTTAATGGCAAGGTAGCCGTCGTTATCGGTGGCACATCTGGAATCGGTCTGGCGATCGCAAAAGGAATGGCCGAGGCTGGCGCCGATGTTGTTCCAACATCGCGTGGCCAGGATCAGGTTGATGCCGCGTCTCGCGAAATTGAGAACCGCGGTCGACGCTCGATTCGCGTTACGTCTGATGTTGGCGATCGAGCTTCACTGCAGACCGTTCTCGACGAATCAATCAAAGCCTTTGGCAAAGTCGATGTGCTCGTGAACTCGGCGGGTCGGACAAAGCGAGCTCCCACATTGGACTTCAGCGAAGAAGACTGGAACAGCATCCTGGACACAAATCTCACTGGAACACTCCGCGCGGCCCAGGTATTTGGTCGCCACATGTTGGAACGAGAGTCCGGAAGCATCATCAATATTGCTTCCCTTTCAACCTTCGTGGCTTTGTATGAAGTGGCGGCGTACTCTGCAAGCAAGGCAGCCGTTGCTTCACTGACTAAATCGCTGGCAATTGAATGGTCTGAAAAAGGAGTACGAGTAAACGCAATCGCACCGGGAGTGTTTCGCACACCGCTCAACGAGAAGTTACTCGATGAAACTGAAAGAGGGCGCGAGTTTCTTTTGCGCACGCCGATGAAACGCTTTGGCAATGTTGAAGAGCTGGCAGGCGCTGCAATTTTTCTTGCGTCCGACGCGGCCAGTTTTGTCAGCGGAGAAATAATAACAGTTGACGGTGGTTTTCTTGCGAGTGGTGTCAATCAATAATGTCCGACGAACTTTAGTTTGTCGCGTGTCGCCTTGCGGTCCTTTGAAGAATTCGAGGCAAAGGGGAACCCACGACAAACTAAAGTTCGTCGGACATCAGATCCGGAGAAAAGACGATGAACGAGGCCACTAAGGTCGTAAAGTCAACATCTCTTCCCAAATCCGAATCAACCGTGGCACCACCGCAATCGGCTGCTGCAACTGCCGCTGGATCAATCGCTGCTGCAGTGTCGGAAGTTAGCACGCGAGTAGGAAACTTCCGTTGGGTCATCTGCGGCTTGCTGTTTTTCGCTGCGACCATCAACTACCTTGATCGTCAAGTCATCGCCACCCTCAAGGGTGATCTACAGCGGGCCGGCGTATGGGACGAGATTGGTTACAGCTGGGTAGTGTTTGCTTTTCAAACTGCGTATGCGATCGGTTTACTCGTTGCTGGTCGCGTGATGGATTGGTTAGGCACCCGGAAAGGCTTCTCACTTTCAGTCTTGTTTTGGAGCGTCGCTGCAATGGCTCACGCGGCCGTTAGTTCGGTTGCTGGATTTGCTACAGCTCGCTTTGCGCTTGGTCTTGGCGAAGCGGGAAATTTTCCTGCGTGCATCAAGACCGTTGCCGAATGGTTTCCACGAAAGGAAAGAGCCTTAGCTACTGGTATCTTCAATGCTGGAACTAATGTTGGAATCCTCGTCGCGGCCGCAATAGTTCCGCCAATCGCAACACATCCAGCCTGGGGTTGGCGCTGGGCGTTTATAGTGACAGGACTTGTAGGATTTGTCTGGCTGGCTTGCTGGTTGCTCCTTTACAAACGGCCCGAAGAACATCCGCGTCTCTCAAAAGCGGAACTGGCCTATATCCAAAGTGACCCGGCGGAGCCTGCAACGCGAATCCCCTGGAGTCGCTTACTGCCACACAAGCAGACCTGGGCATTCTCGATCGCCAAGTTCATGACTGACCCCATCTGGTGGATCTATCTTTTCTGGCTGCCTGATTTCCTGAACAAGAATTACAAAATCGATCTCAAGAATATTGGACTCCCGCTCATCATTGTTTACTTGATAGCGGATGTTGGCAGCGTCGCAGGTGGATGGTTATCGTCTTCGATGATTAAACGAGGCGTGTCGGTCAATCGGGCTCGAAAGACGGCGATGCTGATCTGTGCCTGCGCGGTGGTTCCAGTTGTTTTTGCAGCCAAGGCATCCAACGTTTGGATTGCAGTACTCCTTGTCGGTCTCGCTGCGGCCGCGCATCAGGGTTGGTCAGCAAATCTCTTCACAACGACATCTGATATGTTTCCGCGTCGCGCAATTGGATCTGTGGTAGGGATCGGTGGGATGGCCGGCGCCGTTGGGGGAATGCTAATTTCTAAGGTGGTGGGCTACATACTTCAGTTCAGCGGCAGTTACGTTCCCATCTTTATCATGGCGGCGTCTACATATTTGGCTGCGTGGCTCGTCGTTCAACTCCTTGTACCAAAGCTTGAGCCGGCGCAAGTCGAAGATGGTGTCGTCTAGTCGATCATGTCCGAGGCCTTGAATCCAAAAGCCAAAGAGAACTGTCGCTGGGACATCGTCAGTCTTGGCGAAGTAATGTTGCGACTCGATCCGGGCGAAGGACGAGTTCACACCACTCGCTCATTTCAGGTGTGGGAGGGTGGCGGTGAATACAACGTTGCGCGTGGACTGAAACGCTGTTTCGGTCTCGATGCTGCCGTTGTCACCGCCTTAGCCGATAACGCAGTTGGGCGATTAGTGCAGGATCTGATCTATCAGGGCGGTGTTGACCAATCACATCTGAACTGGGTTAAGTTCGATGGCGTTGGACGAACCGTACGCAATGGCTTGAACTTTACGGAACGTGGCTACGGAGTTCGCGCCGCCGCCGGTTGTTCCGATCGCGGTCATACCGCGGTCTCGCAATTGAAGCCTGGCGACATTGATTGGGATCAGATCTTCGGAACTGAAGGCGCTCGCTGGTTTCACACGGGTGGAATCTTCTGTGCACTCTCTGAAACGACTCCGGGAGTCGCGCGTGAGGCAATGCTCGCCGCTAGAAAACACGGAACCATCATTTCCTACGATTTGAACTATCGCGATTCGCTCTGGCGTTCGATTGGCGGTCAACAAAAAGCCGTGACAGTGAACCGTGAATTGGCACCCCTTGTTGATGTAATGATTGGAAATGAAGAAGACTTCACCGCGGCACTTGGTTTCGAAGTCGAAGGAATGGACGAACATCACTCGAAACTTGACGTTCAGAACTTTCGCAGAATGATCGAACGAGCGATAGCCGAGTTTCCCAACTTTAAAGTCGTCGCGACTACCCTTCGAAATGCGAAGACTGCAACAATCAATGATTGGAGCGCCGTTTGTTACGCCGGTGGCGAGCTCTATCAGGCTCCCGTCCGCGAGAATCTTGAGATCCTCGATCGCGTGGGTGGCGGCGATTCGTTTGCTTCGGGACTTATTTATGGATTCTTGACTGGCCAGGGGCCCCAGTGGGCGGTCGATTGTGGTGCTGCACATGGAGCACTCGCGATGACGACCCCAGGCGACACCACGATGGCGACACTGGCGGAAGTCGAGCGCGTGATGAAAGGTGGAACGGCAAGAGTGGCGAGATGAACTCTCCGACGAACTTTAGTTTGTCGAACGTGGAATTCGAGGCTGCTTATTGTCACCAGCTATTTGCACCCCACGGACGACAAACTAAAGTTCGTCGGACAAAAGAAGAATGAATAAAGCTGAGGTTATCAAGCAGATTAAGGACACTGGATTGATTCCGGTAGTTCGTGCGACATCGGCTGATGAAGCCATGCGTGCCATCGACGCGATCCGTGAAGGTGGCGTGTCCGTCCTGGAAATCACCATGACCGTTCCCGGAGCTGTCGGAGTGATCGAACAGTTATCAAAGAAGTACGGAAGCGACGTTCTTGTCGGTGCAGGTACTGTGCTTGACGCTGAAACAGCGCGTGCATGCATGTTAAGCGGCGCCCAATTTATTGTAAGCCCGGCGCTGAACATTGAGACTATTGAATGTTGCCGTCGTTATGGCGTGGCAGTGATGCCAGGAGCTCTGACGCCGACAGAAGTTGTTCAGGCATGGACCGCCGGCGCCGATCTTGTGAAAGTGTTTCCCGCAGGCGCACTGGGAGGAGCGAGTTATTTGAAAGCTTTGAAGGCACCGCTGCCGCACATCGAGCTCGTTCCGACGGGCGGTGTCTCACTGAAGACTGCGGCTGACTTCATCAAAGCAGGGGCGAGCGCACTCGGTGTGGGTGCTGATTTAGTTGACCTCAAAGCAATCCGTGATGGTCAGGCATCGGTGATTACAGAACGCGCAAAACAATTCGTACAGATCGTCCGCGACGCGCGAGCCTGATGTCGATTTTTTCCGCAGATTACACAGATTACACAGATTTTTTGGGACTTGGAGCCAAGCTATTCTCTCATCAAAATCTGTGTAATCTGGGTAATCTGCGGATAAATACTACTTGAACCGCACCCAGTCAAAATCCGCATAACCTCGACGTTGCGCTTGCGTCAGGCTCACTGCAAACAATCCGATCTTTGCGCCAATCCATTTTCCTTCTCTCGCTTTGAACGGCTCACCTATTTCAATGAACTGCCGACCATCGATGCTGTAACTGAACCGGCACTCTGCTCCGGTCTCGACCGTAATGCGCAAGTAGATTGAGGCATCTTTTAGGTCTACTCCATTCTCCTCTGTCTCCTCGTTGTCTTTCGGAGCATCTACGCAAAGCGTTCGTTCCAATCTGAATCCTTGTTCCGTTCTGACCACCGCGACATAAGAATAGTCCATGCCCATCACTACCAGTCCCGCCTCCTCGTTCGGTAGCAGTCCGTTAGCGTCCAAACGCGCCGTTAGCATGAACTTTGGCGCCGGTAGCTTTTGCAAGAGAAGGTTGGGTACTGTCCACAGGTTTAGCGATTCTACTGGCAACGAAACAGCATTCAGTCGTAACCAACCCGGCTTTGTTGATAATGAAAACCAGTTCTGGTCGAAGTTGGCCTGCCACTGCCACTGAAGCCCAAGAGAGCTGGCAGCAAACTCATCGCTCGTTTGCGGTGACACAAGTGGTCCCGCTGTTCTCACCTTAGGCTTTTTGAAAACGAACACCGGTTCACCTTTACCGTCAAAATCTTTGTCGATGCCGATCACGGGCCAATCACTAACCCACTTCAATGGTTCCAGGTGAACGATGCGTCCATAGGCACCGCGATCCTGAAAATGAATGAACCACGACTCGCCTGACTTCAACTCTACCCATGCGCCCTGATGCGGACCATTGATATCGGTCGAGCCCTGATCCATTACGATCTTGTCTTCATAAGGTCCGTAAATTTTTTTGGAGCGCAAAACCGTTTGCCAACCTGTTGGAACTCCGCCGGCGGAAGCAAAGATGTAGTAATAACCATTTCGTTTGTAGAGTTTTGGGCCTTCGATCGTTGGGTGATGCTCGCGTCCATCAAACACCATTTGTCCTTCGTCAAGAATTCTGGCGCCATCGCGACTCATCTTGTTCAAGTGAAGCACACTTTTAATCCCAGCCCGGCTGTTGGCCCAGGCATGGACTAAATAGGCGTTTCCGTCATCGTCCCAAAAAGGACAAGGATCGATCCAACCCTTAGCACTCTTGATTAGCAAAGGTGCAGTCCATGGTCCCGCAGGATGACGCGCTTTAACCATGTAAATGCCCCGGTCAGGATCGGGATAGAAGATGTAGAAGTAGTTGTTGTGATAGCGAATGGCAGGCGCCCACACACCATTACCGTGTTGCGGTTTTGCGAAGACATCCAACGGTATCTGATTTTGCAGCGCATGACCGATGATCCGCCAATTAACGAGATCTCTCGAGTGCAAAATAGGAAGGCCAGGTGATGAATTGAAACTGGAGGACGTCAGGTAGAAATCGTCGCCAACGCGAACAACGTCCGGATCGGAATAGTCCGCGAAGATGATTGGATTTTTGTAGGTGCCGTTTCGATTGTCCGGCTGCCAAACAGATTGAGCGAAAACGGATGGACAGGTCAGAAGGATCAGGAGGATTGCCGATTTCCGATTGCCAATTGCCAATTGGCTTCTTTTCAGTACAGCCGGCCTCAGATGAAAATAGGTCCTATAGGTCATATAGGTGCTATGCGCGTTTACCAGGCACCACCATCACCCTCGCTCCTCTTCTTCCTGGGCCTTCTGCGCCATCATCAAGTGATCGCGCATCGCGTCGCGAGCTGAATCGGGATTGCGATCTCGAATTGCGCGATAGATCGTACGATGCATTTCCGCAGATTCTTTTAGATCTCGAGCGCGCTTAACCGTTTTGCTCCGCACCTCAAACAAGATCGTCGCAACCATATTCATCAATGCGGTTAGGATTCTATTCCCGGATGCGGCCGCAACGGTTTGATGAAACCGCATATCGTGCACGAGGAACTGCTCCGGTTCATCCAATGAAGCGAACATGCCAGTGATTTCTTCCGACATTGACGCCATCTGATCGCCCGTCGCACGTTCAGCCGCCAGGGCAGCAATTGCCATCTCCAGTGAACGTCTGGCTTCAAACATCTCGGCGGGAGTGAAGCGCTGTAACGAAGCCATCAAACGAAGCGGACTACTGTCCAATGCGGGCGAGCCCTCAGCTTCAACTACGAAAGTTCCAGCACCACGTCTTGGTTGCAGAACGCCGACGGCCGCCAGTGAACTTATCCCCGCGCGCAACGTTGGACGGCTAACGCCCAACTGCTTCGCAAGATCTCGCTCCGGAGGCAGACGATCACCCGGTCGCAATTCACCCTTGTGGATCATCTCCCGAAGCTGCGAGACAACTTCTTCAGACGTTGTGCCACGCCGCTCCGTATCGATCGTCCTGAATGTGACTGGTTTTGGATCCGTCATTGGTCTCGTGAATCGTAAATCGTAAATCGGGAATCGTAAATCGGGAGTCGTAAATCGAAAGTCCGGTTGCTCACGATTAACGATTCACGATTCACGATTAACGCGTTTGTTGAATCAACCACAACGCGAGATCATTCGCCGCTTTGAAATTATCGTATTCAGCCGGCAACTTTCGCCCATCGATGTATTCGTTATATAGCCAGGGATCGCCGACCGCAAAGACTGTCCCTTTTCCAAACTTTGCTACGGCCATAATGTTATCGCCTTTATCGACGAAGACAGCCCGCGCCGGAGACTTGATTTGTAGCGTAGAAATCTCTTTCAAATAAAGGTTCCGTGCCGTTTTGAATATCGGATGTGGCGGTTGAACCACAAGTCTACCCATTGAATAATCGTTACCTGGGACCTTATTACGACTGTCTTTATTAAACTCAATACCAAACGAGCGAGCGAGTTCATTGAAATGATCAAACTCCGCGTTGCCGACATCATTTCCCATCAGAACAAGAACACCACCCGCCTTTACCCAATTGCTAATTACTCTCACATCGTTTGCGGAAACATAATTGGGTTTTGGGGTTTCTGTTTCTGTATCCGGATCAACGATGATGTAAATGTCTGCGCCTTTCAAATTTGCAGCTGATGGTGCGCTGTAAAGCGTGTCGGTCTTAACTCCAAACCCACGAAAAACATTCCCCCAAAGCGAAAACCCACTGTTAGGGAGCTCGTCCCACTTGTAATGCCAGGAAATAATCTCGCCGGTTGCGTCCTTTTTTGTTTCATTATTGAAGTAGGAATCGAGCATGACAGTCTTGCCCTTGCCGGTAGATTGCTTTGCCGCAATGTCCATCTCGTTGCTGGCCATCAGAAACGCTCCGATTCCTTTTGGATCATTTCTGACAACCTTCTCACTTAGATAATACTGGTAGCTGCCATCCCGATAAGGATTTCCGCCAAGTCCCGCGACGCTTACAGTGCCGTCGAGATTTGTCTGACCATTTGCATCGGTCTTGATGAATTCAGAAGTGAGACCGCTATAGCCACGCTTAGCAACAGACAAGTAACTGACGGGCAAGTAACCGTCGCGAACACCCTTTGCTAGTGCGTAAACGAACATGCTGGAACCGGAAGCTTCCAGATAATTTCCTTTTTCACTTCCTTTGTCGACTACCTCATACCAAAGACCCGTCTTTGAATCCTGATACTTCGCAACTGCTTTTGCCAAACGATTCAAAATTGCGATTAGCTCTGCTCTTTGCGGGTGAGTGCGTGGGAAGTAATCGAGCGTGTCAACTAACGCCATTGCGTACCAGCCCATTGCACGATTCCAGAAGTTTGGCGAATGACCGGTCGCAGGATCGGCCCAACGCTGCTGCTTCGATTCATCCCAACCGTGATAGAGGAGGCCACTCTTTGGATCGCGCGCGTGTGACTCCATCAAAATAAACTGCTTCGCAATGTCGTCAAATGCTGATTGCTCGTGAAAGGTTGCAGCATATTCAGCGTAGAACGGCTCGGCCATGTAGAGACCATCGAGCCACATCTGATTTGGATAGATCTTCTTGTGCCAGAATCCTCCGTCGGAAGTGCGTGGATGATTCTTTAGTTGTTCTCGCAGGAGAACGGCGGCTTTGCGATACTTGTCCTGACCTGTGACCTTGTAAAGAAGTAAAAGCATCTTCCCGGAGTTGATGTTATCGAGATTGAAGTCTTCAGCCTTGTAAGTGCGAATGGTTCCGTCGGCATTGACGAAGTTGTCCATTTCTTTCTGAATGAATGTGAAGTAGCGTCCATCACCAGTACTTAGCCAAAGTCCTTCGATTCCTTTGAGTACCACGCCTTGTTCGTAACTCCACCTCGGGGGCTGACCATTCTCGTTTTTGGCGGAGTCTCGCCAAAGTGCCGTCATTGCCGTGGCTGCGATCCGCTCAGACAAACTTCGTTGTTGAGCCACGGAACGTGTCGTGCTGAGAACTAGCAAGAGAAAGAAAAATGCGATCTGTTTGAAGTTCATTCGTAAAGCTACCGTCAGTTCTTTGTTCGTGTTGATTCGTGTCGTTTCGTGGATCGTCTATTAACATCGAAATCAACGATCCACGAATTTCACACGAACTAACACGAAATAAATCAGTCTCACGACAACCGATGAATTATCTTTCCATTCACTTTCACATTCTCTAACGCGGCACCGCTGACGTTCTTCACAATGCTTCCTTCGGCGACGTTATCGAACGTGCAGTCTTTGATACGCAACTCGTAAATGGGTGCTGAAGTCAAACCCTGGACATCGAATGCGTATCTGCTTTTCTTACTTGCTATGTGATCGATAGTGAAATCACGCACGACCGGCGTAAAGTCTCCCTGCGCGCCTTCCTCGTAATTGAAATCGATTGTGATAACTGCATGTGCAACCTGGCCCACTTCGATTTTTCGAAAATGAAGGTTCTCAAGTAAACCTCCACGCATCGCATTGTTCTTGACTCTTAGTGCGGAATCGAGCTGAGGGCTATCGAGACGGCAATTTTCCGCAAACAGGTTGCGCACGCCTCCAGTGATCTCGCTACCAACCGTGATTCCACCATGCCCGTCTCTCATCCGACAGTTACGCACGATAATGTTTTGAGTAGGCGTATTTAGTCTGCGGCCGTCAGCGTTGCGTCCTGACTTGATGGCAATACAATCGTCGCCGGTATTGAAATCACAATCCTCGATCAACACATCCGTACACGACTCAGGGTCGCAACCATCGTTATTGGGACCATGACTGCTG
>DATDFV010000189.1:0-2882 GCA_036522415.1 Pyrinomonadaceae bacterium | reverse complement strand
GTTCTTGCGAAGTTTACATCCCGAAGGATTTCATCCTTCACGCGGCGTTGCTGGGTCAGGCTTTCGCCCATTGCCCAAAATTCCCGACTGCTGCCTCCCGTAGGAGTCTGACCCGTATGTCAGTGTCAGTGTGGCCGACCGCCCTCTCAGGCCGGCTACGGATCATCGCCTTGGTAAGCCGTTACCTTACCAACTAGCTAATCCGCCGCAGGCTCCTCTTTAGACGCGAGGTCTTGCGATCCCCCGCTTTAACAACTGTCACCATTAGGTGCCGCTGCATTATTCGGTATTAGCACCGATTTCTCGGTGTTATTCCCAATCCAAAGGTAGATTACCTACGTGTTACTCACCCGTGCGCCACTCTACTCGCTCCCCGAAGGGAACTTTCGCGTTCGACTTGCATGTCTGAGGCACGCCGCCAGCGTTGATTCTGAGCCAGGATCAAACTCTCGTTATAAGTTTGTTCTCTGGAACATTATCTATTACTGGTCTTTCATGTTCAGTTTCGATAATGACTCTTGCGAGTTTTAGACGCGAACTTTATCGTTCAGCGTTTGACTCTCAAAGGTCTTGAAACGGACACGCTCTATCTAGTTTTCAAAGATCGCTTCCAAATTGTCTTTGGATTGCCTTACAGACGACCTGAACTCGCCCCAAGCAAACGGGGATATTAACCAACGAACCTAAAGCTGTCAAGCGCACCTAAGTTCAATCCCGATATTATCTTCGGAGACTAAAAAGCACCGCGTTCTCTCGATAAAACTTTCGGAGAAAAGCGGCACTCACCAAGGTGCCTTTTTCGTCTGACTCCCCGACATCCCCCGACAAAAGAGGAATGCGCATTATAGGGACAATAATCCTGTTGTCAACACCTAAAACCGCGCAACTTACATTTCCAATTGCGTGAGGCTCTTTCCCTTTTAGGCGGGGACTTAGATGCGCTCCTCGCGATCAAGTTGTCCACCATTCTTACTCAAAAGAACTAGTTCAATTGCGATGTTGACCTGGGCATAGTCGCGATCAATTCGGTTAGATCAAAACCTTTACCTTCTTCTCCGGTCACGCGGAATAGCAGTTGGCGGAGTTACCTTCAAAACGCCACGCGCATCCTTATAGAGCGAGTACTGAACATCTTTAACGGCTCCGCTGTCGTCCGTTAATCGCAATGTAAATGTCTTGTTGTCACCTTGTCCTTCGACTTTCGCGGGCAATAACCCCTTCAAATCTGGACTGCGGTAAGCCGTGTAGTGCTCCTGATTGCGCTTGTCATATCCAAGGACGTAAATTCGATCGAAATCCGGTTCATCAAGAGTGTGGGGTTGATTCGAACTGCTCTTTTCCAGAATAAGCCAACTGCCCGGCTTTGATTCTCGTGCGACATCCCGATCATTCGCAGACCCGGAGTCTTTAACTTCTCCATCCAAGCGCTGCCAGGCAACAAACTCACGTCCCGTGCGGTAGAAAATGATGTCACTGGGAACTGTCAATTCAACCTGCTTTCCGTAAATCCAACCCGCTGGTGCCGGAGACGTAGCCGTCGTTAGCCTAACTTTGTACCAAAGTTCATTCGTCTCCTCAGGCTCGTTGTTTTCGTCACTCTGACGATTTGCTTTTGTGTTTCCCTGTTGAGCGCTGCCCGCCTTCGGAGCAATATCGCTCTCTATCGCCTCTGACGATTTCGGCTTAGGTACACGTTTCCAACTAATAATGTCGAAACTCGAACCACTATCAAGTCTCATCATTATGTTTTCATTGCCACTGCGATCCGGTGTAAGACGAAGATTCGAACTTGCTCGCAACTGTCCTGTGGCCTGTGCTGGAACTCCGTTGTCTTCGGAGGCAAGTTTCTTCGAAGCATCAAGCACATCCTGGGGCATTACGTTGCGCGACTCAATCCATCCCTCTGTCGTATCTTCATCATGACCACGCACTCGAAGCCAACGCTCTTTTCTAGTGTTGTCGTTTGGATCAGGCACATCTACTGAATCCAGGATATCAACCTGATCACCCCGATTGACCTGCAAAAGATCCGCAGCGACCACAGCCGTTGAACTTCTGATTTGGGCCCTGCGTGCTACCACAACTCCACTGCTGCTCTGCCGTGCCAGCGTGCTACAACCCAGTATGGTTAGCATCGGCAGAACAATTGAAATTGTTTTAATAACACGCATCGGATTTACCCAACTACTTCTATTTACGATAGCCAAGTGATCGTAGCAACTTCTTCTGGTCATCTCTTAACTCTTTACTTACGCTCAATACTGTCTGTGAAGACGTTTTGTTTACCTCTATTCCAAGCGGCGGCAGGATTCGTTCGAGCTCAACCCGATTCCTTGATTCAACGTACGACTTCAAAAACTCAGATGTTGCGGGTGACGACGTCAACGTTTGGATTATAACTTCATTTGCATCGGCTGGCTTGTCAACAATCCTTCCGAATAGCAGGCGATATCGATCTGCGAGCGATGACGCCCCAACTGATTCGCGTCTCAAGAGCAGATCGTAGATAAACGCCGCCAGCATCCCCTTGTCATAAACGGGTGAAGACGGGCTGGTCCACCGGCTCTCCGAAGCTTCTAAAAGGCTCTTGTCGTCTGAAACAGAAAGATACGAATCATAGACTCGTCCCAGGGTATTCAGGTATTCCTGAAATCGAATCAGCTTTAACTTCAAAGCTTCCTGCAGCGCAATGTAAGACGTGAAGCCCTCGAAAAACCAATCATAGTCGCCTGTCAACTGGAGCGAGTTTGGGACCCACAGGTGAAACAATTCATGAGTGAAGATGATCGATAGCTGAGCACGCCAGTTCTTCCTGAAAGCTTGCGAGTTCAACAGAAGCATCGAGGTTGAACCACGTGTCTCCGCTTTCCAATCAGACCCCG
>DATDFV010000188.1:0-7026 GCA_036522415.1 Pyrinomonadaceae bacterium | reverse complement strand
GCGATCGCGCAGGACAGTGAAGGGCGATTGCTGCGCGATGCCGAAGCGGTCAAGGTGGGAGATCAGGTGAACGTGCGTTTGGAACGGGGCAGATTGAAGACTCGGGTTGAGGATCTGAAAGTCGAATAGGCAATCATTGGTCATTTTCCATTTTCCATTTCTCATTTCCCATTTGATTCGTGCCATCCACGCTGAAGCCAACTCGAGTGAAAATGGAAAATGAGAAATGGAAAATGGAAAATGACCAATGCTTGCCCTTCCCGACTTGTTCAATTCTGGTTTGAGTGAATACTTTATTCTTAATACCTTTAATGGAAGCTAACCAATCTAAACGAAAACGAATCGTAATCAATTTGGACCAGCCGGCTGTCGGTCCTGTTTCGAGCTTTGGTGCCCAGAGAAAAACCAGGCGCTGGCCAAAAGTTGTCGCGATTCTTTTGGTGCTGGTTTTCGTTGGTGTTGTTGGTTTGGCTGTCGGCGGGTTCTTTTGGTGGCGTCATTATCAAACAACACCCGCTTACTCCCTCGCCCTGATCATTGATGCTGCTCAGCGCGACGACATGGTTGCGTTCGGAAAGCAGGTGGACGACGACGCGGTTGCGCGTAACCTTGTGTCGGAAGTTAGCAAGAAAGCGTCGGATCGTTACGGTGTAGCACTTAATACTTCGTTACAGAGACAGATCGATTTCATGATCCCCGGCCTGATCCCGCGTTTTAAGGATACGATTCATCAGGAAGTAGCAAAGGAGCTCAAAGAGATCGCGGCCAAATCGGAACCGAGACCTTTTTTCATTGTGGCTATTGCTGTGCAGCGACTGGTGACAATCACTTCCCAGGGTGACAATGCGCGGGCGACGGCACAAATGCCCAATCGCACGATAGAATTAGGACTACAGCGAAGCGGGGAGCAGTGGAAAGTGACTGAATTAAAAGACGAGGTTCTGGTTCAACGCGTGGTCGATGGAGTGATGAAAGATTTGCCGGCTATTGGTGGATTCGATCTGAGCCCGTTCCTGAAGCCGACGAAGAAAGGTAAAGCGAGATAGGATCTGTGACATTGGTTTTCTCTGCGGTTACTCTGCGAACTCTGCGTCTCTGCGGTTTTAAGCAGGGAGCTCGGCTTTCACATTTGCACCGCAGAGACGCAGAGTTCGCAGAGAAAACGCAGAGATTGAAGTCATGAAAGAACAACCCCGAACATTTGAGGCCTCACTCGAGGCGCTGGAACAAATCGTAAGGCAATTGGAAAGTGGCGACCTTCCGCTCGAGAAAAGTCTGGAATTGTTTGAACAAGGGATTCGACTTTCGCGCGAGTGCCAGGATCGGCTGAGTCAGGCAGAACGACGTATCGAGGTTTTGATGCGCGACAACCAGGGCCGCTCTGTAGTAAGCGCTTTTGAACCACAACATGGGGAGAACAACGAGACGGATGACGAAAGCGTTTTCTGAGAGTTTGCCATCTAGTTTGGTTTCGGGGCTCGCCGGCAGTCGGGCTCTTGTAGAGCTGGAATTAAATCGGCTGCTGCCTCTTGCAAACACGCCGCCCGAAAAGGTCCATCAGGCAATTCGCTGGAGTGTATTTGCCGGTGGCAAACGCTTTCGCCCGGCACTCTTGATTGCCACTGGACAAGTTTTTGGTGCAGCAGAAGAGTTACTGCTGAAGACAGCGTGCGCCTTCGAAATGATCCATACGTATTCGCTCATCCATGACGACTTGCCGGCAATGGATGACGACAACCTCCGTCGCGGCAGGCCCACCTGTCACGTTCGATTCGACGAAGCTACTGCCATTCTTGCCGGCGATGCTCTCCAGACACTTGCGTTTCACACGATTTCTAATGATGAGCTTTTAGATCCGGCAACGCGTGTGAACTTGATCAAGGAACTCTCAACTGCGGCCGGCACACCGAATGGCATGGTCGGAGGACAGGCGCTTGACATCGAAGGCGAAGCGCGAGTCGTTAGCGCAAAAGAGTTGGAGGAGATTCATCGACTCAAGACCGGCGCCTTGATCATTGCGGCGGCACGAAGCGGTGCAATCATTGCCGGCGCGAGTGAGTTCGAGTTGAAAGCGATAACTGATTACGCAGCGCAGCTTGGATTGCTGTTTCAGATTACAGACGACTTGTTAGACGTGACGGCGACTGCTGAAGACCTGGGCAAGACCCCAGGCAAGGATGCACGTTCATTGAAAGCGACGTATCCAGGTTTATATGGACTTGAGGAGACGAAGCAAGCTGCGTTGCGTGCGCATTCACAGGCGCGGGACGCCCTTGCCAGAATCGACCGACCAAGCGATACGCTGCGTGGAATCGTGGATTTTATTTTGAACCGATCGAACTGATCGTTTTCACGCTGAAAGCGCGAAATCTAATAGCCGGGGAGAAGTCCCCGGGAAGAAGATGAGAAGTTTCGGACCCTGAAAGGGTCGGACCCCATTTAGAGTCGTTGTTCAATTCCACAGATACCTCTCGTCATACTCGACCCCATTTTCTTCGAGCATCACGATTAGTTCTTCTTTGAACGTCTGTTTCTTATGGTGATCTTTCTGGGTCGCGACATACCTTTGCAATGCCGGCAGATCAGATTTTCCAAAAGAGAATGCGCCGTAACCATCCTGCCAATGGAAGTGTCGAAACTGTCGTCCTTGTGGTTTTATCCAGAGTGAAGAATCGCCATTGACCTCCTTCAGCAAGTTGCTGAGAGCAAGATTCTTCGACTGAGATATCAGTAGGTGAACGTGATCGCGATCGCCCCCAGCATCGAGTAATCGAGATTGGTTGTTTCTAAGAATACCACCGATGTAGGCGAACAGATCTGGCTCAACATCGGGTGTAATCAACAATTCACGATTCTTCGTGGAAAATACAAGATGGACTAAGAGACTGGTGAGAGTCTGAGACATGTGTTTTTCCTTTCGGTGAGGTTCGACCCTTTCAGGGTCGGACTGGGTTGTGAGATTTCCGGGGACTTCGTCCCCGGCTATTAAATTTCACGCTTTCAGCGTGAAAACACTTTTATCGGACATTCAATCCCGCTTCCCTCTGCATCTTCTTCAACGGCTCTGGAATAAACGATGTAATCTGATGCGCTTCTTCCCTTCCGTCAGCAAAGGTTTGATACAAGCTGAAATCGGGTAGCGAAATACAACTCAAGGGCGAGGCGTGACTATACCCCGTGTCGAGACCAATTGCGCTGTTAGAAATGTAGATCCCGTGCCGGCCCAGTCGCCCCCGCAACGGCAACAGCGGTGTGGGTGTATGACCAAACACACAGGGTTTCCCGCGATAGTTCTTGTAGAAATCCATGTCGCGTATCCACAACAACGACGAAGCGGAACTCTCGCTGGGGTGTTTGCCATGATCCAATCCTGCATGAACATAGATGGCAAACTCGTCTTCATGAAAGTAGGGCAGGTTCTGCATGAACTCGAGATGATCGACTGGAAGTGAACTTTCCATCTCATGTCGTAAATCTTCCAGGTCCTGCTCACTCTCAACGCGAACCGGACGTCCAGTGTATTGTTCAATCGTGCGCTCGCCGCCCACTACCGGTGTCAGCCAGATGCTGTTGGAGCCCTCCAGAAAGTCCATTAGCATCTGCTCGTGATTCCCTCGAAGACATAAAACTCTTTCCGGATTGTCGGCCACCATCTTCATTACGTGATCAACACAACCCGGCGCATCGGCGCCGCGATCAATCAGATCGCCGAGGAAGACAAGTGTGTCCGTCGCTGGATCGCGCGGCAACATATCTATGAGGTTGAGGAGTTGCGCGCAACGACCGTGAATATCGCCGACGACATAAGTCTTCATTCAGAGTGGTCCCCAGTTGATTGGCGATGAGTCTTGATGTTTGTCATCAGTTCTATGAAGCGAGGATCCTTGTGCATATCTGTCCAGTTAGGATCTGATTCGAACCACGGAGTGTTTTCATTTCCGAGGCCAATAGCAGTTTCAAGCCAGCGCAGGGCCTCCACTTGTCTGCCTTGCAAAAGATACGCAGAAGCGAGCCAGTAAGATATATCGTAATCAGATTCCGCGACCTGTCGCGTTTTATGTGTTAGCTGTTCGTTTGCTCTGGTGTGTTGACCCTGCGCACTCAGGCAAATCGCCAAAATCGGCCGCATGCCATCCATTTGCGGGTGACCTTGCAGCACCTGAAGTAATATCCGCGTTGCTGCGTCAATCTCACCGCGATAATACAGCACACGAGCCCGGAAGACTCTTATCATCGGATGTTCGGGCTCGAGCTCCGCGCCCAAATCAAGCTCATGCAGTGCCTGTTCGTACTGCGCCTGGTACATGTAGATACGAGCGCGATTGTAACTGCCAACTACTCGATCGCTCGGATTTAGTCGTCCCATTCGATCGAAACAACGCAACGCCCGATCGTAGTCGCCATCAAGCCTGGCAACGATTCCACGCACAAATTGAACGCCGGGATCGTTTGGATACTCCTCCCGCAACATTTCAATTTCCATGCGTGCTTTTGGTTTCTGACCACTCGTGAGATAGATGATCACCATGTGCATTCGCGCTTCGAGTAATCGTGGATCGAGTGCCAGCGCTTTCTTGAAATTAGTCTTTGCTTTTTCGTGATCGCCTGCCTGGCCGAGCCCTTTCAACACCCGATTGACGAAACAACTGCCGAGCGCTGAATAAGCCAAAGCAAATTTTGGATCGATCTCGATTGCCCGGCGGAAATGTTCCATCGCACTGTCGAGTTGCTCACGCTGAATGGTGTGATATATGAAATTGGCAAGGCAGTCGCGGCCGCGCAAATATTCTTCAGATGCGGCGGCATTGGTAGTCGCGCCTTTGGCGAGTTCGTCCTTTTCATCAGGACTGAGTTCCAGACGCAGTCCCTGGACTATGCGCTGCACGATCGTGTCCTGAACATTGATGATGTCGCTTGCGTCTGCGTCGATTCTTTCACTCCAGAGAATCTCGCTTGTGCGCACGTCAAGCAGCTGGGCTGTAACACGAATGCGATCGCCGGCGTGCAAAAATGTAGCGGTCAAGATTGCGTCGACACTCAACTCCTGCCCCGCTTCAGCCGGGTCGATCTGTTTGCCCTGATACTTGACGATCACCGAGGATGGACGAACTACAAGTGATCGAACCCGCGCTAGCTCTGTTATGACTGCGTCAGCCAGCGAGAATTGATAGAAATCCGTCTCCTTGTCGTTACCGACGTTTTTGAAAGGAAGTATGGCAACGCTGCGGCGTTCGCCGTCCGCGAGACTCGTCGCAGGCGTTTTGGAAGTGTCCGAGTGCCCGGCACTGCTGGTTCGCCGCCCTGATCCAGCCGAACCAGTCTCAGCAGTCTTTCCTTTTAACCAACGGAAGGCACGCGATACGGGATTCGCATTTTGCAGATATTTCGGTGCTACTGGCGTGAGGTCAGCAGGAGTTTCACTTCCAAGTTCTCGAATAATCGAACGTAGATCGTCAGCGAACTGAGTGACCTTTTGATACCGATTTTTTGGGTCCTTGGCGAGCGCTTTGTCGAGAATTTGTTGGAGACCAGGAGGCACGCGTCCGGGTCTTACCTCCGCTATCGGTGTCGGTTCATCGTGGAGCACTGCATGTCTGACATCAACTGCAGTCTTCCCTTTGAAGGGCCAGCTCCCCGTCAACATTTCATAGAGCAATACACCAGTAGAGAAGATGTCGGCGCGTGCATCGACGCGATCGCCTCGTGCCTGTTCGGGCGCGGCGTAGGTTGCAGTCCCGTACGGAATTCCAACCTCAGTCAGTTCGGTGTGATGAATACCTGAAGTTCGTGCAGCGTCTTCATCGAGCAGTTTAGCCAGTCCGAAGTCCAAGATTTTCACCTGGCCAGACGGAGTCACCATTACATTCCCGGCCTTGATATCTCGATGAATAATCCCGCGCGCATGTGCGGCAGCGAGCGCGTCCGCAGTCTGCAAAGTAATTGAAAGGGCGCTCTCCAGTGATAGTGGACGACCGTTAACTAACTGCCGGACGTTGCGACCTTCAATGTACTGCATCGATATGAAGTTAATACCGTTGATCTGATTGAGATCAAAAATTGTGCAGATGTTCGGATGGTCGAGAGCTGAGGCGAGCCGGGCTTCACGTTCGAAACGTTTAAGATTGCCTTCCTTCGAGGTGAGTTCGGCAGGCAGGACTTTGATAACTACGGTCCGACCGAGCTTTGAATCAATAGCTCTGTAGACAGTACCCTGGCCGCCCTCTCCGAGCTTCTCGAGAATTTTGTAGTTGCCAAGGGTGGAGCCTACCATGGGAATTGTTGATAACGTGGCAGCGGAGACCTTGCGAAACGGACCTCTTGGGAGTTTGGATTATTTTTGTTTGCGGCCTATTTAACCCCCAAGTTCGACAATGCTGCAACCCCAACGATCTCAGATCAAAGAGTATCCACAGATTACGCAGATTACACAGCGCTGCTTAGGCCGCAACCAAGCTTCATCCTGAAAGGATGAAATTGAATAGCCGTGGGCGAGCGGCTTTGCGCGAAGCCCACGGTACTAAATAAGACATTCAAGACCCTGAAAGGGTCTGACAATCGACACGCCTTTGACTCTTTCAGGGTCAGCGTCATTCGGTGCGGTGGTTCCGTGGGCTTCGCGCAAAGCCGCTCGCCCACGGCTACTGACTTCGGTCCCTCCGGGACCACAAAGATCTTGCTCAAAAAACAAGAAGTTGATTGTTTGCTACACACAGATTCTTGCTTGACACAGTTTGATCTAAATCTGTGTAATCTGCGTAATCTGTGGATCAAAGTTTGAGGAGCCCATCCATGTCTATTTCCCGAGGAAGAAGTCTGTCCGCTGTCAGTGTGCTTGTGTTGACGTTCAGTGGAGCGGTCGTCACTCATTTCTATTCAATCGCTACTGCACAGGAAAAGTACCCCAGCAATCTTTACTCCGGATTACGTTGGCGCAATATCGGACCGTTCCGCGCGGGTCGCGTGAATGCAGTTACAGGTGTCATTGGTCAACCAAGTGTTTACTACTTCGGTTCAGTCGGAGGCGGG
>DATDFV010000187.1:0-43074 GCA_036522415.1 Pyrinomonadaceae bacterium | reverse complement strand
GGCCGCCCCCGTCCAGCAGTAGCCTGAGGTTGCAAACGCAGCAACGCCAACTTAACCCATCAGGGCACTGCTCGACGGGGGCGGCCGAGGACGGCCGCGCTCCGACTGAAGAGCTCTCGTGTTTTACGCGTTGGGACTTCTGTTCGACGACGGCGGGCTCTCTGCCAAAATTGATCGGAAACCGCAAATCTATCGCAATACATTTGATCGATCTTTACTTTGATTTTGAGCCTCTTTTAGTTAACCTCTAACTTCTCCTGCCCCCATAAATTTTCCCCCGCCATTAGCAAGCCTCTTCGGATGAAGGAGTGCGATCCTATTTTGGAGTTGAAGGAGTATGTGTATGAAAAGAGTTTCTCGACCGCTCATGCTGGTTTGTAGTTTGGCCCTCTTATTGTCGGCAACGACATTCGCCCTTGGACAGGTCTCGAATCAACAGGTAAGCACGACCGTTCGTTCGGTGCCGAGTGGGTCGAAGATGAAGTTCAAAGGCGTCGTAATTTCGCGAGATGCAGATAATTTCACCATTCGCGATCGCACGCGGCAGGATTACTTAGTTCGAATCACCGATAACACCAGCATCAAAACCAACGGTGGTTTTCTGCGCGGCGGTAAGAAGTATCCGGTAACCGACATTCTGCGTGGTTTGATTGTCGAAGTTGAAGGACGCGGCGACGCGCAAGGCCAACTGGTTGCTGACAAGATTCGCTTCAACGAATCAGATATGCGAATGGCACAAACCGCTGAGACGCGCGTCGCTCCAGTGGAGGCAAACATGGAGAGAATCTCCGGGCAGATGGATGAACTCTATGCTGTTGCTGCGGAGGCTCGTGCCGAAGCAGCCAACGCTAACGAGAGAATCTCTTCGTTAGATGATTACGATCAGCAGGAGTCAACAGCAGTAACATTCCGGGTGAACAGCGCTGTGCTCTCTCCCGAGGCCAAGACTCAACTCGATGACTTTGCTTCAAAAGTGCAGCCTGCCAAAGGTTATATGATCGAAGTATCAGGACACACTGACTCGACCGGAGGCGATGCCAAGAACTTTCGTTTGAGTCAGCAGCGTGCTGAAGCAGTGGTTCAGTATCTGGCGGTTCAACACAAGATACCGCTGCGGCGATTCGTCACGCCGATGGGGTATGGCAAGACAGAAGCTGTTGCGGAGAACTCCACTGCGGCGGGTCGGGCGCAAAATCGACGCGTTGAAGTGAAGATGTTAACCAACCGTGGATTGTCACAACAACGAACCACGACTCCAGCTGCTCCAGCAGTAAAGCCGTAGTTCTGACCCAGGAACTGTTAGCTCGAGAGTAGCCGCTGTCGATGCGGCTACTTCGGGCTGTTTTTGTTTTCAGTACACGATTTGGGCGTTACTGAGACGTTTTGGTTGAAAACTCCAGCAGAGAAGGCTGTTTTCATTGAATTTGCGGGCCTATATTAGTGGCCCCGCGTTTGCTTTTTCTTAGAGCTATGACTAATACAGAAGTCTTCCCAATTTGGCAGAGTAAAACCGGTACAAAAAACAAGAATGAACCTGTACCGCTTTCGGATCATGCACTCGCGATTGCTGCCGGCAAAGGCGATATGCAGGCGTTCGAAATGTTGTATGAAAGACACAATCGTCGTGTGTATTCCTTGTGTTTGCGTATGACACAGAACGCGGCCGAAGCTGAGGATCTTGCTCAGGAAGCTTTCATTCAGCTCTTCCGAAAGATCGGCAGCTTCCGTGGTGAGTCAGCGTTTACGACATGGCTTCATCGATTGACTGTCAATCAGTGTTTGATGCATTTCCGAAAACGGAGTGTGAAACTCGAACGAACAACCGAAGAGGGCGACACACCAGTACAGGTCGTGCGAGGCACGGAGAACCCGAACGCAATGCCAGTAATGGATCGCATTGCCCTGGATAATGCCCTCAAGCAATTGCCGCCGGGCTATCGAACAGTGTTTGTGCTACACGATGTTGAAGGACACGAGCACGAGGAAATTGCAAAAATACTTGGAGTCGCCGTGGGGACATCCAAATCGCAACTGCACAAGGCGCGAATGAAGCTGCGGAATATTCTGAAGACCAAGAAAGCGGCGGAGAAAAACTGAACATCGGCAGATTACGCAGATTACACAGATTCTCCTAAGAGAAATCTGCGTAATCTGCGGATAGATTCTTTTCAGACTAAGGCACGTACTTCGACGCTTCCCATTCTCGCCGAGGGAATTCTGGCCGCTATCTCTTCTGCCTCACGAATCGTCTCTGTCTCAACCAAAAAGTAACCGCCTAACTGCTCTTTGGTTTCTGCAAAAGGACCATCAGTCGCCATCTGCTTTCCGTTTCGGATGGTGATGGTGCGTGCCGAGGGGGTAGCCTGTAGCTGGGAGCCGGTTACAAACTTGCCGTTGTTTGTGAGCTCTTCACGCAGGGCACGATATTCTCGATAGATCTCCTGTCGTTCATCTTCTGTAAGGCCGATAAACTGCTGTTCGTCATGGTAAATAAGCAACATGTATTTCATGCCAGAAAGCCTCCAGGGTTGACTGATTTTTATATTCCTACTCTTACGACGCACGGCTACCGTGTAATCGACATCCTTCTTTGGTCGCTCCCACCGAACAGAGACCCGAACTAAATACCCAAAAGCTCTTCTGTCGGAGCGGCCGTCCTCGGCCGCCCCAACCGAACAGAACCACTGCACTTTGCAGCGCGGACGCAAGAAGAAATAGGTGCTTGTGATCGATGGGGGCGGCCGGCGACGGCCGCGCTCCGACAGAAGAGCCTTCGTGTCTTCTGTCAAGGGCTTCTGTTCGATGAGATATGGCTGCCGATTCGTCCAGGTTTGTGGCGTGAACTCTTAGTCCGAGCAGATATTATTTCTTTCCAGCCAGACTGCGCTTCAACACTTGAATCAGATCCACCGGTTCACCTTCGTCTTGTCGCTGATAGTCCTTGATCTGAACCACATTGCTGGCCTTGTGCTGTTTCTTCTTGACCAGTTTTAGCAGGCGTTCGGTCTCTTCGTCTTTGTCCGGCGAGAAAGTGCGCTTGGCTTTTTTCTTGATGAGTGTTTCAAATTTGCGAACGATGGCTTCTGACACGTTCTTCTTTTCAGGCAAACCGATCTGTTTGTGAGAGCGAACCTCGTCAGAGAACCGCATTGTCTCTGCGCGCAGGATGCCGTCATCGGAAAAGATTGCGACCGGTCGTTCCTTACCCCGCATTACAAAGGTTGCCAACCCAACATCGCCGCGCTCCTTCATGGCTTCCGCTAAGAGCCTGTAAGCCTTTTCCGAATTTCCCGCGGGCGTGAGGAAGTAGCCTCTTTCAAAGTAAAGAGGCGGAATCGCGTCTTCCTTTACAAAAAGCTTGAGATCAATATCGCGTGTCTTCTCCGGGGCGAGTCTTTCCAGTTCCTCATCTGTGATTGTCACGAATTTACCTTTGTCTATTTCGTAGCCACGGATCATTTCGTCGTTTTCAAGATCCTTGCCGGTTTTCTCAGCGTAGTATTTCCGCGACAACGGTTCACCATCCGGGCCCAGCATCCGCAGAGATGTTCGAGTTGTCTGGTTCGCCGGAAACAGGTTCACAGGGACGCTAACCAGGCCGAACGTAATTGTTCCTGACCAAAACGGGCGAACGCCTCCTCGTTCCTCCCCTTCAACTTCGCTCGTTCTGCCGGAGGTTCTTCGCTTTGTAGTTGATTTACGCGGCACGTTTTCCTTTCTTCAGCGATGCAATACTCTTCGCTAAAACGCTATCGAGTGAAGTTGTAGCTCGCTTTGTCTTCACTGGCGCAAGGCGAGGAGCGCGGCCTTTTGCTTTCTTCGCAATGAATTCCAAAACTCTTTCACGATATTCGTCTTTGAATTCCTTTGGATCAAACTCACCCTCAAGCA
Organism: Pyrinomonadaceae bacterium; assembly: GCA_036522415.1. Classification (GTDB taxonomy): domain Bacteria; phylum Acidobacteriota; class Blastocatellia; order Pyrinomonadales; family Pyrinomonadaceae; genus PSRF01. Next base: position 39,183 of record DATDFV010000187.1, on the reverse strand, counting down.
TGCTAACCAGATGCTTTGCCAAATCGACCTCTTTTTTTGTTGGTGCTCTGCCAGTCACTTCAGGCAGTTCACTAGCTGCAATGACTTCGCCGGCATTCCTGAGAGTCGACAAGACGAGATAGCCGTCGACGCCGCCCAGTGCACCTGTGTAGGTTTTGTTTCGCATTACCCAATGCGCAATGCCTTCGCGCTGCTGTTTCTCGAGTGCCGCCGCAAGGGCGAAGTAACTCTTTTCGTCTCCGTCAGGACCTAAGAAGTACGGTCGTTCGTAGAACTGTTGAGGAATCTCATCGGCCGGCACGAACTCACCAATCTCAATTTCGCGCGAAGGCTCAGGCTTCAAACCCTCTAATTCGTCTTCTTCGAGTATCACAAACTTTCCTGGCTCGATCTCATATCCTTTCCGAATGTCTTTAGTCTCAACTTCCTCACCGCTTTCGGCATCCACCATGTGTTGCTTAACTCGATTGCGCTTACTGTCGTCAAGGATATGGAACCTGACGCTCTTGTCTTCTACGGCTGAATAAAGCTTCACCGGCACTTTGTTTGTGCCAAGCTTCAATTCACCTTTCCAAATTGCTCTCGCTGCCATTTCTACTCAGCTCCTACACCGTGCTCACGAGTGTCGTTACAAGGCAAACAGCTCATTGAGGTCAGTTCGACGCACTCTGAACAAACTGGTCCGTCACACTCAGAACACCGATATTCCGTCTCATATAGATACAGGTGATGGCAGACCGAACATATCTCTGTGCCGTCTTCAAGCCACCACGGCGTTGAATATGAGCGTTTTGCCATGCGTCCTCTTTTGCTAAGCACTTTTGATTCCGTTAGGCAGACCTTAATTCATTACAAGGCCATTCACCACAAAGACACTAAGCCACAAAAGCTTTTTCAAATTTTTGTGACTTTGTGCCTTCGTGGTTATCTGTATCACGACTGATTTCACCGTGCTTACAAAGGATGCGACTGACCATGTAGAATGCGCAGCGACTGAATCAAATCGGACGTAAGACCCGACATTCGCAGACAGAATTCAGGAGGACTATGGACGAACGAACAGTTACGTTTTATCGCTGGACCGACATGCCGAAAGAGAAGGTCACGGACATGCTTGATCGGCGATTGATAACCGCCGATCGCATGATGCTTTCCCACGTATATCTAAAAAAGGGCGCGATCGTGCCGCGACACTCGCATGAGAACGAACAGCTCACCTACATCCTGGAAGGCGGGCTCCGCTTTTGGATTGGTGAGGATGAGTCACAGGTAATCGATGTCATGGCTGGCGATGTTTTGCACATTCCGTCACATGTCCAGCACAAAGCCGAGGCGTTGGACGACACGCTGGATGTCGACATTTTTAGCCCACCAAGGCAGGACTGGCTGGATAAAACGGACGATTATTTGAGGCGGTAAGTTGATGTGCGACGAACTTTAGTTTGTCGTCGTGTGAGTCAAGGCCCGTTGGTATTCAGCAGTAGACCACATCGCACGACAAACTAATAGTTCGTGGACTTGGAGCAACCATGGATCTCGGTCTACAAAACAAAATCGCGCTGGTGGCAGCATCGAGCCACGGTCTGGGACGCGCGGTGGCTGAAGAACTAGCGGCGGAGGGTGCGTCGCTCATAATTTGTGGGCGAAACACGCAAGACATTGAGCATGCCGCCGCGCAAATACGGGAGGGCACAGGCATCGAGATACTCGGTGTTCAAGCAGACGTATCTCGTCCTGAGGATGTAGCGAGACTTGTCGAGAAGGGAATTAGTCGCTTTGGCCGTATCGACATACTTGTTACCAATGCGGGTGGGCCGCCGACTGGAACGTTCGCAACGCTTACCCAGGAAGAATGGGAGGTCGCGACGAAGTTGACGCTGTTCAGTGCGATCGAACTAACAAGACTGGTGTTACCAGGCATGAAAGAGAGACGTTGGGGGAGAATTCTCAACATCACTTCGATTACCGTCAAACAGCCAGTCGAGAATCTAATGCTATCGAACAGCATGCGCGCCGGTTTGACAGGATTTGCGCGCACACTTGCTGATGAAGTGGCAACTTACGGAATCACTGTAAACAATATTCTGCCTGGATACACGCGGACCGAGCGTGTCGAGGAACTTGCAAGTCAATTAGCGGCAAAGCAGGGAATTAGCGCAGCGGAATTCAAGGCAAAATGGGAGCAGGAGATTCCGATGCGTCGACTCGGTGAGCCACGCGAGTTCGCAGCACTTGCAACCTTCCTGGTGTCAGAGCGCGCTAGTTACATTACCGGAGCTTCATTCCAGGTTGATGGTGGGTGGATCAAATCGCTGTTTTGAGTTTAGTTATCCGCAGACTACACAGATTGTTTTAGAGTGGGCATTAAGCTCAAAAGAGAAATCTGTGTAATCTGCGTAATCTGCGGATACAGTGCCTTACAACACGCCACCCGCTTCTTCAATTAGTTTCATCGCCGGTTCGCTTACAAACACTTTGGCGTGAAACTCTCGTCCCCAGGATAATGCTGTGACATCACGATACTCGTGTACCCTCGTGTCGTACTTTGGACCATAACCAGGATGCAATTGTTTCCGTATCGACGCCCTGATATTTGGATTGGCTCCATGGTCCAGCAATAGCTTCGCGAACGGTGAGGTCTGTTCCTTACCAAGAAGGTTCATCCAGAAGTTCGGCTGAGACACTACAGTGCCGAATAATGCTGTGTAACCGCCAAAGCCATCAGGATCAACCTCGGCTCGTACATTTACGTCCATTCCTTTTTCGATCAACCATCGAGCAATCTCCAGTTCGTCATAGTCGGCACAGAGATGAAGCAACGTTGTGCCAGCCAACGGCGTTCCTTGCGTTGCCTGAATTTCATCGTGACAACCAAAGTCCGGCGGGTAGATCTCTTCGTGAGTAAAGGTGCGCTCAAAGAGTCCGGGATCGCGTCGTAGGTGATCTTCAAGAAGGTCAAGGCGTCCGCGATGCAAAGCCATCGTCGGCGTGTCTGGAAGGACCAATCCATTCCGTGCGTACATCTCGAGAATCTGATGTTTCGCGGTCGGATTCCGGCTGTCGGTTTCGAGAACAACGTCTACCGGCGCCAACCTTGTCCCATCCTGGTTACGAACTTTCGCTCCCAACTCGAACATGAGCTCGGTTCCACTTGCACTCAGGGTATAAGCTGCACCACTCAAACATCCGTCCGGTGGTACAGGACTGCCCATCATTTTGTGGATCATTCTCGCTGTTTCGATTTTGCTTTGGAGTGTTGCGCGATCGATCGCATGTTGCAGATCAGTGGCACCCAGGTCATGCAGGAGACGGATGATTTCGTCGCGACCAACGTTAGCGGCATAACTCAGTGGCGGCCCCCAATTGCAGCTACGCGTACCGCGCGCATTTTCATGAATCAACCGTGGGTGTTTAGTTACCAGTTGACGAACGGCTTCTACATCATCGCGCCATATTGCGTCGATCAAATGACACGCCTGAACCAACCGAGACCAACTTGCAACGCCATAGCTCCTCGCCAATGCAAGCTGCGCATCAGCGAGTTTAACTTCATCAGGTTTTATCTTCGCGGCTTCCGGATGTGACTCTGCGAATTCTGTGATGGCTTCAGTTTCTCCGCGCCGAATGGCGCGTAAGAGGTCTTTGGCTTGAACTTTAAGTTGTCGGAGATTTGGTCGTACGGGTATGTGACGAAGCGGATCTTGAGCAGACATAACGAGCCTCCTTTGGCGACTGCCCGTTGTCCGCTTCGGTCGGGCTAAAGGAGGTTCGTAATCGAACCTGTTATCTCATGATTGAATCAGGTGGACTCGGTCCTGCCCGCGGACTGGGTGGCGCCCTGAAAGCCGCGTTGAGAATAGCGGCGCGATCACACATGGTCAAGACGCATTCTGAAGCTACACCAATAATGTGATATTTTCTGTCTTCCGATCCTGCAGCGAAACGTAATCTGTCCCGTGTTGTTAATCCAACCAAACATCGGCCAATCATTTCAATCACCGTTTGTTCGCATATTGTTGATTGTGATCGGAATCTCACTGCTCTACGTGCTTGGCAGAGAAGTGAGAAAGATTCCCGCCAAACTTTTTGCGTTAATGGCGACCGCGTTCGTGGACATGCTCGGTTTGTTGATGATCATTCCACTCTTGCCCTTTTACGTGAAAGAGGCGGTCTCCAACTCGGGCGTTCAGATATTTGGAATCCATTTCGGAATCGGGATCATCATTGGCTTCATCGTTTCTGCATTTACCGTCGCACAACTTTTAAGCGCGCCGATGTGGGGCCGTTTCTCTGATCGCGTTGGGCGCCGACCGACCTTGTTAATTGCGCTCGGGGCTTCGGCAATCGCATATCTGATTTTTGGCTTTGCGAATTCTCTGTTTTTACTTTTCTTATCGAGGGTGGTCCAGGGCGCAGGAGGTGGAACAGTTGGCGTGATTCAGGCCTACGTGGCCGATTCTACGCCACCGGAAGACCGTGCGCGTGCTTTGGGTTGGCTGTCAGCCACAACGAACCTTGGTGTGGCAGTGGGCCCGGTACTGGGATCATTCGCGGTAGCACTTGGTCAACGGGATTTGCTTCCCGGTCATGGAAGTTTGAAGTTGGGTCACGCTGCGCCGGGTTTAATCGCCGCAGCCATCTGTCTTTTGAACATGGCCTTTGCCGCTCGATATTTAACTGAGTCCAGGGATCCAAATGACCACATCGCTACTGACGAACCGAGAAAGACATCGCGTCAGGCGATGTGGCGCGTGATCTCCAGCTCTAGTGAACCTTCCTCGCGTTTGATTTGGATTTATGCGATCTCAATAGGCGCTTTTCAGGGAAGTTTTTCTGTGCTCGCGCTATTCCTTAACGCGCGGTTCCAGGTCACGGCGCAAACCATCGGCTACTTCTTCATGTACGTTGGTTCAATTTCAGTTTTCGCGCGCGTGCTATTACTAGGACGGATGGTTGACTGGTTAGGAGAAGCCAAGTTGTCGCGCCTGGGACTTGTGCTGCTGTCAGCTGGTGTTATAGGGATGCCGTTGTCACGAAATCTATGGATGTTGGCGATAGCTGTGATGTTAATTCCTTTAGGAACTGCTTTTACTTTTCCATGTGTAACGGCATTGTTGTCACGTGTCATCGCTCCCAGAGAGCGAGGACTCTATATGGGTATGCAACAGACCTATGGAGGCGTTGCCCGAATCATTGCCCCGCTATTTTTCGGGTGGGCATTTGATTCTTTGGGGCCTTCTGCCCCGTATTTCTTTTCATCTGTTTTCATTCTGAGCACTACGTTGTTGGGGTTTGGCCTTGATCAATATGCACGCCCTCAAAGGCATGCAGAGCCTGAACCAGCCGTACCAGTCGTGACTGAAGCGACACCCGCCGCGGGTGAGGAAGCCTGAGAGCGATGTGCGGAAGGTTTACACTTCGTTCAGTAGATCGGATACGAATCGCGTTGGCTAATCGTGTCCAACTCGATCAGGTTGTGCCACGCTACAACATTGCTCCTACCCAACCTGTCGTCACCTTAACTCAACTCGATCAAGCAGAAGAGCTCGTTTGGGGGTTGATTCCATACTGGAGCAAGGAACCAGCACCGATCATCAATGCTCGTTCTGAGACACTTGAAGACAGAGCAAGTTTCAGAGAATCATTCGAACGCAGGAGATGCTTGATACTTGCTGACGGTTTTTACGAGTGGCGCAGAGTCGGGAAGGCGAAGCAGCCTTTTTTCTTTCAACGAAAGGATGAAGACGCTTTCGCGTTCGCAGGCATTTGGGATAAGTGGAGAAAGGATGGAGTAACAATCAGGTCGTGCGCGATTGTTACCACGAACGCCAACGAACTGCTGTTACCAGTACACGATCGAATGCCTGTCATGTTGCCCGAGAGCGCGTACGAAATGTGGCTTGATTCAAAAGTATCTACGGCAGAGTTGAAGAAGTTACTCGAGCCTTATCCCAGCGAGGAGATGAAAAGCCATCCGGTTAGTAGCAAGGTCAACTTTGCTGAAAACGAAGGTGAAGAGTTGATCGAACGAGTGGATGCAGAGCTGGGTACAACGCCGAGTTTGTTTTGAAAAGCAAAGGGCGCCCGAGTGGACGCCCTTTGGAATGGTGCGCAAACGAAACGCAGTTTAGTGTGGAGGCGTCTTGGCTTGCGCAATATTTGAATACCCGGAATTACCTGAAGCGTTGAATGCGCGTACCCGATAACGATACCACGTATTGCGCGTCAGGTTCGGATTCGGGAAGCTTGTTACATTTTGTCCAACCGATCCGATCTGTGCGAAGTTTGAACACCCATTGCCGGTACAACTCTCGATCAAGAAGCCACTCTCATTACTCGAATTGTCCGTCCACGACAGATTAATCTGAGTGCTTGAAACAGCAGCCGCGGTCAGATTACTCGGCGCGTTTGGCGTCGGTGGCGGTGTCGGTGTTGGAGTGGGTGTCGGAGTTGGTGTTGGTGTCGGCGTTGGAGTCGGAGTTGGCGTCGGTGTTGGCGTTGGAGTCGGCGTCGGTGTTGGGGTTGGGTTACCACCACACGTCGGGAATCGGAAAGAACCGATTCGCGTACGCCAGTTGAATTGACTGGTGGTCGTGTAATACTCGTTGGTATACCAGAAAGTGCAATCGTCAACTGGATCAACTGACAAGGCGCTGTAATCACCCCATCGACTGCCTGTTCCTGTTTGGCTGCCAGTTCCAGAGAAAAGAGTCGCCTCACCCTGGGCCAGAACATTCACCGGATCACTGGCCAATCTGCCTGCATAACGCAATTGCGGGAAAATTGAGGCGCTGGAAGCGCTGTAGCCAAGCGCAATGTTTCCATCCTGGTCCATTGCTGCGCTACCCATCCACCGCCATGTCGAATCGGGCTGATAGGTGCTCTCCTGAAAGACAGTAACAGGACCATTCGTAACGTTGCGCAGTTCAAACCAACGAATGCCCGCAACGGTCGCTGAACTGACGGTGTAATTGCCCACGACCGACTCGTGATCGCCGAAGTTGCGATAAGCAAGCCTGAACATCAAGCGGTCGCCAATTCCGTCAAGACGCGACGTTGTACCGGATTGCGGAACGCAACTGCGGCTTGTTGGACAGAGTAATGTAAATCCCGCAGCCGCCGGATTAGCAAACTGCGTAAACGTAGAGTTTCCAGGGGTGGCGAAATCCACGTGGAAATGGAAGGTCTTATAGCCGCCCGCTCCCGGAAATTCGACGAACGTAGCGGGAGCGCCGGCCGGGGGAAGGGTTGACCCGTCGAGATCAGCGGGTAAAAAGACTTCTTCGCTTGATCCTCCGGTGACTCCCGGAGTTATGAAAGTCGCTGGAAGACCCGAAAGCATCTTCGAGCGGTCAAATGCAAATGCCTGCGGTCCCAGGAACGCCGTTCCTGTTGAATTGAAAACGTTCATGCTCATGTAGTAGCCATCAGGCCATACGCTGAGGTGCGGGTAATCGAAGAAGTTCAAACCAAGGTGAAAGTCGTAGCGGTGATATGACCCAGTTGCATCGCCAGTTGTTGAGACGGCTACGCATTCATCTGTCGGAACAGACGCACCGGCAAACTGAGAAATAACCCAACGGTCGGCTAACTGATCGTAGAGCACGACCGGATCACCATCTCCATTGAATTCGCAAACACCACCAAACCCGCTCCAAACTGTGGCTATGCCAGACGGTCCGAGAAGGGAACTTCCCGTAGTCTTATCGAATACCTGGAAACCCTCGTTCACGATTTGTACATACTGTGTGGCTCCAACCTCACCATCGGTGTCGGGTGGTGCACAGTTACAGGCGACGCCCGGGAACGGAATACCGTTAAAGTTTTTATCGGTGGCGGGCATGTTGGGAGTATTAAAATCTGGCCCGGTTATTTGGGTTTGGACATTCTTGTCAGGCTTGTCTTCGTGAAAATGATGAATCTTCGGGTTAAGGGCTGCTTCCCGTTCCGGTCCGAAGTCGATTGGCTTCTGTTTCATTTCCCGCACTGGGATGGAGGTGTCGTTCCGCACTGACGCACCGTGTTCTATTCTTTGGCTGTTTCCTTGGACGGGATTCACAGTCGTCGAAGCGACTGAGTTTTGGGGACTGCTGGCAGATCCAGCTTCACGCTTCGCCTCAATGATTTGGGGCAAAATAACTACTACAGAGAAGACCAGGGCGATAGCAACAATCGGAATCAGTTTAGTGCGCATCTTCGTTTTTACGTCCTTCCTGCGAGTGGCAACGAACACCAATAGTATCTAGGGGCAAATAAAGTCATCGGCCGACAAGCCGCACGTTCGAAATGCCTGAGTCGTCAGATGAGATGAGGCACGGAAAAACTATCATAATCCAAAGTTTTGGAGCAAGAACATTCGTTTATAATTGGCCTCAATTTGAAAGGCCGATCCCTCAAGGCTCGAAGCCCTCATAAACGGATAGTCTTTCAAAACATGTAAACATCCAATCCCGGGCAGAATTCAGAGTTGGTTCACCGAACAGAAGTCCTTGACCGGAGTCACGGGAGCTCTTCTGTCGGAGCGAGGCCGTCCTCGGCCGCCCCGATCCAACAAAAGCCACCTGACTAGTTAACGAGACGCCCGTACTTCATTTTCAACGGTTCCCGAGGACCCTTGAAAACTCTAGCGGGGCGGCCGAGGACGGCCGCGCTCCGACAGAAGAGCTTCCGTGTTTACGGTCACGGAACTTCTGTTCGATGGCTAGTTCTTCTCAGGTGCCAACCTTCTTCCGCGCATTGACTCCTGAAGCTCGCTCGGGCAAACGGACCCGGTTTCAACCAGCCATCCGTAAGCTGACTCCGGGTCTGACTTGGTCGCAATCCCAACAAAGTTCAGGAGTGGCCCAAAATCTCGCGGCGGCAAGTCCAGTTCCCGTGCTCCACGAACGTTCCAGTACGTCGAGTAGGCGCCTGAATGAGCACCCCGATCTGCGGAGCCCCCACTATTGAATGGCCGTGTACAGGCGCCACAATCCAATTTGCTAAAGAGGCTCGAATAGTTTGCTTCTCGGTGATGATCCATATTTAGGTCGACACCGTTACCGTTAGAAAACACTGTATGGAGGGCGTACCACTCGACACTGATGTCGTGAACAAACTTAGTCTTAACACTGAAGTTCGTCACCAGGTTCTCGGTTCCATGACTTATGTCGATGCCGTGATGCCCATTTCCACCGCGTGCCTCTTCATTAACAGCCCGTGGGGAACTTATCGTTAATGTCACATTACGGATAGTGCAGAAGTTCGTGGAATTGAAGTCCAGACCAAAGTCAGCATTTTGAATTTCGACGTCATCGACCCAGCATTGCGAGACGTCTTGAAAGAAGAGAGCGTTGTACCCCTTTTCCCTAAAGTGGCCAGGATACGGAGACCACGGAAAACGCACGGACAGATGCTCGAGACCGACCTCGTTGATTGTTGGTTTGAACAGATGAACCTGGGGAGACCATTCCAATTTAACGTCGTAAGGCAGAGGTCTCTCCAACTCAATCGTTCTGCCATTCGATCGCTTTACTCGCGAAAGAAATCTAACGATGTTGGGAGTCCCTAACAGGTCTGAACCGGGTTCCATCAGATTTCCGTAGAGATATTTGACTAGCGAGCCAGTGTTCGACCGGTCTCTCGGCGGATCGCTCTGCACGAGACGTATCCACTCATCTTGTCTTACTGAAATCGGATTTGACACCTGAAGGGTCTTATCACCGCGCCGAGCTTCAGCTGTTACTGTTGCGAGGCGCGTTTGATCGTTTATTGGATCCTGACCAGTGACGTTGATGAGACCCGGTCTGAAAGACCATTGAGACTGCTCGGTACCTCGAGCCGTATTTCCAAATAGATCTTGTAGAGAGTTGGGAAAGTAAAGAATAGTGTGTCCCTGGCCAGCGCCTCTAATCACGATGTTTCCTTTCGTGATATCGATCCGCTTGGAAATGACGTAGCTTCCTTCAGGTATAAACAAGACACCGTCATGAATCGTCTTTAACGCATTCGTCAAGGCTTCGGTATCGTCGGCGTGGCCATCACCAACTGCGTGGAAGTCACGTTTCAGATTCCAACGCACCGCCCGTTTAGGTATCGACGCTTCACCAGCGTGATATCCGGAATAAGAAAAATCAGGTAAGCGGCCGTTAGCGGTCCACTTCTCGCCGTTGATTCCCCACATAGAGGAGTAGGAACAGCGAGCGTCCTCGCCGAATGAAGGTGTTCTTGTGGCAGGACCAGGGAAGCTTCGGAAAAGTAACGAGCCGGCAATGAAGAGATAAGCGCAGCTTTTCATGTTGTTATTCGCCCGATCTGTTGACTGAACCTCATCTCATTCAGTCTAATTCCACATCCCCGATTCGAAAACAATTATTCTCAGGAGTATTCAAGTGATGAAAGTATTTCGATTAGTTCTGGCAGCGTTGATCTTCGGAAGTCTGACGGTGGCAGTTCACGCGCAGACACGCGCGTTGACAAACAACGCTAGCAAGCCATCTAACCTATCTGCTTCTCCAGCTCCTCCGAGCGGGATAGCCATTATTGATTCAGGAGATTTCACCGACCCGAAGACTGGCATCCAGAGGGTTGTCGCCGCCCTTGGACAACTCGACGTAAAAAACCAGGGCTTGAATAAAGAACTCAAGGATATGCAGACCAGGCTTCAGAATCTACGAGCCGACATTCAGAATAAACGCCTCGTGCAGGATCCGAAGATCACTGCCCAGCAAACCGACCAGGCAGATAAGCTTGAATTGGAGCTCAAGCGAAGAGCGGAAGACGCGCAAGCAGCGTCTGATAAAGACACGCAGTCAGCGCTTGGTCCTCTTCAGCAGGATATACAAAATGCACTGGGTGCTTACGCAAAAGCACATGGCATCTTCCTGGTTATCGATGCTGGTCGAGTGCCTCTTGTTTACGCCGATGACAGCATTGACATCACCAAAGACTTTATTACTGACTACAACAAGACGCATCCAGCTGCAGGCCCCGCCGCGCCGGCAAAGAAACCATAGTTGTCGAACACTGAACCAAAATGCTGAAGAAGGTACTCCTGCTCTCAGCGTCAGCTGGTGCGGGTCACGTTCGCGCCGCTCAGGCCCTGGAGAAAGCTTTCAATCAACTTGAACCAACGCTCGAAGTTCGCCACCTCGACGTACTTGACTACACAAACAAGTTGTTTCGTCATCTCTACTCGAAGGCCTATATCGAACTCGTCAACAAAATGCCGGAAGTTCCTGGCTGGATGTACGACAAGCTAGACAAGCCATGGAAGAACGAACGGCGTCGCCTCGCACTGGACAAACTGAATACCCGACCGCTAGTTCGTCTGCTTCGTAGCTATCAGCCCGATTTCATTGTCTGCACGCACTTCCTGCCGGCGGAGATCGTCTCATGGCTAAGGGCAAAGGAGCGACTTGCAAGCCGGCAGGCAATTGTAGTGACGGACTTTGACGTTCACGCGATGTGGCTGGTGCATCATTACGAGCAATACTTTGTGGCGATTGATGAGGCACGTGTTTATCTTGAGGCTATAGGAATCCCTGTGTCGAAGATCATGGTCACGGGAATTCCGATCGATCCCGTCTTCGCAAAAAAGAAGAACAGACTCGAGATGCGTCAAAAGCACGGGCTCGACAACGAACGAATTACGATACTCTTGTCGGCAGGTGGTTTTGGTGTAGGCTCAGTCGAGCCGTTGATCGCTTCCCTTAAAGCAATTGAGCACAAGGTACAGGTCGTTGCGATTTGTGGTCGTAATGAGGAGTTGCGAAAGAGACTCTTAAAATCAGGTAACAACTTAGCACCAGGCGGAAATCTCTCGATCCATCCGGTTGGTTACACACAGGAGATGGACGAATACATGAGTGCTTCCGACATCGTTCTCGGCAAGCCCGGAGGACTTACAACTTCTGAAGCATTGGCTAAAGGATTGGCGTTCGTCGTCGTTAATCCCATTCCGGGTCAAGAGGAACGGAATTCCGATCATTTACTGGAAGCGGGAGTCGCAATTCGTTGCAATAACCTTCCAACACTGTCGTACAAGCTCAACAACTTGTTGGCGGATTCGAGTCGGCTGGCAAGAATGCAAACAGCATCGCGAAAACTAGGCCGACCGGATGCGGCCTCTGATATCGCGAGGCGGGTGTTCCAATTGTCCGACGAACTTTAGTTTGTCGTAGATCCCAGACACGAACGATATTTATTTACGACACCGCCGAATATAACAGTTCGTGTCTGGGACCGACGATAAACTAAAGTTCGTCGGACACTAAGCGGAGGAACTTCGATGTTTTGTCCAAACTGCGGTGGCGAGAGTCGAGAAGCGCAACGCTTCTGTCGCTCTTGTGGATTGCGCCTGGACACAATAGATCAAGTTGTACGGCAAGAACTCCAGGAATCGAAAGTTCAACCCGTTACGAGATCCTGGCTTCGAATCATTTTCTTGACTGCCTGGCACTATGGTCTGTTTCTTCTTGCCCTGGGGATGATCATCACCGGCGTGGCAAAGAAGATAGTTAATGAACAGCTCATTGCGGATATTGGAACGCTCATCTCAGTTCTGGGCGTCGGTCTTTTGGTTTCAAGAGGAATCCTATTACTGAAAGACGCGGCCCACTCGGGTTCGCCGGAACCGCCAAAAGCCGAGACAACTACTGAGCTAACGCCCCGGCAACTTGAAGCGAAGGAACAACCCAGCGTTACCGAATTCACGACGCATTACTTGGATCCTGTTTATGCTGAACGTAAAGATCCAGAGCCTCCCGGGAGGCGTTCTTAAGTGATCGATAGGACAAATAGGTCGTATATGTCCTATAGCAGTCGCACTTCACACAAGGAGGACCCTATAAAATGCTGCAGGCAGGAGATACCGCTAAGGCGGCCTTTGTTGCGAGTGATCGCGACATGGCGAGCTCGCTGTCCATCTCTCCTGATGATTCATTCCCGGAAGTGTTTGCAACATCGAGGATGATTGCATTGATGGAGTTGGCCGGTGCCCGGTTGATGAAGCGCGTACTACAACCACAGCAACTCTCTGTTGGCGTTGGTGTTTGCATCAAGCATGTGGCGGCAACTCCGAACAACACTGAAGTTAGTGCGGTGGCGACTTTCCTGGAGATGGAGGGGAAACTGTTCAAGTTTAAAGTTGAAGCATTTGACCCCGCAGGGAAGATTGGAGAAGGCGAACACACTAGAGCAGTGATCGACGCTGACCGTTTGCTTAATGGAGCAAAGAAGCGGATTGCGGAGGTAGTCAGCGGAATCGGTCCGATCGGTCGTATCGGTCCCATCCTGACCACGTAACGAATTCAAATGTGGCGCTGTCTTAAATGCGGAGAAGAAGTCGAAGATCACTTCGACTTATGCTGGAACTGCCAGGCGAACCGGCGCGGACTCAGGCAGTTCAAACCGATCCTCGAGGACGATCCAGATGATGAACGCGTCAAGGCCAGAGTCAATAAGAAGCACAAACCAATGAATTGCGTTCGTTGTTCCACAATACTTACCTACGCAGGTTCCCGTCGTCTTCAACAAGGCCCAGGGTTCGGAGGATTTGGTGAACTTGGAGATTCAGTAGAGATGTATGTTTGTGGCGAATGTAGTCACGTTGAATTCTTTGCGTTTGGCGAGTAAGACAATGGTTGGGTGGCTCTATAACAAGCTTGGATGGAGTCAGTGCCACCTCGCGGTAGCGGGTGGGTACGAAATCGCGCAGAAAACCATCAGCTATAACACTTCGTATCCACCCGCTACCGCGAGGTGGTACTGACTCCATCCAACTTTTAGCAATGGACGAGAAGAGATCTTTACTTAAACACTTTCTCGCAGCGCTTGCTTATCGAACTCAGAAGGCATTGCGCGATGCGCCTCCGGAGTTTGGTTCGTTCAAGCCGCCAGCTGATGTGCGGACGCCTCAAGAACTCGTCCGACACATGACCAGTGTGCTCGGTTATGCGCGCACTCATTTTATCGGCGGTTCGTATTGGCCTGAGGCTCTAGGTTCACTGGAAGAGGAAGTCTCACGTTTTCATCTCATGTTGGAAGACCTCGGGCAGCATCTCGCAAATGGAACGCCACTGCTTGGTGAAATGACGGAAGAGCAGTTATTACAAGGTCCCTTTGCTGATGCGATGACTCACGCAGGTCAATTGGCAATGCTCCGGCGCTTCGCTGGATCGCCTGTCGCACCCGAGAACTTCATCGTCGCCGATATCAAACACAACAGACTTGGCTCTGACCAACCTAGACCTGCAGCGCCCGACGAGGTCTGGCCTGAAGCACCAGCGAATTGGGTTCCACCTTCGCAATCGTAATGCGAACAAGAACAACTCACCGAGTCATTGGCATTATTCTTCTGATTCCATTTGTCGGCTGGGCCATCACTGGGCTTGTCTTCTTCCTCAAGCCTGGTTACACAGGTGCGTATGAAGCTCTAACACCGAAGGTCTATCCAATTAATAATCAGGTGCTGATCAGCGAGAATCCAAACTGGCTGGAAGTGCGTTACCTGAGAACCATTCTCGGAGACCATCTGCTGGTCAGAACAGAGTCTGGCTGGATGAATTTGAACCCTAGCGACAAACGACCACGCTCGGCTGCGACTGACGACGAAACTCGAAGGTTTGTACAGGATGCGTTTTCGATGAATCCTGGACGCTATGGTCAAATCGTGACAGTTAATGGAAACACAGTTACAACCGACACTGGTGTTGTCGTTACGATCGACTGGAACCGAATGAGTTTGCAGCAAACTGGCAAGGACACGAAATGGATCGACAGCCTGTATCGGATTCACTATTTACAATGGACCGGCATCAAAACCGTCGATCGCGTAGTTGGGCTTACAGGGATTACACTCGTCTTAGTTTTAACCGGCCTCGGTGCATCTTTGGCGTTTAGGCGGAAGTAGCCAATACCGAGGATCTTCACTCCGGCGGAGTGAAATGTTTATAGTCAGGGTTCCGTTGAAAGCAGCACTCCGGAGGGGTGCCATGTAGGTTTTTGCGACGCACTCTCTGTGTCTAAGTGCGCTTGAAACAAACTATTCTACAGACATTGCACTCCTCCGGAGTGCACTAGCCCGCAGCGGCGCCGATTCTATAAACATGGCACTCCTCCGGAGTGAAGAATTTTGGCTCACCACGAAACGGAGCACCATATGCCTCTTTTGTGTTCGCGAGTATCTTGGGTTACTTGCATCATCTTCTTGAGTCTTCTTATGCACAATGTCCCTCAAAATGCACAAAGACAATTTGTTGCACCACATGCAACCAGATCAGTAGTCCGCGCTGAGCATGGCATGGTCGCTTCCAGTCAACCACTCGCTTCGCAAGTCGGACTGGATGTTCTCAAACGAGGTGGCAATGCGGTTGATGCAGCAATCGCCATGGCTGCAATGCTCAATGTCACTGAGCCTATGATGACTGGCATTGGCGGCGACATGTTTGCTCTTGTGTATTGGGCAAAGACGAAAGAGTTGAAAGGCTTGAACGCGAGTGGTCGAGCGCCGCACGCATTAAGTTTGGAGTACTTCGCGAAGAACAACGTCAAGACAATGCCACAAACCGGCATGGGAAGTATCACAGTTCCCGGTGCCTTTGACGGTTGGGTAACTCTTCGCGACAAATACGGAACGATAAAGTTAGCAGAGCTGCTCGCCCCAGCAATTGACTACGCCGAACACGGCTTTCCCGTGATGGAGAAAGCTGCCGAAGACTGGGACGCAGAAGTTCGGAAACTAAATCGTACGCCAGCAGCAGCGGCAAACTACTTGATCGATGGAAGAGCACCTCGTGCTGGAGAAGTGTTCCGCCAACCGAATCTCGCACGCACGCTCAGTACACTCGCTGACGGAGGCCGCGATGCTTTCTACAAAGGTCCAATTGCGAGAGCCATCGTCGATTACATGAAAGCGAATGGCGGCTTCATCACGATGGAGGATTTGGCTGCCACAAAAGCTGATTGGGTCGAGCCAATTTTCACCAACTATCGAGGCTACCAGGTTTATGAACTCCCTCCGAACGGGCAGGGAATTACCGCGCTGATCGCCTTGAACATTTTGGAAGGATTTGATTTGAGTGCGATGCGTTCGGAACCCGCGCAGTATTACCACACTCTAATCGAGGCGACGAAGCTCGCGTTCGCAGATCGAAATCGGTATATCGCCGATCCAACAGTTGTCAAAGTTCCGGTTGCCGAGTTGTTATCGAAAGAGTATGCAGCGAAACGTCGCGCCCTGATTGATCCGCACAAAGCACTCGACTCTCCACCCGCGGGTGAAGTGAATATGGGCAGTGATACGACGTATTTCACTGTTGTTGATAAAGATGGAAATGCAGTTTCATTCATTAACAGTCTTTTTGATGCATTTGGTTCTGGCATTGTAGCTGGTGATACGGGAATCGTTTTTCAGAACCGGGGCAGCGCGTTTTCGTTGGACCCTAAACATCCCAACGCGCTTGCTCCCGGCAAGCGTCCTTTCCATACTCTGATTCCAGCCATGGTTTTCAGGGATAATCAACTCTACATGTCGTTTGGCGTAATGGGCGGAGCCATACAAGCGCAGGGACATGTTCAAGTGCTCGTGAATCTGATTGATTTGAAGATGAGTTTACAGGAAGCGATTGACGCTCCTCGTTATCGGTTCGTTACGGGTCGAGATGTTTTGATGGAAGATGAACTTGGATCGTCGGTGATTGAACAGTTATTGAAACTAGGTCACGTTAGAGCAAAGCCACAAGGAGTTCTACGTTCATCAATGGGTGGCGGGCAAGCGATCATGATCGATCCAGTGAGTAAGACTTTGATGGGAGCGTCCGATCCTCGCAAGGACGGAATGGCATTGGGTTATTGAGATGGAAAATCGAGGAGAACTTGAACATCTACAAACGGAGATTCGTTTGATTGCCGAGCAGACACAAAACGAATTTGGAACTCTCCAACCTAAAGGTTGGGGAGAATGAGATGAAAGACCTTTCAGGCAACGCCCTGCATAAAATCAGAAGCATCACCGCCGCAGAGGCAACTATGCTGCTTCCTGATTTAGTTGAACTGCTTCAGGACTCCGTTGAAAACGGCGCATCAGTTGGATTTCTTCTTCCTTTCTCGCGCTCGAGCAACAGAGACTACTGGGAGCAAACGCTCAAGGAGATTGAGAGTGGAAATCGAACTCTTCTTGTCGCGGAAAAAAATGGTCGCGTTGTAGGTTCGGTCCAACTCGAACTTGCGACTAAAGCCAATGCGCTTCATCGAGCAGAAGTGCAGAAGTTGCTGGTTCACTCGGTTCACAGAAAGCAGGGACTGGGTCGGGCGTTGATGAGCGCCATCGAAGAGGTTGCTCGAGATCTCGGGCGAACGCTGTTGGTTCTCGATACTCTTCAGGCAGACAACGGTGAAAGACTCTATGCGAAGTGTGGTTACGTTCGCGTCGGAGAAATCCCTGGCTACGCAAGTCTCTCTGATGGTTCACTTCATGCGACTGTATTGTTCTACAAATTCGTGGAGGTGAGTTAATTGTCGGGTCGTCTTTCCGTGCTTGGAAGCAGTCAGTACCACCTCGCGGTAGCGGGTGGGTGCGCAGCCAAAATTGATCTTCAAATCAGGTACGCACCCACCCGCTACCGCGAGGTGGTACTGACTGCACTCTGAACCGTTGACGGACCAGCGGTCTCCAACTATCTTTCGCCCATGGAAATCACAAGAATCAGTACACCGAACGCTCCGAGACCTGCCGGCCATTACTCCCAGGGGGTTATCTATAACGGACTCCTTTTCGTATCGGGCCAGTTGTCAATCGATCCCCAGACAAGCGAAAAGAGGCTTGGTTCGATTGAGGAACAGACTGAACAAGCGCTGAACAACGTGCACGGAATTCTTAAAGCTGCAGGAAGCGACTGGGATCGCGTGCTCAAGATGACGCTCTTTGTAGCGGACATCAATCTTTGGGAGGCCGTGAATAAGGTTTACATACGTGTACTTGGCGAGAACAGGCCGGCACGCGCAGTCATTCCCTGCGGTCCGCTGCATTACGGATTTCTTATTGAGATTGAAGCTGTTGCAGCTGTCAACGGCTAGCCGGGCCCGTTGAAATTAATCTCTGCGCTGCCTCTGTGTTCTCTGCGTCTCGGCGGTGCAAAACAGCCAGACCCTTAAAAACGCCGAGACCGGAGAGAAGCAGCGGTAGCGCAGAGAGGATTTCGCTTGTAAAGATTCGACAATTTCATTAGTGTACGGCCTTCAGCTAATTGGGTTAGTCTAGTTTCACAACTGTTCAAATCAACCAAACCTAAATTAGGAAAGGCAGATTATCTCCTGAATATAACCATGAGTTCCCCCCGTGCGGCTGAACCGAACCCCGTTGTTCCCCCGATCAATCCTGAAGGACCCGCTGATGGCGGGAGACTGATCGTTCTAACGGCTCCGCTTACAGAAACAATCGATCATGCCGGTTACTTCATTCAAATGGCGATGGCATCGCTGCCGATTTGGATGGAGGGAGTCATGAATCGGAAATATCCGAAGTGGCGTGAGGTTGAGCACAATGAAGACGGTTCAGCGCGGTTCATGCCGGCCGGCGTTCGTCTGGTCGAGAAGTCTCTATCGAGGGAATACAGAAGTGACGACCTGGTTGCTTGCTTTCCCGATGACCTCGATAAGTTTATTGGACCGCGAACCCGCGTCGTAGCAGTTTCAACACACAACCCGCTGGGCGTCACGTTTGCGGCCGGCGTCTACACTTCCATCTTCGGCTCCTCGAAGATGCCCATCAATTCCCACTACGCTCGGGAAATGTTTGCCAAAATCAAATCGAATCCATTCCGGGAAAACTTCAAGGTTATTGTGGGTGGTTCAGGGGGTTGGCAAATCATTCAGACCAATACGTACGATGAGTTGAGCGTCGATTGTGTAGTCGAGGGACGAAGTGAATCCGCTGACACACTGGCGCTTTTCAGGAAGGCAATTGAAGGTCTGGAGATCCCTCGCACCGTCGATGTAAAGCACCCATTGGATCGTGAGGGAATTCTGTTTCCCGACACGCGAACTACGTTCGGCGTCGTGGAAATGACGACTGGTTGTGGACGTCGCTGTAAGTTCTGCGTCCCGGACCTGAATCCTCAAATTGACCTGCCAAAAGACAAGATCATGGAAGCGGTACGTGCCAACGTCCGTCACGGAAACAAACAGATCTCATTGGCCACCGAAGACATGTTCATTTGGGGGCAGGTGCATACTGATACTCCGTTTTATTTTCCAAACCGGGAAGCCCTGGTCGATCTCTACTCTGACATCGTGAACACGCCGGGAGTGGAGCAGCACGTATTGAGTCACAGCACAATCGCGCCAGCCGTTGTTGATCCATTGCTTATCAAGCAACTGTCGGACGTTCTATTGCCAAAGAGCCCGATTCATTTTCCATATTTGAGCAATCACCCCGAGAAGAAAGCACTGGCGCCACTGATTGGATTGGAAACAGGCTCGGTGCGAATGGCCAAGCAAATAATGTCGAGCAAGGGCGTGCCGTTTGCGATTGAAGATTGGCCGAGTGTTGTTCTTGAGGGGCTGCGAGTTCTAAATGAAAACAATTGGTTCCCCGCCATGACATTGATCGTTGGCAATCCCGGCGAGACCGACGAAGACGTTATGGCGACCCTGGATCTCGTTTACGAAATCGAACGGCGCGGTTTATTTGGTTTCTTGATCCCGTCGATCTTTACGCCACTTCATGACACAAGGATGGAAAAAGAAACCGGAGTTACACAAACTCGTCAACTTACTCCTCTACAGTGGCAACTGATGATGAAGTGTTGGAAAATGAACCTGCGACCGGGACAGTACAGTTGGTGGGGGCCTTTAGCCTGGCGTGTCGGTTCTTTGGGTATGTGGTTATATAAACTACGCAGACTGAACGGACCGCATTTCACCTGGCCGTTGCTAATGTTCTCAGGAGCTATTTCGGAAAAGAACCTTCAGCGGATGGGTAAGATTTATCAGGGAAAGCCCTTAAAGGTTAAGACGCGGAAGGAACTAATCGCATCTCTCAAGCCAAAAGATTGGCAGTATTTGAGAGCGGATAACGGTGACCTGCCGATTGATTACGTACCACAGGTACAATCGCGCGCCATGGTTGCGGAAATTGCGTAAGACAACGTTCATCAGCAGTGACCGCTTCTAAGTTGCCATACCGCAATCGTCATTCAGTAGTAAAGAAGGTGAGACATGAATCGCTATTTGCTTCGCTCACTAGTCGCTATTTCGACTTTCCTTCTCAGTATCGCTGTTAATGCAGTAATGCATCCATTTGGATCGCACCGGTGGGAACACCGTTATTCGAAATTTGAATATCGCGAACGGCGTTGTAGTAGCGCTTTCGCATATCCCAAACCCGCGTTGTCAATAGATGCTGTAGCGACTGATCCCGTTAAGCTGGTGTATTCGCAGACTCAGCCGCCGGCCTATTCAAGTCCCAGGCAGGTCACTTTTCTTTTGGATAACCAGACTACGACACCTGTTAAAGCCGTTGTCGTGCAGTACAGTTGGCGTTGGCCAGAAAAGGACAGCTGGGAAATTGAAACGGTCCGCGTTTCTCCTGTTTCTTCAAACGACGAGGATCAACAAACTCTAACGCTCGATTGTGGGGATCAAACCCTGTGGATTTGGATTTCAAGCGTTGAGTTCAAGGACGGATCGCGTTGGGTCAATCCCCGGCGTTCAAGCGAACAAAATTTTTGATTTTCAGTTTGTACGACGGCAAAGCGTTGCCGGGGCTTTGTCCTGCGGAGTCGTCTCTCATTCATACTTGAAGCAATCTGTGCCGAATTCGAATTTGCTTCGGTTGGTTGGCTTTGCACAAAAAGTCAGATACCACCTGCTTTAGCAGCGTGGAGCCTCAGCTTCGCGCTAGGTGGCAGCTTTGGAGTGACGGTTAGATACCACCTGCTTCAGCAGCGTGGAGTTTCAATTTTCCGCTACTGAGCAGCTTCTTACCGCGGTTTTAGCGAGAAGTTGAACTCCACGCTGCTGAAGCAGGTGGTATCACCTCATAAGGTTCAGGGCGCACTCTAGCGCAAATTTGAATCTCCACGCTGCTAAAGCAGGTGGTATCCGTCAACCCATCGATTCTAGTCCGGAGCTCAACAAAATGGAGATCCCGTTAACTCCACTAGATTTCGCGCGCCGCTCCCGTAAACTTTATTCCGATCGAGAAGCTGTTGTTGACGAAGACTTGCGACTTACTTACGCGCAATTTTTCGATCGGTGTGACCGCTGGTCCTCTGCTTTGCAATCACTGGGGGTTCGTCAGGGTGATCGCGTCGCTTATATTTCACCCAACACCCACGCGATGCTGGAGTCGTACTACGCGGTGCCCCAAATCGGAGCGATCTGTGTTCCGATAAACTATCGCCTGACCGCCAGCGATTTCGTTTACCTCATAAATCACAGTGGAGCCCAAGTCGTTTGCGCACATTCAACTTTTCTGGACGCACTCGATAGTGTTCGCAGCGAGCTGCCCAATGTGAAGTCATTCGTAGCACTTGAAGAAGCAAGGGACGGTTGGCTGGATTATGAAACCCTGGTTGCGTCAGCCTCGCCGAACTTCACGCCCGCAAATATTGAAGAGACTGACCTGATCACAATCAATTACACCAGTGGTACGACCTCACGTCCAAAAGGCGTAATGATCACCCATCGGAACGCGTATATAAATGTCGTAGGAACACTGATTCATCATCCGATGACTGTAAGTGATCGTTTCCTTTGGACTCTGCCGATGTTTCACGCGAACGGCTGGACCTTCATCTGGATCGTCACTGCAATGGGTGGAACTCATGTTTGTTTGCGAAAGGTCGAAGCTGCCGCAGTTTTTGATTTGGTCAAAAACGAATCCATTTCGATGTTATGTGCTGCACCGACGGTTTTGATCAGCATCGCAAATGCGCCCGAAGAAATGAGAAGAGGTTCGCGACGTGGTGTACGCGTTATGACTGCGGGTGCTCCGCCTGCTGCGGCAACAATTGAGCGGGTTGAAGAAGAGTTGGGCTGGACTATCACACACGTTTACGGTCTCACAGAAACTTCTCCTTTCATCACTGTTTGCGAACCGCGTCCGGAACACGAACCTCTATCAACTTCGGAGCGGGCGGTAATCAAAGCGCATCAGGGCGTGGAGTTGTTGACTTCCGGTGACCTGCGCGTCATTGACGAGAATGGAAACGAAGTGCCTCGTGATGGGGAGACGCTGGGCGAAATCGTAGTTCGTGGAAATGCGGTAATGAAGGGTTACTACAACGATCCAAAGGCCACAGAAGCTGTGATGGGTGACGGTTGGTTTCACAGCGGCGATGCGGCAGTTGTCCATCCAAGCGGTTACGCCGAGATTCGTGACCGTCTGAAAGATGTAATCATTAGCGGCGGCGAAAACATATCGTCCGTAGAAGTTGAGGGAACATTGCTTCGGCACAAAGCAGTGCAGGAAGTGGCCGTAGTTGGCTTACCTCATGATCGCTGGGGAGAAGCACCGCATGCGTTCGTAGTACTTAAGTCTGGACGTTCTGCAACCGAAGCAGAACTTCTGTCCTTTGCTCGAGACAATCTCGCGCACTTCAAAGCACCTCACAGTGTCACGTTTCTGGATGAGTTACCGAAGACGGCCACAGGCAAAATTCAAAAGTATGTACTTCGAGGCAGGCCAGCGATAGCAAGACAATGATGAGCTCGAAGAGTACAGGTTCGCCGGCAAAGCAGGTTGCGACTTTCATCGCGAAGTTTGATCCCGAAATAGCAAAACTTACGCGAGGTTGCCGTTCAGTCTTGCGAAAGCGTTATCCTTCCGCAATCGAACTGGTCTACGACAATTACAACGCGCTGGCTATTGGTTACAGTCCGACTGAAAGGACATCGGATGTGGTCTTCTCGCTGGCCGTCTATGCTCGCGGTGTGAATTTGTACTTCATGTATGGCCGATCGCTTGAGGATCCAGATCAATTACTTCAGGGTAATGGTAGTCAGGGCGCATTCATTCGTTTGCAAAGTGTGAATACATTGGACGAACCAAAAGTAAAGAAGCTCATTGAACGAGCAGTGAAACGGCAACGTCCTACTTTTGCGATGAATGGACGAGGACACACAATCGTCAAGTCGATATCGGCCAAACAGCGGCCGCGTCGCACGCATTAAACTCCGTCCTGCAGGCGTCCTCGCCTGCTGCGTCCCGGCAAAGCCCGGTCGGTTACACAGCAGGCGCACCGCAGGCGAGGACGCCTGCGGTCCCAGGACAATGCTATTCATGTTTTTACGAGTAATCATTCTGCTAATGCTTGTGACGCCGCCGATCTATGTGTTCGGACAGGGCCCGGCAGATGATTCGAGTGAACAACGATGGCCGGACCGAATTCCGCCGCCTGATCCGCCGAACAAGCCGCTTGCTCGAAGAAACGTTTGGGTCTTTGAATATCGATTTACGTCTGATGAAAAGCGCCTGTTAACACCGTCGCCCGGTGACCAGCAGCGTTATGCATCATTCCTCGGTCTTGATGATACCGGCTTGATTCGGCTTTACCCGTGGATCCGGCGTCGCAGCGTCGTTTCGATCGAGGAGCTAGTCGATCAACGCTCGCCCGAGTTCAATGCTCATGCGTGCCTTTATTCATTCTCAAAGGAACGACACGGTAATGCACTTAACGGCTTCGTCGATCCGCGTTTGGGTTGGGCGGAACTAAAGCTGGGTGATGGAAAATTCTTCACTGGATTTACTGGCGAGTCACTTGGAGTACTCGTCGCGTTAGGCGATACACCACTGGAAAATGTGACAGCAGTTACCGAGGGAGTTACAGGCCTTACCAACATTATCCCGCCAGCCGATTACCTTAAGGCGTCGGCCCTCAGTCGACGAAATCGCGCCGGTTTCGAAATGGATCGGTTTAAATACGGATCATCCTTGCCGGCCCTGGCAAACACGACTTACGTGCTACGGTCTACCAGCAATAAGCGCGCGGATTTGCTTGTTGCATTCCGGGTCGTGAGGATTGCGCCCGATGGCGATGTCACCATTCTGTGGCGAAAGTTGAAGACATACCCAAAGCCTTCCTGGAAGCGACGAGAAGAATAAGTTGTCGCCAGTTGCTTTCGCGTCTCTGCGTTCTCAGCGTCTCTGCGTTTAAAGGATTGTTTACGGGCATCAAAGCGCAGAGACGCTGAGAACGCAGAGACGCAGAGAAACGCATTGCCATGCGCCACTTGGTTGTCACCTTAGTCCTTTCCTTCTTGATCACCGGCTCGGGGCTGCACTCATCCGCGAGCCGTTTTGCGAAGTCTTGTCGCGAACATCCGCAACTCGTATCGAACTGTTTCAAGGTGCGAGGTCGATTGGCCGTTTATAATGGCGCGCCGGCTTTGCGCATTTGGAAAATTGGCACAAAAAGAATGCTTGGAGTCTCGGAGCAACGCTTTGCAATCGACGGTGTCAGGAACGTTCCTGAAGACGTGCAGACGAAGATAGCCCAAGACAAATTCTTGTATGGTGACTTCCTCGTCTGTCCATTTACGGCGCCGCGGTCGAACGAAATGCAGTTAGTCTGCATTGAAAGCGTCACAAACCTTCGCATCAAGGATCGATGAAGTTGATCGCATTGCTAACAGCTTGAGGATTCTATGTGGGAGAAGGCTTTTCACGTGGCTCTAGTGACGTTCCTGGTCGTCTTCAGTGCTGCCGTGATTGTGCTTTTGATGGTGCCGCTAACGGCGTTTATTTTTCCGCCTGACGATCATAGTGCTGCTTTTGTTTATTCAGGCGGGCTTAGTGTTCCTGTCTTGAAATTCATCGCGTACTTGGTCCTGTTTGGCGGAGTGCTAGTTATTTCTCTCGTGGCGCGCAAACGAAGACTGCGCTAGAACCGTCGTGCTGGGATCGCAGGCGTCCCCGCCTGCCAGTACCCAAGTGAACCAAGATCGATCAGGTCAGCTATTCGAATAAATCTTGTGGGTTCTTCTCGACGCGGCAGGCGGGGACGACTGCGGTCCCAGCACCATCATCTTAGACTATTTCACTGCATCGATACCTCATCCGATGAAAAACTACCTCGTAGACCGTCGGCAGTTCCTGGTAAACCTCAGTGGCCTCGCTGCCTGGCCACGGTTTCGAGACCTTACCTTTTATCAGTCAGACGATCTCCAGAAGAACTTTGATGAAATACGCGCAAACCTCCTTCAATTAATCAACGAAGAACGGGACGTGGCAAAGCTGGAAACGCTGGAGCTCGATGAGTTGGCAACGAAAGTTGCGACCCATCATGCCGAAGACATGGCCAGTGGTGAGTTTGCGAGCCACTGGGGCCGAGATGGATTGAAGCCATATCAACGTTATTCTTTCGCTGGTGGGTATCACGCAACACAGGAGAATGTTTCCGCCGCTGATAGCACGTGGTCATCTAAGTTCGAGGACTTGAAGCAAGACACTGCTTATCTCCACGTCCGTCTCTATCAGGAAACGCCTCCGAATGATGGCCACCGTAAGGCGATCCTCGGAGCGCACCATACGCATGTCGGATTTGGACTAGCGCTTAATAGGCTTCGTCTGCGAATGGTCGAGCTGTTTGTTTCCAAGCACGTAAAATTGGAACCCGTTGCGCAGTTTGCGAAGCCAGGTGCGGAATTTTATTTAGCCGGACATCTGCTGACGTCGAGTTATTTGCTGAACGCAATAGAAGTTTTTTACGAACCTCTGCCGGCACCGCCCGAACTCAGTTGGCTGCGTGAGCGAAGATCATACGGATTACCTGACGTGTCGAAACTCCTCAAGCCAATTCTTCCTCCAGGCTATCTTTATCCAGACAAAGTTCCGGGTGTCATCGAAGTTGAATCAAGCGGCAAATTTCGAGCGCCGGTTCGGCTTTTCCAAACCACACCAGGCATCTACACGATTGTCTGCTGGGTTAAGCGTAATCGGGATGAGAAGGCGTTTCCCGCCACCGAACTCTGCATTCGTGCTGAATAGGTGCCCGCGTAGAATATGTATGGAAGTGTAGAACAGGTAAGGAAAGGCGGTTTACCCCCGCTGTTTCCCGACCATTTAGATCGACAAGAGCGGGGGTAAACCGCCCTTCCTTACCTGTTCTATTCTGGTGACTTTAATGCTGTCAGCCCGAACCCCTTTGCCGTGCCGCTTCAAACAATACAATTCCGGCAGCCACTGAAACATTCAGACTTTCGACTGCACCATGCATCGGAATAGCCACCACCTTCTGAGCTGAGGCCAGTTCGCTCTCGTGAAGTCCGGTTGACTCTGGACCCAGAACCAAGGCCGTCGAGACTCGCCAGTCAACCCTGGTGTAGGGAGTTTCTCCAGATGCGTCCGTACAAATCGTGGTGATGTTTCTGTTGTGACACCAATCGATCACCTCACTGTAATTAGCATCACGCCAGATGGGTAGACGAAACGCAGATCCCATGGCACCTCGAAGAGATTTTGGTGAGAATGGGTCGGTAGTGCGTTGAGTTGTGATTACACCTGCCACGCCCGCGGCTTCTGCCGTCCGCAAAATGGCGCCGACGTTTACCGGATTGTTAATTTGATGAAGTATTACCAACAGCGAGGAAGGACCGATTGCTTCAGTCAATCGTCCGACCGAACTCTCCGGTCGCTCAGCGAGCACGACGATTCCTTGCGGTGTCTTTGTATACGATATTGACTCAAGAAGTTTTTCGCTGACGGAAGCAGTTCGACGCGCAACGGCTGAAACCGCTTCAATGAATTTGGCAGCGGCCTCTTTCCGAGCAATCTGCTCGGAATAAATAACCGCCTCAACGATCAATGCTGAGCGCAGCGCTTCCTCTGCGAGGCGCAAACCTTCGACGTAAATTAATTCGTCGACTTTACCGTCGCGGACTGTGCGCGCCTCTCGGAGCAGGGAATTGTCTCGACTCGTTATGTGCATCAGTTACGGCACTGAGACTTCAGCCCAAACGGGCCAATGGTCAGAAACGTTAAGAGGCTTAGCAACGCCCCACTTTTCTATCAAAACATCCTTCGTGAAAATCCAATCTGCATGCAGACGAATTCCGGCACCGCGCCAGGTTGCCGTGCCCGTCGGAAAGGCGCTCTGGTAACCTTTCGATTCCAGAAACCGGCGCGTCTCTTTACATTTCTTTTCCGAGAGCGTGTTGAAGTCACCGAGGATGATGGTCGGCAGACTCGTTAACTTTGCCTCTGCCGCAATCGTTTCCAGTTGTTCGAGCTGACCACCTGACGCGGCATGTGGATCAACATGGGCGTTAAAGAGTCGAAGCTTTGTTTGGCCCAGATTAATGGTGGCTCCCATGGCCAGGCGTGGTCGCCAGGGACATTCCTGCCATGGCAAATCAATACGAATAACCTCGCTCACCGGCAGTTGACTCAACAACGCGATGCCGGTGTCACCAGTGTCGTGCAGATCGATTGGCTCTTCAAAATCCAGCCACCATTGTCTTGTCGCAGGTTTGATTCCGCGAGGAATTCCCGCCGGAACGTGCACCCAGCTCATGTGTAATTCGTTCGCCAGCTCGTTCGCCACGTGATGGCCGCCAGATCTGAGTGTGCGTTTGTCGGCCTCTTGCAGAGCCAGTACATCCACCTTCGGTAATAGCTGGCCTGACGAAAATGCGTTCGCGGCCGCTTTGATATGAGAACTAACGAGTTGGGGTCGATTAGCGAGGTTAAGCAGACCGACCTTGCGAACTAGTCCTCCGGAGATCAAGTACCGACCCCGAGCATAGCGTATGTTGTATGATGCAATTACGAGTTTGGAGCGTGATGCAGAGGGAGGGTCCGTGTTGTTAACGCCTCCGAATTCGAGTTTCTCCGAATCAGATAGCGGGGGAATTGCGGTGACCATGCTGACCCTTATACTAACAGGCTGGCTAACGATAGAACCATGACTCGAAGAGTAGTAGCAATCGTTGACGATATGTTCTTCGCATCGAAGATTCGCGCAACAGCGGAGGCTGTCGGTGTCGAGATCGCTTTTCCAAGAACGCGAGAGAGTGCGCTGGAGAAGATTGGTCAGATCCAACCGCAGCTTATTGTAGTCGACCTTCAGAACGCGCGCTTTGATGTAGTTGAATTTGGTTCCGAGTTGAAAGCGAACGAGGAAACTCAATCAATTCCCGTACTGGGTTTCTTCTCGCATGTTGAGGTGGAGCTGCAAAGGAAAGCGGTAGGTGCGGGTTTTGATCAGGTCGTACCCCGTTCAGTATTTGCAAGAGATCTCGCGGCGATAATTCGCGGAAGCTGAAGGGCCACGCGTCCGACGAACTTTAGTTTGTCGTGCATCGGCATCAAAAGACTTGATTACTTCTAAGGCCCTGCTTTGTAACGCACGACAAACTAAAGTTCGTCGGACAATTTCCTACCCAACCGTTGCAGGCGTGATCACTTCATGAATCGATTTCACTTCACTGACTAACTGTTCATACTGATCGAGTGTCAGCGCCTGAGCGCCATCAGACAAAGCATGCTCCGGTTGGTCATGTACCTCGATGATCAAGCCATCAGCACCCACGGCCACACCCGCGCGTGCCAATGGCGTAACCATAAAATTCTTTCCCGTTCCATGTGACGGATCAACGATAACCGGCAGGTGAGAGATTCGCCGAACAGCAGGTATCGCAGCCAGATCGAGTGTATTCCTCGTGTGCTGGACAAAGGTGCGGATGCCGCGCTCGCAAAGCACAACCTGGTAATTACCCTCCGCCATAACGTATTCAGCTGCGAGCAGCCACTCGTCCAGCGTGGCAGATAAGCCGCGCTTCAAGAGCACTGGAATCTTTGCCTTGCCGGCACGGCGCAATAAAGAAAAGTTCTGCATGTTGCGGGCACCGATCTGAATAACATCGCCATAGCGCTCCACAAGATCTACACCAGGCTCATCGAGTGCTTCAGTGACGATCTTCAGTCCATAGGCCTCGCGCACATCCGCAAGTATCTTCAGTCCCTCTTCACCAAGACCTTGAAATGCATACGGCGACGTCCGCGGTTTGTAAGCGCCGCCACGGAAGAAGCGCGCCCCACTGCGTCGTACCGCCTCGGCAATAGCGAACGCCTGCGCGCGACTCTCAATGGCGCATGGACCGGCAATGATTGCTAACTCATCGCCGCCTATCGTCGCATCGCCCACGCGAACAATCGTCTTTTCCGGTCTCAGATCCAGTGTAATGAGTTTGTATGGCTTGCTAACACGGATTGCTTCCGCCACACCCTCGAGGTTCTCAAAGTGCGAGGGATCCACAGCGCCCTGATTGCCGGTGATGCCAATCGCCGTGCGCGTTGCCCCGGGCATCGGATGCCCCTTAAATCCGAGTTCTTCGATGACCCGTAAGACAGCTTTAACCTGGCTGTCGGTGGCGTCGGCTTTCATTACTATTAACATGGTGCTTTTATACTCTTGCGGTTTCTGAAAAGTACAGGCTTTATAGGACTATTTGACCTATAGGACCTATTTCCACTCCACCACCTCTTACATCTGCGTCGGAACATTAATGCCGAGGATATCAAGAGCAGCCCCTAGCTGACGTCGAATGATCTGCGTTACCTCGATCAATACTGCCTGGCGCAACTGATCCTCTTCCTGCTTGATGTGGTACTTCTGATAGAACCGGCTAAATGCCTTCGCAAGAGTGAATGTGTATTTCGCGAGATTCGCAGGCTCGGCCGAAACCTTGCACTGTTCAATCACCTCGTCAAGTCTTTCGGCCAAAAGCACCAGCGACCAAATCTCGGTCCCATCATCGCCTGCCAGTATCTCTGAGATCTTCTTTTCGTCATCCGGGTTCGCGTCAGAGATTAATCTGGCTGCCTGTCCGACTAATTCGGGTCCCAGCTTTCTAAAGATGGAATTCGTGCGGACTGCCGCGTACTGGCAATAAGGTCCGGTCTCTCCTTCAAATGAAAGAGCCTCCTGAAAATCAAAAGCAATAACCGAGTTTCGCGTGAACTTCAGCAGAAAGTAACGCAGTGCAGCAACTGCAATTTGATGAGCTGCCGCCTGCTTATCGGCTGCAGGTAATTCCGGGTTACGCTTTTCAACTTCGCTTAGGGCACCAGCTTCCAATTGATTAATGAGGTCGTCGGCCTTTACCCCCAGACCTTTGCGTCCACTCATCTCGATGTACGGACGCGCGCGATCCTCTTCGGTCAAATCTATTCCCAGCGCATCGCAGGCTGCGGGTGACAACGCAACCATCTCATAGCTGAAATGCACGCTGGCATCTTGCCCAACTTCCGGGACGACGGCAGCGACCCCCTGGGCCACGATCTCCTGTGGATAAGACTGTCTTGAATCTATGACGTTGTAAACAGTTTCGCCGCCACCAAAGTGAGGGTGGTCTTCAGCGTTACTCTCAGCGGTTGTAACCCAGAGTGGATGACGATCAGCGTAGTTGCGGAAGATTCTATAATGAAAGTCCAGACCAAGCTTACCCAACTTCCAGAGTTGATACGCGATGTCCTTCCCGGTATATGTGACCGTTCCATTTGAGCGGACAATGATTTTGTCCGATTCATGTTCGTCCGTCCCTGTGTGTGACTCGAAAGGCATTACCCAACATCCCGCATGCCGTCCTTCTGTTTCAAACCTGATCACTCCAGCTTCCTTCATCAGAGAAAATGCGTGGTCCCAAAAATGGAGGTGGAGGATGTCTGATTCGCGCGCGAGCAAATCGTAGCGAATGTCGAGACGTTCCATCGTGTCGATGATGCATTCAACATTGCGGGTCGCAACGTAATCAGCCAAGTCGGCAATTTCGTTGTTGCCTTCTTCGAGAGCATGCAGAACTTCAGTGCGAAATTTTGTGCGTTCTGGATTTGGGGCGCCGTTTGGATCGCCATCGCGATAAAACAATCCGACTTTCGTGTAGAGGTCCCAACAGTAGTAATCGAATTTGTAGTCGGCCGGCAGTTGCGCATCCAGGGCTTTTATTTGATCGAGATCTTTGTGGTCGATTTGCATAAAGCCCACCACAACGTCAGCGACCTGGACACCGGTGTTGTCTATGTAGTTCTGGACCTCGACTTGATCGCCAGCGGCTTTGAGAATGCGAACAAATGTGTCGCCAAGCACAGCGTTACGAACATGGCCGATGTGAGCAGCCTTGTTTGGGTTGATGCTCGTGTGCTCCACCATCTTCTTGTGGGCACCGGCGCTTGTTGTTCCGGATGAGCGCTCGGAGAACAGCCGAAGCAGTTTGGCTCGATCAAGAAAGACATTGATGTAACCTGGACCCGCGATCTCAACGCGGGCAACTTCAGGTAACTCTTCGAGCCTTACCGTGAGTTTTTCAGCAACTGTCCGAGGTGCAACCTTGTCACCGGTCGCTTGTTTGATTCGCTTCGCGAGCTCAAACGCCACTGGAAACGCAACGTCTCCGAGTTCCGGTTTGGGCGGTGTTTCAGCGTTCGGTTGATCGAGCGCGACACCGAACAGTTCGGTCGCACCAGCTTGAATCTGTTCCCTGAGTTTCTTTTGAAGGTCAATCAGGTTCATCGCAAAGTGCGAGAGTATAGCTTAAGGAAGGTTTGGAAACGTAACAGGGATTGCGGATTTGCGACACCACGAGGCTTCAGCCGGTGGTAGCTCAATTTCATAGCTGCCTCGGAGAATTCATATCCAGCTCAGAAGTTGAAGTACCACCGGCTAAAGCCTGGTGGTGTCCAGACGAGAAGTCGGTTCTGTTGTAGCTTTGAAATTCAACAACCACCGGCTCAAGCCAGTACTGTGCAACACACCTTCATCCCTCATCCGCCGCGTTTCGGTTCTGACTTGGCACCTGCTACCATCCATCGTCTCCATGCAGTCGGTAGTCGCTCAACAAATCTCTGCTGAACTACGCCAACGCTTTAAAAAGGCCAGTCGCGTTCTCGTCTTGACCGGAGCTGGCGTGTCGGCAGAATCAGGCGTGCCAACATTTCGCGGAGGCGGCAATTCAGGCGTGTGGAAAGGTTTACC
The DNA here is from genome assembly GCA_036522415.1 of Pyrinomonadaceae bacterium. Taxonomy (GTDB): domain Bacteria; phylum Acidobacteriota; class Blastocatellia; order Pyrinomonadales; family Pyrinomonadaceae; genus PSRF01. The sequence continues at coordinate 7,231 of DATDFV010000187.1, read as the reverse complement.
GTTCGACGTCATTTCATCAGCGACGATGGTGGAACGTGATTTGTCAGCCGTTTGGGAGTGGTTCGATTACAGGCGAGATGTTCTGGAATCTCTCGAACCAAACGCTGCTCACTACACCATTGCTCGATGGCAGGAACGGTTTGCCGAGTTCACAGTCGTTACACAGAACGTTGATGGTTTACACCAGGCGGCCGGTTCACGAGACGTCATTGAAATGCACGGAAGTATCTGGCGAGCACGATGTCTCTCATGTAGCTCACGCTTCGAAATCCCAAAGCAGGGCGAACGACCAGACTTATGTTTTGCCTGTGGTGATCGGTTGAGACCCGACGTAGTGCTGTTCGGTGAGATCTTGCCGGCAGGTGCTTTCGAACTGGCTGCGCAACGTGCGTCAGAGTGTGAACTGTGTTTTGTGGTTGGCACGTCAGCACTGGTATATCCAGCCGCAGCTTTACCTGAAATTGCCAAAGCCAGTGGTGCGTATTTATGCGAAGTAAATCCTGAACGAACTGCATTGTCGGATTTGTGTGACGCAGTGCTAACCGGAAAAGCGGAAGAAGTTTTGCCGCAACTGGATCAGTAACGATGAGAACTCTCTATTTCGATTGTTTCGCAGGAGCCAGCGGCGACATGATTCTCGGAGCCGCAGTCGCAGCTGGAGTTGATGCGAACGCGTTACGTGAACAGCTATCACTGCTGAACATCGAAGGTTTCGCACTCGATTTCGAAACTGTCGACAAATCGGGTCTGAGTGCCACTTTCGCTCGAGTTCGCACAGTTCATGAGCATAACCGCCGTCACTTATCCGATATCGAAAAGATCATCGCGAATTCGCAACTGACTGACGGTGTGAAACAGCGCGCCATGGCAGTTTTTACGCGACTGGCGGAAGCGGAAGCGCATGTTCACAACGAACCAATTGAACGAGTGCACTTTCACGAGGTCGGAGCACTCGACGCGATTGTCGATGTCGTTGGCGCTGCAATCTGTTTCGAGTTGCTGAATATTGAGCGATTTGTTTGTTCCCCTTTGCACGTTGGCAGCGGCACTGTAGATATGTCTCATGGTCGTTTTCCCGTCCCACCTCCTGCCGTCGCTGAGCTTTTGAAAGGGGTTCCGTATTATTCAACTGACATCAAAGGCGAACTTGTGACACCGACCGGAGCTGCAATCATTACTACTCTCTGCAGCGAGTACGGACCAATGCCATTGATGAAGGCAGAGCAAACTGGATACGGTGCGGGGGCGCGTGAATATGAGAAGTTTCCGAATGCGTTGCGGGTCATTGTAGGAGAGACTGCTACGACCCAAAACCCCGAAGAACAATTGTTGATGATTGAGACAAACATCGATGATGCTTCGCCGCAGATCATCGGTCATGTCATGGATCGAGCGTTTGCTTTAGGTGCGCGTGACTGTTACTTCACGCCAGTGCAGATGAAGAAGAACCGTCCTGGAGTTCTGCTGTCGATACTTTGTGATCGCGAGCTAAAGGAAGCAGTAATGGAGATGCTCTTTAATGAAACTACCACACTGGGCGTGCGGAGTTATGAAGTAGCTCGACGTGCCCTGGAGCGCCGGATAGTAACGGTGCAAACGGCTTATGGTCCCATTGATGTTAAAGTAGGGAGCTTGAAGGGGCGGGTAGTTAATGCAATGCCGGAGTTTGAGCAATGCCGAGAAGCAGCGAGCAGAGCAGGAGTTGCATTGAAGGAAGTTGAGGACGCGGCCAGGTTGGCGCTGAGAATGTGCGACGAGGGTTAGTTGGGTCGAAATAGGTCCAATAAGTCATACAGTTCCCATACAAGACACACGAGTACAACCATGGTAATGAAGTTAGCCGAACAGAAGTCTTCAAAGGCGCGAAGAAAACGCTCGCGGCCGGATCTCGAAATGATCGCTGAAGGTGTGCGTTTGATACTCGAAGGTATCGGTGAAGATCCGGATCGCGCTGGCTTGAAGGAAACGCCGCAAAGAGTGGCGGAAATGTATGCTGAACTCACTTCCGGTATGCGGGAAGACCCACAACAACACGTAATTCCGCTGCCCGGAGACAAGCACGACGAAATGGTGATCGTGAAAGACATCAGCATTGCGTCGTTATGCGAGCATCATCTGGCGCCGTTCGTAGGGAAATGTCATATCGCCTACATCCCCAAAGGCGGCCGCATCCTCGGCATATCAAAACTTGCTCGATTGGCAGAGACGTTCTCGCGGAGACTTCAACTGCAGGAACGCCTGACGACGGATATTGCGAACACATTGTTCGAAGGTTTGAAACCACTCGGTGTAATGGTCGTCATCGAAGCTGAACACACATGCATGACGCTTCGTGGCGTGCGAAAGGCTGACGCGAAGACCGTTACCTCGGCAGTGCTTGGCGGATTCCGTTCTGATCAACGTACGCGAGCGGAAGCGATGGCACTTATCAAAGGTAAAGCATGATGAGACAGAAACGATTCATCGCAGTTCTTCTATTGCTGGTTTTCGGCAGCACTGCATTGGTTGGTCAACAACGAAGTTCGTCTCCCATCAAGCAGTCGACGTTAAAAGGCCACATCAGATTCTTAGCGGACGACATGCTCGAAGGTCGGGGAACTGGCGCACGCGGCGGCGACCTCGCTGCCAAATACATCGCATCTGAACTTGAAGCGTCTGGCCTTAAAGGCGGGGCTGCTGACGGCAGCTTCTTTCAGCCGGTTTCGCTCGTCGGTGTCAAAGCTGATCCCAAAACTACCTTAATTGTTTCAGACAAAAAGTCGACCGAGATCTTTACGTTTGGCGACGACTTTGTTGCTTTCACAGGGGCGCAAACCGAGAGTGTGAATGTCGATGCGGATTTAGTTTTCGTTGGCTATGGGATCGAAGCTCCCGAGCAGAAGTGGAACGACTACAAGGGCGACGCAGGTGATTACCGCGGCAAGATTCTGGTAATGCTCGTAAACGATCCGCCAGCCACAACAGCGGAACCAAATCTTTTTGGCGGCAAGGCTCTCACTTACTACGGACGCTGGACGTATAAATACGAAGAGGCTGCGAGACGAGGAGCTGTGGGAGCAATCCTTTTACATACAGACGAGTCTGCCGGATATCCGTGGAGCGTTGTCAGGACCTCAAACGGATCGTGGCGTTTCGACATCGCGCGGACGCCGCAAGACACGACGCCATTTCTAAAGTTTCGCTCATGGATGAACGACGCCTCGGCTCAACGTCTAATGAAACTGGCTGGTCAGGATCTGAATGCCCTGCGTGCGCAGGCTGCAACGCGCGACTTCAAACCGGTGGCGCTGGGCGTGAAAGCAAAGCTGTATTTGGCGAGCGAGGTGAAGCGGGTCGCCGCGCCGAATGTTATCGGCCTGCTCGAAGGCCGCGATCCAAAGTTGAAAAGCGAGTACGTAATTTACTCCGCACACTGGGATCATCTTGGGGTAGGCGCACCCGACAAAAATGGCGACACAATTTATAACGGTGCTTTGGACAACGCGTCAGGCGTTGCATGTGTTTTGGCGATCGCCGATGTGCTCGCGAAATTACCTGTCGCCCAACGGCCCCGGCGTTCGATCCTCTTTCTGTTTCCAACCGCCGAGGAACAAGGGTTACTTGGCGCAGAGTGGTATTCGAAACATCCTGCAGTTCCACTGGCCAATACTGCAGCGAATGTAAATCTGGATTCGATGAATGTGTTGGGTGTAACAAAGGATTTCACTCCATTGGGTGCCGAACGTTCAAGTCTGAAAGCTGTGGTTGACGCCGTTGCCCGCGAAAAAGGTTTGCGAGTTTCGCCTGACGCACGACCTGAACAAGGTTCATTTTATCGTTCCGATCATTTTCCTTTTGCTAAAGTCGGTGTGCCCTCAATCAGTTTGAAGGAGGGCAACGATTATGTCGGCCACACGAAAGAGTGGGGCGAAGAACAATTTCGGGCTTACAACACTGCCCATTATCACCAGCCATCTGATGAATTACGAGATACGTGGGATTTTCGTGCAATGATTCAGGAGGCGGATATTGCGCTGGCTATTGGGATGAAGATCGCGAATGCTCCACAGATGCCGAAATTCAATGAGGGCGATGAGTTTGCGAAACAGCGCTGATTGGAAGGTATAGCTGCTATAAGTCGAATATCAGCAGGATATACACAAAATTAAACATGACCTTTTACGTTACGACACCAATTTACTACGCCAACAGTCTGCCGCATCTCGGTCATCTTTATACGATGATCGTCGCTGACTCTATTGCTCGTTCGAAACGACAGCAGGGAATCGAAACCTATTTCCTAACCGGAACCGACGAACACGGAATTAACATCGAACGCGCGGCGCAAAAAGCCGGACGCACTCCAAAAGAACAGGCGGATTACGTTGTTCGTTACTTCAAAGAAATGACCGCGGCATTTGGGCTCGACACTGCTCACGGTGGATACGACGTCTTCATGAGGACCACCGAGCCGTTTCACTACGAAGGAGTCAGCGAGCTCTGGCGCAGGTGTGCAAGTGCGAAGACACCAAAGGGTAAAGATGCGATCTACAAGGGACACTACGAAGGTTGGTTTTGTGCACCCTGCGCTGAATACAAAACTGAAGACGAGTACCAGAAACCGGTGAATCTCGCCGACCCACCTACTTGTTTGATTCATGACACTCCACTCGATCGTGTTTCGGAGGAGAGTTACTTCTTCCGCTTAAGTGATTACGACGATGCGTTGCTGGAAATGTACTCGCGCCCGGACTTCGTGAGGCCGGAATCGAGACGGAATGAAGTGATCAGTTTTGTTAAAGGCGGTCTCCAGGATCTCTCGATCAGCAGACTGAAGACGTCAGTAAGTTGGGGTGTTCCAGTTCCAGATGACCCGGCTCACACAATGTACGTTTGGTTTGATGCCTTGACGAATTACATCACAGCGATCGGCTTTGGGAACGAGGAACGGGAAAAAGCAGTCGGCTTTGAAAAGTTTTGGCCGGCGCTCCATCTGGTAGGTAAAGACATCCTGCGATTTCACGCCGTCTATTGGCCAGCATTCCTGCTGGCCGCTGGTGTCGAACGTCCACGCGCGATCGTTGCACACGGAATGTGGCTCGACCCAAACGGAAGAAAGATGTCCAAGACACTTGGCAATACGGTCGAACTCGACGTGCTCAGGAAACATTTCTCCACCGACTCGATCAGGTACTTTTGTCTGCGGGAGATGGTGTTCGGTCAGGATGGACGCTTTGGTTACGAAGCTCTGATCGATCGATCAAACAGTGATCTCGCGAGTGGTCTGGGAAATCTTTCGAGTCGAACTTTGACAATGATTGCTCGTTATTGCGAAGGCAAGATACCCTCCCGACAAATACCAGAAGAGAAGCTACTGCTGGCTAAACGAATTGGTATCGATACTGATGAAACGACTGTGGCAGGATATGTGGAGCTCGCTCGCGATCAGTATCTTCAGAACTTTGAAGGTCTGGCCTTCAGCAAAGCTTTGGAGGTGGCTTGGTCAATCGTTGCCCGCCTGGATAAAGTCATAACCGATGCGAAGCCCTGGGAATTGGCGAAACAAGACAACCTTAAAGATGTGTTGGGCGCGGTGTTGTATCGAGCAGCTGAAGCATTGCGTTGGTTGAGTGTTCTGTTGTACCCGGTGATGCCAAGTGCAACAAACGAGATTTGGGCGCAACTAGGCTTGAGCGGACACCCACGCAACATTAGTCCGGCAACATTGAAATGGGGTGAACTCGAAGAGGGAAATGCTATTGGAGAAGTAAAGGCGATTTTCCCACGTTTGGACAAAGATAGAATCATGGAAGAAATAAAGAACGGGGCAGCAACACCGGGAGATACTGCCGCCAGAGCACCGGCCGCGGAAGCAACATCTCATCATGCAACGCAAGCTGATGCTGTTGGAGTAGCGAGTTTTATCGAAATTGACGATTTCGCAAAAGTTGATCTGCGAGTAGGTCAGGTCGTATCCGCTGAACGAATTCCAAAAGCCGACAAACTTCTATTGATGAAGATCGACATCGGAGAAGAACAACCACGACAGGTGCTGGCTGGGATTGCTCAATACTACGAACCTGAGAAGTTGATCAATCGCAAGGTTGTTGTTGTAGCAAACCTGAAACCAAGAAAGCTCCGGGGACTAGAATCTCAGGGTATGGTCGTAGCTGCTTCTTACGGTGAAGAAGGGCAACCGGTGATTGCGACATTTACCGAAGACGTTCCGAACGGCGCCCGGTTGAAGTGAGGTAGAGTTTTTTGAAAGATTTAACTTGCGCTTTTCTTTGCGCTATCTGCGTCTCTGCGGTTGGCATCGGCGCACGCATTCCATAACCGCAGAGACGCAGAGAACGCCGAGGTAGCGCTGAGAAACCAAAATTGAGCTCGTTACGATCGATCCCTCGCAATGTTCATTGACTCACACGCACATCTCGATGGCGCTGAGTTCGATCGTGATCGGGAACAAGTTATCGATCGAGCTCGCAATGCGGAAGTGGATCTTGTACTCAATGTAGGGACCGGGGATCCTCACAGTGAAGCTTTCGAACGAGCAATCGATTTTGGAAAGAAGTACGACCACATCTATACAGCCATCGGAACTCACCCTCATGATGCCCGGCACTATGATGATCTCGCCGAACAAAAGACAAAGGATCTGATTAGCGCGAACTCCAGGATAATTGCCTGGGGAGAAATTGGGCTGGATTTTCATTACGACAACTCTCCCCGCGACGTGCAGATAGAGGTGTTTCGCAGACAATTACGATGTGCCCAGTACTTAGACCTCCCGGTGATTATTCACACGCGTGAAGCGGAGTCTGAAACGATTGATGTCCTCAAGAGCGAATACTCGGGTACTAAACGACGTGGCATCTTCCATTGTTTCAGTGGCAGTCTTGAACTTGCGAAAGCTGCTCTGGATCTTGGCTTCATCATTTCCTTCTCCGGGATAATTACCTTTAAGAAAGCGGACGAGGTTCGAGCAGTAGCAGCCTACGTGCCGGAGGATCGGATCTTAATCGAAACCGATTGTCCGTTTCTTTCGCCCTCACCATACCGAGGATGGCGCAACGAACCAGCGCATGTGGTGGAGGTAGCCAGAGGTCTTAGCGAATGTCGTGGATTGGAGCTTGAAGAGGTAGGACGGATTACCAGTGACAACTTCCTAAAGTTCTTTGATTTGCCTGCAGTCGTTAACATGTAGATCCAACACAACTAAAATCCATTACAAAGTACAAGTAAGGAAGGG
>DATDFV010000186.1:0-9990 GCA_036522415.1 Pyrinomonadaceae bacterium | reverse complement strand
CTCGGGCCAGCCGAACACCCCGGGCTCGAAGAAGGCGCGATAAACGATCAACTGCCTCCGACCCTCGAACAGATCGAGAAGGCTAACCTTACCCTTGGACCCGTCGAACTCGTACTTCTTTTCCACCACCATCCACGGCATGTGTCGACGCTCGGCGGCCAGCGCATCGCGGGAGCGGGTCAAGGCCTTCTCTTTCACGAGGAGCTGCTGCCGTGCAGCCTCCCACTCCTGCTCCGACACGATCGGGGGTGTTTTCATCGCGATAAGCTCTTTGTCTTGCTCTTTGCTTGTTGACATATCATTTCTCCTTTGTTTTCTGAAACAGACCGAGACCACTCTCTCTGAAAACTTTTCTGAACTTAGCAATGCACACCGCCAGAATTCCTCCCGTGAATCCGGTTCCGACGACCACTACTGCTGTGTTTGCGATACATACTGGGCACATAGCTCTCTCCCGTGAACTATTACTTCGTTCGCTCGGCGGCTGACGTGGTGTGTACTGTGCAAGCAATACGCCAAGCGAGCCGTCCAAGCTTCCCATGGTCAAGTTGAGAGTCGTTCCTATCTCCAGGCTCTCTGGCTCATCTTGAACTTCTCCATACGATTCATTTGCGTACTCATATTCAGGCAGCAGCTTTCTCACGCACCGGCTGCCGTTGTTGCGTCAGATGCGGCACAATTCCCAACAATCGCTCGATTACCGTAAGTTGCGCGCGGTGATGCATCTCGTGTTCTTTGCTCCCAATTAATATTTCAAAGCGACTCTTCGAACCGCCGTCCGGCAGTTGTACTTGCTCTGTCAGAACTGTCTCGGGAAGCGTTGCGAGCCATTCGCACTTTTCTTCACCGCCTTCGCGCAGAAGGGTCAGGAGTTCGTCTTTCGAACGGGGTAGTTTTTCGTAGGCTTCGGACTGTTTGATGATCTCTCCGATGATTTCTTCGGTAAGAGAAAAGACGCGCTCACTACCGTGCAGTCGGCGACTGATTTGCGCCACAAAGGCTATGTGCGTCAATGTCTCCGCAACCGAACGGCTTTCCGGCGTTGGGCGATAGCCATAATCCTTTTCAGGGATGTCCTCAGCAATTTGAATCGTGTTCTTTCGCACGACCCTCGTGCTGTCGATTAACTGTTGTAATCCATACAAACTCATACTTCCTCCTCTTCAAAGTCAGGATTCAGAAACCGATTGTCATCGGAGCCGGCCTTAACACTAGACCATTCAGCTGTCAGCCGAATCAGGCTCGTTTGACTTTCAGTCTCTTCTATCTGCTATTACGGCTGCGGGAGACGTGAGGATACGTGACGCGGTCCTTATGAACTGTCATCGATCCAATTCAGAGGAAAAAGTCAGAGAGCAGAAGAGTTCTCAACTTTCTGCTTTAAGCCATGGCTTGAAGCCTCCATCCGTGACGACTAAGCAGTACCGTCACAACTTGGTCAAGATTCCAGCGTTGCTTTCATCGTATTTAGGCCTTGCTGAATCATGTCTCCGACGGTGTCGGCCAGTTCATGTGGCCTCAGATCGGCAATCCAAACGAGCTTACAAGCAAATTCATTGACAGGAAAAACCTGGATCGAGGCGTTATGGTGCGTGAATGCGCCTCCTCGCGCAGACCAGGAATGGCGACACGAGTGATCGTCGATGCTAACGATAATTTCACGAATCGTCATTCCGTTAGCAAAGGTTAAATAGCGCGAATCACTTTCCAGCTTACAATCAACAACGAATCCAGGAACGAGACGTTTGTGGATTTGGCCCACATCTCGGATCGCATCCCAAACGAATTCCTTGCTTCGTCGCACTTCAATCTCCTTGCGAATACTGGCCATTCGATATCTCCTCAAAGCCCTTCTTCTCTACTTATTGTGGACGGGAGTCTTTGTGCTCTCAAGACCACGCCATTCTCTCACCACCATGAATAGACACTATTTGCTCCAGAGATTCAGTTTACTTTATGGATGTGTTGCCCGTTTTTCAGCTGCATCGTGCGAAACTTTCCACCCAGCCATGCAAGTGGAAGCGCAATCGCAACGAGCGCAATCGAATACCATTTCGGCCCGAACTCGCGTCCCTTGGTCCAGGTCGCGGCGGCGCCGGCGATGCTCAATAGAACTCCCTCCGAGAATTAACGCATGCAGCATCGGACGATTCGGTGCGAGCCTGCCGTGATATAACAGCCCACAATCGAGAACACGCTCCGGTAGGCTATCGCAAGCAAGAAAAGCGAGTCAGGCATGTATGTAAATCACGGCGGAAAGATTCCCAGCGCATGCATAAGCAGCTGGCGCTATTGATTCTCGATCACTCTTATGCAAAAAGCGGCGATAAAACAAAGATCTACAAGCTGTACCTGCGGAATACCAGATTTATCAATGGTTGGGACCTGGTCGATACTTCGGCGCCCATTTCCTGAAATCAAACCGTAGTCGCCAGTTAGAACCATTGGGATGGTGACCGTTTTTGGTTTTTGCTATGTCCGAAGAAAGTTTTTAGCGATAAAGAGCGATGACTATTGTCTAGCAGGAGACGGGCCAATGTTAGTGTTCTGGATAGACCCTACATGGCAGAATCCGCGAGGCAATGCTGACGCCGGCACAGAGGGCAGCACGAAGATAGCACGTGGAGCAACTTGGAAAAAATGCGTTCCGTCTGGGGGAGAATGCAGCCGTCGTCGGCACCATGGAGCTGCAGCAGGGGCACCGCGATCGGCTGAGACAGGCGGCGCGTCGCCCCAAGCATGCCGGGTCGCAGCATCGCCGGGTAGTACTTTAGAGGCGCGGGCATACTCGCCCGCAGGTGCTCGTGTAGCTCCGCCTGGAGAGCTGGATCGAGTGAGAGGCTGGGCGACCACTGACGCCAGAGGTGGTCGATGAGGGCGAGATCGCGGGCGGTGACCATCCAGCCGCTTCCCGGCAGTTGAAAGAGTCCCATGTACCAGCTCCGGCGTAGCTGAGCGAGGCGCGGACGGCTCAGGAACGTGAGTGGGTGGGGGAATGCGAGCGTGACCGCGCGTTCGATCCGCTCCGGCGCGGTGACGCAGGCATCGTATGTGATCGCGCCGCCCCAGTCGTGGCCAACCAACTCCACGGCTCGCCCGGGAGACCAGCGGTCGATCAGCGCGTGCATGTCGCTGGTGAGGGCGGCCATGTCGAACGGCCCTGCGGTCGGGGACGGCGCGTAACCGCGAAGCCAGGGTGCGACGACGTTGACGTCCGCGACGGCTGAGCTCGGCAAGGAAGGGCTTCGCGGTCGGCGGATGGTCCGGGAAGCTGTGCAAGACGATCGTCGGTTGACCATCGGGATCACCACCCTGCAGCGCGTGAAAGGTGCCGTGTGGCAGGTCGAAGGTGACGTGTTCGAACTCCATGTGTGTCTTCTCAAACCAGCATCGACTGCTGGGCGGAGATACCCGCCGTCGCGCCGTGCGATATTGCCGTGGTGACCGAGGCCATGAGGGGGTTTGCGAGGTCGCCGGCAGCGTAGATTCCGGGTACGCTGGTTTCGCGGCGCTCGTCAACCTTGAGGGCAATGCCGAGGGGCGTATTGACCGTCGCGAGTCCCAGTGATTCATGCAGGCTTGCGGACGGTTTGTTGCGCGGATGCGCGAACAAGATGTCCACTGCGACATTGGGGCCGGTATCGAGCTTGACGGTGGCATTGTGGCCCCCGTGACGGGCGATTTCGGTGATCCGGCCGTCGACGAGAGATATGTTGCGGCGCGCCAGATCGGCCAGGATATCAGGCGGAATGTCGTGGCCATCAGTGAAGAGGGTCAACCTGTCGGTCCAATCGTGGAACAGCCTGACCTGATTGTGCGACTGCGGGCCGGACCAGACAAGGCCCCAATGCTGGCCGGCGACTTCAAAGCCGTCGCAATAAGGGCAGGGCACGATGGACCTGCCCCAACCTTCGGCAAAGCCCGGAACATCAGGCATCTGGTCGACAACGCCATAGCTCAGGATCAGGCGACGCGCCCCAAGTCTTTCCCCATCGCCAGTGAGGACGGAGAAATCGTCGATGGTGCCGGAGATACTGTCGGCCCGGGCATTGACCAGCTTGACCGTGGGATAACGCGCGAGCTGCTGCCGCGCCTCGGCCAGGATTTCCAGCGGTGGCTTGTGATCGTGGCCGAGCAGTCCATGCGAGTGGCCGGCGAATCGATTGCGCGGCAGGCCGGTATCGAGAACGGTGACCTTGCGGCGAGCACGGCCGAGCTGCAGGGCGGCGGCGAGTCCGGCAAAGCTGCCGCCAACAATTACAACATCATAATTTTTCATTCGTCTTCACCCTTTCTCGTCTCAAACAGCAGCCAGAACTTTGTTAGTAATGCGAAGCGCCATAACGACCCCAAGCTCAGCGACCGCGCGGAGTGCGGCTCGGCACCTGCATGGTGGGCGGAAAGGCGGCGATGGAAGCAGGTGCCGTGACGCACGGAGCGGTTCGCTGCAGCGCATGGTTAGATCCAACGGCGAACGCGAGAACAATATTGTTCATGAGAGTCACCGAATTTCTCCCGGAGATAACGCTCCTCTTGTTTCACGACGCCAAAATGCAGAACGAGCAACAGCACACAGGCAGAGATCACAAACCAGAGACTGTTGGCGAGGAGGGCGAAGGCCAGCACAAAGAGCAGAAACGCTACATAAATCGGATTGCGGCTCACGCTAAAAACGCCAGTCATGACAAGGGCCTTAGTCGGGCGATTAGGATTTGGATGGGTGCCCTGTGCAATAAAAGTGCGTCCAGCTAAGACAACGACCGCAATAGAGATCGCGATCATGACGACACCGACGAGAATGGGAAGGGTGTTTGCTGGCGCGAACCATCGCAGCGGGAAGAAATGCCTGGCTACAAACCCAAGCAGAATACCGCCTAAAGCAAGCAAAGGCGGTGGCGCAATAATTCGGGCGCGATCAGGTGTAGCGTTCATGACGCGAGAGAAGACAGCTTGGTGCAACCAACGTGGCGTTGCCCACATAAAGATCGCGTTGGCCTTGTTGGCCCAGCCCGGCACGACGCTTGATGCGTCCGGCCTGTAGCGCGCGAATACCGGCGCGCACTACGGGTGCCGGCTTCATCATTAATAGCTTCAACGGGGGCGTGATCTTCTGTTGCGCCGCTGTGGCGAATCCGGTGTCCGACATGCCGGGACAAAGCGCCGTGACCGTGATGCCATCGCGCTTGAGTTCGCGATGAAGAGCTTCACCGAGACGGAGCACGTAGGCCTTCGCAGCTGAATAGACGGCGAAGTTCTGCACGCCCTGGTAGGCCAACAGGCTGGCGACCAGCAGGATCTTCCCGCGTCCTCGTGACCGCATGTCTTGCGCAAAGACGTGAGTGACGGCGGTCACGCTCGCCACATCCAATTGCACCATCGCCAACGCCGCATCCAAATCGGCGTCCAGGAACGGACCTTGCAGTCCGTGCCCGGCGTTGTTGATCAGGATCTCAATTGCAATGCCGCGCTCCCGGAGTCGCTCTTGAAGTTGGACGATGGCCGTGACATCAGAAAGATCCACCTGCTCCACAGCGACCTCAACGCGATGCTGTTGGCGAATTTCCTCAGCAATTGCCTGAAGCCGATCCAAGCGACGCGCCACCAGGACCAGCGCATGGCCTTGCTCGGCATATTGGCGGGCGAACTCCTCGCCGAAGCCGCTCGATGCGCCTGTGATAAGAACCCAGGTTTTGGTTTCTAATTCCATGTGTATATACACAACGTAACTATCAGTTTGGCGCCGTCAAGTGCATTCAGCGTTATTTGTTTATTTGTTCAGGGCCAGCGCTGCGGTTTCCAGATCGGAGAGGATCTCCGACCAGCGTTTTTTACCGAGAGTTTTGACGGCAGCACGTTGGGCGGACTTCCAAGCCGGCGTAAGCTTCGCGATCTGTTTCCGGCCCTTGGCTGTGAGAGTGAGTTCCACGAGATTGCCGCGTCCACCGCCTGTGGTTGTGACGAAGCCGTCTCGCTGCAAAGGCTTCAGATTCCGCACAAGTGTGGTGCGATCCATCCCCAGCCAATCGCTCAAATCCGCCATGGTCCAATTGTCCTTGGCTTGCAATGCCAACAAAATCGAACCCTGCGTAGGGCGGATTCCATGCCGCCGCATTTCCGCGTCATAAAACTGCGTCACAGCCCGCGTCACCCAACGCAAGTTGAAGCACACGCAATTTTCCGCCGCCGACATATCCAGATCTTTTGACATCGGTGTGTATATACACTACAGTGGCAGATCCTGTCAAGTTTGCAGTCCTGGCATAACCCCATTTCCTTCAGAGAAGTCGAAATCAGATGCAATGCGCAACCGACTCGTGGCGGGTCGATGACGAGGAATGTGACGCTCAGGCCGCTTAGGCAGTCGGCGCTCTCGCCGCCCTTCAGCAGGTGGTATGCAAACGCTAGACGAGCTGAACGCGGGAAGTCGCCCTAATCCGACGTGGAGAAGCAATTCGGCATCTGAAAATGCGCGACTCGGATGTGATAGTTCTTCGAGAAGCGTGGGAGTTTTGACCCCATGGTCGGTCAACGAAGTAAACCCTTTGAATCGCTGAGTTGGCAAAGGGCGCGGACCATTGAGCACTTCACATTCTGTACCATCCTTTACCCTTCTTTGTCGTTCCTATGCGTTCGCTGCTGTTTGTTTTGGACACAAATTGGACACCTGCTAAATCTGTATTGACGAGTCGAGTCTTTGTAAATTATTGAGGAGAAAGAGGAAATTGGTAGCGGGGGGCGGGATCGAACCGCCGACCTTGGGGTTATGAATCCCACGCTCTAACCATCTGAGCTACCCCGCCATGTTTAGAATCAATAACTTATAGAGTCTGTGAACTTAGCCAAAAGCGAAGTTTGTGACGGAATCTTAGCATAGCGCACGGCATCTTGTGCTTCCCTCCTCGATTGACTTAGAAGAAAGCGTTCGATTTGCTTTTCTTAGATAGTCAGAAGTGAGTCCCAGGTTGGACAGGGTCACGCCGTTGAGTCCTGTGACGTGCAACGCGAGTGAGTCAAGCGATGTGGCGGAGGAAACAGTTACCACCGGCGGCGGTAGCTTGAGTTACAACGCGACTACGGATCAATACTCATATGTTTGGAAAACAGATAAAGGATGGAAAGGATTTGCCGGATGTTCGTAGTTAGACTAAAGGACGGCAGCGATCATCTGACCAAATTCAAATTCAAGTAAGTCACACGAGACAAACTTCGAGGCGGCAAGTAGTTGGTTGCCGTCTCTGGGTTTGTTACGGACGTCGAACAGAAGCCGCTTGATCTGATACCCGCAAGCTCTTCGTCTGAGGAGCAAGAACGGCACCTCATCGAGACACCACCAAACAAGTGTCGTCCTTCAATCAAAACTGGGAAGTGACACTTGCTGTTCTTGTTTGACGTTCCTCAACGTCTTCCACTATCGCCCGAAGAAGCTCGGCCACACTCCACGCCTGCGCAACACAACCGCGGTAAGTAATCCGTGATAATGACGAGTATTTAATCCCGAGATTGTGGAAGAGGAAAACCCTCCGATTCCATTCGTTTCGAGCCATTCGCGAGTTAAGGCAACATTTAGATCGCGGCAGCTTTCCTGATCGAGCTTAATCATGATTAATCTCGGCATCCAACATTTCAGACCTACAGCTCTGCGACTTCGCAGAAAACCTTGATTGCACCGTTAGGGTTACCGAGCTTCGTGAACAATTCCTGATAATTCTCGAGGCCTCGAACGGGATGTGTTAGCAGGCGAGAGAGCCAGCCAGGATATTCGGCCTCAGCCTGGGCAAGATCCTTCACGCCCATCTCGAAGTATTCGCGATTCGCATTCACGGTCCCAACCATCACTTTGTTACCAAGCACGAACTCGAGATTGATCTTGTCAGCTGGCACCTCCACTTTACGATCGCCTCCAGTGACGCTCGACAGTACAAGCACACCGTTCTTCCCGAGCGCTTGCATGCTGTCGAAAACGACTGGCGAGAAACCGGTCGCTTCAAAGATTATGTCGAACGGCCCATATTTCTTTGCGCCTTCGAGAATCGACAAATCTTCCGTTGATTGATAAGTGGCACCGATGGCCTCGATCAAGTCGGAATTCAAATAAGGTTTCGGCGTCTTGCCAAATGTTGTGACCTGCAATCCCTTGAGACGGAGAACCAGAGTGGCAAGTAGACCAATTGTTCCTGCGCCCATCACCGCAGCGCGCCTGGGTTTCCAAACTCGGAGCCGGCGTTGAATCTCGTACGCCTGCGTGATTCCCTTCTCGACTACGGTTGTGGGTTCAAGCAAAACTGCTACTTTCTTCAGGCCCTCAGGTATTTTCACAATAAAGTCAGCATCATCCACGTAGTACTCACTCATATAGCCGTGTCGAAGATTGATACCACGCTCGAAGTAGGTGTCGTCGGTGGTCATGTCGTTCGTCCCGATCAAGTCATAGACGCTTGAACCAGGCCTGCGTACAGTCGCAACTACATAATCGCCAGGTTTGACCTCTGTTACATTTGGACCAATGGCTTCAACCTGACCAAAACTCTCGTGACCGATGATCAGAAAGTCGTATCCCGGGGGTGCCTGACCGTATTCGGCTGCATTGATCTCTTTGTCCGTGCCGTCAACCCCAACGCGCAGCACGCGGACGAGCACTCCACGACCATTCGGAACGTCACTCACGTTTGGCGCGGGTAGCTCCGCCAGATGAACCGTGTTCGGAACTCCAGGTTTAACTGCAATTGCTTTCATGATGCTGATTCCTTTATCTAGCTGGCAGACATTGCCAGTTCTGATTGCACCCCGATGCGAGCGAGAGCTGATAACACGCGACTCGGTTCACCAAGATCGCTCCAACCGACATCTCCTACTCTCATCACCATCAGATCTTCTGGCCGTGCCGCGAGCACCTGATGAGAAAAATTAGAATCCTCGAGGCGTGAATAAACCCCGGCGAGAGCTTTCTGTTCGTAAGCAGTTTCGAACGCCGGCGTGGCTGCGCTAAAAGCAGCGTACATTTCCGGCATCGCGGCTCGCGTCAGCCTCAGTAAAGCTTGAACAGAGCCAACCATTACGAAGCTGTTCCACAAACACCCGCGCTCCATCAAAGAGGTTGCGAGAATCAGGCTCGGTTTTTCCCAAAACTTTCTGACTCGCGTAATGGATTTCTGTGCGCCTGCTAGTATGGAAGGCTGTGGTTCAATCCAGCCGTATTCGGTCTCCGGCGCTGTCGGTGTGATTCCCATAAGTGTCACCGCATCAGGTTGGACCTCGACGGCATCAAGCGCGACATCGATGTGTGACATGAACTCTTCGTCATCGGCGAAATAGTGGTCGGAAGGAAACAGCGCAACGACCGCTTTCGGAGATTTCGCGGCGACGCGCAGCAGAGAATAAAGAATCGCTGGCGCGGTTCCCTTGTTCACGGGTTGTTCGAGCAGAAGATTGCTGGAGACTTCGTGAGCAATTGGTTCATAAAAGCGGCGATGCTTTTGCGTGACGACGATCAGCGTCCGGCCGGGGTCAATTGACGAGGCGACTCTTCGCCTGGTCTGGTTGAGTAACGTGCTGCCGCCAATAACTGGGACGAATTGTTTGGGGCGACTGTCACCTGTTATCGCACGCGTCATTGATTGCAAGCGGGTTCCATCTCCGCCCGCTAATATCACTGCCCATCGATCTCTCATGTTGCTCCGCTCCTTTTGGTGGAGTTCGCTAGAACAATCATGAGTCGTTCCACGAAGACATTCCTTACAAAAAGGGGGAAAAGGAGCAGGGGCAGTTGGCGGGCTTATGCACCGCCCGCGCGACCGTCCCCGGCCGCCCCGTCGATCAGAAGCCCCATCCTCAACACACGTACGCTCTTCAGTCGGAGCGCGGTCGTCCCCGGCCGCCCCCATCGATCAGAACCACCTACTTATTCTTCCGCCCGTGCTTACGAAACCAGGCGCTACTAAACGGCCAATCGCTGGGCTCCTTACAGAGACGAGCCTTCACCGGATTGTTTTC
>DATDFV010000185.1:0-5265 GCA_036522415.1 Pyrinomonadaceae bacterium | reverse complement strand
CCGATCAACTTCCACTACATTGTCAGCAATCTCGGGAATTCGCTTCGCGGCATAAGTAAGCGTGCGGGCGAGTGTCTTCCAGAGAAACGCACCGACACGATCTTTTCCCCACGTCAATCCCTTAATGCGATCCGGCAAATCTTCAATGTTCTTCGCCATGTCGAGCGAAGGAAGCTTGACCTTTTCAGACGGACGATAGTCGAGTGTCGCAGTATCAAGCGTCCAGATCTCACGCTTGTCGCCTTCACCTTTTTGCTTTTTGTAGAAACCAGATTTGGCCTTGCTCCCCAGCAACCCACGTTCAACCATCTTCGCGAGCACTTCAGGCACAACGAACATTTCGCGCTCTTCGTCCTCCGGAAGCGCTTCGTACAAATTCTTGATGACGTGCGTAAAGACGTCCAGGCCAACTAAATCAAAGGTACGGAAGGTCGCGCTCTTTGGACGGCCAACTGCGGGACCAGTCATCTTATCGACTTCCTCGATCGAGTAGCCTTCCTCCAACATTGTCCTGATTGTGTGTAGGGCGCCAAACGTTCCAATGCGATTGGCGATGAAGTTCGGACGATCCTTGGCCGGCACGACTCCCTTGCCTAATCGCTGATCCAGAAAGCCAAACAAGAAGCAGGAAATTTCAGGCTTCGTCCACTCCGTGCGAATTAGTTCGACAAGGTGGAGGTAGCGGGGCGGGTTGAAGAAGTGCACACCCAGGAAGTGTTGTTTGAAATCGTCTGACCGATCTTCAGCCAGCAGGTGAATTGGAATGCCGCTGGTGTTCGAAGCGACGATTGATCCTGGACGACGATGTTGTTCTAAACGTTCATAAAGTGATCGCTTGATCTGAAGATTTTCGACGACGGCTTCGATGATGAGATCACAGTCCTTCACCTTCGGCAGGTCGTCGTCGAAGTTTCCGACGGACACGAGAGATGCCGCTTCGGGAACAAAGAAGGCAGCGGGTTTCGCTTTCTTCGCACTTTCAAATCCGTTCAGAGCAATGCGATTCCTGACTTGCGAATCATGAAGCGTCAGTCCTCGAGTCCGTTCTTCGGGTGTCAATTCGCGCGGTGGAATATCCAGCAGCAAAGTTGGCACATTCGCGTTGGCGAGGTGAGCAGCGATCTGTGCCCCCATCGTTCCCGCACCAAGCACAGCCGCCTTCTGAATCCGCATCATGCTCTGGCATTCCTCTCTGAATTGAAACTCCGGCTGGGGATTAATACGACAGCATATTACTGAATGAGCGCTCATTCAGCAAGAGAGGCATACTTGCAAGTGAGATCGCCGAAGGCGTAAAGCGGGCGAAAGCGCATTCCACAAAGCTAATCGTGAATGCTCTTGTCGCCCGCTCACTCCAACCGGTTCCGAAAACTCATCTCAAACGCACTCACGTCATTACGCTTTTGAGGCAACAATGACGTAAGTACTGCCACCGACAAGCTTGCCATCTTGCTCCTGTACGACCGAGAAAGTGTCGTAGGCGTTCGCCTTCGTGGGAGATGTCAATAGTACGGCAGCACGCAGTCCAGCTTTCGGGATCTTTACGCCGGAAATGCCGCCACCTTTCGCTTCTTTGTTCAGGGAATACAGCCGCGTCAGATCGAGTTTTCCTGCTAAATCAGGCAAACGTGCCTTTAACGACTTAATCATTTGATCGGTTGGTTTGCTCCTCAATAAATCGCCTGGTTTGTTGTCTGCGGCTGCGCCTTTCTTCGAAGTCTTGCTGGCAGCTGTCGTCGGCTGCGCGGTTTTGGGAAGCAAAAATCCGACACCGCCGCCGTTCGCACTTGCGCGAAGAATCTTAATGCCACTCGTTGCTCCGCCCAGACTAAAAAAGTCGAGCGTCGTCCAGAATGTAGTAGCCGGTGGAATGTTGACCACATGTAAATTTTTTAGGGCTACGCGTTTTTCATTTCGCACCAGACTATCGACATTGAAGATCTTGTTTCCCGCAGGGATTGGATCTGAGGGACAATCCATTACAGCAAGCAAACAGGAATGCGTGGCGGCAGTCGTGGGCAAAGGAAAATCCCACTCGAGGACTGTGGGTTCGGTTGGCGAAAGCGTGGCGATGGTTTGAAAAGTTGCGGCGCCCTTCGTCAGTGGGTGCCACACGGTGGTGGTTGCGGAATTGTTTGGGAAAGCGGTCCAGAAGTCTGGGGGTAAAGACGGCAGACCCGCAGAAGCATCAGCATAGAGTAATTTGACAGCGACGTTTGCAGCCGGAGCAAAACCTCGATTATGCACTTCTACGTAAGCACGGTTCACATTGCCACGTTGCGCATTGCGGTGTTGCAACTTCACTTCAAATGCCAGGTAGTCAACCGCAGAAACTGCCATCTGAAAACTGGGTGGTGAGCCTTCGAGCGCATCTACTTTAATGTCGGCTGCCATCCAGTGAGACAAGAGGTCGCCAAGATTTACGTACAGGAGCGGATCTTCAAAAGCCGCCGGTACCCAGTCTGGAGCCGGAAGAATTCGTCCGGTCGACATCAAATGGTCGCGGAAAAAAAGATCGACGCTGGAAACTGAAGGTACGTCAAGTTTTCGCTCCCATATGCCTCGTCCGTGAGTGCCGGCGCGCAGCAGCCGCGTCGTATTTTGTAAGCGCAGATCGAATACAGCACAGTTGGGGAGTCCCTCACTGAACTGAGTCCAACTTACGCCACCGTTCGTTGAGCGATATACCGCGACGTCAGTAGCAACATAGAAAGTGTTGACAGAACCCGGATCGATTACGAGCGCGTTAGCTGGAATGTCCGGTATTGCGCTGATTCCACTCCCGCTAATGTTGGTCCAGGTGGCCGAGGCCCCGGAAAAAATTCCCCGCCACACGTGTCCGTGTCCGAAACCCGACATTGTCAGGATTATCGTGTTGGGCGATCCGGGAACAGTTGCAATGTCGGTAATAAATGGGCCAACCGGCAAGGGCGCTGCGGCAATTGCCGTGGCTGTCCATGTCGCACCGCTCTTTACCAAACGATAAACTTTTCCCGTACTCGTTCCGGCATAGATGAGGCTGGAGTTTGTGTAGTGAATTGCCGAGACGCTGCCACTCATTCCGGGCAGTGTTACCTGCGTGGGCCAGCCTGCCGTTCCCTGCGCCGCATCGAGGTTAATTCGATCAGTACCGAATGCGGCATTGTTGGGATTGGTCTCATCAAGAGCCATCGGTGGATAGAACAACCCAGAACCTCCGATGCCGCCAGACACGTTCATCCATGTTCCAAACTTTCCTCCCGCTGTTGAACGCTTGGGACTGTTGCCGTAATAGGTACTCAAGACATTGTTTGGCGTCGTCTTATCAACGGCGCAGTAGCCACCATCGCCATCATCGGCGTGGTTGAAGATCGGGCTGTTGCGAAATTGTTCAGTGCCGTTGTCCTGTGTGCCGCTGAAAATGACAGCGTCTGACGACGGATGCTGATCTATGAATTCGCATTGCATGATGCATAACCCTTCGTTGATCGAGTCAGTCCAGGTTACGCCTCCGTCGCTGCTTTTATAGATGCCACCGTCGCTACCGGCATAAACTTTCAAATGGTTAGTCGGATCGAATGCGAAGGCGTGATTGTCAGGATGGAAAGCTCCACCGACGTCTGTGAACGACCATACGTTAGCCATACTCCGGGTAGCTTTCCAACACGATATACCACTGAGAAACACGATGTCGGGTGTAGTGGGATCGACTGCGACATTGAGGTTATAGAATCCCTGGCCACCAATATTCCCGCCGGGCAAAGGAATCGCAGTCCAGGTAGTTCCCCCATTGGTTGTCCGGTAGAACCCATTGACCAGATATGATCCGTTGGCTATTAGCGCATAGAGAGTTTGCGAAGACGACGGCGAAATACCCAACGAGATGCGCGTGAATCCTGAGGCTGGCAAACCGGAGGTCAACTTGGTCCAAGTCGGCGTCGCGGCCCCTGCATTCGTGCATTTATAAATACCCTGTCCCCAGAAAGCGGCATAGACCGTTGTAGGCGTCGCCGGGTCAATAGCCACATCAGTCGCCATCGCACCAGCGGGAGTGCCGCTGCTCATTAAGGACCAATTCACACCCGCATTTGTGCTTCGAAACACGCCAGAACCAGTTGCTGCAAAAACCCGGGCTGGCGTGCCAGGGGTGACGGCAATGCGACTGAAGCGCGTGCCCGCAAACGTTGAAGTAGCCAGAACGGACCATGATGCTCCGCCGTTGGTACTCTTCAACACGCCATTGCCGTAGTAGCTGTCGCCGGAAAAGTTTCCTTCTCCTGTTCCGGCATAGATGATGAGATGATTACTGGGATCCATCGCCAAAGCACCGATCGCCAGTGAAACTTCATTGTCGGACGTAGCCACCCAACTAACTCCGCCGTTGATCGATTTCCAGACCCCGCCCTGCGCCGCACCGCAGTAAATTGTGTTTGGTGCAGTCGGGTCAACGACTATGCTCGTAATGCGGCCCGTTACCAGCACCCGAGCGCTCGAGTAAGTTTGCCCCTTGGGGATCGCGGTTGGTCCAAGTTGCACCCAGTTGCTGACTCCGGCGACTGGTGCAACCCCCAGTGGCGCGCCGGCGGTGACTGCTGCCATCAGCATCGAAGCGCCATCATCAATATGTGGCATCCCGCGCGATTGCTCCAAGGCGAGCAGACGCAGCTGACACATCTGAGATACATCTCTTTCGCCCGCTTCATAAATGCCTTCTACATTCGTGGTAGGTGTCTTTTTTGGACCTTTCTTGGATGGCGTTTTGGTTGTTGCGGCGACCAGGCTCAAACTGGCATCGGTGCCTGACTCGGGGTCAACGTTCACTTTTAGATCAAGTGTGGTTTCTTCATGTCTCAGTAATGGGTCATCAGGGGGCGGCGTCGCTTTTCCGGATGTCTTTTTAGAACTCTTCGTAGAGTATTTCTTTGAAGACTTGCTGGCAGCCTTCTTTGGTTTGTGAGATTTCTTGGTGGTACTCATGTTGGGGCCTTTCTGTATTGACTTGAGGTTGAGGTTAGCGAGGCTTCTGTGAATTGAGTCCAAAGCGGAGTGAGAGGAATTGAGTCTTAAGCGAAGTCAGGTATCCGTTTTTTTCTGTTCTGGTTCGCTCGGAGGCGCTTCCTCGCTCGACTTGGGCATCTGCTGAGTTTTCCTAATTGCTTCGAGTCTTTTTTGCGCCATTTCCCTGCTTTTGTATTCGCGATCTGGATCAAACTCCTGAGCGCGATGAAGCGGATCGTCGGGCGGTGGTACCGCAGGGAGCAATGCTTCCGAAGTACTACTGTCTTT
>DATDFV010000184.1:0-13971 GCA_036522415.1 Pyrinomonadaceae bacterium | reverse complement strand
TTCGGAGACTTCTGTCTCGATGCGTACTGGTGGCTGGACGCGGCGGAGGGTGAACTGTCGTTGGAAACAGGCCTCCCTTCTCGACGCGTTATTCGGCAGCAATACACGCTTGGTGGTGCCGGGAACGTCGTTGCAAATCTGGTTGACCTGGGTGTGAAGACAGTCAGGGCGATTGGCGTGGTTGGCTCGGATCTGTTCGGCAACGAACTACTGAGTTTGCTGAGACAGACTGGGGCAGATATCACCGGAATGCATGTAGACGGTGCATGGCACACAATGGTTTATGCGAAGCCGTGTCACGGGCATCAGGAAGATCAGCGTTTGGATTTTGGAACGTTCAATAGCTTATCAAGCGAGGTGACGTCATTCTTAGTTAGTGAATTGCATAGTGCCGCAGCTTCCAGCGATATCGTTGTATTAAACCAGCAACGACCAACCGGCATAAGCACCCCATCTCTCATTGAGCAGTTGAACCAAGTCATTGCCGATTATCCTAAGACGCGATTCATTGTCGATGCCCGTCATCAAGCGCGTTTGTATCGTGGAGCAATCCTCAAACTCAACGCGCATGAGGCTCAAAGACTTTTAGCCGGAGCGAGCGATGATTCCTCTGTTACAGAGCAGAAGGCACGTGATTACGCCTTTCGCCTTTACCAGGTAACAAACAAACCAGTGTTTTTGACTCGGGGTGATCAGGGAATGATTGTTGCCGAAGATGGATTGGTGCATCAAGTTCCCGGAATTCAGATCATAGACCAAACCGATCCGGTTGGCGCTGGGGACGCTGCCGTTGCCGCGTTGGCCGCCGTTCTGGGGAGCAGTGGTGACGCCCTCGGCGCGGCAAGGTTTGCGAACGTCGCGGCTTCCATAACCGTGCGCAAGCTGCAAACCACCGGTACGGCAACACCGGAGGAAATCATCAACGCGGCCAATGAGTGTGATTACGTTTACCAACCCGACTTAGCAGCTGATTCGCGACAAGCACGCTATTTTGAAGACACCGAAATCGAAATCGTTGATGCTTTACCCGCAGCATTGAAGATCAAGCATGCCATCTTCGATCACGATGGAACAGTCTCAACTCTCCGTCAAGGTTGGGAGCAGATCATGGAGCCCGTCATGGTTCGTGCGATTCTTGGGACTCAATATGAAACTGTCGACAGCAGTGTTTATCGAAGAGTGCAAGAGCGAGTGCAGGAATTCATTGACAAAACAACCGGTGTGCAAACTCTCGTGCAAATGAAAGGTCTGGCACAGATGGTGGCTGAGTTTGGATTCATTCCAGCCGATCAGATACTGAATGAACACGGTTACAAAAGGATTTTCAACGAGCAGCTTTTGGCGATGGTGAATGGGCGCGTGCGTAAGTTGGAACGGGACGAACTGGCTGCAGAGGACTTTCAAATCAAAAACGCGCGTTTGCTTTTGGAGCAGCTCCGAAGTTGTGGCGTAGAACTTTACCTTGCGAGTGGCACTGATGAGAATGACGTCCGTGCTGAAGCCGAAGCTTTGGGATATGCCGATTTGTTTGAAGGTCGGATTTTCGGTGCCGTGGGAGATGTGAATATCGAAGCGAAGAGGATTGTGTTGGAGCGCATCATCCAGGAAAACAACCTTGCCGGTCATGAGTTCATGACGTTTGGGGATGGACCGGTTGAAATCAGAGAGACACGCAAACGCGGCGGAGTGTGTATTGGCGTGGCAAGTGATGAAGTGCGTCGTTTCGGATTGAGTTTGACGAAACGTGCGCGTTTGGTCCGAGCGGGAGCGCAATTGATCGTGCCGGACTTTACTCAAGCGTCAGCTCTGTTGTCATTACTGCAGTTGGCTTAGACGAGTTGATAAGTGAAGCAGTGTTCAGGCAAGGAAGGTGGTTACCGGCTTTGCGAGTCATTCCTAGCGGGTTTTGACTCTTGCGAATCGGGGACAGGGAACACCTTCCTTCCCTGAAGACTGCTGGGTAGATGTTGGAAGCGAAGTAGTCGTCGAACGCTGTTTTATGAAAATCGAGAGCCCGGAAATCTTGACTGTTGAAGAAGCACGTTTTCAGCGCATCTTTCTGAATTCGCAGGGGAAGCGGCTTGTCTTTACAAATGGTTGCTTCGACATCTTGCATCGCGGGCACGTTAGTTATCTGAGGTTCGCTCGTAATCAGGGTGATGCACTTATCGTGGGCTTGAACTCTGATGCTTCAGTCAAGCGCAATAAGGGTGCTGACAGGCCGATTAATAATCAGGAAGACCGCGCCTACGTACTGGGCTCTTTAAAAGCCGTTGATTATGTGGTGATCTTCGATGAGGACGAACCCAAGGATCTTATTTCGCAACTTCTTCCAAACGTACTGGTGAAAGGCAAGGATTGGGCGCACTACGTCAGCGGTCGCGAGATCGTGGAAGCGAACGGTGGTGTGGTGGTGCTCGCGGACATGGTTGAAGGACGGTCAACGACGAACACAATCGATCGCATTGTTGAGGTGTATGGTGGTTCGGAGCGGGCCACCGCAAAGTGAATGAGCAAACGAATTGTAGTCACAGGAGCCGCAGGATTCATTGGTAGGAATGTGGTGGCGACTTTGAACGATCGCGGCCACGACAATCTTCTGCTGGTGGATTCACTGGGAAAAGATGAAAAGTGGCGGAACCTGGTTGAGTTACGTTTTGACGACCTGCTGGATCGTGGCGAATTTCTAAGTCTCGTTGAACGTGGAAAGTTGCATGACGTTGAGGCGGTTATTCATCTCGGTGCCTGTAGCTCAACGACAGAAGCTGATGCCGGATTTCTGTTGGAGAACAACTACCGTTATACGCGGACGTTATGTGAGTGGTGCTTCGAAAAGAATATCCGATTCATTTACGCATCAAGCGCTGCAACTTATGGCGATGGTAGTGACGGTTATAGTGACGAAGATACAGTTACGCCAACTCTGAAGCCTCTAAACATGTACGGGTATTCGAAACACATGTTCGATCTGTGGGCTTTGCGGTCGGGTTTACTGAATCGCATAGTTGGCCTCAAATACTTCAATGTTTTTGGGCCTTACGAGGATCACAAAGGCGACATGCGATCGGTGGTGAATAAGGCTTATGAACAAATCCTTTCAAATGGCGAGGTGTCTTTGTTCAAGTCTTACAAGAGTGAGATTTCAGATGGCGAGCAAAAACGCGACTTTATTTATGTAAGGGATGCGGTGGCCGTTACCCTGCATTTTCTTGAAAAGCGAGATGTGGGCGGTTTGTTCAATTGTGGAACCGGGAGAGCGCGGAGTTGGAAAGACCTGGTGATGGCGGTGTTTTCAACAATGGAACGGCGAGAAAACATCAAATTCATTGATATGCCTGAATCGATACGTGAAAAGTATCAATACTTCACGCAAGCCGAAGTCGGAAAGTTGCGTCAGGCCGGCGGATTTATGAACCCTTTTACCAGCCTTGAAGATTCTGTTCGAGACTACTTGAAAACGTACTTGGAACCGCGTAGTCCGCAGTTGCAGGTGACTATGTCATGTTGAAAGCGGTTGGACCCACAGCCCTCGAGGAAAACATCGAAGAGGCAATGGCAGTTCTCGAGTCTCTCCTCGATTTGCAAGAACAGATTGAGGCTGCGAGCACTTTGATCGCGAAAGCGCTGACGACTCGTCACAAGCTGCTGGCGTGCGGCAACGGTGGCAGTGCAGCGGATGCAGCTCATATGACCACGGAGTTTGTGTGTCGCTTCGACGGAGATCGTCGTCCTTACCCAGCACTCTGTTTGGCGACGCATGGTGGAGACTTGACGGCAGTTGGAAATGACTACGCATTCGAGGACATCTTCTCCAGGCAGGTAGAAGCATTTGCGCAGAAGGGCGATATTCTCGTTGCCTTCACCACGAGTGGCAACAGTGAAAACGTTCGACGCGCGCTGGAGTCAGCAACACGAGTGGGAATTGATTCGATAGCGTTCCTGGGCCGGAATGGCGGCAAGTGTAAGGGATTGGCAACAGTTGAACTGATCGTGTCGAATGATTCAACCGCACGAATTCAGGAGGCCCATCAATTGCTGCTCCATACGATTTGCGAAATGGTTGAAGAGTCTTTGTATTAAGACTTGCTAACGAGCCTGGGTCAGTATCACAGCGCCGCGCGTGTAATCCGCTATATAGCTCTTGGCCGGTCTATTAGCACGGTACACAGGCGGCGTTGTGGTACTGACACCAATTACCACAGCTACTCGACAGGAGAAGTCGATGTTGACCCGCACGCTTTTCCAGCACCACTACGCACGGACGAGAATCGTCGCTTTTGTTTTGACGTTCTTCTGCCTTTCCTTAGGTCATGCACAGACTCCTGAACAATTAGCGGAAGCTACGAAGTCTCTTTCTCCGCAGTCTCAAGACGTGATGAAAAGAGTTGCTGACCTTAGTGTGTTTCCGGTGCCGGCGTGGAAGACGCACAACGGCAACTTGCCACATGGAGAAGATCCGAAGTTGGACGATTCCACGTGGCAGCCACTTACGCCCGACTTTGTAAGTCCTGCCGAAGAGTCCACATGGTTTCGTGCTTGGGTTGAAATTCCGAAAAACTTACATGGCTACGATCTGACCGGTTCGAAAATCTGGTTTCAGTTTCGATTTTCCGGGGATGGGAATGTGACGACGATCGTTTACTTCAACGGCCGACGCGTTGCGATGGGGGAATCTCTTGAACCGTTAGTCTTATTTGAAAACGCACAGCCCGGTCAAAAAGTACTGGTTGCGATCAAACTCCCGAGAGCGCCGCGGACAAAGCGCTTTCGCGGTAGTCCAATGCGAATCGAAGGCTCAGCGTCACGACCAGATGCCGGGGAGTTGTGGCAACAGTTCATCTCAGCGGCGGCTTTTGTCAATGCCTCGCCTGATCTCAGGGCGCAGCGCGCCCAACTTGAGCGCGCAATCACGGAAGTCGATATTGCAGCGCTGGATCGGGCTGATCAGACGGCATTTGATGCGTCGCTCCAGCGCGCAAAGCGGCAGCTTGAAAGCTTTCGACCAGCGTTAAAGAAATACACTTTCTATCTCAACGGCAACTCGCATATCGATTCTGCATGGTTATGGCCGTGGAGTGAAACTGTTGAAGCGGTGCGCAGAACTTTTGCCACGGCCACTCAGCTGATGCAGGAATATCCGGATTACACGTTCACACAATCAGCGGCGCAACACAGCGAATGGATCGTTGAAAAGTATCCTGAGATTAACGACGAAATTAAGAAGCGAATCAAGGAAGGTCGCTGGGAGATCGTTGGCGGCATGTGGGTCGAGCCCGATCTCAACATGCCAGATGGTGAGTCTCTGGTTCGTCAACTTCTGGTGGGTACTCGCTACTTCAAGCAGCAGTACGGAGTTGATGTTCGTGTTGGTTGGAATCCGGATTCGTTTGGTTACACGTGGCAGCTCCCACAAATCTACAAGAAGTCTGGTATCGATTACTTCGTCACCGCAAAACTCTATACAAATGAGACTCATATCCTGCCATTGAAACTATTTTGGTGGCAGTCGCCCGACGGCAGTAAAGTCCTAACCTATCTTCCCAAAAAGTACGACAACGTAAACCTGAATTTGGCCCGGCTCTCAACGGACATGGCGCCGGCTTTGCCGTTGGCGCCCGGTCTGATTGAGTTAATGGATCTCTATGGAATCGGCGATCATGGTGGTGGACCAACGCGCGTTGTGCTGGATGAAGGTCGCAATTGGATGAAGTCCGACAAGATTTTGCCGAAGCTGCAATTCAGTACTGCGCAGGGGTATTTTAATGAAGTAGAAAAGAAGATAGACGATGATTCGCCGCTCTGGAATTATCAATCGATTGCCAAAGGATATACCCCGCCCAGCGCTCCCGCGCCCGGTAAGGTTCGAATTCCTACCTGGAAAGATGAACTGTATTACGAGTTCCATCGTGGTGTTCAAACAACGCAGGCGAATCACAAGCGGAACATGCGTGAGGGTGAAGAGGAACTGCTCAACGCTGAGAAGTATGCATCTCTCGCATGGCTGAGTGATGATTCGTATCCATCAACGGAGCTAACAGAGTCGTGGAAGAAAATACTATTCAATCAGTTTCATGATCTTGCTGCTGGGTCCGGAATCGGTGTCATCTACAAAGAGGCGGAAAAGGATTACGAACAGGTGCGCTGGGCAACAAATGAGGTCTCAGCCAAAGCCCTCAATACGATTACTTCTAGTGTAAATACGCGTGCGGCGGGCGATATTCCCTTGCTCGTTTTCAATCCGCTCGGATGGAATCGGTCGGGTCTGGTCACAGTTGATGTTCAGATGCCGTTGGCAGCATCTGGCGTGTCAGTGTTAGACGCACAGCGTAACGTCGTACCCGCTAAAATTCTTTCGAGTAATCAACGCAATAACACTTTTAAGCTCCTTTTGAATGTCCGCGATGTTCCTTCGATAGGTTACAAGATCTTGCATGTGATTCCAGGGAGTAAGCCGTTTGAATCTGACTTGAAGGTAAGTGGTTTGACATTGGAAAACGGTTCTGTACGAGTGACTGTCGATCGCGAAACGGGCTGCATCACGAGTCTATTCGATAAGAAGTCAAATTTTGAAACGATCGCGAGTGGTGCGTGCGCCAATCAGTTGCAGACCTTTGCCGATAATCCTGCATGTTGTGATGCGTGGAATATTGATCCAGGAACGTTAGACAAGATTAACGTGATTTCCAAGATTGATTCGGTGGAACTGATTGAGAAAGGTCCTTTGAAAGCGACAATTCGAGTTACGAGAACATGGCAGAAGTCCAAATTCGTTCAGGACATCACTCTCTATTCGGGGCAGGATCAGGTGGAGATTGAAAATGATATCGATTGGCACGAGACGCATACTTTGTTGAAGACTGCATTCCCACTAGCTGCGAGCAGTAGCAATGCAACTTACGAGATTGCGTACGGAACGATTGAGCGACCTACGACTCGGAATAATAGTTGGGAACAGACGCGCTTCGAAGTAGCGGCTTTGCGTTGGGCCGATCTTGGGGATGCGCAACACGGATTGAGTCTAATCAATGAATCTAAGTACGGGTACGATGCGAAGGATAATGTGCTTCGACTGACGTTGTTGCGCTCACCGACCTCGCCGGATCCAGTCGCAGACCAGGGACATCATCATTTCACTTTTTCATTATATCCGCATGCGCGTGATTGGAAGCAGGCACTGACTGAACGCCGCGGGTACGAATACAACTACAAACTAACGGCAATGCAAGTGATGCCGCACAGTGGTTCGTTGCCGCTTGAGCATTCGTTTGTAAATGTTGAGCCGCAGAACGTGGTGTTGACCGCGATGAAAAAAGCTGAGGATTCCGAGGGGCTGATCTTTCGAGTCTTCGAATGGGCAGGAAAAAGTAGCGATGTTCAAATCAAGGTTCCCAGCGGCGCTACGTCAGCCACTGTGACAAATCTGATGGAAAAGACTGAGGGTAGTCCGTTCAAGGTTATCAACGATACGGTTACTGTGCCGATACATCCGTTCGAGATTTTGTCAGTTCGTGTTGATTACGGAAAGAGAGAGTGATCTTGGATACCGTCAGTACCACCGCACGGTAGCAGACAAAGTGCGCAGCCTCTATTAACGATTGATTTGGCTGCCCACTTACCAGCGGGGGTGCTGATTATATCCAGAACAAATCTGAAAATGTTTTTTTGCGCAATCTCTACGTTTTCTGCGTCTCTGCGGTCCCTACTTGGAGCTGCTTCTCCAACTGCGGATACGACAGAGAACGCAGAGATTGCGCAAAGAGATTTATCCGAGGAATATTAGATGACAACTGTAAAACTCTTCCTATTGGTTCTGACCGCAGCTCTAGTTCTGCTTGGGTGTCATGGAGCCAAGTCAAACAATCACGGTTACCGCATAGCAGTGGTTCCTATGGGCACGACACACGAATACTGGAAGAGCATTCATGCCGGTGCTGTCAAAGCCGAACAGGAGTCATTGGCATCGGGAACCCCGGTCGAAATCGTTTGGAAGGGACCGTTGCGTGAAGACGATCGCGAACAACAGGTGCAGGTGGTGGAAGGTTTTGTCAGCCAGGCTATCAATGGAATGGTTGTAGCGCCGCTGGATAAGGATGCCCTGGTACGCCCGATCGAAGAAGCTGCGAAAGCAGGTATTCCAACAGTCATCATCGATTCCAATTTGAACTCAACCCAGATTGCGAGTGTCGTTGCGACTGACAACATCAAAGGTGGTGAGCTTGCGGCAGAACAGATGGCAAAGTTGTTAGGTGGTAAAGGCCGTGTGTTGATGATGCGATGTAATGAGGGTGCGACCAGTACTCTCAACCGCGAAGCTGGTTTTGAAAACAAAATCAAAAACTCATTTCCCGAAATAGAACTCATTGCGCCCCTGCAGTATGCAGGTCCAACGCGCGATAACGCCAAGAGGTTGGCGGAGAACTTGTTGAATCAATATGGCGATAAATTAGATGGAATCTTCACCTCGAACGAATCTTCAACTGCCGGAATGTTGCTGGCGCTGCAAGATATTGCGAAGGCGGGAAAAATCACGTTCATCGGGTTCGACTCCAATCAGACATTCATTGACGCAATGCGGGCCGGTCAGCTGAACGCGTTTGTCGTGCAGAATCCATTTAAGATGGGCTATCTGGGTGTGAAGACTCTCATCGATCATCTTGCTGGACATCACATCGAAACACGTGTTGATACGGGGGTTAATCTGGTCACACCAGAAAACATGAGCACGCCCGAGATTAACGACTTACTTCATCCACCCATTGATAAGTACTTGAGATAACTCTGTTACCTTTAGTACCCAAAACTTTGTGGGGTAACCTGGTGCTGGGACCGCAGGCGTCCTCGCCTGCTAGTTTTCCCAACAAAACCCTCGGACTCCATAAGGTAGCCGAGAACGCCCGCGCTCCCGCCACTAAAATGAGCGTACTTCTCAAAGACAACGAAGAGGCAGTGATAAAGCCTCTCGTCAGTGTTACCGTGCTGAAGCTTTGGCTTCGTCGACTTGGTCCCTTCTTCGCCCTTGCACTGGTAATCACCACCTTCACACTCATAACCGGTGCTCCTGACCGTTATCTCTCCGCCGCGAATCTTCGAATTATTCTGGCTCAAGTTGTAATCGTTGCGCTTGGTGCCAGTGCAATGACGATGATCATTATCAGTGCGGGCATCGATTTGTCGGTGGGTTCTACGATTGCACTTACCGGCGTCGTTACCGCAGTTGTATTGCGCGCTGGCTGGCCGCCATCTGTGGCAGTATTCGCGGGCATTCTTGCAGGTAGCATGATTGGTTTTGTGAATGCGACTGCAATTACTCGTTTGAAAGTGATCCCATTCATTGCCACGCTCGGAATGCTTGGTGTTGCTCGTGGCGCGGCCAAATGGATTGCCGGTGAACAGACAGTCAACATCCCTCAGACATGGGCTAACGAACTCGCGGTAACTATCCCATCTCACTTATGGATGATTGTCGCACCAGGTGTTTGGTTGGCACTATTGTTAGCAATAGTAACTGCGGTCGTACTGAGACAAACAATATTCGGCCGCCGCGTTTTCGCGATCGGTTCAAATGAAGCAGCAGCTCGTGCGTGTGGCATCGATACGGATCGCTTAAAGATCTGGATTTATTCATTGGCTGGCTTGTTGTTTGGCCTCGCCGGAGTCATGCAGATGTCGCGATTACGACAGGGTGACCCAACAGTAGCGGTAGGGGCCGAACTCGATATCATTGCAGCAGTAGTGATCGGCGGTGGCAGTCTCAACGGCGGTGAGGGAAGCATTCTCGGGTCGATGATTGGGGCACTGATCATGGCATTCCTAAGAAACGGGTGTCAGCAAATGGGCTGGGCCAACTATATTCAGGAGATGATCATAGGCACTATCATTGTTGTAGCAGTTGCGATAGATCGCGTAAGAGTCTCGCGTTTGTAAAACCATAATGTCCGATATGCTTTAGCTTGTCGGGTTCCAAAGAGGAGGCGTTGTTTTCTGTCGCTTGCATTAATGATTGTTCGTGTCTGCGATCTCACGACAAAGACAGACGCATATCGGACAATTTAACAACTCATGACCAATACACGCACAATAATCGGTCTCGATATTGGTGGTACCAAAACCGTGGTCGTCGAGGGCACCTACGATGCGGAAATTCTACAGCGCGTGCAAAGACCCACTCATGCGGATAATTCCTTTCATGAAACCATTCCTTCACTGTCAGATGCCATAGAGCAAACAATCGAAAGAGCGAGCGAGGCCGGTCGATTTGTATCGGCGATCTCTGTTTCTATTGGTGGCCCGCTTAGAATCGCAGAGGGTATTCTTGAGAATCCACCCCACCTACCTGGTTGGCACGGCGTCCATCTGAAGTCGGAATTGGAACGCCGCTTTCCAAACCTACCAGTTCGAGTTGAGCATGACGGCAATGCTGGCGCACTTGCTGAATATCGATTCGGTATTGGTCGAGATTGGACTGGGTTACAGCATCTCGTTTTTTTGACAATGGGCACAGGCTTGGGTGCGGGCATTATTGTTAACGGTCAGTTGTTGCGCGGTGCTAACGAGCTCGCAGGTGAAGTTGGACATATTCGCCTTTCTTACAACGGACCTATTGGCTACGGTAAAGCAGGGTCGTGGGAAGGCTTCTGCTCTGGGGCTGGTATGCTGCAACTGGCGAAACAAATCTTTCCGTCGAGGTGGAATCACGAGTCTTCAATAACTGATTTAATCCAATCAATGGTCGAGGACGATAAAGAGGCTTTGGCGGTAGCTTACGAGGCTGGCATTTGGCTTGGCAAAGGACTCGCGCTCTTAATCGATATGCTCAACCCGCAGGCAATCGTGCTTGGGTCTTTGGCAGTGGTGTTGGGCGAGCGACTGCTAGCACCCGCTCGACACACACTACGGATTGAGGCATTACCCCAAGCTCTCACTGCTTGTCGTATTGAGCCTGCAACGTTAGGAAAAAATATAGGCGACGTCGCGTCGCTAATCGCAGTAATTAATGATCCAGACCTTAATGTGCCGGATACCTTCGTCTCAAAGTCGCGATAGGGTAGCTTTCGAGATATGCGTTTGAAGGAGTAGATATTTCAGATAGCTTACTTTTCAGCGACTACTATATAAGTACGTTATTAATTAACCTGACGCCCATTTATTTGAGACGTCAGCTCTGCCCAGAAAACAACTTAGCCTCCCGCGTGAAACTTTATCCCTTTCACTAGGTGGTGATCTGTGGCCGACTCTTCAAAAAATCATCTGCTATCAACTTCTTTTTTTATCGGCATTCTGGTTTTAGGAGGATTCATTCTATGGCTTTACTCGGGACAGTGAAGGAATCACCCGATCGATTCCTTTGGTTTGTTTAGATTGAAGTATGTAACGGCTCATCTTCGCAGAGAGGTCCGACCATGAATAGACGTGCCATACTCGCTAGCCTCTTTATTTCATTGTGCTTTAGTTTTTGCTTCTGCGGCACAGCAAGGTCGCAGATAAGGCCTACCTCCACGGGAACTGTCGTCGGTACGGTAATGGATCAACAAGGGTCAATAATTCTATTGCCGAAACCGATTGTATTGTTGGAAGGCGAGACCGGTGTCACAGAGGCAACGGTAGATGAGCAGGGACAGTTCC
The DNA here is from genome assembly GCA_036522415.1 of Pyrinomonadaceae bacterium. Taxonomy (GTDB): domain Bacteria; phylum Acidobacteriota; class Blastocatellia; order Pyrinomonadales; family Pyrinomonadaceae; genus PSRF01. The sequence continues at coordinate 2,349 of DATDFV010000184.1, read as the reverse complement.
GTGTTGTCTTGCCAGTGGGTACTTACAACATAACCACTAGAATTCCGAGTTTCTATCCCTTTCATCGTGCGAAATTCAATGTGATCGCTGGGAAGACGATAACGATCAATGTCGTCCCAAGTTTACGTGTGTTGGCTCGAGGTACGAGCGTTTCAAGTAACCATTTACCAGAGGCAGTTGCCCCGCCTCCAAAGTTCGACGAAATCCAAGTCTTGCCTAAATCGGGATTGAGCGGTGTTATTCAGTTCGTGACAAAGCGCATCGTTGATGGAGAAGCAACTTATATGGATGCGGTCTTTAGCTATGACAATTTAACTATTTACGCTGAGAGACTTCGGTTCAATCAGAAACCCTTTCGACTAATGGCGTCAGGAGCACGCGTTGTTTTCGAGGACGGAAACGAGCGAAAGGACGTTGGTGGTGTCATTATTCAGATCAAAGAAGGTCGACTGATCGTGGACGTTACTGCGAAAGTGCATCCATAAGTGTTTCAATAAGATCTGGAAATGTTGAGACATCGTTAAGAGAAAAACCTTAGTTTGCTAGCTAACGTGCCTTAATTCTCTGTGTGGCCTGCACTTCATCAGCTTTCAGTTGTAAGCGTTTTCATCTCGCCTTTACTTGATTAGGATTGAAATGACAGAACTTTACTCTCACAGCGTGTAAGGCTAGATAAATCTTGATTGCTCCGAAAAACGAGTTTTAGACGCTCTTAGAAATTGACTGAGGAGTAACTACCAATTCGTAAGGATTGGCTATAGTGAGCCTGCCAAATCTCGAAAGTAGTTTGGCTTCATCATTTTCTTGAATCTGTTCAGACTGAATAATCCTTTCAACCGATGCTTGTGATCGGCTAGGAATTCGCATCTGAAAAAACGGCCATAAGGCTTCGCTTGAATAGGTTCTGTTCACATCTGGGAATTCGACGATGGGACGCAATTCATCTTGGTGACGAAATTGCACGGTGTATTGGAAAGTCCACTCAGCGTCCCTTAACGAGAGAGTTGCGATCGGAATGTCCTTGTACTTGAGCAGAAACTCGGCGCGAATACCTTGAGGTACCTCGACTTGCCTCGAGAGTCCCAGAAGTTTCCTGCTCAATTTTGAGAAAGCCTTTATCATACCGTTTTGGTACCTTAGCATTTAGATACTGCCTCACACAATCTACGATGCCTAAGCGCAAGGGATCTCTTAATTAATTCGCGCCTTTCGGTACTCATTAGGTGTTTGAATTCGCAGTCTAATAGGTGTCGGCTCTTTTCGCGAAATGTCGTTGCAGAAAATCGTCGGCAGCACTCTCGGTATTCTGGTCGATTCTCCCAAACAAGCTGAATTAATTCGAAGTGCTTGACTTTGCCATATTTGTCCCAACCAAGCATCGGATGACTGCGATTAATGTAGCCGTCTAGACTCGGGGGATTGTTTAGGAGTTGTCTGATCCCCGGTTCATCCATATTCCAGAACAAGCCACGGGCTGTGTCGTAAATCGGAGAAAACCGCGGAGGCAGATTTTTTCTGACGGGGGTTACAATCGCCCAGTTATAGAAGTGGCGATCCTGATTTCCGACAAGCGCATCGAACGCAAGCATCTTCACGAATCCACGCATGATTGCTGTTGCATGTTGTGGAAATGACGACCTCACTGCTTCTTCTACCATCTGAAAGGTATAGAATTCGCGTTCCCCTCTTTTCTCCGCAATTTCTTTGACTAATTCTTTACTTAGAATCGGCTCGAAGATCTCGGCACCATGCACGAGCGACTCCTCTCCATCTTTGAGGAAGTACTGACTTAAGAAGCGTAATTGTCCATCGACAATTGCCAACTTTGAATTTGCTATCCGTAATCCGCATAGCTGACCTATACGGGTCATGAGCTGTTCTGTAATGGACTCAGTTGGATATCGCTTGGCGCCTACTTTCGCGATGTAACCTATCCAATTTTGAGGCTGACGATTGCCCGCTCGAGGTTGTTCTAGGACGAAGTCTTTTGGCGCCTCACCAGAGATCGATCTCTTTGAAGGATCTTCAATCCGATGCGCTCGGAGCGGTCGTATAAGTCTTCCCCAGTCCAGTTGAAAATCGGCGAAGTGGTAAATATCTTTCGACAAGTTATCCGGAGACTATGATCGAGATACTTCACAATGTAGCATATGTTCATCGACGTTCTGCTGCTATGTTTCGGCTTATCGATGTCCACATATTCATCGCTGTACGTCGCCACGTTAACTGCTGAACGCCAAGCCTTGATAGGAAGGCAAAGATCCCGGTTAAGTGGTTCTGATAATGAGGTTTACGTTCGATCGATGATTGACCGAAATTGACAGGTTAAATGCTGACCTAAGCGCTTTT
>DATDFV010000183.1:0-2823 GCA_036522415.1 Pyrinomonadaceae bacterium | reverse complement strand
CTTAAATGGACGCGTTATCTGTGAGAAGGAAAGAGCTCGCTTTCTCACAGTTTGCGCACCAACAGTGCAGAATGTTTGAAACGACGCACAAGATGAATTAGCTTTGCGTTAGATGAGAAGGCAATGATGAAAGAGGACGCATTAAACATCTATACAGATGGATCGTCATATCAGAGTCCCCGTCGAGGCGGGATTGGTATTCGTTTCATAACAGTCGATGAACACGGCGCGGAAGTGATCGATGATCGAGAGGAGCTGGGTTACAAGGGAGCAACCAACAACCAAATGGAACTCTTCGCCGCCGTATTGGCGCTCAGGATCGCACTTGAATCGTATGACCTTGCCAGATTTAACAGCATTGAATTATTCACGGATTCGCAGTATGTCTCTGGCAACTATAAAACGGCTATGTTTGGCTGGTCATCAAATCGATGGACCAATCGAGATGGACGTCCGGTAGTCAACGCCGATCGCTGGAAGGAACTCATCAAGCTAATCAAGAGGTGCGCACCGCTGCGAGTTAACATTCACTGGGTCAAAGGCCATTCAAAAAATGTTCACAATAAGGCCGTAGATAAACTAGCAAAGAAATCCGCCAAGGGAATGTTAAATCGGTCGCTGACAGTAGTTGAAGTGAGGCGAAAGCATACGCATAAGATGGTTGAAATCGGAAGCGTGGAGATGAAAGGACAAAGGCTACGCATAAGGGTCCTAACCAGCGAATATATTCGGCCGCAAGGACTTGTGAAGTAGGTAGCGTCAAATATTTTGTGTAAACGATCATCGGTTGTTTAAGGTCAACTGCTTTTCATCTTGATTTATTACTAGTAGCAGGGGCTGTGGGAACGGTGGAAAAACGCAGTTTGTTTTTCCACCGTTTCCATAGCCCGGATTTTTGCCTGGTAGTTTCATTTCCTGAATCTCGGCTATTCAACCGGCAGTCGGTTTTCGTAGACGATGGCAAAGCGGTTGAGCGCGGCTTTCCAGTCGTGCACCGACATGGTCCATTTCTTCGCGATGTTGCGCAGCGCCAGGTAGAGCAGTTTGAAGACCGCTTCATCGTTGGGAAACGAGCCGCGCGCCTTCGTCACTTTGCGCAGCGACATGTTCAGCGATTCAATCGCGTTGGTCGTGTAGATCACCTTCCGAATCTCGGGCGGGTGTGCGAAGAACGGAATCACGCGCGCCCAGTTGCTGCGCCAGGACTTCGCAATGGTGGGAAACTTCGCGTCCCACTTCAAACTAAACTCAGCCAGTTTTTGTTCAGCCTCCGCTTCGGTCGCGGCGCTGTAGATTGTCTTTAGATCCGCCGCTACTTCCTTGCGCTGTTTCCAGCCCACATAGTTCAGCGAGTGCCGCACCAGATGCACGATACATAACTGCACTTCGGTTTGCGGAAAAACACTCTCAATCGCTTCGGGAAAACCTTTTAGTCCGTCCACGCAGGCGATAAAGATATCTTTGACGCCGCGATTCTTTAGTTCCGTCACCACTTGCAGCCAGAACTTGGCTCCTTCCGTCTGCGCGATCCACAAGCCCAACACTTCCTTCAGCCCGCTCACGGTGATGCCAATCGCCAGGTAAACCGCTTTGTTTCTCACGTGACCGCCATCACGCACTTTGAACTGGATCGCATCCAGATACATGATCGGGTAGACCGCATCAAGCTGCCGGTTCTGCCACGTCTTCACTTCCTCAATCACTTCGTCCGTCACGCTCGAGATCAAGGCCGGCGACACTTCAACGTGGTAAATCTCTTCGAGGTGCTGCTGGATCTCACGCGTTGATAAGCCCCGTGCGTACAGCGAAATGATGTTCGCGTCAAAGCCGGTGAAGCGCGTCTGATGCTTCTCAATGATCTGTGGCTCGAAGCTCCCATTGCGATCCCGCGGCACTTCGATCGGCATCGTGCCAAAACTGCCCTTAAGTGTCTTGGCCGACTTGCCATTGCGTGAGTTGCCGCTTTTGTGCCCGGCCGCGTCGTGCTTCTCGTAACCGACGTGCTCGGTTAACTCCGCCGCCATCGCCCGCTCCAGCAACTGTTTCGTTAATTGCTTCAGCAGCCCGTTCTCGCCGATGATGTCCTCAGGCTTTTTGTAGTCTTTCAGCAGATTGTCAATGAGCTCGTTGTCTATGGTCATCTTTTCTCCTGCGCCAACCTTAACCGGTTAGTCGCTCAATGACCATTTACACAAAACTATTTACACCCTCTAATCACAGTTCGCGCGCGATTATTATTACCAGTCAGTGAGTTTCTAAATCATAACTTCACACCAACCTACCTAACCCTCCATCGCACATAAGCTCGCAGCAATCTGTCGAATTGCTACATGTTCCTTTCGTCTAGTTAGCTAGCAGGCTGCTGAAAAACTAAACATTCTTCTCGCAGCTTGATCACGGTCAACTATAATCTGGTCCAACGCCAAAGACGGAGGAGCAGAGTGCGGGGAGAAAACGAACAAGAAGCGGCGATGTTCAGTTACATCTCGCCAGAACAACGTGTGCCGGCCGATCATCCTTTGCGACCCATTCGCCAGATGACGGATGAAATCTTCAAACAACTGTCGCCACGCTTCGACCAGTTGTATGCGCGCACGGGCAGACCTTCGATTGCGCCGGAGCGCTTGCTGCGGGCCTTGCTCTTGCAAGTGCTTTACTCGGTACGCAGCGAACGAATGCTGATGGAGCAGTTGAACTACAACCTGTTGTTTCGCTGGTTCGTGGGCTTGAATATGGACGACCGCGTTTGGGATGCGACGACCTTCAGCAAGAACCGGGACCGCTTGTTGCGCGGCGAGATTGCCGCTGAGTTCTTTGCGGCGG
>DATDFV010000182.1:0-2329 GCA_036522415.1 Pyrinomonadaceae bacterium | reverse complement strand
CGACGTAGGACTCGGCTATTTCTCGGGCCATGTTCAGGTGCTCACTATCGATTGCGCCTCGCCTTGCGCCGCCCCTGGGCATCGTTTGCTCATGTTGTTGAATATTCCTGTAGTGTTCAGCGGAAATTCTTTGAGCAGCTTGTATAAACCTTCTGCCAGCCAGCTCTTTGGCGTCGTTACTTATTCTCATTATCAGTTCTGTGAGCCAAACTTAACGATTGGCTATTACCTTTGCCGCCCTGTTGAATGTTGCCATAGTTATGACCATGTACGTGTATGTTGTAGTAAGTTGACGATGGATCTGGTTTCTTGCTCTTCCGATCCATGGTCATTTGTTTTCTTGCTAGTGTCCTGTTTCTAAAGTTCGCATAACAACTAGTCGACCATTTACGTATCAGTTATAAAGGAGGAACTGATACGAATGGGACGACCGATACCATCTCTGAACTTGAGCGACGCTGAACGTGAAACTTTGCAACAGTGGGCACGACGGCCGAAGACGGTTCAATCGCTGGCCCAACGGGCTCGCATCATTCTGGCGTGTGCTGAAGGGAAGAGTAATACGACGATCGCGAAAAACTTGAGAGTGACCAAGCAAACGGTTGGCAAATGGCGCAGTCGCTTTCTGCACAAGCGGGTTGATGGCTTGTTGGATGAGCCACGACCAGGTACACCGCGCCGCCTGAGTGATGCTGAAGTGGAACGGGTGCTGACGATGACCTTGGAGTCTACCCCCAAGAACGCTACGCACTGGAGCACGCGCTCGCTGGCGGCTGCTTGCGGTTTGAGTAGTACCAGTGTCCACCGGGTGTGGCGTGCTTTCGCTTTGGCGTCCCATCGCAGCGAGAGTTTCAAACTTTCCACGGATCCGCTCTTCATCGACAAGGTGCGAGATATAGTGGGACTTTACCTGGCTCCGCCTGATAAAGCTTTGGTTCTTTGCGTGGATGAGAAGTCTCAGATTCAAGCACTGGATCGCTCGCAACCAATTCTGCCGCTGCGTCCGGGACAAGCAGAACGCCGCGCCCATGATTACAAGCGCCACGGTACGACTTCGCTCTTTGCTGCTTTGGACACTAAAACTGGTAAGGTGATTGGCCAACTTCATCGCCGTCATCGCGCCCTGGAGTTTCGCAAGTTCCTGGATAAGATCGAAGCGGAAGTACCTGCAGAGTTTGACGTGCATCTGATCCTCGACAACTACGGTACACATAAGACCGCTACCATTCAGCGCTGGCTACTAAAGCGACCACGCTTTCACCTTCACTTCACTCCCACCAGCGCCTCTTGGCTCAATCTCGTCGAACGCTGGTTCGCGTTGTTAACCGAACAACAACTACGCCGCGGCGTTTTTCGCAGCGCCCGCAATTTGGAAACAACTATTCGCAACTACATCGATACTCATAACGAGCAACCAAAGCCATTCATCTGGACAAAAACTGCTGACGAGATTCTGGCAAGTGTCGCTCGCTTTTGTCAGCGAACTTTAGAAACAGGACACTAGCTTTCTGTCGGCCTTTCGCATCAGGCGGTATGTGTGTTGGCGCACAGACCTGGGGCTACGTATTGTTTAGCGTGATGGGCGGTATGCGTACCAGGAGTCTACAACATTGGCCTTTTTAACTAGCACTAATGGCAATCCGGGTGTCAACCGGCTGCTCGCCACGCTTCCGAAAAATGAATACAAGCGTTTGTTGCCCAAGTTGACGACCGTCAGTTTGGTTTTGGGGGAGGAATTGTACGAACCCGGCCACGTGATTAAGTTCGTATATTTTCCTAACGACTCGATAATCTCCTTGATTTCAGAACTATCAGAGACATCGTGGCTTGAGGTGGGAATGGTGGGAAATGAAGGTATGGCCGGCCTGGCCGTCTTTATGGGGGTCGGTTCTTCGTCAACACGCGCTCTGGTGCAAGGCTCGGGCACAGCAATGAGAATGAGTTCGGCGGCTGTACGCACGGAAGCAAACCGGCTTGGCAATTTTCATCGCCTCCTGCACCGTTATTCGCACTCTCTACTAACTCAGGTTTCTCAATCAGCTGCGTGCAACCGCTTTCATTTGGTTAACGCCCGACTGGCGCGCTGGCTATTGATGACAAACGATCGTCTGGGATTGGAAGAATTTCCGTTGACCCAGGAATTCCTCTCCAACATGTTGGGCGTCAGGCGTGAAGGGGTAAGCAAGGCCGCCGGCGCGCTACAGTCCGGCAAACTAATTCGTTACAGTCGAGGAGTGATTACAATTCTTAATCGCCGGGGCCTTGAAGCGAAATCCTGCCACTGTTACGCGATCATTAAAGCCGAAACGGATGCCTATCTGAATTGAGT
>DATDFV010000181.1:0-25295 GCA_036522415.1 Pyrinomonadaceae bacterium | reverse complement strand
AGTCTTCGATAAAGTTTCAGTGCCGACCAAAACTATCGCCTTAGGTTCCGATCGAGCAGCAAAGATCATGGCTGTACGCGCAAGCGTCGCACGAGTTGCGACAATTGATCCCGCATGGGCGAACGCCAATGTTGTGGCTCGTCGCGTGGAGGTTAGTGTGCCGTCAATGCCACTCACAGATTGGCAACTCATGCAGGGTGCGCGCGAGCGAGCCTTTGCCGCTCAGGAATCACTGAAGGCGCGTCACCTTCAAGCCGATATTTACGTCGGCCTCGAGGGAGGATTTCACTCAGTATCGATTGAAGGTGAGTGGCATACTTTTCTTCGCGGCTGGGCTTATGCAACTGATGGCAGCGACAAAGGCGCATTCGGAGCAGCGCCTTCAATTACCGTTCCTGCTGACATCGTGAAGAGTGTCGTCGAAGGGCGAAAAGAATTGGGCGTAGTGATTGATGAAGTCACTGGCGGAAGAGACATCAGAAGCAAGCAAGGAGCATGGGGCGTGTTATCTCGAGATTTAGTTACTCGATCGCTTAGCTTTGAGTTGGCGCTGATCGCTGCGTTTGCGCCGTTCTATAATCCGAAGTTGTATTCGTGAGTCATTGACTGGCTTGGTGCACGAATAAAAAATCGGTAATGGAATTTGGAGGGATCCTGTGAAGCGTAACGATGAGATTAAGGCATTGCAAAAGACCCTTGAATATTGATCGAAAATCTTACGAAACCAAACATGGACGAACTCGTAGCACAAGTTAATCACGAAGATCCGCCGCCGCATCAACGGTCGAGTGTGGGTTGGGTCGAGGTCATTGCCGGATCGATGTTTTCCGGAAAGTCGGAGGAACTCATTCGCCGTCTGCGTCGGGCAAAGATTGCAAGACAAAAAGTCCAGGTCTTCAAACCGTTAATTGACTCTCGCTTCTCTGACAACCACATCGTTTCGCATTCCGAGATGCGACACGAATCCTCAAACATCCATTCAGCCTCAGAAATCAGAGACAAAACTGAACCTGATACGGAAGTAGTGGGAATTGATGAGGGTCAATTCTTTGATGAAGAGCTCGTGGACGTGGCAAATGAACTAGCCGCACGCGGGGTGCGTGTGATCATTGCGGGCCTTGATCAGGATTACACCGGCAAGCCTTTTGAACCAATGCCACAACTGCTAGCCATAGCCGAGTACATCACCAAGACGCATGCTATCTGCATGAAATGTGGCCAGCCTGCGAATTACTCACAACGAACCTTTGAATCCGAGGAACGCGTAGCCGTGGGTGCGGCCGATAAATACGAAGCACGATGCAGGGCCTGTTTTGTGCCTCACGCAGACGCACCCACGGTGCTTGAATAGAAAGACGATCGCTATTACCGGCGAGTCTCAGCCTTTTCTCTCTGACCAGTCAATCAACCAATCGATCAGCGGCTGTACATGTTCAGGCATATCCGCATCAGAAGTAACGATCGTATGACTCTGCCCCTTATCACTAACCGTGATTCGATAGTGAAAGGCGTCAGGTACAGGACGGCTCGTTGAAGGTGTTCTTTGCTTTGCGAGATCTGCTTTGTTAATCAACTGCGCCAATTCGTTTGCGTCGGTGGCTGACAGATCATTAGTGTCTATTTCAACGCTTCGTCCCACCGCCGGACCGGCAATTCCTCCTGATCGTGAGAATTCAATCTTCATTTGAATCCAGTAGTCTTAGATCACAATGTCGCTAAGGTGCTCTTCGCACAACTCCGCGCTCCTCGCTTGAACACACATCGATGTGCGATGTAATCAACGCCGTTCGCGATTTCGCCGAGACGGTCCGGATCATCAAATTCGGTCGGCTGCCAGGCGCAGTTCTTCGGAAATTGCTGCCAGGCGATCCTTCAGTTCGAAGCCATTACCACCGTTCGCACGATACCACGTTTGAGATGTCGTAGCGACTTGTTGGGGCACGGTAATTTTGATACCTACCTCATCCCAGGCTGCAATCACTGCAAGTTGCTGAGTGCTGCCGATACCGAATTTTGCGCCCGCAACCTGAGCGGTAATGTCCGCACAATTCTGGAAATCTGAAGTTGCAGAGAGTTGATGCAGAGTCTCATACCAGATAGCGCCGGCCTGCTCCCAGGCAAAACCGCCTAAGCGGCGAGCAACAAGAAAGAAAGCATGGTTGGGTATTCCCGAGTTGATATGCACACCGCCGAAATCATCGAGTTCGTCGTCTGGTAAATCAACAAGATCTCGCATGTGTTTAGGTTGAGGATCTTTACCTCCAAGCCTCGGATCATTATAGGCAGTGCCCGGGGCCCTCATTGAGCGGAGCGCCTTTCCCTGAATTCCTGGTGCAATGATCTCAGATCCAATGAGCCAGTCAGCCTGCTCGGCTGTCTGTTTATTGGTGTACTGCTTGACCAACGAACCAAAGACATCGGACATGGACTCGTTAAGAGCTCCCGATTGATTGTGATACTCCAGTCCCGATGCGAAATCTGTGACGCCATGAGTGAGCTCGTGGCCAATAACATCCAGAGAACGAGTAAAGTCCACGAAAACAACGTTGTCGCCATCTCCAAAAATCATTTGTTTGCCATTCCAGAAGGCGTTGTTGAAACGCTTGCTAAAATGAACAGTCGCTACCAATCGCATTCCATGACCATCTATCGAATTGCGTCCGAAAACATTTTTGTAGAAGTCATACGTTGCACCCAAACCATCGTAAGCCTGGTTAACAGAAGGATCGGCAGTTGCTGCCTGGCCTTCATCTCGAATCAGAGTACCGGGCAATAGCGAGGGCGACAGTCTCTTATGCTTGGCGTCGTAAATCGAGCGGTGTTTCTTTCCCAGAGGGTTAGTTATCATCGCTGAGCGCACTGCGCCTAATATCTCGCGTTCACCCCGAATTCGCTCCGAGGTAGTTAGTGTGCGAAAGGCAGAGTCGCGGACCCGCTCATCGTCACTATTGAGCATCGCTTTGAGCATGTGAGGCGGTACGATGCAGTTTATGGGTATGCGTTTGTTACACATGGGCATTCTCCTCAAGGATAGGTCTTGCTCTGAAGCAGACCGTCGAGGCAAGACTAGACTCGGCGGGCGGGCCCGGGGGCAAGGCTGAATCTTGATCGTGATGTTAGTTTCAGACAGATCTGAAATCTTTAGTCACCGACATATGATAGAAGTCCTCAAAACGTTTCTAAGGGATGTGTCGATTGTTTCAGGATAGGATTTGCTCACCGGAAACGATGGGTTTTGCCGGGAGGAAGGCTATCGCTTTTCAACGTGAAACGAGTAATCGGCGACGGACTCTGATCCGCCCGTGGGCGTCAGCCCTTCAACTTTCACTATGTAATCACCACGAGACAATAGAGTGGCAGCGATTTGAACGCTAACTGTTGCCTTTGCTGATTTATCGTGTGGCCTCAATTTCGTGTTGGTATAAACGGCTCTACCCTCGGGCGTACTAATGCTCACTGTGTACTTCTCATATTCAACACGGCCGACGTAGATCGTCAGTCTCACCTGTGAGGTGCCTGGACCGATAACCAGCCGATTTCCGTTCGCATCACCTCGCACAGTTCCTGACAAGAGTGCCAGATAAGCGATACTCGAGTCGTTTACCTTGATTTTCGCCTGGAGCTCTGCAATCAATTTGTCTTGTGCCCGTCGCTGATCGTTTTCAGCTTGTAACTGAGAAGCGAGTTGTTCTGTCCGCAAGTTTTGGGCTTGGACCTGCTGCTCGAGATTGCTCTTTTCCGTTTCAACCTTAGCGCGTTCGGCTGTCAATTGCCGATTGGTGTTACGCAAGCTTAACCAACCCGCAAGTGACACTATCGCGGCAATTAGTATGAGACTAAGGGCGGTAAGAGGTATCAGGCGGTCTGTGAGAGATCCTGAGGGTGAATTTCCCAGGACCCAATTCCACAAAGAGGTATTTGACTTTGCGGGGGTTTGTAAACTTATTTCAGGGCTTGCGGTTTTGGTCGTCTTGTTTACCAGTAAACGCGCGAAATTTAATCGTTCATTCAAACGAGGCGAACTCTGAAGGTTTTGTTCAAAGTGCTGTCGATCATCGTCCGACAATTCATTTCGGACATACAAATCGACGAGTTCGTCTTCAGCAATCTCGAATTCTTCAAACTCAGCATCATCAGAGAAAAACTGTTCTTCTAATTTGCGCTTTTCTTCCTCTGAAAGATTGCTCAGAAGATAACTCATCGTTTTGGCACGTTTATCATGGCCAGCCAACCGTTTCGCCCCCCATTTAAAGTGTCGTTGGACGCGTTTCTATTACATATCGGCGGCCCGCATACAAGTCGTTATGCATCGTTCCAGGCTCATTCGTATTCGATGAGCACGAATGCGCAAGGCGTTCAGAGGGATATGCAGTCGATTCGCAAGGTCCTGCCGGAATTCAATTTTTGCGCGCCGTTCTTCCTGATAGTAATCCATAATCAACTGTCTACTTTCAGGTGGGAGATTTTCAAGACAGTCGTCAAAACAACGCAGGCGCGTGTCTGCCGATCTCTCTTCTTGAACTTGTTCTCTAAAGCTTTGAGAGGCGTCATCCAAAGCAACCGGTGCACGCTCCCGCAGCTTGATGGCTTCCATAAAAACCATTCGCGCCACACCATAAAAGTAGCTTTGCAAATTCTCGACAGCCTGTCCTTCCTGAATACGCCGGGCCACACGATTAATCGTCTCGTCAGCGCATTCTTCAGCCCCGCTAACAGATCGCCATTCAAAGAAACGCAGCAACTTGCGGCGCATGATCTCGTATTGCGTTCCAGCCTGTTCTCGGTCAACGGAGAAAGACTTCAGCAGCGTGTCAAAAGCATCCTGGGTTAGCGACCATTTTTGTTTGACCGGCGCTGAAGTTCCCGTCGTTTGTTGAGCGGTTGATTCCAGATCGGGTGAACTCAAACTACGACATGCTCCATCGGGAAAAAGTATCTAGGGCGAGCCGAGCGATTATAGAGGAGAAGTAACGTGGTAATCGTAGAAATTCATCGCCATTCTCCCTGCAAAACAAATGCTGACCAAAAGTAGGGCGAGCGCCAACGTGGCTGTTGGGAAATATATATCTGTGCGGCGCGCAACGCCTCTGCGGGACGCTTACCGTTTTGAAACATCTCCTTATAGAATTGCGCCATCAGGGCCGCCGTAGCAGCATCGTCCACTTTCCATAGACTCGCAACCACTCTAGCTGCTCCGGCGTACATGAATCCACGGGTCAATCCGACCAGTCCTTCTCCTCGGATATCTTTGCCCAGAGCTGTTTGGCAGGCACTTAGTACAACTAATTCTACAGGCATATTGAGCCTATAGATATCAGTGAGTTGAATGAAGCCATTCTGTGCTGCACCTTGCTCATCAACCATTGATAACAGAATTCCCGACATCTCCGGATGCTCGCTGTTTAGCAGACTGTGGGTTGCGAAATGGATGATTTTGAATTGCGAGAGATCCGTATTCGCAAGCGTTCGGCGGCTAGCGTTGAAATCAAGGATCTTCAATGCCTGGCTGCGGGGACTGGAACCAAAGATTGCTTCAGCTTCCTGCCTGGAAAAAACAAGCCGAGGAATATTGAGGGCTGGATTCAAGCCTACGTCTCGCAATGAACGTCCGAGACTCGATTCTATCGGCTTGCTTTGGACTGGTGGCCGATTTCGCGATCCCCGCCTCGAAATTACGCGCACATCGCTCCTGTCAAACACTGGATCCGCGAAAACCGCAATCGCCTGTTTCGGAGACTGGCGTTCTACTTCTTTGCGACGAAGTACCGCGAGCACCGCAGCAGACGGGAGATTTATGATCTGGTAACGATCGTTAAGCGTTTCTCTAATCAAGTTGACATTTGGCGTTTCGGGACTAGGAAGGGCTGCGAACGGGATGTATTGCAGTGCACCATCGCCAATGATCACAAGACGTTTGCATTTCAGCGCATCTCCCAATCTACCCAGCAACATTTGACTCAGCTGCTTCGCGGCACCGTAATAAGCTTCGTCTGATTCTGAAACACGACTGAGAGCCTGAGTTGAACTCTCATTATTAACTTGTTGGTTTCGAGCTGTTAGCAGAGCGTAAACTCGACGGGCCGCCGCCTCAATCGCAGACCTCGCGGGAAGTTCAACACTCGAGATCGACCCGGGAGTAACAGCCCATAAAAAACTCCTTTCATCTCCGAGCGAATACTCGAGGAGAACAGTATCGTCATCGAGTAGTTGCTGAATTGCTGAGACAGTTATTGGAGTAGGTTGAACTTTTGAATAACCTGGACTACTGGCACGAATTTGAGACTGCACAGACTCGTACTCTGTCGTCAACCGTAACTTCTCAAGTCTTATAGCTTCGGCCTTTTCGCGAGTCTGTTTGGTCTCAGGCAATAACCTCATCTCACTCAGGTCTTGAGCGGCGAGCTGTTGCTCCAAACTCTGCTCGCGTGCAAGCAACGAGCGATCAGCCCCTGTGCGAATTTCAGAACTGGATTCAACCAGCATTTCCACGAGCGTCCGGGCTCGTCCTTGTTCGCTTGCCTCAAAACCTCTCGCGACAAAGTCTTTCGAAGGTTGTTGGTGAGCGGAGTGCATCAGAACGTCAATATAGAATTCGTAATATTGGTGCACCGAAGCAAGATAAGACGTGCGAGATTGATGGCTTGAAACTTTCGAGCGCAAGGTTTCATTAATCTTTAATGCAGTTTCAATTTCCAGCCGCGATTGAGCCAAATCTCCAAAGTCTCGTTCCAGGCGAGCAATGTTGTAATGGACCACAGCCTCGCCGCCCGCATCGTAGGCATTACGGGTAAGGACGAGTGCTCGACCAAGATAGTCTCGCGCAAGGCTAACGTTCTTCAGTTTTAAAGCCACGTTTCCCAAGCCAACCAGGCTGGTCGCTTCCCATCTCTGATTGTGCAAATCGTTAAACAAGGTAAGAGCTTGGGAAAACGAGTCAAGAGCTCGTTGAGTATCTCCGGTGTCGAAATAGGCTGCTCCCATTGCGTAGAGAATCAGGGCCTCCCACAATCTATCCTGGAAGGCCCGAACGGTAGATAAAGCGGTTCGATACTTTTCTAACGCCTTATCATTGCTACCGTTGACACTGTAGACGTCGCCAATATTGGCAACCATGGTTGCCTCTTCATAGGGATTGGATATTTCTTTAAATAGCGTTGCGGACCTTTCATAATGCATAAGAGCTTTATCGAAATCACCGAGAGTGAAATACGTGTAACCCATACTTCCGATAGCGAGGGCCTCGCTCCTTCGGTCACCCATAGTTTGAGAAATTGATAGTGATTGTCTGTGAGCTTGAAGTGAGCGCTCGTATTCGCCAATGAAAGTGAGTTGCGTTCCGATGCTCGTAAGGGTCAAAGCCTCACACTGGCGGTCATTCGCTTCTTGGCAGAGCGAAAGTGCTCGGTTTCGTATTTCGAGGGCTTGCAATACTTCTCCCTCATCTCCGAGCACTGAAGCCTTACGGTTCAAGGCTCGTGCTAATCCGGCTTTGTCGTTCATCGTTTCCCAAATGGGTATCACTTCCTGGAGCGCAGCTCGTGTACGATTGTTATCACTTAAGAAATGCGACGCGTCCGCTACGGTGTTGAGGACACCCGCTTTGACTCGCAAGTCTCTGGATTCATTAAGCTGAAGTGCTCGGTCACAATAAACAAGAGCCTCTCGATATCTCCCCATCGCAACGTAGATGTCTGCAATCATGCGAAGCGCGTTACTCTCGTTAAGCCAATCTTTTCTTAATTGGTAAATGCGTTGTCCTGCAGTTAACGAATCCAATGCAGCTTGATATCTACCAGTTAATGAGTAGATGTCTCCGCAGTCTTGAAACGCTCGCGCCTCTTCCTGCCAGAGACCAAGCTCGTGCCAGAGCAACCGAGCAGCGGTGTATTTCTTAAGTGCTTTCTCAAATGAAACGGCATTCCATTCAAGTCTTAGTTGGTCGGCTTCAGCTGAAAGCGCTTCAGCTCTTTTCTGGTATTCATCGAAGGAACTCTGAGCCGCGACTAATTCAAACAGCAACAAGAAAACGCCAATGAGGGTTGTTGTTCGAATGAGTAAGCATAGTGGGAAAAAATCGCCCGTTGCTATCCAACGACGACCACTCGATCGTAACGAACGGTAGGTGAACGATTTCACGTGCTTAGGGCCAAAACGGGATGGTCAATGAGAACCATCCCGGATTAGACAGTTAAATAGGTCGGAAAAGCGGTTTCTTAAATACTTTGTTTTTACCGCTTCCTCGCCGGCTTCTTTCCGGCAATGCTTGTCTTACTCCCACCTTTGGTAGGTTTTTTGGTTTTCTTCGCGGGTGTCTTTGTATGGTTGCTTGTCTTAGTGGCACCTTTCTTACTGCCACCCTTTCCGCCCTTCTTAGCGCCACCCTTACCCTGCGGGAGTTTACTACCATTGCTGACCCCTTGCAGGACCCCGTCCCTAAATTCTGCGACCCCGTGTTCACTTCTGGAAGCTAACATCTTCGGCGTCATGAAATTCGCTCTCCTTCCGATTGTATTTGGGACTTCTTTTTCAAATCTGATGACCTCAAGAAATCATCGCCCTGGAGTTTCTACGTACATGTCTACAAATTCTTTCCATCTGGTGACCCGCGGATCGTTTATGTCGAGCCCACCATACAGCTTCGAAACCTCAGACGTTGGAAAGTAAATCGCCAACCCATGCGAATGCTGCGCACTGCCCTTCAGTGGCTGTGTTTCAAACACCATGCGCGTTTCCTCAAATGCATGTAAAAAGTCATTACAAGCTGCTCGTACTTTCACATTCTTGCACTTCATACGCAGTAAGTCGCAATAATCAAAAAGATCCACCGATTCGATAACGTCATCTGCTTTCACCAAGTATCTCGCTAACATAATCGCGTCGAACACTTCGGTCTCATCTGCGTTCGCCATTAAGACTTCTGTTAACTCACCGAAATGCTTCACCAAAGCGTCACACTGATTCAAGTCACACGCCGCTAAGGTTGTCGACGAGTCTTCAAAATCTGCGTAAAGCGCTACGAACTCTTCGACGATTACATGCGCGAATTCTCGTGGTTTCATATAAGGATCATCCACCAGACGCCGCAGAATCATTTCATAGGGCCAGCCTTCGAGCGGTTCCTGGGCCTGTGAGGAGACGAGGATGTCAGCAGTTTCGCGCAACTGGTAACACACCTCAATCATGCTCATGAGGCAAGCATCCATTCCAAGAATGTCAAGCTTCTGTCCCACGTTCTCGAGAGCTTGTTGTAATTCGACGTTGTCTAGAAAGTCTCGAGCCTGATCGTCAGGAGCAATCAAACGCATTTCAGTGAGGAATCTACTTGTAACGCCGGAGCCTACAAAATCTGGTCTTAGAGTGTTAAAAATCGGGCGAAAGACTCCCCGGCGTGCCGTGCCTTGTCGTGCTGCACGTCCCTCCGAATGTGCTCCACGTTCCCCAGAATTGAAAATGTCATCATCGAGTACACCAGAACCATGAGCCCAAATAATTACCAGATAATGATCCGACGTAAAATTATCTATGCCCCAGCGGATAAATTCTGTGAGTTGACGCGGATCACCAGTATTCGTTTCGCCCAGGTCTGGCTGCTGTTCATCGTCTGCAAGTCTTGGATGAACGTCGAAGCTTTGTAAATGATATCGCTTAGTAGGATGCGCGCTGCCGCTCCGGTCTAGTTGCGCAATCACATCAACATGCTTAGACGACCCAACCCGTTTCATTTCGCGAAGATCAGATACACCACCTGCGTCCAGATTATTGTCGCCCGCCATATAAACCATGACAGTCCAGTTTTTAGGAGTTCTTGAATTTGACATCAGTTCCTCCTCTCGGGCGATAAGAGTGCAGGCAGACTTTTACTTGGAATTGCGGCGAGGGTTACAAGAAACGGGGCCTCACTCTAATACAGTCTTGTGAATTGTCAAGTAATTAACAACTCAAACCCGAGTGTCGCAATAGATGACCCTCCTATATTTGTGGCCAGCAATTTCGAAACGTTTCGCATTTCCGGGCGACCGCGGCTAAGGCAACGATCACGCATCCTCGCCTCGTCTTAATCCGCAAGAAATCTCCCCGCCCCACGTTCTCATTACTGCAAGTTGTCTCCCTGTTTGAACTCTTTACTTCGCGAATCTCCTCTTCGAACGCGAAGCACAAATCAGCTCAACGCTAGTTAAGGAGTACTACAATGAAACAACTGTCCATAAGAATCGTTTCAATCACCTGCGTCGTGGTGTTACTCGGTTGCGGATTACTCTCTTTTGCCCAAACTCAACCGGTTTCTTCGTCAACCAGTGTCCCAGATGGCCCATTCAACTACCGTCTCTCCGGACCCTACACCCATAAAAATCTCACCATCTTCCTCGTTCACGGCAACGATCTCATTACCGGGCATAGTTTTCTTACACTTCAGGAAGCGCTCGCCCAGAAGAAGGTCGTCGTTTACGAAACCAAAGATGTTAACGAACTGGCAATCAGGAACTTGTCCAATCAGGACGTCTATGTGCAGTCGGGCGATATCGTTCGAGGAGGGGATCAGGACCGGATGATCTCTATGGACTTCATTGTTCCGCCTAAGTCCGGCCGGATGCCAATTGCGGCGTTCTGCGTAGAGTCAGGTCGCTGGAGCAGGAGGGAGAGTGAAGGGAACGGTTCTTTTGCCAGTTCTGAAAACTCTGCTTCCACCAAAGAGCTCAAGCTGGCAGCTAAAAGTGAAAATTCTCAACAGGCCGTGTGGGAAAATGTTACTGCCGCCCAGGACAAACTCAGCCGGAACGTTAATGCAACTGTCAATGCCGTTGTCTCTCGTTCCAGCCTTGAGCTATCCCTTGAAAATGCCAAAGTCAAAGAGACTGCAGCGACTTACATTCAAGCCTTTGCCAACCTCTTAAAGAACAAGAAAGACGTTATTGGTTACGCGTTTGCGATTAATGGTCAGGTGAACAGCGCGGACGTTTACGCGTCGAGTGCTTTGTTCACAAAGCTCTGGCCGAAGCTTCTTAAGGCGAGCGCTGTTGAAGCAATTGCGGAATTCGAAGAGAACTCGAAGCCGATTTCTATACAGGAGAGCGCGGTTACGGCTTTCCTGGTTGGTCCTGATAAGCCGGCTTCTGAAAAGGACGTAACTCGGCGGGTTAGGCTTCTAACGCGCGAAAACGACGACAGTGTCTTCTTTGAGACGAGGGACCGTCAGAAAAAAGATGCGTGGATTCATCGCAACTACATCAAGAAGTAGTCGGTTCAGCAAAAAGCGAGCGACTGGTCGATCCGTCAGTCGCTCGCTCTTTTAGTAACTGAGGCATGCCTGAAGCATGGGCGGCGGTGAGGATTGTTGTTGCGTGGGGTAGATTCGTTGTGATCAGGCTCAGCTCTCTAGTTGGTGCTGATACCGAACATTTCAACTAGAATGATTTTTTTGATTAAAACGTTTCAGAAGTTTTAGGAGAGCCTAACGCGCTGGGGTAACGCGGAGTTGGTACTGGTCTTTATATTCAATTTGACCGGAGTTAGTAGTTCCGCTCAGCCTGAATGTGTAATCTCCAGGTTCCAACAGTTGGGCAGGAATTACCAAAACCAATACCAGCCGACCATTCTTATTCTGAGCTTGAAGCGATTTGTAAGTGCTGAGTAATTGACGTTCCCTTAAAAGCTCCACTTCGTACAGGCGGTATTCATTGCTTCCCATTTCGAGCTGAACTTCAACAGCCCCAAAGGCCCCCGGCACCTCAATTCGTTGAGTTCTTCCATCGTTCGCTCTATTCGAACCCGGGTCTAACGTGATCGCCAGAATTTGTCCATTCAAACCGGTTGTTACTCGCCTGTGATTGACCCACCAAAGAGCACCGAGCACTGACAAACAAATGACTAGAAGCGATGTAACCACAACAGGCCGAGGCCAAAACCACCTAAACTTCGATTTGCCTGTCTCTTGATCTGCTTTGATGCTCGGCAACGAATCCAAATATTTCCGCAGAGTTCTGCCGAAGCGAAGCTTTTGTTGTCGTTCTTTCGGTAGCAAAAAGAAAGACTCAAACTGTTTGCGCTCCTCAGCGTTTAACCTACCCGCGACATACTGATCTATCAGCTCATCCTCTTTCGCCTGCACTTCGTCGTTAACTCCTGTCTCATCAAGGACGCGACGTTCCAATCGCTCCCTCGCCGATTCAGAGAGATTACCCAGTAAGTATTGTCGTACCTCGTCGCTCTCGGTATTTCGCTTCCAGATCTTCATGTGGTAGATGCCGCTCTTATTGTTAATGACCAAATTCGCCGTAATATTTCAATCAATCTTTTCTCCCAAGCAATTCTCAACGCATTTCAGTAATGATGCGCGGATTCGGCAGGCTCTGATCCGCAAGGCATTTGGCGCAATACCCAGACGTCGCGCCAGCACCTTGCGCCGATCGATCTTGGCTTGTCGTTCGTCCTGATAGTACTGAATTACTAGATCGCGATTATCAGCACTTAGCCCACTGAGACATTCTTCGAGACAACGGAATCGGTCTTCCATGTCTGCGCTATCGTCGACCGGTATCTGAACTGGCGCTGGAATCTTTCTCCGGAGAAACTCGAGATGAACATTGTTAGCGACGGCATAAAAGTACACAGCCGGATCGCCGGAGTAAGTACCGCCGATTTCCGGCAGCTTACTGGCCACTCGATTCATTGTTTCATCGGCAAGGTCTTCTGCTTCAGTGCAGGCACGAGCCGTGAAGATTCTGATCAGGCGCAGACGAATTTCTTCATATATCCGGCCGGCTTGGTCGCGATCAGCGGACAACCACTTTAGAAGGGCGTCGAACGACTCCTGAGAGAGGGCCCAGTTTTTCTTCATGAATGGGTGGCTGATGAGGAGTCTTCATCTATCGATCCTCTGAGTAGCCGTGTCGGATTGTAGTTAACTAGCATGGCTTCGTCTGCCGCGGATTATTAGTATTGCACCCAACAACACAACAGCGACGAATACCGATACCATCGCAATTTTCTTCGCTGACAGATAGGCGAAGCGCGAGCCGTTCAGTTGTTCGTCGTACCGTCCCTGAATGATAAAGCCCGCCCAGTAATAGGGAGATTGCCAGGCTTTTTGTTGTGACATTTGCAATTGGGCATCTCTCAAGGCAGCAGCCGGGGGGAGTCCTTTCTTGAACAGACCCTGATAAAACAGCCTCATCAGCTCGGCTGTCGCGCGGTCGTCAACTTTCCAAAGCGAGGCAACCACACCAGACGCACCTGCGTACATGAATCCACGCGTCAACCCAATCAAACCTTCTCCGCGCACATCCTTCCCAAGTCCCGAACTACACGCACTGAGAACAACAAGATCGGCGGGTAGGTGGAGGTTATAAATATCGTGCAATCGAAGAAATCCGTCTTGCGAACGACCTTGCTGATCAAATAACGACAGCACAATGCCTGATAACTCCGGATGCTCGTTATTAATCATGCCGTGAGTAGCAAAATGAACAATCCTGTACCTGCCCAATTCCAGTCCCAACACTCTGCCACGATTCGCATCAAAGCCGATCGCCTTCAACCCGGTTCCCCATGGTGCGGCATTGATGATCGCGTCTGCCTCATCACTAGACGCAATTAGTCGCGGTATCTCTACTCCGTCAGCAGAGATTCCGATATCTCGAAGCGCCTCTTTAACGCGCAGGGACTCGGGACTTTCCGGAGTTGCTACATATGAAGCCGTCTTCACTCTCGGATCGTCCACTTCAAACACCGGATCGGCAAAGACGGCAACTGAATCTGAGGGTGCTACTCGTCTCCTCGCCTCGCTGACCAGTAGGGCCAATGTTGAAGCCGACGGCTCCCTCACGATCTCGTGTTTCTCATTCAAATACTGAAGCGCCTGTGAATTGGCATCAGGATCATGCAATGCCGCGAATGGAATGTATTGCAGGGCGCCGTCCGAAACAATTACCAAACGTTTGTTCCCGAGCTTGCCGGCTAATGGACCGAGCACGAGCCTGCTTAGTGAGGCGGTGTCGCCCGGCAGCGATTCATCGGCTTTCTTTTGACGTTCGGTCCGCGCTTGCAGCGATTCCCCCGCCACGATCTGATATGCAACGAAGTCGTCATAAAGCTTACGAGCGGCTTGCTCGATGTCCTTCCGCGACGGCAATTCGTAAGTGGAGACGTTCCCTGACGTGACCAGCCATACGTAGCTTCGTTCATCACCCAATGCGTACTCCAACAGGATTGACTCTTGGTCAAGGAGCTGTCGTTGGACTTGTTGCAGCGTAAAAAGTTCCGGAGCGATCAGTGCAGCATAGTGTGGACTGGTTGCTCTTATTTGATCACGAACACGCGAGTATTCAATGGTCAGGGCATCGATTTCACTCTTGACCTTTTCCGCTTGCTGGGAATCTTTTGCTGCCAGCAGCTTCATGTGCCGTTCAGCTTTACTGTTCACTGTTTCACGAAGGGCACGTTCTTTTTCCAACAATGAATCGTCAACACCCTGACGGATGTCTGCTTGACCCTCCTGCAGCGACTCCAGAAGCGAGCGTGCACGCGCTCGTTCACTGGTAGCAAACGCTCGCGCATCGAAACCTTGCGCAGGACTCTGCTTGTGCTGAAGCATCAATACATCGATATACAACTCATAAATCTCGTGGATGGTTGCAAGGTACGACGCGCGCAGGTCCTGACTAGAAACGTCGCCACGAATCGACTCGGCGATTTTTACGGCGGCTTCTAGTTCTTGCATAGCTTCAACAAGTGATCCTCGATCACGTTCGAGTCGTGCGATGTTGCACAATGAATTTGCTTCAACAATTGGATCGAAGGCGATACGACTCAGCTTCAGGGCTTCGCGATAGTTCTGGAGGGCTTGCTCTTTGTCGTTTAGCTGCTCGTAATCCTTACCGATTAGATTATGAGCATCAGCTACATATCTGTAGTCTTGATGGCGTCGGCTGAGCTTCATCGACTCCTGAAATGTTTGAAGCGATTTACTATAGTCACCGGTTGAAGCCTGGACTACCCCGATATGGCGGAGCGCCTGAGCTTCCAACCTTTTCATGCCTTGAGCTCGAAAGAGAGTTAATGCTTCTTGCAGATATGTAATTGCTCTTCCCTGATTACCCAGGGCACTGTTGATTCTGCCCAAATCTAATTTGACCTCAGCAGTCCCCCATAAGGCATCGATGTCTTCAAAAGTTTTTACCGCTTGCTCGTAGCATTCGCGTGCCCTTTCAGCGTCGCCCAGCCAAAAATAGATCGTCCCAGTTCCACCCAAAATACTTGCCAATGAGAGTCGATCACCAATTCTCTCGGCTAAGGGTTGCGCTTTGGCGTAATCATCCAAAGCCTCTTGTTTGCGGCCGAGCTTTGACTTCACAAGTCCCAGAGCATTGAGAGCGAGCATCTGTCCGCGAATATCTCCGGTTGCCTGGGCGGAACGAAATGCACTATCTAAGTAGGTCAGGGCATGTTGTGGCTCGCTGAGGTTTACACTGTAGTAACCAAGCGCGATTTGTGACAAAACCAATCTCCGTACGTCACCCAATGCGTTACAGAGATCGGACGCTTGTTGCTGGTATCTCTGGGCCGTGGCCAAATCACCCGACGCAAAAAAACTTTCGCCGAGATTTGTCAGGGCTGCAGCTTTAAGACTGTCGTCTTTGATCCGATTCGCGCAATCAAGTGCCTTTAGACTTTCCGCGCGCGCCGCAGTGGCCTCGCCCTTAAGAAAGTGAACGGAAGCCAATCCATTAAGAGCTTCGCCTTCCTGCAAGAGGTTTTTTGATCTCTTATTGAGGTCGAGCGAGCCCTGAAACGACTGGAGAGCGTTTCTGAGATCCCCCAGTTCCTTATACATTTCGCCCGCGTTCGTTAGAGCCTGAGCCGATCCCGCCAAGTCGCCGGCATTGCGCAACAGTTGTGAGGCTTCCAGGTATCTCTGAATGGCTTCTACATTGGACTCGCGCCGCTGTCTTGCGCGCGACGTGTCTGCCTGACGAAGAAGGAATTGAGGGTCAGCAGTCTGTTTCGTTTCCAGTCGCAACTCAGATCTGACGACAGTCGCGGTTCTAAAAACAGAACCAGAGGTTCCTAGGATTAAGACGAGCTCTCCGAGAAACCGGAGCCTGGATCGTCGATGACTTTTAAAACGGCATTTCATCATCAATTGGTCGCAGAGTCACTGACGCGTTTTACTGTCTTCGAGCGCGCTTTGGGCTGGAAAAGTATCTTTGCTGCATCGCTCCTTATTCTCCTTACATTCTGTGGGAAGGAAAACGACCGGAGGATTTCGCATGCTGCTTACACGATTTGCCTCAGTCATCATCATCCGGTCTGACGACATCCGGTCTGACGACATCCGATCTGAAGACATCCGATCCGATGACATGCGGTCTGAAGACATCCGGTCTGATGACATCCGGTCTGATGACATCCGGTCTGATGACATCCGGTCTGATGACATCCGGTCTGATGACATCCGGTCTGATGACATACGATCCGATGACATACGATCCTCAGCCATCTGATCTGACGACATACGCGCCTTGTATGCCCCGAAGCCTCTTGGTTCACGTCGAGTCAGTTGCGTATAAGTTCGCAAAAAACTTAACCAGCCACGGCCGTGTGATTCCGTCACAAAGTCGAGATTCTCATACTTCTCAAGCACTGTCGCCCATGGAAAATAGATCGAGACGCCGTATGAATACTGGTATGCCGCTCCGCTATAACAAGACTTCAGCACAAACTCCTCACTGATAAAACGCCGCATATCCTTGCAATGGTGTTTCACCGTCGGCGGCGGCATTCGCGCTTCCAAACAAGAACAAAAGTCATATATGTCGACGAAACGCTCACCGTTGTACGACTGCGCTTCCCAGTGAGCTAGCACGAGATTGTCTGTGAACGGTTTGCGGCTGTCGCTGAGAGAATGCTCCCGCTTCAGCTCACCTTCCATCGCTTCACCAAGATCATTTAGTCGCAGGCGTAACTCTTCGACGTTTCGAAGGTCCAGAGCAGATTGCGCGACGGACATTCCCGCCATCCAGTAAGGCGAATAGTAGTTTACGTATTCCTCTACAATTCCTTTCGCTGCCTCAGCAACGAACGAATTTCTTTTCGAAGCCTCTTCATCAACGAAATCCTTACGAAGCCGTTCAACGATCTGCCGATACGGCCAGCCTGAGGCCGGACTAAAACTCTCGCACCCAACTACTACGTCAACATGATCGCGCAGCTCATAACAAATCTCACTCATACTCATCAAACAGTTGTCCATTCCTACGATGTCGACAGCCCTGCCGTTAAGATCGCGATGGAGTTCGCGAAAGACGTGTTTCATTTCATTGAAGGTCAATGAACCCTTCGAACTTTCGTCCTTGAGTAGGTAGTCTGTTTCGATACCACCTGCATGCCCAGACAGTACGGCCATGTAATGTTCTGCCGGATATTCTTGAATGCAGTAGCTCAGAAAGTTGTAGAGGGTAGAAGGCGATCCGGTGTCAGTGTCGTCACTCGTGTCTTCCTCTACAAAAGACAAAGTACTTAAGTCAGCTACTCCCGCCAGAACATCTTTAACCTGCGCAGCCGTTCGCATTCGGCGCATGGCTAGAGCTTCTGCAAGATGACTTTCGTGCTTGAATTCAACTTCTCCGGTTGCGCGGTCATAACGCGCCTCGTCAATGATGTCGTCGAGGAGTGCGCTCTCCTCACCATTACGATTTATGTGATAACGACGCGTAGGCAGGTAGTCATCTCGAGGATCGAACTGCGCGATAACGTTAATCTTTGCGCCTGGACGAGCCTTCTTCATCTCTGTCAATGCGAATAAACACTCAGATGTAAGGTTGTTATCGCCTGCGAGGTAAACCATTACTGTCCATATCGCTTTTTGTCGTGACATTGTTTTGACCTCCAATGAGAAAGGAACTGAGTAAATCAGAACCTGGGGTCCGAAGCCTGTTTTGCCAACCGCTAATAGAGCTAGCGCTATTTCGTCTCCGGGCTGTTGGGCGATTGAGCGCGAAGGTGATCGATGAAACTAAACGATGGGCGTAAGGATCAAACTCAAACCCTGGGGAGACAGGCAGAGAGTTACCGATATGGCTGGCGTTGTCAACAAGTCAGGACAGGAGCAGGAGCAGGAGCAGGAAAAGGCTTATTGGTCATTGCTCATTTTCCATTTCTCATTTTCCGTTTACCTCTGACAGCCTTATTGATTCGATCTCAAGCGTTTCCGAGCTAAAGCAAATGGAAAATGAGAAGTGGAAAATGAGCAATGACTAATAAGCTTTTTCCGCTCCTGCCTCCTCCTCCTGCCCCTCAACCCTCAGTGAGTTATCTTCATGGAATAGAGAATTCCGTACATTTCATCCTGATGCGACGGAAACCCCTTTCCGTTCGATGCCAGCATCACGTTAATTTGCTGAAGCTGACCAGCAAACTTACGAAACCCGAGCCATTGCAACCGGCGACTGTCATCTGAATGTTCTGGATTGGCCTCGCGAAACTGCACGCCTTTTATGCCATCGATTTCAATCCACTTCACTTCATCCACTTCACCATTCTTTGCTCGCGTTCTCGCGCTTTCGTATTCCGCTTTAATACTTGCATCAGCGGGGAAGTCCTCACCCATTGGCGAGATACTTACGATTAGCGAAGCAAGTTCACCCTTAGTAGAATTCCACACGAACTCCTTCGATTCATTTGTCGTTTCCTTCCACGAGGCAGGTACGGTCCACGACATACCCTGGCGTTCCCACTTGGCCGGTTGACCGCCCGCGATCGCAGCCAACTGAGCTGGCGTCGCTTCGCCGTGTTCAGCAGTTATGTCGCTGTTACTTGAACTGGAACTGGAGCCGGAGCCTGATGAAGACTTTCCACCATGAAGCTTACTAGCCAGGTTGCAAAGCGAAAGGGCAAATCCAAGTAGTAAAAGAGCGGGTAACGATTTCATGAGTAACTCCCCACGACGCGGTTTGTGAAAGCAATGCGCTTCTACCTAAAACGAAGCTACAAGTCAACGAGATCGCGTTTTTGTGCTTTGTACTTTGTTCTTTGTGCTTCGTCCTTTGTCGTAATGTCACTTTGTCTTCACAAAGCACGAAGAACAAAGTACAAAGCACGAAGAACAAGCTCCGCACACCTCGAGTGTGCTATCCTATGGTCCTTCCCTATCAACCCCCTATCAAGAATGTTTACTGCGGTTCTTGCCGCAGAACTCTGGAGAGTGTTGATATGAAAACTTTTGCGAACCTCGGTTTGATTACAATTCTTTTGATTACGCTTTTGGCCGTCGGTGCCTGCCAACGAGGTGCTGTTAGCGAATCCAACGTAAATGTAAATACAAACCTATCAACCAACGCCAATCTAACTCCGGCCAACGCTAATACAGCGGCCCAACCAATCTCGACATTGGCTGCCCGTGAACCTCAGACTTACAAAGCCACTTTGGTTTTCACCGCGCAGACCGAAGGCGGCGAAAACGCGATTGGTATCCCGCCACTGTCAGCTGAAGTAGCTAAAAACGGCGATGATCGGCGCTTGTCTTTCAAACTTCCCGACGGATCCGACTTGATTTATCTGGATCACGCAGGCACACCATATGCGATTGCACCGGCTCGCAAGCAATACGCTGAGCTAACACCCGAAGCAACCGGATTCCAGTTGCGAAAGATGATGACGCCAGGCCAACTTGTCGCTTATCTCGATCGACTTCAGGGTATTGAACTGGTCGGCGACGAACCTGTTAACGGAAGACCAGCTGTGAAGTATCGGTATGCTCGCACAAGCAACACAAACACTTCAGCGGGCCAGGTTAATACGGAATCGTACATTTTCATCGATAAAGAAACTGGCTTGCCCTTGCGCGCGGAACTCTTCAGCGAAGCGAGCGGCAACGTTCAAGGCGTCAAAGGCGCAAAAATTGTCGCTGAGATGCGCGACATTACAACGAATGTCGATCCCAGTTACTTTGAAGTGCCAGCAGGCTTGAACAAAGTTCCAGAAGCACAGGTGAGGCAACAGGTCGATGCAGTGACCAACACGATAGCCGCAGTTTTGAGAACACTGCTAACAAACATGAATTCGGCGCCTCCGCCGCCATCACCTACTGCGACGGTCTCTCCGGCAACAAGTCCCACACCATAAGGAGTATTGCATGAAGTACCTGCTTATCTTGTTATTGGGCGTGCTGCTCGGAGCGGGCGCAGCCGTTTTCTACCTGGGGCCACCGCGGGCACGCAGTGCACCCGGAGTGAAGGTTGCTGCGCCGGATCCGAAAGGAGATCCGCCTGGTACCGTTGTTGTGAGTCTGGACCAGGGGTTTGTTGATGCCGTTCTTTCAACAACGTTTTCGGGACTCGGTACGCCCACCTTTAATTTGGGCAAACTCCAGGGCGGTATGGAACAGTTTGAACAGGCAAATTTTCAAGCTGGCTGCACCAACAAGATAACGCTGCTGCCTGAAGGAAGCGGCGTAAAAACCGGGGTCCAATTCGATAACGGAAAGATCTCGGCGCCAATGGCCTTTACTGGCAGTTACAACCTCGTAGGAAACTGCATGCAGTTCAAAGGCTGGGCACAGACTTCAATTGATCTCCGATTTGAGGAACCGAAACAAACTGTTTACGGCACCGTCACTGTTGATGGCGTCAATTTGGAAGGAGTCTCGCCGGTCGCTAACAATTTCATAACTGTATTTGTTCAGGGTGCGATTAATCAGAAGGTCAATCCGCTCGTGCTCGTGAATGAGCGGCAGTTGTCTTTGATGGTTCCAATCAAAGCAAGCAATGGGTCAGTCAAAGCTCGAGCAAAGTATGTCAAAGCTGAAATTCTAAACGGTTCGTTGAAGCTTCATGTGAGTTATGAATTCGCCGGGGTAAAAGGAGAGGTTTAGTTTGCGAATGTCCGACGAACTTTAGTTTGTCGTGACGCAGCCAATCGAGCCTTTGGCGATTTGGAAGTTCTTGCAAATTCAGGGCTCGGTCGGTTGAGTATCGACAAACTAAAGTTCGTCGGACATTAGTTCTGCGCACTCTCGGCGAGTGCCTTTTGCTTTTGGAAATGGTCCGAGATCTCTTCCGCTGTCTTCCGTCCAACAAACGGTATCAGCTCTGAAACGCTTGCCCGCGATATTCGTTGAATCGATCCAAAGTGTCGCAAGAGTCTTCCCTTGCGTTTGTCTCCAACCCCAGGAATCGCAGTCAACTCCGAGGTAAAGTCACGCAACTCCCTCCGTTTGCGATGATAGGTTACTGCAAACCGATGCGTCTCATCGCGAATCATCTGCAGCAAACGCAATATTAATGAATGCGAGTCGAGATAGATTGGCTCATCCTCGCGGCCTTTCATTATCAAATATGCAACTTCATTGTGACGCTGCGGCGGCTTAACAACACCGACCATTGGTATCGCTTCAAGTCCTAATTCGCTCATGACTTCCGCGGCTGCATTCAACTGCGCCTTACCACCATCGATGAGAACCAAATCCGGCAGCGGCTTTCCTTCTTCGAGTAATCGGCGATAACGGCGCAGCACAACTTCGCGCATCGATGCCACATCGTTTGCCCCTTCTACTTCGCGAATTCGGAATTTCCGGTACTCCGAACGATTCATTTTTCCATTGTCACAGACCACCATGCCGGCGACGTTCTCTGCACCTTGAATGTGAGAAATGTCGAACGATTCAATGCGGGATGGAAAACGGGGTAGCTCAAGAGTCTCCTGCAATTCCTCGAGCACCAATTTCATATCAGGCTTCAGAACGCGAAACCTTTGTTCGAACGCAAGCTTCGCGTTTTTCTCTACCAAATCGATCATGTCGCGCTTCTCGCCACGCTGCGGAACGATAATCCTGACTCGACGTCCTCGACGTTGCGTCATGGCTTGTTCAAGCAGCTCTCGATCGGAGAAATCAACAGGCACATAGATCTCTCGGGCCACGTAGTCGGACGCGTAATACTGCGATAGCACGTCGCTCAGGAATTCAGCGGGATCAAACGTATCCGGAGAAAGGTCTTCCCAGAAGAACTCACGCCGGCCAATGATGTGACCTTCCCGCATTGTGAATAGTTGCAGAGCCAGTTTTTGACCTTCTCGGTAATAACCAAAAATATCGAGATCGCTCTCTGACGTAGTTGCCATTTTCTGTTGGTCTGAAAGCCTGATTACTGTCTTTCGCAAGTCGCGATACTTGGCAGCCAGTTCATAAAGCATCTGATCGGACGCTTCCAGCATTCGGTGTTCGAGGGTATCGGCGAGTTCTTTGTTGCGACCCTCCAACAACAATCTGACATCGCGCACCGCTTCCTGATATTGCTCGAGTGTGCACAGACCCTTCACGCAAGGACCGAGGCACCGTTTGATGTGATATTCCAAACATGGACGCGGCGCTTTGCCATCTATCTCGATGTCACAGGTGCGCAGCTGAAACGTTCGGTTGATAACGTCGATCGTCTTGCGCGCCAGACTGGCTGGCAGGAATGGACCAAAATAGAGAGCGCCGTCGCGCTGAATTCGTCGCGTAATTACCACCTTGGGAAAGGGTTCGTTGATGGTTAGCTTCAAATGTGGATACGACTTGTCGTCCTGAAGTTTGATGTTGTAGCGAGGCTTGTGTTTCTTAACTAATGAAGCCTCCAGGATGAGTGCTTCAACCTCGTTGTCGGTAACTATGAACTCCAGATCCGCAATCTGTTCGACTAATGCATCTGTCTTGCGATCGAATGGACGCGCGGCACGAAAATAGGAACGGACTCGACTCCGCAAGTTCTTCGCTTTGCCGATGTAGATCACTTTTCCGCCGGCGTCTTTGTGCAGATAGACGCCAGGCGCGGAAGGAATCTCTTTGAGTTTTTCTTCCAAAGCCACGTAGAGATTTTAACTTAGTGGCGGCTCGTTGTCCGTTCGCCTCCGTTATGTGGATCGTAGTGGCAAGCAGTCAGTACCGCCTCGCGGTAGCGGGTGGGTGCGTAGCTTGTATTGTCGTTGGTTTGGCTCCGCACCCACCCGCTACCGCGAGGTGGTACTGACTGCTTGCCACGATGATTTGAGTTTGGCAGTTGACGAAACTGGCTGATGGATCTTATTCAAGTCATATGCGCTTGCCCTTTCAGCTTCCAACTGACAAACCATTCGACGCAGTCGGCTTCGGTCTGAACGCTGTCGATCACTTAATCCTCGTTCCGGAATATCCCGCGTTCGATACGAAGACTCGGTTACTCGAACACAAACTTTCCGCGGGTGGTCAAACAGCAACTGCAATGGTCGCGCTCAAGCGCCTGGGACTGAACACCGCTTACGCCGGAAGATTTGGTTCGGATCCGGAAGGACAGTTTGGACTCAGTACTGTGAAGGACGAAGGAGTGAACATCGACTACGTCGAAGTAGTACCCAACTCATCAACGCAGATCGCATTCATAACGATCGAGGCACGTAGTGGTGAACGAACCATCGTGTGGGATCGAGATGACCGTCTCGCTTACAAACCCCACGAAGCGCCGCGCGGTTTTGGATCTCAAGGTCGTATTCTTCATCTTGACGCTCACGATCCACCGGCCTGTGCTGTGGTTGCCAGGGACGCACGAGACGCGGGCACCATTGTGTCTGCGGACATCGACAACATCTATGAAGGTTTGCCTCAGTTACTGCCACTGGTTGATATTCTGGTTGGTTCGAAAGAGTTTCCCCGCCGGCTGACCGGAATAGAAGAACCAAAAGCAGCACTCGTCGAACTACAAAACCGTTATGGATCTCGAGTCGTTGGAATGACGCTGGGCAATCGCGGCGCGCTTATCTACTGTGAAGGTCAGTTTATTCAAGCGCCGGCGTATTCGGCGCCGGGTGGTTGCAAAGACACTACCGGTGCGGGCGACGCTTTTCACGCCGGCTTGCTTTATGGGTTTCTCGTGGGAG
This sequence comes from Pyrinomonadaceae bacterium, assembly GCA_036522415.1. Lineage (GTDB taxonomy): Bacteria > Acidobacteriota > Blastocatellia > Pyrinomonadales > Pyrinomonadaceae > PSRF01. The sequence continues at coordinate 1,412 of DATDFV010000181.1, read as the reverse complement.
AAAGCATTGAAGCGAGCTTGAAGCTGGGCAATGCGGTGGCGGCGATGAAGTGTTCCGCTCTTGGTGCACGGCCGGCACTGCCAACGAAGGCGGAATTGCAAGAGTTTATGAGGTCTGTTGGATGATGTCAGAACCGAAACGCGGTAGCGTCGGGTTCGCATTTCAGGCAGCAGGTCGATTGCGGCGAACCCGACGCTACCGCCTTTCGGTTCTGACCTGATCCAAAAAACAGGGCCGCTTGCGCGACCCTCTAATCAACAACCAGTGCTCTTCTTACTACGGCACGATCGTAATCGTCCCAACAACAGGGCCGACGGGCGATGCACCTATTGCATTCTCGGCTGTTATCAAAAGACCGAAGTCTTTAAAGTCAGTATCGCCTTTGATCTCTGCTTCATTCTTGGCGCCAGTGCTAATTACCTGACCAATCTGGTGGAAGGTGTTGTCAGGCGAAACGGCCCACAGAATGAACTTCTGATCAGCAGGTGCCTCCTTCAAATCATGGAACTTTACTCTGACCTCGGTCGGTCCGTCTTTGCGTGGGGTGATAAACACGTTGGCACGCGCACCAGTCATCGCACCAGTAAAATCAACTTTGATCTTCGTATCGTCGCCTTTTTTGTAAGACGGGATATTTAGCATCGCAACCTGATACGCACCTTGCGCCGCTACTACGGCCGTTGCTGGTGCCGCCGTGGCTGGTGCTACTACGGTTGTTGTTGGTGCTGCTGTTGTTGGTGCCGCGACCGCAGCTACTGTTTCACCTCGAGCACTGCTCACCGGAATTACCGTATAGCCCTCCGGTACCGCACTCCTGAAAACAACAGCGGTGCTTGGTCCATATGTGGATAGCGACGCATCGGGTGAAGCTATCAACATGAATTTGCTAAGTGGAACACTTGACGTCAACGTACCAGTTCCGTTGCTGATCGTAACCGGACCTATCGGGGTGACTGCGCCTGTGTCATCGACGGCGTACAAATTTAACGCTGTCACGTCGGCGGGAATACTTGTCAGGTTGAGTTTGATATGGGTCCCATCATCATCACGCATAATAGTAGCGACGCCCTTCGCTCCCGTAATGTTCACCGGGTTCAAATTGATCATCACTTCTTTCTTGGCGGGATATTCGATAACCGTGTAGGTGCCATCTGGGTTTTGAACTGTCTTGGTAACTTTTGTGGTGGTCACTTGACCAAGAGCGAACGCGGCGGTGGCCAGACCCAGAACTACTGCCGCCAGGACGCTCAATCCTTGCTTCTTCATTCCTTGTACCTCCCTTTGGAAAATTGTGGCAATTGTATGTTCAAGCAGGGGGAATGATGTCGGGAAGACGCGCTCGCGCTGTAATAGAGTTTCGCAACCTATATGCCAACTAATCCTTAAGGAAGAATTGCTTTTTAGGCTTATTT